>JBBDIB010000058.1:0-81894 GCA_040880665.1 Planctomycetota bacterium
AACGATCTACGACGAATCCGATCGAATCGTGGTGAGGGAACCGGGCTAGAAGCCGACCGCGAGGCCGAAGTAGACGCCCGACAGCTCGAGCTCGCCGTCGACGTTGCTGCCGCCGTCGTCGTAGTCGAATTCGAGCTCCACGTGGCGATAGCCCACCTGCAGTTGGGCCTCCACGCCGAGCAGTTCCGAGAAGCGATACGCCACGAACGCATCCGCGTCCAGGTACATCGCGTCGACGTCGTCGATGTCGATCGACATGCCGGAAACGTGCAGGTTGCCGGTCACCGGGCCCAGGTCGACCTCGGCGCGCAGGGCGAGCACGGGGATCGGTACCTCTTCAGCGGTGCGCGCCGTGCCGCTGAACTCGCCGTCCAGCGTCACGTCGAAGTCGATGTAGGCGACGCCGAAGCCGATGCCGATATCGATCAGATCGGTGGGCACGAGGTCCCAGGTCATCAGCGCCGAGACGTGCGTCAGGTCCAAGTCGCTGTCGACGGACTCCCCGGCGGGAATGGTCACGCCGCCGAGCTCGTACGTTCCGTCGACCTCGCCGCTGCCGCTGGCCGACAGGTCGAAGGCGCTGACCATCAGGTCGACCGGACCCCACGAGACGTCGGCGCGCGGGCTGAGCAGCTCCTCGCGATCGCCGAGTCCGAGTCGGTCGAGGCTGGTCGACGACGAGCCGCCGCCGCTGGAGGCGGCCAGGTCGCCGGACGGCTCGAGCAACTGATACCGCAGTGCGCCGCGTGCCTCGGGGACGATCGAGCAGGAGGTCGCGGCCAGGAGCGCCACGAGGGAGGTGGAGAATACGGCGAGAGAGCGGCGGAGCTTCATGGGGAAACCTTATCGACCGCGTGCGCCGATTCCTTGTCCGCGATCGCTCCCTTGACAGCGGACCTGCGCGGCCCGATCATCCTCGGCCCCGCCTGCTCGGGCGGGACATCGGTGGGTATAGCTCAGTTGGTTAGAGCGCCGGTTTGTGGCACCGGAGGTCGGGGGTTCAAGTCCCCTTATCCACCCCAGTCCCGCTCCCGCGGGGTCACAGGAGCGCTCCAGGAAGAATCCACGTGGACGACGACCGCGACATCACGTACGAGCGTCTGGTCGAGCTCGAGCCGCGGCTCGCCGAGCTCGAGGCCAAACTGCGCGCGGTCGAGGACACCGGCGGCGCGTTCTTCTGCTCGAACTTCGTCTGGTTGCCGCTGAACGCGGAGTTGAAGGCGCTGCTCGGCGTCGTGCGGGAGCGGCGGACCGAGAGGGGTGATCCCGAGGTGCTCGCGTCCAGTTACTCGTACGAGGTGGCGTACGACGTGCTCTCGCCGCTCTTGCCGCCCTGTCGCGACTGCGGTTGCATCGCGTTCGAGCCCTGGCTGCTCGAGACCTGGCAGCACTAGCCCGTCGTCAGCGGCCCGTGTCCCAACGACGGTTGATCCGCCGACGCTTGTTCCAGGCGGAAGCGCCGACGTCGTCGAACAGCTCGCGTGAGTCCGTGGGCTCGATGGAGACCGGCGAAGGCGCGCTGGCGCCCGTCTCGTCGGCGGCGTTCTTGACCTGCAGCACCAGTTCCTTGACGACCGGCAGCCACCAGCGGGCCGAGAGCGCGAGGAGGCCCAGCTTGAAGCAGTTGGCGATGACGACGTCCATCGCCCGAGCTATCGGTCGCGGGGCAGCCTCGGCTTGACCCCACGGACGGGTTCGGTCGGTCCCTTATTCGCCGCGCGCGTCGCGCACGGCGCGGCGCGCGGCGAGCACGCCGGCTCCGCCGCGGAACGGGCCGCCGGGGTGCGCCGCGCGGCCGCCCAGGTAGAAGCCCGGGATCGGCGTCGCATAGCGGCAGACCGCGAGGTGCGGCCGCCGGAGCCACAGACGGTCGAGGCTGGTCTCGCCGCCGCCCAGGTGCCCACCGTCCAGTCCGTAGCGCGCTTCCAGCTCGTCGGGCGTCAGGATTTCGGCGGCCACGGGCTCTTCCGAGCGGCCCGAGGTGTCGGCCAGCGTCGCGCGCACCAAGCGATCGAGTTGCGCGCGTCGGGCGTCGTTCCAACCCCCGGCGGGACGCCGGGCGCCGTGCACCTGGGCCGTGACGATCGCGCCGCCGCCGGGCGCGCCGGTCGGGTCGAGATCGAACACGATCGCGGGCGCGGCGGGCAGTTCGCCGTTCCAGTGCGCATCGACGCTGACCTCGAGCGTGCGGAGGTCGGGCGCCGAGACGACGCGCACGGGCTCGCGCAGATCGGTGAACGGCGAGCGCTCGAACGCGTAGCGAGCGACGCTGACGGTTCCGCGCGTGCGCCAGTCCTCGGCCAGATCGTGCAGCAACGCCGGCAGCTCGGCGGGCTCGAAGAGCTGCCGCAGACTCCGTGCGATGCCTTCCGTTGCGATGACGCGCCGCGCGGACAGTTCCGTGCCATCGGAGAGCGCCACGCCGCGCACGCGACCGCCGGCGAGCAAGACGCGCGTCGCGGCCAGGCCGAGGCGGTGACCGCCGCCAAAGCGTCGCAGCGCGCCGAACAGGGCGCGCGCCAACGCGGGCGGTCCGCCGATGGGGCGCGCCCCGCGGAGGAGTCCGTCGAGCAGCACGAGCGCCGCGGAGCCCGGCGCTCGCGGTCCGTGCGGCAGACCCAAGAGGGCCGGCGCCGTCCACGCGGCGCCGAACGCCCCGAGGTCGAAGCGCTCTTCCGCCAGGTCCCAGGCGGGTTGCGGCGCGGTGTGCAGCAGCTCGTAGAGATCGCGCTTGCCGAGGCGGCGCAGCGCGAACGCGCGTTGTGCCATGCGCAAGGCCTCGTCGGCACCCGGCTCGACCAACTCGGGCGGCGCGGCGTTCCAGAGCGCGAGCACCGCGGGGCCGACGCGGTGCAGCCAACGGCGCCAGCGACCGAGCCGCGCCGCGTTGTCGGCGCCGAAGGCGCGCGCGACCTCGGCGTCCTCGTCGACGCGCGCGAGCGTGCCCGCGCCGCTGACCCCGTAGCGCGGCGGCGTCGGGCCCCAGGCCAAGCCCGATTGCTCCAGCCCCAACGGCTCGAGCAGAGCACGCGCCGTCGTCTCGGTGTCGTCGACGAGCCCCGCCGCGACGTAGCCCGGCGCCAGCGTGTGCTCGCGCGCCGTTCCGCCGGGCAGCACGTCGCCGCCGACGAGCAGCGTGCGCAGCCCGAGGCGCGCACCCTCCGCCGCGGCGGCCAAGCCCTCGAGATCGCTGCCGAGCACGATCAAGTCCCAGTGCGCGCCGGCGGCCTCGCAGGTGGGTTCGGCGCTCATCGTCCGCCCCCGGCCGTGATCGCCGCACTGGCGCGTTTGCCCAGCATCGTCTTCGCGCAGAGCGCACCCGGCGCACCCATGATGCCGCCGCCCGGATGCGCGCCCGAGCCTGCCAACCACAGGTGCCGCACCGGCGTCGAATAGCGCGCGAAGCCCGCCACGGGCCGTTGGAACGCGAGCTGCTCGAGCGTCAGCTCGCCGTGGAAGATGTTGCCCTCGGTCAGGCCGAACTCCTGTTCGAGGTCCCACGGGGTCAGCACTTGACGATGCAGGATCGACTCGCGGAAGCCGGGGATGTACTCGGCCAACGTATCGACGACGGCGTCACCGAAGGCGTTGCGTTGCGCGGGCCAAGCGGCGGGCCCGTCCGCGAGCTCGTACGGCGCGTACTGCACGAAGCACGACATCACGTGCTTGCCGGGCGGCGCGACCGTCGGATCGACGAGCGACGGGATCACGACGTTGATGTACGGTCGCTCGGAGAAGCGGCCCGCCTTCGCGTCCTGATACGCGCGGTCGAGATAGCCGATGCTGGGCGCGATTGCGATGTCGCCGCGCAGGTGGTCGGCGCCGGGGCGACACGCGAACTCGGGCAGGCGGTCGAGCGCGAGGTTGACCTTGCCCGACGAGCCGCGATAGCGAAAGCGCCGCAACTGCGCGGTGAAGTCGTCGGGCAAGAGTTCCTCGCCGACGAACCCGAGGAACGTGCGGTGGGGGTCGCAGCCCGAGACGACATCGGTCGCGCGCAACTCGGTGCCGTCCTGCAAGACGACGCCCTTGGCCGTGCCGCCTTCGACGACGATGCGGGCGACCGGCGCTTCGGTGCGGATCTCGGCGCCGAAGTGTCGCGCCGCCGCCGCGATCGAGTTCGAGACGGAACCCGTGCCGCCGCGCGCGAAGCCCCATGAGCGGAACGCGCCGTCGATCTCGCCCATGTAGTGGTGCAGCAGCACGTAGGCCGTTCCGGGCGACCGCACACCGAGGAACGTGCCGATGATGCCGCTGACCGACATGGGCGCCTTGAGCGCTTCGGACTCGAACCATTCGTCCAGGAGGTCGACCGCGCTCATCGTCAAGAGCTTCAGGCGAAAGTCCATCGCGTCCGCCGAGGCGTCGCGGAAGCGCGTGCCGAGGCGTAGCAGGCCCGCCAGCTCCGACGGCGAGAACGAGCCAGGGTCGGGCGCGGGTGAGTCGATCACCGGCTTGACGAACTGCCCGATCTTGCTCATCGCGCGACCGAACTCCGGGAAGATCTCGGCGTCCTTCGCGCTGAACGCGGCGATCTCACGGCGCGTGTCGCCGGCGTTGGCCCAACGGCACAGCGACCGGCCGTCGGGCAGCGGTAGGAACGACGACTCGAGCGGGATCAATTCGAGGCCGAAGCGCGGCAGCTCGAGGTCGCGGATGATCCACGGCCGCAGCAGGCTCACGACGTACGAGCAGACCGAGAACGTGAAGCCCGGGAAGACCTCCTCGCTGACGGCGGCGCCGCCCAGCACGTGGCGGCGCTCGAGAACCAACACGTCCTTGCCCGCCTTCGCGAGGTAGGCGGCGCAGGCCAGGCCGTTGTGACCGCCGCCCACGACGATCGCGTCGTACTTCGTCTTCATCGGGCGGGAGCGGCGGTGAGCGCCGGCGTCGTCTTCTTGCGGGGGGGATCGAAGAACGGCAGCGGCACCACGCGGGCGGTGCAGCGGCGTCGTTCGTACTCGACCGTGACTTCGATCTCGAGTTCGGCGCCCGGCTGTGCGTCACCGTCGGGCACGTGCGCGAGCGCGAGGTAGCGCTTCAAGAGCGGCGACCACGTGCGACTCGTCGCATAGCCGATCTGCTTGCCGCGCCGGAACACCGGCACGCCGTCGCGGCAGGTCGCCGTCGCCAAGGCCGGCGGCAGTCCGTAACCCTCGAGCAAGGCCTCGTACGCGTCCCAGTCGATCTCGAGGCCGACCAGCCGTTTGGCGACGCCACGCCGTTGCTCGGCGACAAGGGCCGCGCGACCCACGAAGGGCTCGCGCTCGAGCGTGACCATCCAATCGAGCGACAGCTCGTAGGGCGTCGATTCCTGCCGCGGAATGAACGCGTCGCGCGCGGACGTGTACTCGACGCCGTGCAGCATGTAGCCCGCTTCGACGCGCGCGATGTCGAGCACGTCGAGGCCCATCGGCAAGAGCCCCACGGGCCGTCCCGCTTCGAGCACGGCGTCCCAGAGGTCGGGCGCGTCGGCGTTCTCGACCCACAACTCGTAACCGAGGTCGCCGGTGTACCCGGTCCGAGTGATCAAGACGTCGCTTCCGCCGACGCGCGTCTCCCGAGCTCGGAAGTAGCGCAGCTCGTCGGCGACCGACCCGACCAGTCGGGCGAGGACGTCGCGCGCGTAGGGACCCTGGAGCGCGAGCGCGGCGACCTCGCGGCTGACATCGCAGAGCTCGACATCCAATCCGCGCGCGTGCTTCGCCAGCCAGCCGTAGGCCGGCTCGGCCGACGTCAAGCGCCAGCGCTCGTCGTCGAAGCGCATCACCGTGCCGTCGTCCATGACCTTGCCGCGATCGTCGCACCAGGTCGTGTAGGCGACGCGCCCGGGCGCGAAGTCCGTGAAGTCGCGCACCGTGACGCGCGAGAAGAGCCGCGCTGCGTCAGGCCCGCGGACGTCGACCTTGTAGAGCGGCGTCGCGTCCATCACCGTCGCGGCCGTGCGCAGTGCGTAGTACTCGCGATCGGGATAGGCGCCGTAGTGGCGAACGGCGTGACAGCCGGCCCATTCCTTGAACGCGAGACTGGTGGCGAGCGCGTGGGTGCGCGCCGCGAAGGCGGTCGGGACGGGCATGGTGTCGGCCAGTGTGCGGAACCAGGCCTCGACCTCCAAGCCGCGAGTGGCGGAGCTTGCTGCCACCCCGCGCGCCCGCTAGCCTCTCCGCCGTGACCGCAGCGCCCCAGCCCGACAGCTTCGATTCGCGTGGACCGCTCGCGGTCGCGATCGGAGTCGCCCTGGCGCTCGGCATCGCGCTGGTTTGGTCGTTGCTCGTGAACCGCGTCCCGACCTCGGCGGAACTCCTCGCTGATCCCGAGCTCAAGCGCGAGGTCGTTCGGCAGCTCGTCCAGGAGAGCGGGGGTGCCTACGACTCGCACCCCGACGCCAGCGTCGCGCGCGTGATGCAGCCCGGCATCGTGGACGGCGAGAGCGACGGCTTTCGGTTCGACTCCAATGCGATGGGGCTGCGCGAACGCGACTGGGTGTCCCCCAAGCCAGCCGGCCGAACACGCATCGTGCTGCTGGGCGATTCCTTCGTGTTCGGCTTCGGAGTCGGCGCGGACGAGCGTTTCGGTGCGCGGCTCGAACGCGCGCTGATCGAGTTCGGCGGGTTTGCTCCCGAGGGAATCGAGTGTCTCAACGTCGGTGTGCCCAGTTGGAACATCGCTGCCGCTACGCAGTTCCTGCGGCGACAGCTCGAGTCCCTCGTGCCCGATCTGGTCGTCCACCTCAGCGTGGCGAACGACCTGGACGACGCCGCCGGCGTACGTGGCTTCGGAACGCAAGGCCGGCTGGTGCCCGCCCGTCCCGAACAAGCCGACACGGTCTTCTTGACGACCCACCTCGGGGAGCACCGCTTTCGCGGCCCGAACCTCTTGAACCTGGCGCTCGACCACACCAGCCGTGCGCGCTTCGAGGCCGCGGCACGCTCGATCGATGGGCTGCAGCGCGCGCTCGAGCCCTTCGACGCGCCGTACGTGCTGGTGGCGCACTGGGGAACCCTGAATGCGGTCCTCGGCGACCGCTGGCTGGACGTCGTGTCGCCCGAGCGGTTCTGGTTCGTGCCCGCCGCGTTCGCGACGGATCCCGAGAACTGGGTGCACGCCAAGGACTATCACTGGAATGCCGCTGCCCACGAGACCGTGGCGCGAGCGCTCTATCGGTCGATTTCCGATGCGCGCCTCCTCGGACGCGAGCTCGCTGCTTGGGGCGAGCCGTCCACGTTGTTCGAGCAGGGGGATCGCGAGCTGCGCGAGTCGACGGGACCCGGCGCGCTGGCGTCGTTCGCCGAGCGCTTTTCGAGCGAACTCGTGTTCCCGCTCGACAGCGAGGTCGCGACGAAGCAAGCGCATGGCGGCGTCGCGGACGACGGTACCGCGGGTCCAGCGGTGGCGCTCGCGCTCGGCCGCGCCGACGGCCGGGAGCTGGTCGTGCAAGGGCGCTTTCTTCCCGACCGCGCGCTGCTCGGCGCCACGATCCGGGTCGACGTGGACGGTCGTACCGTCGGGCGCTTGAGCGTCATGCCCGGTGAATCGTTCGATGTCGCGTTCGACGTAGAAGCGGCGACGGCCGCGCCGCTGGCGAGCGTCGAACTGTTCGCGGACGACTTCGTCTATCGCGGCGATGATCGTCGGCGCTGTGTCGCGTTCCAGTTGGAGCGCGTCGCTTTCCGGCGCGCCCGCTGATCGCGCCGCCCCCGTGCGCCGCGTCAGAAACCGCCGCGCGAGCCGCTGCCGCGCCGCGCGGTTGCGTGTCCGGCGCGCCGCGCCGGCGCGCCGGCCGAACCGCGCTGCGACTCCGCCTGGGCCTGCCGGCCGGCTTCGCGCACGGCGCCCGCTCGACCCTGCTTGCGATAGATCGCGTACGGGATGCTGACCCACGGATTGCCTTCTGTCTTCGGCGGCGCCTGCGGCGACAGGTGTGCCGGCGCGAACGCATCCGAATCGTCCTCGATGGAGCTACGCAACTCGCTCCAGAGCACCTTGGCGATCGGCCACCAGAGCGGCGCCGTCAGGGCGATGAAGGCCAACTTCATCGCCATGGCGGGCGAGAAGAAGTTCTCGAACATGCCGTCCCAGGCGGATTCCTGGTCAGGATCCAGGCCCTGGACGAGCAGCAGGAGGAAGAGCGGCATGACTCCATCCTGCCACGCTTTGGCCGACGGGACCACTCGCCCGACCGCGTCGGTCCTGAATCGCGTGCGCTAGACTGCGAGCATGGTAGGAAGGATCTTCAGCCTCATCGCTTGGCTGGCCCTGGGCGCATGCTCGTCGCTGGCAAACATTCGCTACGTGCCGACCACGGCCGAGGTCTCGTTCGCGGAAGCGGGGAACGCGCCCTGGGCGCGCTCGTTCGCGCAGATCGAAGGGCTCGTCGAACGCGACAGCGGAAACGAGGCGCGCGTGCGCCTCCTGGTCGAGAACCGGAGCGATGCGACGCTGCAGGTCGTTCCCGATCAATTCGCCTTGCTGGACGGAAGGCTCGAGCGCTTCGGCGAGCCCGTCGCGAACGTCGCCGAGGGCGAGGGTTGGTCGGTGGCCCCCAAGGAGTCCGTGCTCGTAAATCTCGCGTTCCCCTTTCCGCCGCGGGGCGTCGATCTCGACAGCCTGACCTTCACCTGGGCCTTGCGGCGCGGCGTCGAAACCTTGACCGCCAGCGCCGTGTTCGATCGGGCGCGGGGGCGCGTCTATCGTGATCCCTTCGACGATCCCTTCCACCGCGGCTACTACGGCGGCATGGGCCTCTACGATCCCTGGTGGGGCCCGCGCTACGGCGTGTGGGGCGGCTACTACCGAGGTTGGTCTTGAGCGTCGTGAGCTGCGCCCCGCTTGCGGCGTTGGCAGCCTGGTCCGACCTTTGGATGGACGTACGCTGGGTCGTCGTCCTAGCGATCTTCGGCGCGGCGTTCTTCGCCCACGTGCGCTTCGGACATCCGGGCCGCTCGGAGAGCGAGTCGGGCCGCATCCGACGGCAGCTCCTCGGTGTAGCGATCGTGCTGGGGGGTGGGCTCGCCGTCATCCTCGCGCTCCCCGACGCGAGCGTGCGCAAGGATCTCTTGAGCCTCTTCGGACTGATCCTCTCGGCGATGATCGCCTTGGCGTCGTCCACCTTCCTCGGCAACGTGCTCGCCGGCGCGATGTTGCGCTCGATCGACAACCTGAAGCCCGGGGACTGGGTGCAGGCGAAGGGGCAATTCGGACGCGTGACGGTGCGCGGGTTGTTCGCCGTCGAGATTCAGACCGAGGACCGCGACCTCGTCACGATCCCGAACCTGCTGCTCGTCAACGAGCCGGTCAAGGTGATCCGAACCTCGGGCACCGTGCTCTCCGCCGACGTCTCGCTGGGCTACGACGTCTCACGTCTGGACGTCGAGCGGCACCTGCTCGAAGCAGCCGAGTCGGCGGGGCTCGAGGAACCCTTCGTCCAGCTCCTCGAACTGGGCGATTTCTCGGTCGTCTATCGCGTCGCGGGACTTCAGCGGGACGTGGGTCGGTTGATCTCCGCTCGCTCCGAGCTGCGCGAAGCGATGGTCGACCACCTGCACGCGGGAGGGATCGAGATCGTCTCGCCGAGCTTCATGAACCAGCGCCGCCTGGACAGCGAGCCGATCATCGCTACGGCGCCCATCGGGATCTTGCGCGAAAGCACGGTGGACGGCGAGGACGTCGCCTTCGACAAGGCCAACGTCGCGGGTTCGCTCCAAGGCCTGCGCGACGAGCACGCGCGCTTGGTCGAGCAGGCGGCGGCCCTGGACGAACTGCACGAAGCGGCCGATGACGAGGTCGAGCAGCAGTCGCTCGCGAGCGCGCGCCGACGACTCGCGAACCGCATCGAACGTTTGGGCGCGGGAATCGCCAGTCGCGAAAGCGACCTGGCAGCGATCGACGCGGCCGCTACTCCTTCTCGAGCGCCTTCTTGAACAGGCTCCCGAGGTTCGTACCGAGCCCGCTGTTCGCGTTCGTGGTGTCGACGAACTCCTTCATCTCGGACGCGTCGAGCGCCTCGTCGGAACCCAACACGGCGCCGCTCGGATCGAGGCGCGAAAGGCCGATGCGCCGCTGAACGGGGTCGACGTTCAGGACGCGCACCGCCAGTTCGCCGCCGACCTGGAAGACGTCGCCCAAGGAGCGCCCGCGCTCCACGCCGGTCTGGGAGACGTGCACCAAGCCTTCCAGCCCGGGTTCGAGTTCCACGAACGCGCCGAAGTCCGCGACCCGGCGAACGATCCCGTTGACGACCAGATCGGGACGAAAGCGCTCTTGGGCCACGTCCCACGGATCGGATTCCAGTTGTTTGCGGCCGAGCGCGATGCGCTTGCCGCCCTCGGTGATCTCGAGGATCTGCACCTCGAGGTCCTGCCCGACCTTCAAGGCGTCGTTCGGATCCTCGACGCGCACGTGCGAGATCTGTGAGACGTGCAACAAGCCCTCGACGCCGGGCGCGACCTCGAGGAACGCGCCGAACGGTTCGATGCGCTTGACCTTGCCGCGCACGACGGCGCCGGGGGTCAAGTCGGAGACGACGGCGGCGCGACTGGTCTCGCGCTCGGCCTCGAGCACGGCGCGCCGCGACACGACCACGCGCTGACGCGCGGAGTCGATCTCGACGACCTCGCAGACGAGCGACTGGCCGCCGAAGGTGGTCAAGTCCTCCACCCGACCCAGCGCGGCCTGGGACGCGGGACAGAAGGCGGTCAGCTTGCCGATGCGCAGTTCGAGCCCGCCCTTGTTGACGCCGATGACGGTGCCCGAGACGAGCGAGCCGACCTCGATCTCGCTCCAGGCGGCGAGCGCGCGCGCTTCTTGGATCGAGAAGGTCCAAAGCGAGTCCTCGCGCCCGCGCAACGACACGTCGACCTCTCCGCCGAGCACGGGTTCGTCGTCGAACTCGTCGAGCGGGATCGCGCCTTGGACGCGCGGCCCGAGCTCGACGATCACGTCACCGCCGCTGATGCCGGCGAGCGTCGCGGAATAGAGGCCCTTCTCGTTCGGCCCGCGGCCGAGGGCTTCGTCGAGTTCGGTGCGGAGGGCAGCCAGGGGGTCGCGTCGGTTCATCGTGGCGAGCGGGGTCCGGAGGTGAGTTCGGAGATGATAGCGCCGCGGGGGCGCAGCGGGACGGTCGGAGTCGTCTCGGCGTCCCGAAAGGCCGCGACGTGTTTGCGCGAGCGAAGCGCGAGCCAGCCCGCTTGCGCCAAACCCGCCGCGGTCAAGGATCCCACGGTCCACACGAGGCCGATCGCCGGTTGGAAGCGAATGCCGAGCCAGAGCAGCGCGATCGCGAACAGCGCGTAGATGGCAACGGACTCGGTCACGCCACGCGTGCGGCGGGCTTTGACCAGGACGCCGCCGAACCAGCTCTGCAGGACCTGGTTGACCGGCATCAGGACGGCGAAGAACGTAGCCGCCGCCGCAAGCATTGCGACGTGGGGTGGAAAGGCTTGCACGCGGCCGAACCAAACGTCCCCGAGCGGAGTCAGCGCCAGCGCCGCCATGACGCCGCCCGCTCCGAGCGCCAGGCGCCGAGCGAAGGTCAACAGCGACGCCACGGCGCCCGGGCGTCCGAGGAGCGCCACGACGACCTCGTTGAAGGCGAAGCCCACGCTGCGGGTCAGGAAGACGAGCGAGTGCACGCCGTGGTACGCCGCGAGGGATTCGAGCGGCATCGGCATGCGCGTCATCGTCGCCGTGCCGAAGGGTTGTACGCCCAGGATCAAGAGCGGCGTCGCGGCCAAGGGCAGGTAGAACGCGAGGAACGACCCCAGCGAGATGGGCGAGTTGCTCTCGTCCCGTTCGGGTAGTGCCGCGCGGGGTCCGCGCACCGCGAGCCAGGCGAACAGCGCCTCCGCGACGACGCCGGCCGACAGCGTGAGGGCGCCCAGCCGGATACCTTCGAGTCCGAGGGCGAAGCCGGTCGTGATCGTCGCGACGCCGACGCTGAGGCGCAGCATGGTGCCGACGAGCACGCGCCCGGCGTGCTCGGTTCGAATCAACACGCCTTGCTGGAAGCGCCGATACGCGATGGATCCCGTCCAGGGCAAGAGCCACTGGAGCCCGAGTCGCGTCGGCTCCTGCACCGGCGGCGGGAGCTCGAGCAGCGTGATGGCGAGAACGTCGAACAGCGGCGTGAACGCGACGAGCGCGTGCAGCGCCGTCAGCGCCAGCGCGGCCGTCCACATGTAGCGCTCGAGCCGTCGGTACGCCGCGCGATCGACCGCGAGCGCCGTCGATGCCGCGAGCAACATGATGATCGGCGCTTCGACGACGAGCGCCACGTTGAACGCGGCGGAGAAGGCGGCGAGTTGCACCTCGCTGTCCGCCGAGCGCGCGAGAAACGCGGTCACGACCGGACCTTCCGCGCCCATCAAGAGCCAACTGGTCGCCAGCGGCCACCAGACGCGGAGGACGCGGCCGGGAGTGACCGCGCCCCGGGAGGCTTCGTTCACGCGGCCCGGCGTCGCGCGTGCTGGCCGCCGTTCGGAACGGGAACCGCCTGCTCACCGGAAGCCTTCTCCGGCGCCCAACGCCTGAAGGTCTCCGCGCGCAACGCAGCGTGCGACCAGGTCACGTCGCCCAGCTTCTCGATGCCCGGCAGCGAGTCGAGGATCAAGCGCACGAGCGCGATCGTGCCGTCGACGTTCGCGTGCAAGAGATCCCTCTGGAGCAGCGACTCGAACGGCTTCAGGTAGCGCTCGCCGCGCACGGTGATCTCGTCGGCGGTCGGAACCTCGGCCAGGAACTTGGCCAGCGGCACCACGTGCACGTCGCGCCGCTCGGCGGCCCACTGCGCGAGCCGCTCGTTGCAACGCGCGATGGTCGCGAGCTCGGGCAGTTGCGCCTCGAACAGCATCCCGCCGGGCAAGGCGTAGCGCACGTCGGGGATGTCGCCGATCAGGATCGTGCCCTCGAACTGCTCCAACGCCGCGAGCCCTTCCTCGAAGCGCTCGAGGCGCGCCTCCTCGCTCGGTAGCACGCCGTAGGCGTACCAGAAGAGGAAGTCGATGCCGATCAACAGCGTCGCCTCGGCGTCGAGCGCCGCTTCGATCTGGCTGTCCCCGGAAGCGACGGGCGTCAGGAACATCATCTCGCTGGCGGCGTGCCCGACCACAGACTTTTCGGGCAACGCCACGTCCAGCACGTGGTCGAGGCGCAGGGTCGCGCCGAACTCACGCCGCGTCCCGAAGCCGTCGGAAACGCTGGCCCCGACGACGTGGACGCGCTCGAGAGTCGATGGAACGGACGGAACGGCGGGCAGGGCGATGAGTAGGGCGGTGGCGAGCATGGCGACTCCTTTGGGTGCTGGAGGCGAAAAGATTCGCTGCATGCTACCGCTCCCGGGCGCGCCGACCGATCGAGACCAGGAGAACTCGGTAGCCTGCTTCCCTTGAAGATCCTTTTCGTCAGCACTTACACCGATCGCGTCGGCGGCGCGGAGGGCTATCAGCTCGATCTGGCCGCCGCTCTGGCCGAGCGCGGGCACGCCGTGGTGCGCTTCGGCACGGAGCCCGACCGTGAGGTCGAGCGCCCCGACCTGCGCGTCGTGCGGCGGGAGCGGTTCCGGCGCGAGGGCATCCTGCGCGATGCGGGCGTGACCGAGGCGTTGCGCACGACGCTCGCGGCGGTCGACCCCGACGTGGTCCACGCGCACAATCTCTGGGGCTTGCCGATCGAGGTCGATCTGCTGCTCGCGCGCGCCCCGGTCGGGCTCGTCCAGACGATCCACGACTTCTCGACCTTCTGTCCGAACTCCTGGTGCGTGCGCGGCGACGGCAGCCCGTGCCCGGGAGGCGCGGGACAGCAGTGCTTCGAGCACGACTGCGGCTCGAACTATCCCTTCCGCGCCGAGATGGTCGCGATGACCGAGCTGCGTCAGCGCGTTCTCTCGCGCGCCGTCGACGTCGCGTTGGCGCCGAGCGCGGCGGTGCAAGCGATGGCGCGCGCCCACGGGTTCGCCGACGTGCGGCTGGCGCCGTACTTCCTGCGCGAGGTCGGCGCGGTCGATCCCGAACCGCTCGCCGGCCAGCGCTTCGTCTTCGCCGGGCGCTTGCAGCGCGAGAAGGGCGTCGACGTGTTGCTGCGTGCTTTCGCGCTCGCGCGCGTGGAGGCGCCGGCGGCGCGGCTGGACGTGCTCGGCGACGGCGACGAACGCCGCTCGCTCGAGGCTCTGGCGCGCGGCTTGGAACTGGGCGACGCGGTCCGCTTCCTGGGCGATGTTCCGAACACCGAGGTCGCACACTACCTGCGCGGCGCCGCCGCGGTGGTCGTGCCCTCGATCTGGACCGAGGCCTTCGGCCTCACGAGTCTCGAGGCGTTTCGCGCCGGCGTACCCGTCGTCGCCAGTCGCATCGGAGGCATTCCCGAGATCGTCGAGGACGGCGTCTCGGGCGTGCTCGTCGAGCCGCGCGACGCCGAGGACTTGGCGCGCGCGTTGGTGCGCGTGCTCGGGCTCGACGACGCGGAACGCGCGCGCTACGTGGCGGCGGGCCGTCGCCGCGGCGCCGAATTCACGCGCGACGGGAACGTCGCGACCGTGCTCGCCGCCTACTCCGACGCCTCGGCCGTGCCGGATGCGTCGAAGTCGGTCGCGCTCACCGACGCGGGGCTCGCCGCCTGGAACGGCGTCTTGGCCGAACTGCGCGACGACGCGCCGACGGTTCAGCGCTGGCTGCGGCGGCGGCTGAAGAGCGCCGGGCGTCGCTGGAAGCTGCCCAAGCTGCTCGACGACTGACGTCCTCGGCTCAGCGCCAACCGGCGGGGCGGGACAGTCCTGGTTCCAACAGCGCGAGCAAGCTCATCGCCGTGCCGAAGTTCTCCGAGCGGTCGAACACGCGATCGTTCCAGCCGCCCGACGGTTCTTGCACCTGGAAGAGGCGCTCGAGGAACTTTGCGCGGTAGGGCGGACGCTCGGCCTCGGGCAGGAACTCGATCGCCATCGCGGCGTAGCGGTGCGCGTAGAAGAAGTAGTACGGCGCGATGCCGTACGGTGCGACGTGCGTGCCCGTCTTCCGCCGGCGGTCCTCCAGGAATTGCCAGTGCTCGAGGAACCCATCGAGGGACGCGCGCAGCCGGTCGGCGTCGCCGCGGCCGGCGAGGTGCAGGACGACCTCGACGATGGGTGTGCGACCCGTCGAACCGGGCATACGATCGCGTTCCGTGGGCGCGGTCGTGTAAGGGTACGAGCCGTCGTTGCCGCGGCTGGCCGCGAGCGCGTCGAGGGCGCGCTCGACGACGCGGTCTTCGACGGCAAAGCCTTGCGCCTTCGCTTCGAAGAGCGCCAGGAGCGTGGGCGCCGTCATGAACGGCGAGGCGGCCGATTGCTCGCCGGCCCGCCGCGCGTAGTTCCACCCGCCCTGTGCCAGTTGCGTCTCTTCGAGGGCCCGAATCAGCCAGACGATGCGTTCGTCCACCGGCTGCGCGAGCTCCTTCTCGACGGCGTTGGCGGCGCGCAACCGGAGCAGGAACGCCAGCGCGTAGGTGTGACCCCAGCCGCGGACGTCGTAGCCGGCGTCGAAGCCGCTGGCCATGCGCTGCTGGTCGAGCGCCTCGAGCACGAACTCGAGCCCGCGCCCGACCGCCGCGACGGCTTCGGCGTCATCCGCGTGGCCCGGCGCCTCGACCAACGCGAGGCATGCGAGCGCCGTGCCGCCGACTCGATAGCCCCAGGGAATCGAACCACGCACTCGGTAGACGCCCTGGTACGGCCACTCGCGACGCGCGGCGAGTTCCTGGTCGTCGGGCACCGGTTCGTCGATGCCGAGCTCGAGGTGCTCGTCGCTCTCCTGCCGTTCGAGGAGGATTCGAACGGCGCGTTCGACGCTCGGGCCCAAGTCCTCGGGGACCTCGAGCGTGGACGCGGGCCCGCCGAGGCAGAGACTCAGGGTAAGACGCAGGGTGATAGCGAGCAGCATCGTCGATGGACCTCAGCGGATGACGGGTGGATGCCCATCCTGCGCGGGCGAGCCGCGCGCGCCAAGTGGCATTGGGCAGTCGCCTAGGGCTGGATCGTGATCGCGAGGCCCTGGGTCAGTCCGAAACGCGGACCCGCGCCGCTGGGATCGAGCAAGAGCCCCTGTGCGAACACCGTGGTGCCGGCGAAGGAGGGATCGCTCGGAACGCCGAAGGTGATCGGGGCCGGAGCGCCCGCTCCCGCCCAGAGCGGTCCAAGGAGCAGCGGCGCGATCGGGAAGGGCGGGGCGACCGACACGAGGAGCCGACCAAAGGCGCCCGTCATGCCGAAGCCCGGGATCGCCGTGCCGCACGGCACGTTCGCGTCCGGCAGGTTCGAGAACGCGAGCACCGGGATGGAGCCCACGCTCTGCGTGCCGAGCGGGTTGTCGATGCCCAGCGTGATGTTCGCTCCCAGGGTGGGATAGCCCGCCACGTGCACGAGGCTCTCTTGGATCGCGAGGTCGCAGCCCAGGACTTCGAAGCCGGCCGAGTCGCTGAAGGAACTCACGCGTCGCACGTTGCCGGCCCAATCCGTGAAGGTCATTTCGAAGACCAACCGCACCGCGGCGGTGCCGGGGTTCGCGGCACGGAAGCGATACAGGCCGCCCGGTTGCTTCAACACGCCGGCGGCCAAGGTGGTGCCGACCACGGTGATCGTGGCGTTCGCCGCGCCGCCGATGCCGTCTCCGAAGGTGTACGTGCCGGGCTCGACGAGCAGCGCGTCGAAGCTCTCGCCCGGCGCCAGCGGACCCGAATCGAGGGTCAGCTCGGCCGACACGATCGAGTGCGCCGCGGCGTCGTCGTTCGTCCAGCGGACGAACGTTCCGACCGCGACCACGGGAGCTCCGCCGTGCACGACCGACGCCGACGTGGCGAGCGGCAGCTCGAGCTTCGAGTCGAGCACCGCGTAACGCGCGGACGCCGCGACCCAATCGCGACCGTCGTCCGCGACCTGGTCGAAGACCAGCGCATGCCAGACCCAAGGACCGGTCGCGTCGGTCAATTCGAACTCCTCGAGCCGTACGAGGCGCGGCGGGAGCGTGTCGAGCACACCCGTGTTGCGGTAGATCTTGTTCGCCCACTGGCCCGAGTTGCTCTCGCCCTGGCCCGTGACCAGATCGTACGCGCCGTCGTTGTCGAGGTCCGCGATGGTGATGTCGAGCGTCGAATCGCCGATCGTCTGGATCACGTTGTTCAACTGCGTGAAACTGAGCGCGCCGTTGTTCCGGAGCACCTTCTCGCGCGCGCCGAGCGAGCCGACGAATGCGTCGAGGTCGCCGTCCATGTCGTAGTCGAAGAGGGCGATCTCGTTGTCGTCGTCACCGCCGACCGGTGCTCCGGTCGCGAAGCCCAACGTGCTGCCAACCGTCAAGTTCTCGATCGGGCCTTCCTGGAAGTTCGAGAGACTCACCAGGAACGAGTCCAGGTCGTCGTCACCGTCGAGGTCACCGACTTCGATCTCGTACACGCGACCGCTCGAGCCGTCCGGGTACTGACCCGACGCGTTCGTGAACGCGCCCCCACCGTCGTTGAGC
The DNA here is from genome assembly GCA_040880665.1 of Planctomycetota bacterium. Taxonomy (GTDB): domain Bacteria; phylum Planctomycetota; class UBA1135; order UBA1135; genus JBBDIB01. Next base: position 17,481 of record JBBDIB010000058.1, read on the forward strand.
ATCAGGTAGTGGTCGCCGTTCGTCGCACTGCCGTTCTCCTGGCGACACGCGCCCAGGAAGTCGAGGTCCCAGTCGCCGTCGACGTCGAAGAGTTGCACGTCCATCATCGCCTGCTTCGTCGGAGCGGCCGCGGTGAAGGCGAGGTCCTCGGTGAAGAAGCCGTTGCCGTCGTTGACGAACAGGTGCGGCTTGCCGGGACCGCTGTTCAGGTAGGCATCGGCGATGATCACGTCGAGGTCGCCGTCGTCGTCGAGGTCGCCGAACTGGGCACCGCCGCTCGAGTAGCTGGCGGTAAAGCCGCGCGCGGCCCCCTCGAAGGTGAAGAAGCCCGGATTCAGCGGGTTGTTCACGTACAGGAAGGGCGCGTCGGTGGACCAGGCGTTGCAGAACAGTGCGTCGACGAATCCGTCGCCCTGGATGTCCGCGGTGACGACGTTCTTCGCGTGGCTGACGTGCGCGCCGAGGCGCGTGACGCTCTCGTCCGCGAAGAAGAGCGGCGCGACCTCGAGCTGGTTCACGACCAACACGTTTTGGCGCTTCTGACCCGGGGACGAGAAGCCCGTCCCGTCGGCGAAGAAGAGGTCGAGGTCCCCGTCGTTCTCGATGTCCGCGGCCTCGAGGCCCTCCGTCCATTGCGCGGCGCCGGGAATCGCTCCGGCCTGCTGCTGGAACTGCTGGGCGGTCGCCGAATCCAGGAGAGCGGCCAGGGCGGCGAGGGCCGCGAAGGGGGAGAGCGAGCGCATGGGCAAGGGGGCGGAAGAGGCTGGGGCGTGGGTGAAGAGCGGTTCCCAGCCTACGCGCGACCCTGCGGAGCGTGGTGGCCCAAGCTTTGCAACTTCGCTCTTTGGGCGTCGCCAGCAGTGGCTTGGTCGGCTGCGCCCGGCGGGGTACGCTCTCGATCCACCATGGAACGTGAAGAGCGCCGCCGACCGCCCAAGCGCGGAGGCATCCACCCGATGTTCGTCCTTTTGGGCGGGATCCTCGCCATCGCCGGCCTCGTGATCTTCGTGAACGCCGGCCCCAAGCCGCAGACGGCGGAGGAGTCGACAGCGGAGGCAGCCTTCGATCCCTTCCGGTCCGTGCCCGTCGAACTGCCGCGCCGCATGGCCTCCGGATCCCGGGGCGCGGGCGACATGGCGATGGCCGGCGATCCCTTCGCCAGCGTGGCCGACTTCCAGGACGATCCCGTTTGGCAGGGCGCCCGGGCGAAGGCCGACGAAGGGGCGCGGTTGCTGGAGCGCGCGCTGGAGGCGCACGCCGCGGGCGACACGCGGGCGGCGCGGGAGCACGGCCAACGGGCGCAGAAGCTCTTCACCGAAGCCTTAGGGGATTCGCTGCCGCTGGAGGAGAGCCTCCGTCGCCTGCACGGCGCCGAAAGCGCTCCCGTGACGCGTATCGGGCGCATTCGCCAGGATTGGAACCGGCGCGTGATGACGATGAAGAAGGCCGCGTTCCTCTAGTCGGTCCCGCGCGCGAAGCAATTCTCGGCGACTGGACGCTTGTCCCGCGCCGCTGGCAAGCGATCCTCTTGCTCGGGAGCCGGGCGGCCCCCTGTGCGCTTCTCCCGATCCCGGCTTCTCGATCAAGCATGGGCACGATCATCTCCTGGGTCACCAGTCCGGTCTTCCTCCTCGTCCTCGGCTACGTGGCCTGCGTCGGCTACGTGCACCTGCGCGGCAAGGTGCGACTGCGCGTCGAGCGGCAGTTGACCGAGCACTCGGGGCTCTTCGCGCCGCTCAACGCGCTGCTGTACCTGTTCTCGGCCGTGCCGAAGGACCCGTTGCTCAGCGCGCGCGACTTCCCCGAGCTGGCGGTGCTGCGCGACAACTGGGAGACGATCCGTGACGAGGCCCTGGCGGTCTACGACGCAGGCAAGATCGACTACCACGCCGGGCAGCAGGACCTCGCTTTCGTGTCGTTCAAGAAGCTCGGGTGGAAGCGCTTCCATATGAAGTGGTACGGCGACTTCCTGCCGTCGGCGTTGGAGCGAGCGCCCCGCACGACGGCGCTCCTGGCATCGATCCCGAACATCAACTCGGCGGCGTTCACGCTGTTGCCGCCCGGCGGCAAGCTCGGCAAGCATCGCGACCCCTTCGCCAGCTCCTTGCGCTATCACCTGGGCCTCGTCTGTCCGGCCCAGCCCGGTTGCCGCATCTGGGTCGACGGGGACGAGTATTCCTGGAAGGACGGGGAAGACGTCGTTTTCGACGAGACCTACGTCCACTGGGCCGAGAACACGACCGACCAGCCGCGCCTGATCCTGTTCGCCGACATCACGCGACCGTTGCGCACGCGCGTGATGCGCGGCTTCAACCAGTTCCTGATCGACCGCGTCTACGGCATCACGGCCAGCCACAACGAAGCGAACGAGAAGCCGGGCGCGCTGAATCGCGTGACGCCCGTCTTCTTCCACCTCAAGAGCTTCTTCCGTGGCATCAAGACGCGTGTGAACCGCCGCCTCTACTACGCGGGAAAGTACGCCCTCCTGGGTCTGTGCGTGTGGGCCGCGATCGAGTTGGCCTGAGCGCGCCGCGCTTCGTCGGTCGACGGTGAGCCGCGTCGCAGGTGGCTCAGCCGCGAAAGGACGGCGCCCGCTGCTCGATCGCAGGGCGGTTCGAAACCACTGTGGGCGAAAATACCAGAGGGCTAGGAAAGTTTCCTCGGCCGGACGGCAACGGGTTGCGGAAGGGGTGGCATCGGACAAACAACGGGCCCGATCGCGCCGCCGTATGAGTCATCTCTCATGCGTTAGGGGGGATTTGGCCCGTAACGACGGCAAAAACCGGGAACGTGCAACCCAACAAGGCGCGCTCCGCGGGCTAGGCTCCGCGCCTGGCGACCCTCGCAGCGAGCGGTGGTGTGCCAAGCCCGCGACGCCTTCCAGCCCATCGGATCAAGCATGCGCCCGCTCCACACCTTGCCGTTCGTCCTCGCCGCCTGCCTCGCTCCACCGAGCACCCTCGGTGCCCAGTCGCCTCCGATCGAGAACCCGATCCTGTTCTGCACGCAGGTGCCGAACCCGCGCAACTACCTGACGATCACGTCGACCTTCGGCACCCATCGCGCGAAGCCGCATGCGGCCGTGCGCGGCGGCGATCTGATGATCCGCTATCCCGATGGCAGTCTCCGGAACCTGACGCGCGAAGCTGGCTTCGGCGAGCCCGGCATCATGCAAGGCGCGGATGCGATCGCCGTGCGCGAACCCACGGTGCATTGGAGCGGGACGCGCGCGCTCTTCTCGATGATCGACGGAGCTCCGATCGTCGGTACCGACCCCGACTTGCGCTGGCAGATCTACGAGGTGCAGGGGCTGGGTCAGGGACAGCAGGTCGCGATCTACCGCGTGCCCGGACAACCGTCGCTCTACAACAACGTCTCGCCGTTCTATCTCTCGAACGGGCGCGTGGGATTCACGTCGGATCGCCCGCGCAACGGTGCGCCGCACCTCTACCCGCAACTGGACGAGTACGAGGAAGCGCCGACCAACACGGGCATCTGGAGCATCGATCCGTTCGGGGCTCCGAATCTGCAGCTCTTGACGCACACGCCGTCGGGCGCCTTCCGCCCGTCGCTCGACAGCTTCGGCCGGATCATCTACACGCGCTGGGATCACCTCGAGCGCGATCAGCAGACCGACCTCGAGCTGATGGGGCTGGGCAACTACGGCACCTTCAACTACTCCGACGAGTCCGCGTTCGCCTATGACACGGGCTCGAACTTCGAGTGGTTCCCCGAGCCGCGCTCGCAGTGGATCGGATTCGTGACCGCCACTCCGGGGTATGGAGGGCCGCTGAACGGATACACCGACTTCTATGTCGGCAACGACTTCAACCATTTCCTGCCCTGGCAGTTGCGTCAGGACGGGACCGGCGAGGAGACGGTCAACCACATCGGGCGGCACGAACTGTTCGACAGCTTTGCGCGCTCGCGCAACGACGACCCCGACCTGCAGAACTTCGGCCAGTTCGCGTCGTGGGTCAAGAATCGAAACCCCATCGACGGCCTGCACCAGATTCGCGAGGACCCCAACGTTCAGGGCCTCTACTACGCCATCGATTGCCGGAACTTCGATACGCATGCCGCCGGGCAGATCGTCACTTTCTACGCACCCGCGGGCGACGCGGCGCACGAGGTCGACGTGCAGTACGTGACGCATCGCGAGACGGCCGATCCGACGCTGACGCCGAGCGTGAACCACTCGGGCCTCTACCGCTCGCCGCTGCGCACGAGCAACGGCGTCGGCATCGCCGTCCACACGCCGAACACCGCCAAGGACACCGAGACGGGCGGCATGTACGGCGGCGTGTACTGGCCCTCGTCCAGCTACGAGTTCCGGCTCAAGCGGCTGTGGTTCGACGGCGTCCACTGGCGCGCCGGTGCAACGCTGACGCCCGGCATCCCGCGTATCGTCGCGTGGGGCGATCCTTGGAACTGGCGCGCGTGGTTCGGGACGCTGTGGGAACTGGATCCGGTCGAGGTCGTGGCGCGTCCGATGCCGCCCGTGACCGGCATGCCTCCGCTCGAGGCCCCCGAGGCCGTGGCGCTGGCGAGCACGGGCGTCAGCACCGGGGCACTGCGCAGCTATCTCGCGCAGAACGATTTGGCTTTGATGGTGGTTCGCGACGCGACCACGCGCGACGCCGGCGATCGTCAGCAGCCCTTCAACCTGCGGGTGGCACAATCCGGCCACCAGTCGACGAGCAACAATCCGGCGGCGCTGTGGAACGTCTCACACCTCCAACTCTTCCAGGCCGACCAGATCCGCAGCCTGACCTTCGGCGGCTCCCTGCCGGTGCTCGGGCGCCGTCCGCTCGCCCAGCCGATGCACGACGCGCCCATTCGCCCTTCGGGCGGCGCGCCGGCGGGCGGCGTGGAAATCGCGGCGGACGGTTCGGTCGCGGCCCTCGTTCCCGCGCGCCGCGCGATGAGCTGGCAGTTGACGGCGCCGAGCGGCGACCCGGTCGTCAGCGAGCGCTACTGGTTGACGTTCCAGCCCGGCGAAATCCGCTCGTGCGGCGGCTGCCACGGCGTCAACGACCACGACCAGACCGGTCAAGGGCCGGCGGCGAACCCGCCGCAGGCGCTGACGCAGCTCGTCCAATGGCTGCAGTCCCAGGGTCAGCTCTAAGCCGGGTGCCCCCAGCACGCTCGAGGTAGCTGCGGGAAAGGGCTTCCCGGGACTCACGACAGATCGATGACCGCCTCCAGATCCGCGTTCGGCTCCGCCGAGCAGGGGGTCCAGGAAGGCGCCCCCGGAGTGGGCGAATGCGGTCATGGATCACGGATCAAAGCGCGCGGCGAGAGCCGCTGTGGTGTCGCGTCTGTTTGCGGTCGGCTCACTCTGGTGGGGAGTCGTCGCGTGCGCCGGCGGCGGCGGAGGCTCGGACGGAGGGGGCGTGAACCCGGGCGGTTCGACGGAGGACACGCCCAATCCCCTGTTGTTCGTGACGCAGGTCCCGATGGTCTCGGACTACCTGACGGTCTGTTCGACCTTCGGGAACCACGACGGACGTGCCGGCCACGCGCCGCGCGGCGGCGACCTCTGGATCCGCTACGAGAACGGCGACCTGCGCAACCTGACCGCGGAAGCGGGCTACGGCAACCCCGGCCTGCAGGGCGCGAACTCGATCGCGGTGCGCGAACCGTGCGTGCACTTTGGCGCAGAGAAGGCGCTCTTCTCGATGGTGGTCGGCGCCCCGACCGGTCCGTCGAACCCCGACTACTTCTGGCAGATCTACGAAGTCACGGGCTTCGGTCGCGGCCAGTCCGTGGCGATCACGCGCATCGCCAACCAGCCGGCGAACTACAACAACGTCAGCCCGATCTACGCCTCGGACGGGCGCATCCTGTTCACCAGCGATCGGCCGATCGGCGGGGAACAGCACCTGCATCCGCAACTGGACGAGTACGAAGAAGCGCCGACGAACACGGGTCTCTGGAGCCTCGACCGCTCGAGCGGCGAGCTGTTCCTGATGAATCACTCGCCGTCGGGTGTCTTCACGCCGCTGCTCGACACGTTCGGGCGCGTGGTGTTCACCCGCTGGGACCACCTCGAGCGCGATCAGCAGAAGGAGCTGGAGCTGATGGGCGCGGGCACGTACGGCGCGTTCAACTATTCGGGCGAGGAGCTCGATTCCGTGCCGACCGCTTCCGACGCCGAGGTCTTCCCCGAACCGCGCACGCAGTTCGTGAACTTCATCAATCAGAACCCCGGCTACTCGGGCGACCTCAACGGCTACGAGCCGCACCTGACGGGCAACGCGTTCAACGAGTTCAATCCGTGGATGATCAACCAGGACGGCACGGTGGAGGAGACGCTCAACCATGTCGGCCGACACGAACTGCACGCCTTCGTCGACAAGGTGCGGACCGACGACCCGAACCTCACGAACGCGGTGCTGGCGATCGCGGGCGTCAGCAACCGCTACGAAATCAAGAACCTGTTCCAGATGAGCGAAGACCCGTGGTCGCCGGGCTCGTACCTGGGCATCGACGCCCGTGAGTTCGAGACGCATGGCGCAGGACAGATCGTGCGCATCAACGGCAATCCGCTCCTGAACGCGGATCGGATGACGATCGAATACATCACACCGCGCGCGACGCAGTCGCCGACGTTGACGCCGGGGCCCGACCACACGGGGCTCTATCGCGATCCCGTGCGCTTGATCGACGGTCAAGCGCTCTGTTCGCACACGCCGACGACGCGCAAGGACTCGAACATCGGCTCGGCCACGCATCCCGTCTCGCGCTACGACTTCCGGCTGACGCGGCTGGTGCTCGACGGCGACCACTTCCGCGCGGGCGAGCGCTTGACGAACGGCATTTCGAAGACCGTCGAGTACTGGAACCCGTTCTCGCTGGTACATCACTCGGGCAACCTCTGGGAGCTGGACGCCGTCGAGGTGCAGCCGCGACCCGTGCCCCCGTCGACCTCCGAGAGCTCGTTGGAGTCACCAGAAACCCAAGCGATCGCCGCGGCCGGCGTCAGCGAAGCCGCCTTGCGCAGCTTCCTCGAGGCGAACGACCTGGCGTTGATCGTGTCGCGCGACGTGACCAGCCGCGACGACGAGGACAGGCAACAGCCCTACAACCTGCGCATCCCCTCGAGCGGTCACAACCACACGGCGACGGGCGGAACGGTGTACGACGTCTCACACATGCAACTGTTCCAAGCGGACCGCATCCGCAGCCTGAACTTCGGCGGCACGTCCGTGCTGCAAGGGCGTCGGGTGTTGGCGCAGCCGTTGCACGCGCCGGAAGCGACGAATCCCGATCCGCTGGGTGGCCCCGCCGGATCCGTGCGCATCGGCGACGATGGCTCGATGGCGGCGCTGGTCCCGGCGCGCCGTGCCATGAGCTGGCAGTTGACGGCGCCCGATCACGAACCCGTCGTGCGCGAGCGCTATTGGCTCAGCTTCCAGCCCGGCGAGATCCGCACCTGCCACTCGTGCCATGGACTGAACGAGTTCGATCAGGTCGCAGGCACCGAACCGACGAACGTGCCGAGCGCGCTGACCGACCTCTTGGAGTACCTCCAAGGGCTCGGCTCGCTCTAGCCCGGTTCCCTCACCACGATCGCCAGCTTCGCCGTGACGCAGACTCGATCCGATGCTCGGCACCTGGCGAACCGCCACCCGTGACGCAGGCTCCTAGGAGCGACGGAACTCCGCATGGCACAATCCGCGCCATGTCGGAGATCGAGCAGCAGCACGAGGTACAGCGTCGCGGGCTCACGCGCGGACAGGTGATCCTGCTCGTCGTTGGGGTGGTCTGTCTTGTGGCGGGTGGCGCGCTGGCGTTCTTGGCGGGGGACGAGCCGCCGGCACCGCGCACCTTGCCGACGGGAGCGAATTCGTTGGTCGAAGGCGGCGCGGCCGCACCGGCGACCGTGGCCGACGACCCCTTGCGCCCTTGGTCGCGCTTCTTCCTGAAGAGCGGCGGCGGCTTCCTGATCGGCTTCTGCGTGGGCTTCGCGCTGCGCGCGTTCCTGAAGCTCAGCGCGCTGGTGCTCGGCGTGATCCTGATCGCCGTCTTCGGGTTGCACGCCGCCGACATCGCCGTCGTCGACTTCGCGGCGCTCGAGGGACTCTTCGATCAGCTCTGGCGCGGCGGCCGCGAACACCTGTCGGCGGGTCGCGCGTTCCTCGAGGGGCATTTGCCCTCGGCCGCCGCCGCCGGCGTCGGTGCTTTGGTCGGTCTCAGGCGCGGCTAACGCCGACGCTGCGCTAGCTCCCAAAGGAGCACCGCGGCCGCCGCGTTGACCGAGTACGAGTCGACGCCCGCCGCCATCGGGATCGTGACCAAGCCGTCGAACGCGGCGCGCTGGGTGGGCCCGAAGCCGAATGCCTCGCTGCCGACGAACAGCGCCGTGGGTTCGCGCCCGAAGTCGAAGGCGTCGAGCGGCGTGGCGCCATCACACTCGCTCGAGACCGAGCCCACCGCGCGCACGCCGCGGGCTCCGAGCTCGCCGAGCAAGACGTCCAACGAGTCGTACGCCAAAACCGGCAGGCGGAAGAGGCTGCCCATCGACGTGCGCAACGCCTTCGGATGGAACGCGTCCGTAGCACCCGCCGCGAGCAGCGCGGATGCGCCCGACGCGTGCGCCGTCCGGGCGAGCGCGCCCAGGTTGCCGGGATCGTTGACCTCGAAGAGCCCGAGGAAGAACGGCGCGCCCTGTTCGTCGTGCGCCAACAGCGCGTCCAGCGAGCCCGGCGCGGGAAGTCGCGCCAACCCGACCAGCGAGCCGATCGCGCGGCCGCCGGTCAGCGTTTGCATCGTCGCCTCGGGCACGAGTTCGACCCGGCAGGCGCTGGCTTCGAGGCGAGCGAAGAGCGTTCGGACGCGCGGCGTCGGATCGGCGCGGAACGCAGCGGTCGTCAGCGCGCGCTCGATCGTGACACCCGCGGCCATCGCGCGCTCGAAGAGCCGCGTTCCCTCCAGGGAGCACAGCCCGAGCCGTTCTCGCCCCGCGCGCGTCGCGGTCGCTTGGACATGAGCCAGCGTGCGGCGGTGGTCGGTGCTGTGTGCGTCGAAGCTCATGGGGGGGGCAACAGGAGCAAGAGCCTACCAACGCTGCCGCACGCCGACGTGCAAGCCGAAGTCGGGACTGTTGTCGGCCACGATGCCGTTCTCGATCAGGCCGAACTCCCACACGCGGTTCAACGTCGTCTCGCGCTTCCAACCCAGGTAGAACTCGTGCGCGGGCTCGTCGAAGGGGCTGCGGTCAACCGCGGTCGCGTCGCTCCACAGGTACTGCAGCGTGAGCGCGCGAAACGCCGCGTAGTCCCACTCGACCGCCAGCAGCCCCGTCAACTGTTCGCTCTCCAGCTCGAGGCCGCGCCAGCGCTGCGGACCGTGGAACAGATAGCCCAAGCCGCCATACACGTACCAGCGATCGCTGATGCGGCGCGACGCCGAGATCGAGCCGCCGAAGCTCCAATCGCGCGGGCCTTCGAGGTCGCCGGCACCGCCCGTGTGATAGCGCGCCGTCAGCGAGTACGCCACGGCGGGCCAGTGCTCGGTACCACATGTCAGGTTCTGCGTCAGCGTTAGTGACAGGTCGCGCGAGACCGAGCCCGACGTGCGGTCGCGCAGATCGGGTGCGCCGTCCATCCCCGCAAAGAAGATTTCGTTGTCGCCGGAGGGGTGCTCGTCCCGTCCCGCATCGTCCAGGCCGAAGAGGTCGTGGTACGCGTTCGTGATCGGATCGAGCGCGCTGTTCGTGCGCGTGAGGTCCGAGATCTCGAGCTCGAGCTGCACCGACTCGGTCAAGCCGCGCGCCAACGTGAGGCGCGACTCGAGCGTGCCGTAGTCGAGTCGATAGCGGCCCGGAGCGTCCGACCAGATGTTCGTGAACGTCTCCGTCCAGCGCGCTTCCCATTGACCGCGTCCCAACGTCGATGGGGTGCGCGGCGGGAGGCTTTGGCGAATGGCGTTGCCGGGCGCTTGGCTGTCGATGTCGATCGGGCCGTAGCTCGCGTGCGTGAAGCAGGAACTGCGCAGGCGATAGCCGAGCGGCAGTTGCGTCGTGCCGTCCACCATCGAGAGGAAATCGCCGTGGCCTGCGAGAAAGGCCAGGACCTCGTCGGGCTCGACGAGTCCCACGGCGCGGCGGCGTTCGCGGCCGGAGGCGTCCAGCACGATCATCGTCGGCGTGGCGACGATGCGATGCTCGTTGATCAGCCGCACGGCGCGATCGACGCTCACGCGCCGGTAGCGAAACCGCGCCATCGCGCCGCGCACCTCGGGATCGACGAACGACCGCTCGTCGAAGGCTCGGCAGAACTGTCACCAGACGGCGTGGAACACCAGCAGCTCGTGACGGTACGCCGACGGGGGCTCCGCGCCGCGGCTGCTCTCTGCCCCGTTCTGTGCGCCGATCGGCGCCAACAGCCACGCGAGCAGGGCGCTGAGCGCAAGACGCGCGATCAAGGACGGCGGCCGTGCAGGTAGACCCCGGACGCGAGGCGCGACCTCTCGGCGGGTGGGATGCGAACGCGCGCAGGCCCGAGGCCCGGCGACAGCGCGGTCAGTTCGGCGACGGTGCTGGCGTAGAAGGCTTCGCGATGCTGCTCCGGCAACGCGGCCGCGTAGGCGTGCAGCCAGACCTGCAAAGCCACGAACGGTGACTGCGAATGGCTCGTGCCGGCCGCCACCTCTTCGAGGTCCCGGCTGGCGAGTCGCAGGCCCGACAGCGTCGTGCCATAGTAGTGATCGGGGCAGGCGTGATAGGGCTGCAGGAAGGCCGAGTCGATGCGCGCCTCGCCGCCCGAGCGAACGACGCGCGTCAACTCGCGACAGTAGGCCGGCGGGTCGGGCACGTGCTCCAAGACCGCCGACGACATGACGGCGTCGAAGGCTCCGTCGCGAAACGGCAGGCGCTCGCCGCTGGCGACGACCGTCGTGCTCTCGAAGGGAAAGATCTCGAGGTTGACGAGGTTCGGCGCCCGGAGCGGCGCGGAGCCCGCGCCCGAGTCGAGTACCAGCCCGCCCGGATAACGACACAGGAAGTAGTGCAGCACCTTGGGCGCCGAGTTCGGGATCCACTCCTCGTCCTGCTCCAGTTGCTTGGGCTCGTCCTCCGGCAGCAAGAGCCGCGGCGCGCCCGTCGCGGCCAGCGCGTACGAACGCCCGCAGCCCGGACAGTCCAGCGCCGCCTCGTCCGGGTTCGGCAGGTCCGCGCGACAGCCCGGGCACGCCAAAACGTCCTTCCACGAGCGCGTCGGCGCCGCCGGGTCCCGCGGCGCGAAACCCTCGAAGCGCTCGCGCCCGACCCACGCGTCCTCGAACAGGTACTCGGCCAGCCACGCGCCGCCCGCGCCGTCGGCCAGCGCCAGCGCCAGCAAACCGGTCTCGGGATTGCGCACCGCGACGGGCCCCCGCGTTTCCGCCGTGCGCACCAATTCGTCGAGCGCTGTGAACTCTGCGGTCGGCACGCTCAAGCGCTGCGTTCCCGTCGCGCGCCCTTCCTCGTCGAGCACGAGACACTCGATCGCAATCTCCGTCCGAGCGTCGTCCGTGCCGAAGACGTCGGGATCCTCGAGGAACAACAAGGCCTCGCCGTTCAGCCGAAACAGGATCGCGTCGGACCCGCTCTCGTCGTCGAGCAACAGCAAGAACGGCGCGCGCCCGAGCTCCAACCGAGCCAACGCCTCGCGCCGACCGAGCCGATACGTGAAGCGCAGGACGCGCGCCTCGACCTCCGGCGCGATCCGCCGCCAGGCGCCGATGAACTCCTGCACGTCGAGGTAGCGCGAGAGCACGCCCGCCGCCTCCCGGAGCCGCTTCGCGAGCACCTCCCAGGCGGCTTCGCCATCCGCTCCGCGCGCAGCCAACCGCTCGCCTCGCAGCCAAGCCACGGCCCGCACCCCGGCGTCCGTGCCCTCGATCACGACCGGCAGTTCTTCCCCGAGCTCCTCCTCAAGCCCCCGCCGCCCGGCCTCGACCCGAGCCCGGGCTTCGCCCTCCAAGCCACCGCTCTCCACGCGTAGGGAAGTCATCGTGGTGATGATAACGGCCGCGCACGCTCCGGTCCCCGCCGCTGCGCTAGGAGCCCATCCAGCGGCCCTGTATCCTTGGCCGCGCTGCGCCCGTAGCTCAGCTGGATAGAGCAGCTGACTTCTAATCAGCAGGTCGGAGGTTCGAGTCCTCCCGGGCGTGCCACTCGGCCGCGGGGCCGGGCCGCTGGGCCGGGCCGCGGGCGGGTCGGGGTGATGGGACTCGAACCCACGACTCGTAGCACCCAAAGCTACGCCTCTACCAACTGAGGTACACCCCGTCGGGTGGAGCGTAGCGCGTGGGGCGGGGTGCGGCTAGCCGGCAGTGGCGGCGCGCTGGGGCGGTCGGCTCTGGTAGGCTGCGACGCCCGCACTCTGCGGGGGGTGGCACGGTAGCTCAGGGACAACAGGAACGTCGGGTCGATGAAAGTCTTGGTGGTCGGTGGCGGCGGACGTGAGCACGCGCTCGCTTGGAAGTTGGCGCAGTCGGCGGACGTGGAAGAGGTCTTGTGCGCGCCGGGCAACGCCGGCACGCGCGAGGTCGCGCGCAACTTGGACGTCGGCGCGGACGACGTGGAAGGCCTCGTGCGCGCGGCGTCGACCGAAGGCGTCGGGCTGGTCGTCGTCGGTCCCGAGGGGCCGCTCGTGGCGGGCATCACCGACCGGATGCGCGCGGCCGGGATCGCGACCTTTGGGCCGACCGCGGATGCGGCCAAGCTCGAGGGCTCCAAGGTCTTCAGTAAGGAGTTCCTGGAGCGCCATCGCATCCCGACCGGCGCGTACCGGCGCTTCGATCGCGCGGGCGCCGCGAAGAGCTACCTGGAAACCGTCACGACGTGGCCGGTGGTCGTCAAGGCCGACGGACTCGCCGGCGGCAAGGGCGTGTTCGTCGTCGACGACGTGCGCGAAGCGTGCTCGGTCGTCGACCAGATCATGGAAGAGCGCACGCTCGGCAAGGCCGGGAACGAGATCGTCGTCGAGGAGTTCCTGGTCGGCCGCGAGCTGTCGGTGCACGCGGTGACCGACGGCGAGACGCTCTTGATCCTGGAACCATTCATGGATCACAAGCAGGTGGGGGAGGGCGACACCGGCCGGAACACGGGCGGCATGGGCGTCTACTCGCCCGTTTCGTTCGTGAACCAACGCCTGATGCGCCAGATCGAGAGTCGTATCCTGATTCCGACGCTGCACGGCTTGAAGCTCGAAGGGCTCGAGTTCCGCGGCGTCCTGTTCGTCGGACTGATGGTCACCGAGGCCGGCCCGCTGGTGCTCGAGTACAACGTGCGCTTCGGCGATCCCGAGACGCAGGGCATCGTGCGCCGCTTCGAGTCGGACCTCTTTCCGTACCTCTACGCGACGGCGATGGGCGAGCTGGAGTCGCTCGATCCGCCGCGTTGGCGCAGCGAGACGTGCGTCGGAGTCGTGGCCTGCGCGGAGGGCTATCCCGGCGACTACGCCAAGGGCACGGTCATTCGCGGACTCGACGACGCCAACGCGTCGGAGGAAGTCGTCGTGTTCCAAGGCGGCACGCGCGCCGAAGGAACACGCGTCCTGACCAACGGCGGACGCGTCGCGTGCATCACGGGTCTGGGCAAGGGTCTCGAGGAAGCGCGCGAGCGCGCGTACGCGGGGTACGAGCGCGTCCAGTGGGCGGGCAAGTTCTGCCGCACCGACATCGGTCGCCCGCGGCCGAAGCGAGCCTCGTCCGAGCCGTCGTCGCTGACGCCCTGATGGACGCGGGCGGCGAAGAGCCGCGGCGCCTGACCGTCAGCGTGCTCGTTCCAACCTGGAACGAAGAGCGCGCGTTGCCGGCGCTGCTCGCCAGCCTGGGGCCGGCCGGCGGCGCCGACGAAGTCGTCGTGGGGGATGCGGGCAGCCACGACGCCACCGTGCGAACGGCGCGCGCTCTTGGCGCACGGGTCGTGTTCTCGGCCTTGGGCCGCGGCACGCAGTTGGCCGTCGCGGCGCAGGCCGCGGCCGGCGACATCTTGGTCGTGTTGCACGCCGATGCGCGCCTCGGCGTGGGGGCGCTCGACGCCGTGCGCGCCGCGTTTCGCGAGCCCGGTCTGGCCGCCGCTGGACTGCGTCAGCGCATCGATCATCCGCGCGCGATCTATCGCCGGATCGAACGCGCGGCCGACGCCCGCGTTCGACGCGGCATCGTGTACGGCGACTCGGGACTCTCCGTCCGGCGCGAGGCGTACGAGGCCGCGGGCGGCTTTCGCTCCGTGCCGCTCTTCGAGGATCTCGAACTCTCGCGCGAATTGGCGCGCATCGGGCGCATCGAACTTTTGGAGACCGCCGAGCTGACGCTCTCGGCCCGGCGCTGGCAGCGCCGCGGTGTCGTGCGCCAAACCCTGCGCAACCGCGCCCTGACACTCGCCTGGCGACTGGGCGTCCCGCCGGAGCGTTTGGCCCGTCACTACGCGCGCAACGACCGCTGATGGTTGTTCGCCCCGCGGTCGGGGTCTACGATTCCGAAGTGGAGCATTCGAAGATCCAGGCGGCGTTCGAGGACTTCCTGCGCCAGCATTCCCTCAAGCTGACGGCCCAGCGCGAGCGGATCTTCGAGCGCGTGTTCGCGACGCACGAGCACTTCTCGGCCGAGACGCTCTACAACTGGCTGCGCGAGGAGGACGGCCCCAAGGTCTCGCGGGCGACCGTCTACAGGACCGTCTCGCTGCTCGAAGAGGGCGGTTTCATCGAAGCGCTCGACACGGGCGGCGGTGAGCTCTTGTACGAGCACGTCCTCGGGCACCGCCACCACGATCACATCGTCTGCATCGACTGTCGCCGGATCGAGGAGTTCGTCGACGATCGGATCGAGGAGCTACAAGAACAGGCGGCGCACTCGAAGGGCTTCCACCTCGTCAGTCACAACCTACGACTCTTCGGGCTGTGCGCCGATTGCCTCGCCGAACGGAAACGCGAGGGCCGCGACATCGACGCGACGCCGATTCCGCGCGCCACGTCGACCGTACGCCGCGCGGACGGCTGAACCGCGTCGCTCAGCGCCCGGGCTGATCGGCGCGCTTCACGATCTCGTCCATGACGAGACGCGCGACGCGTTGCTGATCGCCGGTGAGGCGCATTTGGACGTCGACCTTGACCAACGTGCGACCGAGGTCGAACGCCTCCACGCGCACCGTCACGTCGGTGCCGTCGATCTTGGTGGTGAAGGAGCGCGGTCGCACGCCGGTCGACGCATCCATGATGGCCGTGTCGCTCTTGGGCGTCGTCACCGGCGAACCGACGTCGTGCAAGATGTCGAGCGACTCGACCACGGCCGCGACCACCTCGGCGTGGTCCTGGTCGATGTACTCCTCGGCGAGCTGACTGTCCGATTCGCGGTAGGCGAGATACCCCGCAGCGCCCGCACCGGCGGCGGCGGCGACACAGCCGGTGGCGAGGGGCGCGAGGGCGAGGGAGAGCAAGAGCGCTTGGATGTTGGTGAGCATGGCGGGAGGCAGAGCGGGGAGGCAGAGCGGGGAGGCAGGGCGGAGAGAAAGAGCCGCTGTGGAGCTAGCGCGAGTCGCGCGCGACCGCGACCATACGGCGGAAGAAGGCGAGACCCTCGCCTTCCTCGCGTTCGGCGAGGCGCGTCCAGCGCGGATGCTGATGCCGAGAGAGGTTGCGCTCGGGATGCGGCATCAACCCGAGCACGCGTCCCGAGGGATCGCACAGGCCGGCGATGTCGTCGACCGACCCGTTGGGGTTGCCGGGGTAGGCGGCGGGACCGCCATCCGGAGCGACGTAGCGCAACGCGATCTGCCGATTGGCGCGGAGCCGCGCCAGCGTGGCGTCGTCGCGTACGACCAAACGACCCTCCGCGTGGGCGACGGGCACGGGCACGAGGCGACCGGGCTCGAGCCAGGCGCAGGCGGAATCCTCCTCGCGCAGCGTGACCCAGCGGCACTCGAACTCGGCGCTCGCGTTGTCGGTCAGCGCCAGCGAGCGCGCAGCGGGGTCTGCGCCGACTCCCTCCAAGAGGCCCAGTTCGACCAACACCTGGAAGCCGTTGCAGACGCCGAGCACGAGGCCGCCGCGCTCGACGAAGCGCTGCAACGCTTCGGTCAAGTGGGCCTCGAGCTCGCGCCCGAAGATGCGGCCGGCGGCGATGTAGTCGCCATAGCTGAACCCGCCGGCGAGCATCAGGATGTCGGCCTTCTCCAGGCGCGCCGGCGCCGCGACGAGCGCGTTCAAGTGCATGCGCGCGACGTGGCTGCCCGCTAGCTCGAAAGCCGTCTGGGCCTCGGCGTCGCAGTTGGTACCCGCCGTGCGTAACAGCAGCGTCTGCACGGTCTTGGTGGGCGCGGTCGTGGTGGTCATCCCTGGTAGGCTCCGAAGAAGCTCGCGCGAAGTTCGTCGAGGGCAAGGTCCGCGAGCAAGTCGCCGCGCGTGCCGTGAATCGTGAAGCGCCGATCGGCGCGCACCGTACCGACGCGCGTCGCATCCCCGGCCAGCTCCGTTTCGAAACGAGCCGCGTTCTCCTGAGTGACCTCGACGAGGAAGCGCGTCGTCGATTCGCTGAACAGCCGCGTCGCGTCGGAGTCGTAGCCCGCCGTCGCGGTCAATTCAATCGGCGCCAGGTCGAGATCGAGCCCCAGTCCGCCGGCGAACGCCATTTCGGCCGCCGCGACGGCGAGCCCGCCCTCGGCGAGGTCGTGGACACTGCGACAAAGTCCCGCGCGAATCGCCGCATGGACGCGTGCCAAGCAGCCCGGCGCCGTGGCGAGGTCGGGTCGCGGCACGCGACCACCGACGACCCCTGCGCCGAGGTCCAACGTCGCCAAGTAACGCGACGCACCCAGCTCCGCCCGCGTTGCGCCGACGAGGTAGAGCGCGTGGCCCGCACCCTTCAGGTCCATCGTCATCGCCCGCGCGACGTCGGGCACGATGCCGAGGGCCGTGATCAAAAGCGTGCGCGGGATCGAGAGCAAGCGCTCGCCCACACGGTAGGTGTTGTTGAGGGAGTCCTTGCCCGAGACGAACGGCGTCCGGTACGCGAGCGCCGCGTCCTGGCACGCCTTCGCGGCCAAGACCAACGCGCCCAGCTCTTCCTCGAGGTCCGCGTTGCCCCATGAGAAGTTGTCGAGCACGGACACTTGATCGGGATCCGCGCCGACGGCGACCGCGTTGCGCAACGCTTCGTCGATCGAAGCCAACGCCATGGCATACGGGTCGAGGGCTCCCTGCCACGGGTTCGCGCCGATGCCGATCGCAAAACCCTTCTTCGACGTCGCCAAGGGGCGCAGCACCGCGCCGTCCGAGGGCCCGTCCGAGCGCTCGCCGACCAAGGGCTTCACGACCGACGTGCCCTGCACCTCGTGGTCGTACTGGCGAATGATCCACTGCTTGCTGGCGACGTTCGGGTCGCCGAGCAGCGCGAGCAGCGTCGCGCCGACGTCCGCCGCGGCGGGCGCGCCGGGATCGTCGAGCTGGGGCGCGTCCCAACGACCGTGCCGCACCGGACGTGGCGTGCCGTCGTGCAGGAACGACATCGCCATGTCGCACAGGACCTCGTCGCCGTCCTTCACGACCAGGCGACCCGTGTCGGTGAACTGACCCAGCACGCTGGCTTCGACGTCCTCCGACTCGCACAGCGCGACGAGTTCGTCGACGTTCTCGGGCGGCACCGCGAGCACCATGCGTTCCTGCGCTTCCGAGATCCAGATCTCGTCCGAGGAGAGCCCCGCGTACTTGAGCGGCACGCGCGCCAGGTCGACCTCGGCGCCGGTGTGTTCGCCCATCTCGCCCACGGCCGACGAATAGCCGCCCGCGCCGCAGTCGGTGACACCGCGGTAGAGCCCGCGGTCGCGCGCCTGGAGCAGCGCGTCGAGCACGCGCTTCTCGGTCAAGGGGTCGCCGATCTGCACGGCCGAGGCCGCGTTGACCTCCGAATGCTCCGACAGCTCGATCGACGAGAACGTCGCGCCGTGAATGCCGTCCTTGCCGGTGCGGCCGCCGAGCGAGACGATCCAATCGCCGGGCGCGACGCTCTTTTGCGCCATGTGCGACGGCAGGATCCCGACCGTGCCCGCGTAGACCAGCGGGTTGGCGACGAAGCCTTCGTCGAACCAGACGCCGCCGGCGACGGTCGGAATGCCCATGCGATTGCCGTAGTCGCGCACGCCCGCCACGACGCCGCGCAGGATGCGCTTCGGATGCATCGAGCCCTTGGGCACGCGTTCGGGCGCGAGGTCGGGCGGACCCACGAAGAACGCGTCGATGTTCGCGACGGGTTTCGCGCCGAGACCCGCGCCGAGGATGTCGCGCACCACGCCGCCGATGCCGGTGCCCGCGCCGCCGTAGGGGTCGATGGCGCTGGGGTGATTGTGCGTCTCGACCTTGATGGCGAGCGCTTGGCCCTGGTCGAACTCGACGATGCCGGCGTTGTCGACGAAGACCGAGAGGCACCACTCGCGGTCGAGTTCGTGCGTCGCCGCCGCGATCGTCGACTTCAAGAGGTTGTCGACCGTCTCGGTGCGACCCGCATGCGTGAACTCGATCACGCCGGTCAAGGTCTTGTGCTTGCAGTGCTCGCTCCAGGTCTGCGCGATCGTCTCCAGCTCGACGGTCGAGGGCTCGCGACCCAGCTCGGCGAAGTGCGCTTGGATCGCGCGCATCTCGACCAGGTTGAGCGACAGCTGTCCGTTCGCCGAGAGCGTCACGAGCGCGTCGTCGTCGAGCCCCGCGAGCCGCGTCTCGACGCGCCCGCGCACGCCGGGGGCGAGCGCGACGCCGTACGACAGCGCCTCGTCGTCGACGCGCACGTCCTCGATCGTCGGGTTGGCCAGCGTGCGCGCGGCGGCGCGGGCCAGCTCGGCGGGCTCGACGTCGCGCGAGACCTCGTACGCGGTGAAGGTCGCGACGTTCAACCCACCGGTCGCGGGCTCGACGCCGTTGCGCTCCAGCAGCGCTTCGATCGTGCGCGCGACGGGGTCCATCACGCCCGGCTTGGGCGCGACCAAGAGGCGCGTCGCCTCGACCGGTTCCGGGGCCGTTCCGGGCGGAGTGATCCGCGCTTCGTCCAGGACGGGGTCGAGCAGGAAGCGCTCGACAAGCTCGTCCACCGCCTCGGGCGACAAGCTCGGCGCGAGCAGCACGCCGCGTCCCACGCGCACCGAAGCCGGATGCAGGCCCGCTTCGGCGAGGGTTGCGCGAGCTTCCGCACCGCGCGGATCGTCGCGGTCGGCGCGCCGGAAGACCTCCACGCGCCAGGCATCGGGAAGCGTGGACATGGTCGTGGAGCGGTCCGGGAAGTCGGCCGAAGGAGCGGCGGATGCCATGGGCGAGCTAGGGTCGAGGAGGAGCAGCAACGGGATCGTAGAGTTCCGGGGGCTGGAACCAACCCCTGGTGACCCGTGAACTGTCGTCCACGGCCCGCTTTCGGCTCGTGTCGTCCGTCCCCGGCGGGATGCCTTTTTCGCCGCGCCCTTGCGAGTCGACGGCGCGTGGCCGACGATGGGCTCTTCCGGCGCGCGCGCCGACCCCTCCCAAGGAGCGATCCCGTGGCCAAGACCAACCCTTCCCCGAACAGTGACCCGTCCGCCGGCATGGCGTTCGAGCGCCCGATCGCCGACATCGAGGCCAAGATCGCCGAGCTGGAGCGCTTGTCGCTCTCGACGCGCCTCGACATCTCCGGCGAGATCGAGGAGCTGAAGGCCAAGCTGCACCACAAGATCGACGAGACCTACGCCGACCTCTCGGCCTGGGATCGCGTGCAGGTCGCGCGGCACGAGCACCGCCCGGTGACCGGCGACTACGTCGCGACGATCTTCGACGACTTCTTCGAGCTGCACGGCGACCGCGCCTTCGGCGACGACCGCGCGATGCTGACGGGGCTCGCCACCCTGGAGGGCCGGCGCTTCATGCTGATCGGCCACCAGAAGGGGCGCACGACCAAAGAGCGCCTGGCCTGCAACTTCGGCTGCGCGCACCCCGAGGGCTACCGCAAGGCCTGGCGCAAGATGAAGCTGGCCGAGAAGATGCGGCTGCCCATCGTCACCCTGATCAACACGCCCGGCGCCTATCCCGGCATCGGCGCCGAGGAGCGCGGGCAAGCCATGGCGATCGCCGAGAACATCATCGGCATGTTCACACTGCGAGTCCCGATCGTCGTGCTGGTGATCGGCGAGGGCGGCTCCGGCGGCGCGCTCGGCATCGGCGTCGGCGACCGCGTCCTGATGATGGAGCACGCCTACTACTCGGTGATCAGCCCCGAGGGCTGCGCCGCGATCCTCTGGAAGGACGGCAAGCGCTCGCCCGAGGCGGCCGCGGCGCTCAAGCTGACGGCCACCGACCTGAGCGAACTCCACGTGATCGACGAGATCGTGCGCGAGCCCCAGGGCGGCGCCCACCGCGCCCCGAGCGTGGCGATGGCCGAGGTCAAGCGCGTCCTGATGCGCAACCTCGACGAATTGGCCCAGATCGACCCCGTCGAACTCCTGCGCCAACGCCGCACGAAGTACCGCAACATGGCGCACATCGAAGGCCGCTTCCCGGTCGCGGCGGGTTAGCTAGGCGCCCGCTGAATCATCGTAGGGCGCGCGGCACGCGCCTACCCTCACTCCGACTCGATCGCCGTGCCCTGCCTCACGAAGCGGGCTACGTAACCGCTGTTCACCGTGATCGTGCGCTTCGAACGGCTCCAGCCCGCGCCACCGTCGCCGTCGACGAAGGCGAGCGTGACCTGGGAGTGCCAATCGAAACCGCGCAAGGCGCGTTCGAGGTCCGCAAGCAACTGCCTGGACTCGGGCGCCGTCTGCATGCTCGGGCTTGCGGTGACCCTGGCCTCCTGCGATTCCAAACCCGCCGGCATCCGAAGGGACGTGAGCACGCGGCGCCAAGACCTGTGGATCTCGGCGCCGTAGTCGATGGCCGAACGACGCTGGTCGTCCGACATTCCGACGAGGTCCGCGACGTGTGCGAAGCGCTCGCCGTCGGCGGCGATCGCGAGCGCCGCGATCTGGCACGCGCGCCGAGCGTCATTGTTGTGCTCCCCGGCGACGGTCCATTCCTCGCGCGGCACCTCCGCGGCCTCGAACAGAAGCGAGGCCACGCGGGCGCGGAGCACCGCGGGCGCACGCTCGGGCATCTCCGACACGAGGTAGTGCGTCGCGAATGCGTCGGCGAGCGTCTCCTCGTTGCCGAAAATCGGCAGGTCGAACTCTCGCACGAGCGCGTGGCCGAGTTCGTGCAGGACGACGTGCAGCGTGACGTCGGCCGCGAAGGCGGTCATTGAAACATCGCGCACGGAGCCAGGAGCAGAAGCGGCACGCGCTTTCAGCGCCTCGAGCTCCGCGATCGGCGCATGTGGGTGTTTGCAGTTGACGTGACGAAAGCGCTCCACCGTCGCCTCCAAATGCGACGGCTCGAGGTCGAAGAACCCCGCCGTCTTCCGAAGCAGCGCAGGGCCGTCGGGGCATTGGGAGACCTCGGCCTCGAGGTACTTCTGCACGCGCGACTCTTCGATGCCGTAGGCGTGCATGAGCGCGTTCGAGAGCACGTCCTCCATTTGCCCTCGGCGGCTGAGGTCGATCGTGCACTTGACCTCGGTCTGCTGCTGTTGTTCCTGCACCTCCGCGGGCTCCGTGCGCGCGATCAGGAGTCCGGCAAGAGTCGCGAGGGAGAAGGCCGCGAGCGCGATGATCTGCATGCGCCCACAATATCACCACTCACTTCGGTCGGGGTCCCATCGAGCGCCACAGGAACAGCCGGCGTTCGGTCAGGTCTTCGATCGCGAAGCGCACGCCTTCGCGGCCGAGGCCGGAATCCTTGACGCCGCCGTAGGGCATCGCGTCGACGCGCACGGACGGCACGTCGTTGAGGACGACGCCGCCGACCTCGAGTTCGTCGAAGGCGTACATCGCGTTGCCGAAGTCGCGCGTGAAGATGCCCGCTTGCAGGCCGTAGGCGCTGTCGTTGGTGCGAGCGATCGCTTCCTCGAAGGAGTCGAAAGGGGCCAGGGTCGCGACGGGACCGAAGACTTCTTCGCGTTCGAGGCGCAGGTCGCGGGGGCAATCCTCGACCAGCGTCGCCGCGTGGAAGGAGCCTTCGCGAGTGCCGCCGACGAGCACGCGGGCGCCGCCCGCGACGGCTTCGGCGATCCACTCCGCCACGCGCTCGGAATCGCCCTCGGAGATCAGCGGTCCGAGGAAGGTCGCCTCGTCCAAGGGGTCGCCCTGGACCAGGCCCAGAATGCGCTCGACCAGTTTCGCGCGGACTTCGTCGATCACCGCGCTGTGCACGAGGATGCGTTGCACGCCGATGCAGCTCTGCCCCGACTGGTAGAACGCGCCGACGACGATGCGCTCGACCGCGTGCTCGAGGTCGGCGTCGCGATCGACGATGCAGGCGGCGTTGCCGCCGAGTTCCAGGACGACCTTCTTCTTGCCCGCGCGCGCCTTCAGCGCCCAGCCGACGTCGGGCGAGCCGGTGAAGGAGAGCAGCTTGAGGCGTTCGTCCTCGGTCAACGCGTCGGCGGCGGCGCGCTCGGCCGGCAGGATGCTGAAGGCGCCTTTCGGGAGATCCGTCTCGGCCAGGATCTCGCCCAGGACGAGCGCGCTGATCGGCGTGCGCGACGCGGGCTTCAGCACGAAGGGACAGCCCGCCGCGATCGCCGGCGCGATCTTGTGCGCCGTCAGGTTGATCGGGAAGTTGAACGGCGAGATGAAGCTGACGGGGCCGATCGGCACGCGTTGCCAGAACGAGCGGTAGCCCTCGGCGCGCTCGGAGATGTCGAGCGGCATCCACTCGCCGCCGATGCGCGTCGATTCCTCGACGGCCAGCGTGAACGTGTCCATGCCGCGCTCGATCTCGCCGCGCGCGTCGTTCAAGGGCTTGCCGGCTTCGACCGCGAGGATCTTCGCCAGCTCGTCACGCCGTTCGCCGAGGCGCTTGACGACGTGCTCCAACACGCGCTTCCGGCGCCACGCCGGCCAGCGCCGCAGCTCGTCCCGGCAACCCGCCGCCGCCGCGATCGCCCGCTCGATCGCGTCCGCGTCGGCCCGCGCCACGTGCGTGGCGATCGTGCCGTCGAACTTGTCGACCACCGCGAGGTCGCGATTCGCGTGAACCGCCTCGTTCGCCAGGTAGTAGGGAAAGGACTCGGGCAGCCAATCGCGATGCCGTGCATTCATGCTCGGACAATACGGCGCCGCGCGCCTCGCGTCACATCCTGGACGCAAGCCCAGGCGCCTCGCTCCGCTCTCTCCTTCCGCCTCGTCAAGGAACGTGGCGTAGGACACCTTCTTTTCGTTGCGTCAGTCGCTAGTTTCGCGGCGCCAGCGCTCGGCACCGAGGCTCAGCGCCAAACCCGCCATCACGATCGCGATCGGTGCGACCGTCAGGGCCACGGCCATCATCGAGCCGACGGCGAGCGCGGGGATCTTCGCCAAGGCGAAGCTCACGCCCGCGCCGGCGGTGTCGCCGGCGCGGTAGACGAACGTGTCGATCAGGCTCTTGGCCTTGTACTTCTCGTCGCGGCTCACGACGGTGAAGAGCGTCTCACGCGCGGGTCGCGCGATCGCGTACTTGCCGGCGCGGAAGATCGCTTGAACGACGGTGATCGTCCCGAGCATTGCCGCCGCCGACCAGGCCGCCGTTTGGCCGAAGGCCAAGAGGCCGTAGCCGCCGAGCACCACCAGCGGCAAGAGCGCCAGCGTCCAGCCGACGCCGATCCAGCGCATCAAGCGCGCCGTCACGAAGAGCTGCACCAAGAGCGTGGCGAGCTGCGTCCAAAAATCGATGCTGGCGAACGCACCGACGCGGCCGGACTCGGAGTCCTGCGCGGCGAGGACGAGCCGGTTCTGCGTGAAGTAGAGGAACGTCGCCAGCACCGCCAAGAGCCCAATGTAGGCGGCGATGAACAAGAGGTAGCGCGAACGGAGCGCGAGCCGAAACCCGTCCAGCGCCTCGCGCGTGGCGCTCCGGCGCGGCGGCGATTCGCCGCCGTCGCTGCGTGGCCGAACGAGGCTCAGCACGACGGAGCACGCGCCGGCGATACCGATGAACGTCGCCGCAACGAGCATCATCTCGGGCGCGCTGAGTTCGATCCCGAGGTCGAAGAGGTCACGCCCGAACAGCTCGAAGGGATAGCCCGAAACCGCCCACGCGGACGCGGATCCGATCAGTGCCCCGAGTGTCCCGCCAACCGCGATCAGCGGGAAGACGCGCCGCGCGTCGTCGGGCTGGAAGCAGTCGCTCATCAACGACCAGAACAGCCCGGTCATGAACAGGTTGATCACGCTCAACCAGACGAAGAACACGCGTCCCGTCCAGATCGTGACGGCGCGATCGCCGCCGGCGGCGCGATAGAACGCGAAGCCCAGCAGCATGACGACGATCGACCCGAACGCGACGGGCAGGAACACGCGCCGATCGAAGCGCCCGACCAGCCACGAGAACACCGGGTTCAGCGCCAACGAGGCGACCATCGTCGCGAAGAAGAGCGAGTAGAGATCGTCCATCCCGCGCTCGACACCGAACGCGTCGCGCACCGGGCGGATGAAGAAGTAGCCGCACAGGATCGCGAAGAACATCGCGCCGGCCAGGAGGACCCCGAAGAGTTCTCCCGGACGCAGATTGAAGAGCGCGAGGACGCCCGACGGCGCGCCGCTCGTCGCTTGGTCGTCTCGCGCTTGGCGGTCGGCGTCCGTCGTCGACTCCTCTAGTAACCCGCGGCCTTGTCGACCACGTTCAAGAGCGGCTCACCCGCGCCGAAGCGACGCAGGTTCTCGGTCAAGAGCGCTCGACTGCGCTCGCCCGTCAGCGCCGCACGGCCGGCCACGTGCGGCGTGATGACGACGTTGGGCAGCGCCCACAAGGGATGCTCGGCGGGCAGCGGCTCGGGCTCGGTCACGTCGAGGCAGGCTCCGGCGAGATGGCCGCTCTCGAGCGCGTCGACCAACGCGTCGTGATCCACGACCCGGCCGCGCGCGATGTTGACGAGGTACGAGCCCGGTCGCATGCGCGCGAGCGCCGCGGCGTCGATCAAGCCCTCGGTCTCATCCGTCAGCGGCACGCACAGCACCACCACGTCGGCCAGCGGCAGCATCTCCGCCAGTTCGTCGCTCGTCCCCAGCCGATCGACGTACGGCGGCGGCTCGGCGCGGCTGCGGCGCGTGGCCAGCACGGTCATTTCGAAGCCCTTGGCGCGTCGCGCGACCTCGCGACCGATGCCGCCGAGCCCCACGACCAGCAGGGTGCGACCCGAGAGCGCGATGGGCTCGACGCCGCTGCCGGCGCGATTCCAGCGGCCGCGCTGTTCCTGTTGCAGGTGAAAGCCGAGGTCGCGCGTGAGCGCCAGCAGCATCCCGAAGACGTGCTCGGCGATCGCCGGGCCGTGAATGCCCTGCATGTTGGTGAGCACGAGGTCGTCGTCCGCGCGAATCCCGTCCCGCTCGAGCAACCACGAGACGCCGGCCGACGGCGACTGCACCCACGCGAGTCGCGTGGCCGCGGCGAGAAACTCCGGCGAGCAATGGCGCCCGTCGGCGCCGTGCACGAGCGGCGCCAAGCGCAGGGCTTCCTCCTCGGACTCGGGCACGACGCAGCGCACGTTGGGTGCGACCGAGCACACGGCGTCGAACGCCTCGGCGGACATCGCCCCCGCGAGGTACAGCAACTCGCAACGACCGCCGTCCGTCGCCAACGCGACGCGCGCACCCTCGAGCGAGCCGATCGCCACACGCTCGTCGTCGGCGGTGGTCGCGGCGCTTGCTCCGGCTGCCGAACGCGACCGACAGCCGCCGGCCACGCTCACCAGCACGAACACCAGCACGAGCACCAACAGGGTCGAGGTGATGGGGGGGCGTTGTGTCATGGTGCTTCGCACTCTACCCCAAGCGGCTCCGCTCCCAAGCATTCCCCGGCGCGTGCCGGAAGAGCAGAGCGACTTGGGACCAGCGAGCGAGAGCGGCGGCCTGGTTCGTATCGGATCGCTGCGGTTGCAGCACTGCGCGCTCAGCGCGCCTTGCTGTCGCACACGTCAGAGTCCTGGCGCTCGCTCGGCGTCGGAGAGGCCGTTCCACCACTCGGCGTAGGGCGTGTTCTCGGGCGCCATGCGGTTGTGGTCGGGGCCGTCCCACCAGGTCGGGCCGCGCTCGCCGAGCGCCACCTTGGCGGCGTGGACGCGCCGGCGAGCGGCGCGCTCGGCGTCGGCGTCGTCCGCTCGTTTCGCCGAGCCGACCGCGCGGCGCGCAGCCATCAGCTCGTGAACTTGGTGCTCGCGTTCGGCGTCCGGCAGGTCCGGGTTGGAGCGCCGCCAGAGGCGTCCGCTGTGAACGAAGTAGCGTCCGTCCGGCGTCCGGGGCAAGTGGTCGATCACGTGGGCCAATGCGTCGCAGTGATAGGGTCGCGCTGGGGCGCGCGGGACGAGCCGCAGGTCAGCATTGCGAGTGGCATAGACGGCGCCGAATCGCGTTCCCGGGGCGTAGGATGCGACGTCCCCTAGTTCTAGCCCCCCCCGCGCCATGTCCGACGAAAACGAATCGCGTCGTTCGATCCTCGAGACTCTTTCCGACCGTACCGGGATCGCTCCCAAAGTGCTGTTGCCCGACTCGGGGTCGGAGCACGGCGCGTCGCCGGTGTTGGATCCCAGTGCAGCGGCGGCGAAACAGATGCCGGCGGGGCGGGCAATTATCAGATGCTGGGGCAGATCGCGCGCGGCGGGATGAGCGTGATCCTGAAGGGGCACGACACGGACCTCGGTCGCGATGTCGCGGTCAAGGTGCTCGACGAGGAGCTCGCGAAGCGACCCGACGTCGTGCAGCGCTTCATCGAAGAGGCGCAGATCGGCGGGCAGTTGCAACACCCCGGCATCGTGCCCGTGTACGAGCTGGGCCTGATGGGGGACGCGCGACCGTACTTCACGATGAAGCTCGTCAAGGGGCGCACGCTCGCGTCGTTGTTCGGGCAACGGAAAGCGGTGACCGACGACCGAGGGCGACTGCTAGCGATCTTCGAAGCCGTCTGTCAAACCGTCGCGTACGCGCATTCGAAGGGCGTCGTGCATCGCGACCTGAAACCCGCCAACATCATGGTCGGCGCGTTCGGCGAGGTGCAGGTCGTCGACTGGGGCCTCGCGAAGGTGCTCGGACAGGGTGGAGTCGCCGACGAGCAGCGCGCGAAGGAGACTCACGCGAGCGTGCACACCGTGATCGAGACGATCCGTTCGGGGCCCGGTTCGTCGGGCAGCGACTCGATGGTCGGCTCGGTGATGGGGACGCCGGCGTACATGGCGCCCGAGCAGGCGCAGGGCGAGATCGAGAAGCTCGACGAGCGCGCCGACGTGTTCTCGCTGGGCGCGATCCTGTGCGAACTCCTGACAGGTGCGCCGCCCTACGACGAGCACGCCGACGAGCCCGTCGTCGTGCAAGCCGCGCGCGCGATGCTCGATCCGGCGCGCGAGCGCATTCGCGCCTCGGGCGCGGACCCGGCGCTGGTGCAACTGTGCCTCGATTGTTTGAGCCCCGCGCGCGCGGCGCGGCCGGCCAATGCCGACGCGGTGGCGACGGCGGTGCACGACTTCTTGACGTCGTCCGAGGAGCGCGCCCAGCGCGCGGAGCTCGAGGCCGCCGAGCAGCGCATCCAGGTGGCCGAGGAGCGGCGCGCGCGGCGACTGATGGCCGCGCTCGGCGCGGCGATCCTGGTGGCCTTGGGCGTGGGCGGCGGCTCGTACCTGTGGGTCGAGCGCACGCAGGCCGAGCGGCGCGAGGCGACGCGGACCGCCGTCGAGGAAGCGCAGGCGGAGGCGCTCGCCCTGGGCCAGGGCGACCGGCCGGGCGAGGCCTTGGCAGCGGCCCGGCGGGCGCAGTCCTTGGCCCGGGCGGGCCAGGCCGACGCCGCGTTGCTCGACCGCGTCGAGCGCTTCGTGGCCCGCGCGGAGGCGGACTTGGAGGCGGCCGAGCGCGCCGAGGAGCTCGAGCTCAAGGACGAAGACCTACGGCGCCGGCTCGTGGAGCTGCGGCTCGGGCAGATCGACACCATCGGGAACCTCCAGCGTGAGCGAGAGCTCGATCGGGAGTTCGCCGACGCGTTCCGCGAGTACGGCGTCGACCTCGAGGCCGCCGACTTGACCCCGGCGCTCGCGCGCATCCGCGAGCGGGACATCGCCGAGGAGGTGGCGCTGGCCCTCGACGACTGGAGTCGCCTGCGCCGCAAGCTCCATGGCCACGGCTCGGAGGAGGCCGACAACCTGTTCTTCCTGGCGATGGATCTCGATCCCGACCCGGTGCGGATGGAGATGCGTGAAGCCATCCGCGAGGGCCGACGCGACGCGCTGTTGTCGCTCGCGCGTCCCGAGACCCTCGACCGCATGTCCGCGGGCAGCGTGTTCGTGCTCAGCTCAGCGATCTGGGACATGTATCCCGAGGACCGCGACGTCGTCTACCGCAGCTACGACCGAGCGCTGCCGTTCCACCCCGACGACTACGTGCTGCAGTCCGTGGGCGGGATGATCTACCTGAGGAGTGGGCGCCACGAGGTCTCCCTCGCCTGTCGCACCGCCGCCCTCTCCCAGCGCCCGGACGACATCGGCGCGCGCAAGCAGCTCGCGGCGGGACTGCTCTTCCGTGGAAGGCTGGAACGTTTCGGGGACCCGGCCGGCACGGGCTGGCTGCTCGAGAGCTTGGCTTTCGCGCTGCTCGAGGATTGGGAAGCGGCCGAGCGCTCGCTACGCGGCAGGTACGAACTGACAGGCGTGGCGCTGCTCGTTCCCCCGGTGCTGAGTTTCGTCCGCGCCGTGGTGTTCGCCGAGCTGGGGCAGCTCGACTCTGCACGGGAAGCGAACGCTCGCGGGCTCTACGAAGCGAGCGAACTGATGCGCGACGACGAGGAGTCCTGGCGCCGCTCCGACCTCGTGCGCTGGCGCGAGCGCGCCGCGCGCGCGCTCGGAAACTGACGCGGCGCTACTTCAAGCCCGCGAAGGCGCGGATCTTCGGCTCGCGCGCCGCGAGCAGCTTCTCGAGGGCCCCGCACGCGACGTCGAGGGCGGCGGAGTCGCCGCCCTCGAGCGTGGTCTTCAGCGCGCTTCGAAACGCGTCGTGCGCCTTGGCGAGCACGGCGTCGCCCTCCGCGCCGTCCAGCAGGTAGGCGACCAGGAGGCCGGCCTCGTGGTAGAGCCGGCTCGAGCCCTCGAGGTCGTCCTGGCTCAGGCCGAAGGCGAAGACGTCGTCGAGTTTGCGCAGGCCGCCGTTCTTCGCGAGCTCGCCGAAGGCCCAGCTCCGCAGGCTCCAGGGATCGTCGCCCTCGCCCGCCTCGGGGTTCCGGAGGTAGCGTTCGACGTACGACGCCGCGCCGTAACGCAGCCAGCGCGGGAGGCGCTTCTCGCTCCAGAACTTCTGCCCCAGCGCGGGCAAATCGCCGCGGCCCTCCGTCGCCACCCAAGCGCCGATCGTGTTCCAAGACGGATCGAGACCGTCGACGAAGCTCTGCGCGGCGGCCCAGCGGACCCAGAACGGTCCCCAGGCCGCGGTCGAGGCATCAGCGCGATCCCAGTAGCAGACGCCAGCGCCGATGTGGAGCGGGGGCGAAACCCGCTCGTCGAAGGCCACGTCGGCGAAGTAGGCGCCATGGAGCGACGAGTAGCCCTCGCTGTCGAACAGGATGGCCGTTCCGCCGGCGGCCTCGTTGTACTGCTCGAGATTTGCGAGCACGAAGACACGGAGCTTCTGCACCGGCGCCGAACCGAACAGCGCCACGAGGGGGGCGTACGTCTGGTCGGCGTGCCACCGGGCGAGGTTCGCCGTTTCCCAGGGGCAGGTGGCGAGGATGTCGAAGTGCTCGCCGGCGAGCCGCCAGGGTTGTTCCAGCTTGGCGTGGTAGGCGTTGGCCGCGTCGGTGTCGAGCCAGGCGTCGCCGCACTTCCAGCGCACGGCGGTCCAGTGCTCGAAGTCGGCGGGCGCGACCCAACTCGAGTCGTCGGCGCGGAACTGGTGCCCCGCCGCCTGCCACTCGGCGGCCTGACGCTCCTGCTCCAGCACGCTCGGGTGCTTCCAGCGGCCGTCGGCGGCGCGCACCCAACCCATCTGTAGGAACGGGAGATCTTTCTCGGGGACCCACTCGTCGCCGAAGCGCGCGAGGTGCTTCGCCTTCATGCGCGCCTCTTCCTCGCGCTTGTACTTCGCCAGCTCGACGTAGCTCTCGAACCACTTGCCGTCGTAGCGCTGGTGGCGCAGCGCCGACCGCGCGGCTTCCTGGTCCGGGTCCAGCTCGATCACGCGCAGGTAGACGGCTTTCGCAGCGTCGCGTTGCTTGGCTGCGTCGTACGTGCGGGCGAGCTCCAGCAATTTGGCCACGTTCGTGCCAACCGCGCGGATCCTGGCTTCGACGTCGTCCTGCGCTTGGACGACGGCGAGCGGATCCGACGGGGTCGACGAAACGAGCGTGCTGCTGCTGGCGAACAGGAAGAGGGCGGCGATCATGGCGGGTGGCGTCCTCGGGGTCGGCGCTGGAATCGAGTCCAGCCTAACGGGCCTTCAAGCGGAACGCCACGGCGGCAGGTACCAGGCGCCCTTCCACGCGCCGGTGGTGGGCGGCGGATCCGCCCCAGGGGATCGACGCCCGTTTGGGACGACGGGGGAGCGGGACACGCCCCGAATCCTGGCGCGGAACTTGCTATCTCGGAGGCCGCCGCCAGCGGGAGGATCACGAACGGCTCGTGCCTTCGACGCTCGACGCGGCATCGTCCCGGCGGGAGCCCATTGCATGAGAATCGCCCAAGTCGCGCCGCTCTACGAGAGCGTGCCCCCTCAGCTCTACGGAGGCACCGAGCGCGTCGTTTCGTTCCTCGTCGAGGAACTCGTTCGTCAGGGTCACGAGGTCACGCTGTTCGCCAGCGGCGACTCGCGAACGTCGGCCGAGCTGGTACCCATCTGCCCGCGGTCCCTGCGTCTCGATCGCGGCTGCGTCGACTCGCTCGCGCACCACGTCGTGGCGCTCGAGCAGGTCTGCCGGCGCGCCACGGACTTCGACATGATTCATTTCCACGTCGACTACTTGCACTTTCCCTGGAGCCGGCGCGACCGCTTGCGCCAGGTGACGACGCTCCACGGACGCCTCGACATTCCCGACCTCGTGGGGGTCTACCGGGAGTTCCCCGAGATGCCGGTCGTCTCCATCTCCCAGGCCCAGCGGGCTCCCCTCGCCGAGGCGAACTTCGTCGGCACCGTGCACCACGGCCTGCCGCTCGACCTCTACGAATGCGGCCAGGGCCGCGGCGGCTATCTGGCCTTCCTCGGCCGGTGCTCGCCCGAGAAGCGCGTGGACCGCGCGATCCACATCGCCGAGCGCGCGGGTCTTCCGCTCAAGATCGCCGCGAAGGTCGACAAGGCGGACACGGAGTACTTCGACGAAGCCATCCGACCACTCCTCGCGAAGCCGCACGTGGAGTTCCTCGGCGAGATCGGCGAGGGCGAGAAGAACGCCTTCCTGGGCGAGGCGCTCGGCGTGTTGTTTCCGATCGACTGGCCCGAGCCTTTCGGCCTCGTGATGATCGAGTCGTTCGCCTGTGGGACTCCGGTCATCGCCTATCCCCATGGCTCGGTGCCAGAAGTGATGGTCGATGGGATCACGGGCTTTCTCTGCTCCCAGGAAGACCAGGCCGCGCTGGCGGCGCAGCACCTGGGCAGCCTGAATCGTTGGGCGTGTCGCAGCGTGTTCGAGCAGCGCTTCAGCGTGCGGCGCATGGCCCAGGACTACGTGAGGATCTACGAGCGCTTGGCACGAGGTGAAGATGGACGAGTTCATTCAAGTCGAGGAGAAGTTCTACATCCTCGCGACATCGCCGCGAGCTAGCGACGGCACCAGCGTCCTCAAGCACGGCGAGTCGTTCGCCGTGCTGGACGCCTTCGGCGACGTGGAGCCGCTGGGTCATGGCGAGGAAGGGCTGTACCACGAGGGCACGCGTCATCTGAGCCGCCTCCACGTGCGGCTCAATGGAAAGCGGCCCTTGCTCCTCAGCTCCACGGTGCGCGACGACAACGCGCTGCTCGACGTCAACCTCACCAATCCCGACATCACCGAGCACGAGTACCTCGTTCTGCCCCGCGACACGCTGCACGTCCTGCGCGTCGGCTTCCTGCGGGACGAGTCGCTCTTTTTTCGTTTCCGAGTCCACAACTACGCCCTCGCTCCCGTCGACGTCTCGTTGTCGGTCACCTTCGCCGCCGACTTCGCCGACATCTTCGAGGTGCGCGGCATGAAGCGCGAGCGCCGCGGGCGACTCCTCTCTCCGCGCCAGGGCCAAAGTGCGGTGGAGCTCGGCTACGAAGGACTCGATGGCGTCGAGCGCTGGTCTCGCATCGAGTTCGATCCGAAGCCCAGCGTCATCGGTGACTCGATGGCGAGCTTCGAGACAACGATCCCATCCCATGGCGATCGGACCTTCCACGTCGCGGTGAGGTGCCTCCAGCGATCGGGGCAACCCGTTCTCGCGCAGGCCTCGGAGTTCGACGACGTCCTCGCTCGAGTCGTTAGTGACCGTGCGCGCACGATCGCGAACATCCCTCGCATCCACACGTCCAACGAGCAGCTCAACGACTGGATCGCGCGCTCCTCCGCGGACCTCCACATGATGATCTCCGAGACCGAGCACGGGCCCTACCCCTACGCGGGCGTGCCTTGGTACAGCACGCCGTTCGGTCGCGATGGAATCATCACGGCGTTCGAATACCTCTGGATCGATCCGGGCCTCGCGCGCGGAGTGTTGCGCTTCCTCGCCGCCACGCAGGCCAAGGAGACGGAGCCTGAGCGGAACGCCGAGCCGGGCAAGATCTTCCACGAGATTCGCCGCGGCGAGATGGCCGCCCTCGGCGAGATTCCCTTCGGGCGCTACTACGGCAGCGCCGACGCCACGCCGCTCTTCGTCGTCCTGGCCGACGCGCACCACGAGCGCACCGCCGACGACGCCTTCGCCGAAACGATGTGGCCCCACGTCGAGCGCGCGCTCCGGTGGATCGACGCGTACGCGGACCCCGATGGTGACGGGTTCTTCGAGTACGCGAGCCATTCGAAGGGCCTCGTCTCACAAGGCTGGAAGGATTCCTTCGATTCCGTCTTCCACGCCGACGGTCGGCTCGCCGAGGCACCGGTCGCCCTGTGCGAGGTTCAGGGTTACGTCTTCGCCGCCTGGCGAGCGGCGGCGCGCCTCGCTTCGCGACTCGGCCGCGTCGGCCGCGCCCAGGAGCTGACGCAGCGCGCCGAGGAGCTGCGTGTCGCCTTCGAGGACGCCTTCTGGGATGAGGAGCTCGGCACCTACATCCTCGCTCTCGACGGCGAGAAGCGGCCCTGTCGCGTGCGGGCCTCGAACGCGGGACACGCGCTCTTCGCCGGTATCGCCTCCACCGAGCGCGCCGGTCGCGTCGCCGAGCGCCTCCTCGACGAGGCCAACTTCTCGGGGTGGGGGATTCGCACGGTCGCCAGCAGCGAATCGCGCTACAACCCGATGGCCTATCACAACGGTTCGATCTGGCCGCACGACAACGCGATCGTCGCCCAAGGCTTTGCGCGCTACGGGTTGAAGAACGAAGCCTTGAAGGTCTTCGAGGCACTCTTCGAAGCCAGTGCGCTCATGGAGATCCACCGCATGCCCGAGCTCTTCTGCGGCTTCACGCGCCGCCCCGGACAAGGACCCGTTCACTACCCGGTCGCGTGCGCGCCACAGTCCTGGGCCGCCGGTGCCGTCTTCCTGCTGCTCCAGTCCTGTCTGGGACTCTCGATCGATGCGGCGGCGAAACGGCTCTGCTTCGAGCGCCCGATTCTGCCGGCATCGGTGAGGGCCGTTCACATCGAGAACCTCTCGATCGGCAACGCGACCGTCGACCTCGAGTTACGCCGACACGCGCGCGACGTCGGCATCAATCTCACTCGCCGCACCGGCCCCGTCGACGTCATCGTCGTGAAGTAGAGCGCACCCGTGTCCAGTGCGTGCTCAGCGCGGCGCCTCCGGGGGCGGGTCCGCCGCCGGCGCGATGCGATAGGTCAGCTCGACCCGTGCGCGGACTCGCACCTGCCCCGGCGCGATCGGCGTGTCCGCCTCCAGTGCGGCGAAACTCATCGTTCGCTGCATCGGCTGGGGACTCTGCCCGCCGGCTTCCTCGATGCGCTGCAACGCCAGCAACTCGACGTCCGCCGCGTCAGCCAAAGCGTCGGCCTTCGCGCGGGCGTTGTGCACCGCGGCGGAGAGGGCTTCGGTGCGCTGCGCGGTGTCGTCGGCGAGTTCGAACGAGATGCCCTGGATCTCGTTCGCGCCGGCCGTCAGTCCGGCGTCGAGCACGCTCCCGATGC
This sequence comes from Planctomycetota bacterium, assembly GCA_040880665.1. Lineage (GTDB taxonomy): Bacteria > Planctomycetota > UBA1135 > UBA1135 > JBBDIB01. Next base: position 51,764 of record JBBDIB010000058.1, read on the forward strand.
GAGCGGTGTCCTCGACTCGCACCCGCACCGTGTTCGAAGCGCGGAAGCCGACGATGCGAGGCTCGCGCGCCTCGCCCTGCCTCCGGGCGTCGCCTTGGCTGTACACGGGCTGCAAGCTGAGCCCCGCGGTCTGGATGCTCTCCGCCGGGATCCCGGCCTCGACGATCGCGGCCGTGACGCGCTGCATCGCTTGGCTGACCTCACTCTGCGCCGCGCTCGCCTGCTCGGCCTGTGCGGTGACGCCGAGGGCGACGACGGCGCGGTCGGGCTCCGCCGCGACCTCTGCCTCGCCCGTGACGCGCAAGAACGGCTCCGCCTGCCGCGCCTCCGGCGGCGACGGCGCTTGAAGCATCGATCCCGCCAGGCATGCGAGCCCGGCCCAGCCTGCATCGAGAAGTCTCATCGTTCTGCCTCCGTTCGAAGTTTCGCGATCCTACAGCGTGCAGCCGCGACCCGCTTCGCCCGCAACTTTGGTTCCAACCGACGGGTCATCGGCGCTCGAGTCTGCGACGGGCCGGTCGTCGACGAACGGTCCTTCACTCACCCTGCGCGATGCGTTCCAGGTACTCGAAGTTCGCGTGGAATGCGGTCCCGCGCCATTCCTCTTCCATGCCGGCCATCAACTGCGCTCGCACCCAGCGCGCTTGTTCGAGCAGAGACCGCTGCGTGCGCACTTCGCCTTGGAGTCGCGCCACCGTGGCGTCGCGGAGGAGCCGCAGGGAGAGCCGCTGCTGATCCGCCAGGTCGTCCTCGAATTCCCGTCCCTGCTCGATGACCTCGAGCGCCCGCTCCAGGTTGCCCACGGCGAGGTAGGCCCACAGGAGGGCGCTCCAGTAGGCACCGTGGCCGTAGCCCTCGGGCAGGGCCCGTTCGAGCAGGTCGAGTGCGCGCGCGGGATCCGGCTCGAGGCCTGACTGTCCCGGGAAGACGAGCATCCGCCCCGGCTGGATCGTCTTCCACATGTTCTTCGTACGATCGACCTCGCACCAGGCGAGGAACTCCTCGAACGGCGCCCGGCCGAGGGTCACCTCGAGCGCGTGCGTGGCGACCAGCTCCCAATCCCCGCCGGAGTTCGCGACGGCCCGCTCGTACCAGACGAGCGCTTCCTCGAGGTTTCCCGCCTGCCAGTGGGTCCAGCCGATGACCCAGTCGTTCCAGCGGTGATCCGGCGCCCTCCGGACAGCCTGGTCGACGTGGCGGACCGAGAGGAGCACGTGTCCCCGGCTGCGATAGAGGTCGCCCATCTGAACGTGCAACCCGACCAGGTCCGAGCGCAGGGCCAGCGCCGCGCGCAGGTACCCGACGGCTCCTTCAAAAGAATCCGTCTCGGAGTCGCGGTCGAGCTGATAGAGCGCGCTGCCGGCGCCGAAGTTCAGGAGGAAGCTCGTCGGATGGCGATTGGCTCCGCGCACGAAGAGCGACCGCGCCTCCTCGAACAGCCGGAACTCGCTCAGGCTCGAGGCCAAGAGGGCGAGCGTCTCCGGCGATGTCGTGTCCACGTCCAAATCGCGCGCCAGCTCGAGCAGTTGCTGCTTGTCGCCGCCGACGAGCGCCCAGCGAATGGTCGTCCGCAAGGGTTCGGTGTCGAGGTCGATCCCGATGCCGGTCAAGAGCTCTTGCTTGAAGTCCCGCGCGGCGCCCATGCGGCGCAAGAGGCGCGACCAACCGTCGAAGCCGAGCGCGAGCCGCACACCGAGGTCCGTGTCGCGCAGCGCCGCGAGGCGCTCGCCGATGTTCTCGGCCTCCACGTCGAAGCCGTACGCGGCGAACGCCGCCTCGTACTGCCGCTCGAGTTCCTCGTCGGTCTCCACGAAACCCGTGCTGACCTGACGGATTTCCACGTCGAGCAGGAAGTCGAACAGCGTGCGCTCGCGTTCGGCCTCGGCGAGGCGCTGCTCTTCTTCGTGCAGCGCCTCTTCGGCCGCCGCGACCAGACGTTCGGCGCGCGTTCGCAGTTCCGGCGTCGCCTCCGCGGCCTCGACCAGGCGTAGGCCGCCGCGGGCGACCTCGACCGCGCGCGCGAAGTCGCCCTCGCGCGCGAGCGACAGCGAGTCGTCGCCGATGCTTCCCAGGCTGACGGAGAGTTCCTGGATCCGCTCGCGGCGCTGCGTTCCCAGGAACCAGAAGCCGCCTGCGACGAGCGCCAGCACCGCGCCTGCGCTGAGCGTCAACTGCAAGCGGCGCCGCGAGCGCTCGGCCCGCACGCGTTCCTCGGCCGCGGCCAACTGTGCCTCGTGCGCGCGCGACTCGAGTCCTGCGAGGTGCGCGTGCACGGCGTTCGCCAATTCCTCGGCGTCTCGCGGCCGCGCCGCCCGCGCCGTCATCAGCGATGCCAAACAGAGCCGCTTCAGGTCGGGCGCGGCCGAGCACGCGTCGATCCTGGCGCGCGCGGCGTCCAGCTCGCCGAAGGCCGCCATCTGCACCAGGTTCTGCCCCCCGCCCGCCACGTACGGCGGTGCCCCGGTCAAGATCTCGCACAGGATCGCGCCGAGCGCGAACACGTCCGTGCGCTCGTCCAGCTTGTCGGGCTCGCCCTGCGCTTGCTCGGGCGACATGTACGCGGGCGTTCCCAGCACGCTGCCGACGATCGAGTCGGAGCCCGAGCCGGAGCCACTGCGCACGGTCTCGATCACACTCATCGCGGTGTCGCGCGCTTCGACCTCGTCGGCGACGCCGCCGCGCCTGAGGACCTTGGAGAGTCCCCAGTCGACGACCTGCACCTCGCCGAACGCACCGACCATGATGTTCGCGGGCTTCAGGTCGCGGTGGATGACGCCCTTCGAGTGCGCGTAGGCCATCGTCTGGCAGACCGACTCCCAGATATCGAGGAAGCGCACGCGGTCCTCTTCCACCGACTTGCGCCGGGTGAGCATCGCGGCCAGCGTGCGCCCCTTGATGAGCTTCATCGTGAAGTACGGACGCTGGTCCGCCATCAGGCCGAGCTCGTAGACCGGAACGATGCCGGGGTGCTGGAGCTGGCCGCCGATCTGCGCCTCCTCGACGAAGCGCTCGATGACCTCGGGGCGCTTCGCGAGTTCGCCGTCGGTCACCTTGATCGCGATGTCGCGCCCGAGCTCGATGTCGTGGCCGCGCAGCACGACGCCCATCCCGCCGCGCGCGATCTCGCCGAGGATGCGGTACTTGCCCTGGTCCGTGGCCGAGAGCTCGTTCTGATACGCGTGCGCCTTCGGATCCAGGATCGGCGTTTCGCCGGCCGTGCCCGCATCGAGCAGGTTCACACGCGGCGCGCGCCCGGTGCGCCGGGCGATGGACTCGAGGATCGAGTCACCGGGTCGGCAGGGCGTCTCGTCGGCCGGGCCAGGCGCGGGTTCGTTGGTCATCGCGAAGGGGGGCGGAGAGGATCGCGGGTTCGAGGCGGCCTGCAGCCTACAACGCGACGTACACGACCGTGCTCGCTAGGACGCGCGCATGGCGCGCCAGCCGATCCAGATCCAGACCAGCGTGGATGCGAGCCCGAGGAGCACGGCGAAGAAGGCGAGGACGGAAAAATCGCTCTCGAAGGTGCTCTGGAACTGGGGCGTGAGGTTCGGTCGGTGCAACGCGATCATGTCGAAGACGATGGGGGGCGCGTGCGAAGCCGTTCCTCGGCGGGACGGGACTCCGCGCCAACAGGCCTTGTGTCCTGTGCGTACGGGGTCGAAGAGTCCTATGAAACGCGCACTACTTCGAGCCACGCCCGAGAGATTCAGCCCCAGAGATTTGGACAGCAAGCTGCAAGACGTCGACGGCGACTCCCCCTGGCGGGGCACACCGAGTACCCTGGACGGTGCCATGGAAGGCGATTCCGCCCCGGAGACCCCGACGCGTCAGGAGGCTGGCCCCGCTTCTGGGCCCATGGACGCTACTGGGCCCATGGACGCTACTGGGCCCATGGACGCTACTGGGCCCATGGACGCCGATGGGCCCCTGGACGCCGATCTGGTCCGCGCCGCCCAGCGGGGCGAAGCCGCGGCCTTCGAGGCGTTGGTGAAACGGCACCAGGACCGCGCCTGGCGCATCGCGAAGGGCATGGTGGGCGATCGCGAGGAGGCGCGAGATCTGGCCCAAGAAGCCTTCCTGCGGGTCTTCCGCGCCCTCGACCGCTTCGACTTCCAGCACGAGTTCTCGACCTGGCTCTCGCGCATCGTGTCGAACCTGGCGATCGATCATTTACGCCGGCGCCGGCCGTTGACCGACGGGCTGGAGGGCGAGGACGACGAGCTGCGGCCCACGCGTGAGGACGAGAGCGCTCCGCGCCCCGGCGACCGGTTGGAGCAGCTCGAGACGGCGGCGTTGGTGCGCGAGTGCATCGACCGTTTGGCGCCGCACTTTCGCAGCGTGATGATCCTGCGCGAACTCGAGGGCCTCGCCTGCGCCGAGATCGCCGAGATCGTCGGCGCCACGCAGGTCACCGTCCGCTGGCGCCTGCACCGCGGACGCAAATTGTTCCAGGAGGAGTGGAGCCGCATCGAGGCACGCCGCCTGGGCGAAGCTGCGCCCGCTCGAACGCCCCCCCGGGAATCGAGTCACGGTGCCTGACGCGCCGCGATCCCCGACCCCTTCCCGCAGTCCGAACCTTTTCGCACGCCGAACCACAGCGACGACCGTGAACTCCGAACCCTTGAACCACGACGAACTCGTCGATCTCCTCCCGCTCTGGATCGGAGGGGATCTGGACGAGAGCACCGCCGACCGCGTCGCCGCGGCCGTCGCGGACTCCGACGAACTGAGCGAGCGCGCCGAGGAGCTGGCGGCGACCCGGCGCATTTTCGTGGACGGGCTCGCCAGCGCGTTGCGCACGGATCCCGCTCCGGATCTCTGGCCCGGCGTCCGCGTCGCGCTCGCCGCGGACGGCGTCCTCGCCCCGGCGGTGTCGCCTGGCGAGTCAGCTCGCGTGCTCGCGTTCCCCTGGCGCCGCGTCGCGGCCGCGGCGGCGTTGCTCGTGAGCGCAGCGCTGCTCTGGACGGCAGCGGGCGAGTGGGCGGCGCCGGACGAGCCGACTGCGGCGGGTGAGTCCACTGCGATGAGCGAGCGGCTCGTCGGCGAAGGCGGCGACACGAGCGCGATCCACAGGCCAGCGGCGACGCACACGGTTGCCGACGTCCAGCCCGCCGACGTTCAACCCGCCGACGGCTCAAGAGCCGCGCCCGGTGGTCTCGTACCCCTCGGGCCGCGGGCCTCCCAGCGTGACGCGTCCCAGCTGCTCTACTTCGTGGGCGACGGACCCGCTGACGCGGCGCTCGGCACCGGCACGCGGCTCGTCTCCGACGTTCGCTGAGGTAGCTCGGCTTCGACCATGATTCGCACCACGCTGTTGCTGGCCGGTCCGCTCTTCGTTCTACCCTTGGGTCTCGTCTGCGATCTCGGCGCCCAGGCACAAGCGCAGACTGTACCTACCGCTACGGTGCCTACCGCGCAGTCTCCCCCCGCAGCCCGCCTCCAAGCATGGCGTGCGCGGTTGGCGGACCCGGACCTGGACCGCCGCGAGGCAGCGTTTGAGGCCTGCGTCCTCGCTGCCAGCGGTGACGCGGAGTTGCGCGCCGCGTTGGAGCGTTGGAGCACGGCGACGGGCGACGAGCACGCCTGGACGGCGCGCCTCGCGCTGCGCGCAGTCGCAGGACAACTGGCCGAGAGCCGTGCCGCGAGCCGTGAGCGCCGCACGCTCCGGCCGACGCTGCTCCTGCTGCAACCGGGCGCCCACGAGCAGGGCGAAACGCTGGGCGGCGAGCGAGGGCAGCGACGACGATCCCTGGACCGCGCTGCGCGGAACCTTGAAGCGCGTGCAAGATGCCGGTGCCACCGCCGCGACCGGAGCTTCGGAGGTGCGCGCGCTCCAGCGGACCCTCGCCCGTCTGGTGCTTCCCGGTGTGCCGCGCGCCGTTCCGGGCGCGGACGGCGAGACGCGTTCCGTGCGCATCGAGTCGGACGGCGAAACCGTGCGCGTCAACATTCAGCGCGAGGTCGACGGCGTGGTCGAGGAGGAAACCTTCGAGGCTCCGTCGATGGATCAATTGCTGCGCGAAAATCGCCAGCTCCGGCGACTCTTGCCGTCCGAGGAAGCCGCGGGTCGCGTGCTGCAGCACGTGCGCACCGATGTCCTGGGCGTCAAGGTGAAGCCGGCCACGAGCGACGATCGCCAACGCTTCGGCGTTCCCGCTGGGCGGGGCGTCATGAACGAAGAGACGGTGCCAGGCACGATCGCGCACGTCCTGCACGTCAGCGCGGGCAGCCTCTTGGTCGAGCTCAACGGGCATGCGCTGAACGCGCCCGAGGACATCACGCACGCGTTGTCGGCGCGCGGACCGGAGCGCAGCGTGACGCTGACCTGGTACGACCCGACGGGGGAGCGGTTGCGCCGCGACTGGACGCCGCGCCGGCCGTTGGAACCCGTGCGCCCGCCGCGCCTACCCGCGCCGGCACCGACACCGGCGCCGCACCAGGACTGACCGCGATCAGCCGCCGAGCCCGCGGCGCAACTCGAACGCCGCCTGGATGTCCGGATGATCGAGGTCGTGGGGCGAGAGCCGGATGTAGCGCTCGATGTCGCGAATCGCCGCGGCCTTCTCGCCGAGATCGGCGCGCAGTTGCGCGCGGCGACTGTAGACCTGGGCCATGTCGGGCTCGTGCGCGAGCACGGCGTCGAGGTGCGCGATCGCATCCTTGGGGCGCCCGAGTTGATTCAGGAGGCTCGCGGCGAACAGGTGCGTGTTGACCGCCAGGGTGATGGCCTCCGTCTCGCTGCTCCGAATGACGTCCTCGTCGGTGGTCGAGAGGTCCTGGTTCTCGAGCATGCGGCGCCACGCGGCCAGGTTCTGCTCCGCGCGCTGTAGCAGGCGTTCGGACCACGCCAAGCTGGCGGGCAGATCGCCGAGCAACGCCGTGACGCGCTGCAGCCCGTTCATCGCGCGCGTGTCGCCCTCGCCCTTCGAAAGCGTACGTTCGTACAGTTCGCGCGATTCCTGCCAGCGCTTGCGCGCTTCGGCTTGGCGTCGTTCGCGCTCGTCCTCGGAAATCCCTTCCGCGCGCGAGTTCTCGTCATAGGCCAGGCCGAGGCGCTCGTGCGCGGTGGCCAGGCCCAGCAACGCGGCGTTGCCGTCGTCTCCGTCGCGCACCAACTCGCGGAAGAATTGCTCGGCGATGATCAAGTCCTGGTTCTTGCCGAGGCGCAGTCGAATCCACCCGATCATGCGGCGCATCGGGATGTTGTCGGGATCGATCGCGAGCGCTTTGACCGCCTGGTCCTGGGCGCGGACCAGCTTGCCGTCCTCGTAGAGGTACTGCGCCGTGGTCGCGTAGAGGTCGAGCTGCTGTTCCTTGTCGATCTCCGTCTTGTTCGAGGCGCAACCGCCGAGGCAGATCGAGAGGGAGAGCGGCAGGAACGCGGCGAGCGCGACGAGGGGGCGGAGTGAATTCAACATGGTCGGAGGGGGGCGCAGGGAGTGGAGGACGGCCCAGAGAAGCGTACCCGGCACGCCGCGGACGGCTACCGTCCTTCGTCGGAGCCGGCGTGGCGGCTGCCGAGCAGGCGCTCGAGGCGACGGGGCTCGACGCGGACCTCGCGGATCTTGCCGCCGGAAAGATGCACGGTGCCGGGGGGCACGCCCTTGGGCTTCTTGACGTGTTTTACGAAGGCGACGTGGACGCGCGCGCGCTTGGCACCCGCCAGCGGGCTGAAGTGCACCGCCAGGGTCGCCGCGTCCAGCACCTCGTCGTCATCGGGCTCGCGGCCGCGCTCGAGTCGCAGGACGACGTGGCTTCCGGGCGTGTCGGCCGTGTGCAGCCAGAGGTCGTTGCCGCGCGCCTCGCGCGTCGTCAGGCGATCGTTGTCCTTGGCGCTCCTACCCACGCGAATCTCGCTGCCGCGGAGCCCGGTGAAGCGGTGATAGGGGAGGCGCGGCGCGGCCTTCTTGTGCGCGGCCTCGCGCTCGTTCTGGGCCTGGCGCGGCTTGATCCAGCCCGCCGCGACGGCTTCGGCTTCGAGCGCGGCCGGGTCGCCTGCCTCGACGCGCTCGAGCAGCGCATCGAGGCCCGCCAGCTCGGCTTCGGCGAGAGCCTGCTCGGCGGGCAGGTTGCGCGCCGTGCGCTCGAGCTTCTTGGCGCGGGCGAACAAGCGCTCGAGGTTCTCGAGCGGCGACCGCTTGGGATCCAGCTCGACCGTGCGCTCGCTCTGCTCGGGATCGAACCAGTCGACGAGCGTGATCTCGCGCGCGCCGCGCGGGACGTCGCCGAGCGCCGCCTTCAAGAGCTCGGCGTCCTGGCGCAGGCGGTCGACGCGCTCGGCGATGCGGGCCTGCTCGACGAGGCCCGCGAGGCGCGCCGCCGTCGATTTCCGGCGGCGCGCGAGGCGGCGCGCCAGGTCGGCGCGGACGTCGACCGTGCGCTGCGCGCGCGCGGCGGCGCCCAACGAAGCTTCGACGCGCCAACTGAGCGGCGCCAGCTCTGCCAAGCCACGCTTCGGCGGCGGAGCGGGCAACAGCTCCGCGAGCGGCGGGGTGGCGTGGCCGGGGGGCGCCCCGGGCGGCCGTTCGTAGGGTTCGCCGACGACCAGGCGCTCGGCCGCGCGCGACCCCGGCTTGGGCGTCGACAGCAGCGCTTCCACGCGCGGGCGGCGCGCCCCGTCCCCCAGCACCAAGTTCGAGTGGCGCCCCGTCAACTCGGCGATCAGCGCGCTGCGCCGACCGTCGCGCGCGACGTCGAGCCGCACGATGCGATCGCCGTCGATCAGCTCGAGCGCTTCGATGCGCGCGCCCTCGAGGCGTTCGGCGACCGTGCGGAAGAACGGGCCGACGGGACCCTTGTGGCGCTCGACGGGGCCGATCGCCAGGTGCACGCGAGCGTGGTCGGGATCCGCCGCGAGCACCAGGCGCAGCACGCGCTCGTCGTTCGCAGGCACGGCCACGACGAGCAGGTCGGTGGGGGGCAAGCCCTCGACCTCGCGGATCGTGGCGCCGATCAAGAGCGGGCGCACCTCGTCGAGCAGCTCGGCGAGGTGCGCCGCGGCGAGTGCCGGATCGCGATCGGTGGGCAGCGGTCCTAGCGCTCCTCGTCGCTGTACACCCAGGTGTCGCTGATCGGCGTCCATTCGACGACGTCCTCGGCGTCGGGGAAGAACAACGCCAGCTCCTTCGCCGCCGCCTCGGGGCCGTCGGAGCCGTGCACCAGGTTGTTCGAGAACGAGAGGCCCAGGTCGCCACGGATCGTGCCCGGAGCGGCCTTCGCCGCGTTGGTGGCGCCCATCATCCCACGCACGGTCTCGATGGCGTTGTGGCCCTCGAGTGCGATGCAGGCGACGGGGCCCGAGCCCATGAAGCTCACCAGCGCCGGGAAGAACGGACGCTGGGCGTGCTCGGAGTAGTGCTGCTCCAGGAGCGCTTGCGGCAGGTGACGGAGGCGCAGACCGACGAGTTTGAGGCCCTTGGCCTCGAAACGAGCGAGGATCTGGCCGACGAGGCCGCGCTGGACGGCGTCGGGCTTGGCGAGGACGAGAGTGCGTTCCACGGGTGAAGCAGCGAAAAGGGGTCGTGGGGTGGGTGCCGGCCCGACACCGGGTCGCGGGCGGCGAGAAGGGCGGCGAGTGTAGCGGCGGGGGACGGGAGTGGCGCGCGGGATTCACCGCGCCGCCCGCGCGACCTGCCCAGAAGTTTCGCGGGAGCTTCCTTGGAAAAGGTCGCGCCCAGCGGTTGACGGAGCCAACGCTCCTCAACACACTACCGGCCCTCCCTGGGGACGGGACAGCAAGTCCCGCCCTCAAGGGCTCCGACCCACGGGCCGTTCGCGCGCCCGCTGACAACGCGAGGAACGCTTTCGTTTCACACGTGACCCCCAGCTTCCACACGCTGATTCCGAGATGCCCAAGGATGACGACGCCGAGCGGGTGGCGAACAGCGCCAGTTCGCTCTACCGCTACTCCGGCGTAGGTCTGACCTTCGCCGTCTCGATCCTGCTCTTCGCGGGCCTCGGTTGGTGGCTGGACGAGCGCTTGGGCACCAGCCCTTGGTTGCTGCTCGTCGGTGTGTTCACGGGCTTTCCCCTCGCGCTCTATTCGCTCGTCCGCAAGTTCGCCCCCCGCCCGCCTGCCTCGCAAGGCCCTGCTTCGCCCGAGGATCGTTCCTCGCGGCGACCGCCGCCCTCCCAGCGGTAAGTCCGACGGACCCGCCTGCCCGACATCCCGCCCCCCCTCATGATTCGCACGTCGATCGCCGCGCTCATCGGAGCTCCCATCGCCCTTCTGGTGGCGTGGGAGTTGGGTGGACGCATGGCGAACGGCGTCGTCGCGGGGTTCTTGCTGGGCGCCGGCATGACGGGACTGGGCGTGCTGTACCAGCGCCACGCACTCTTGCACCGACCCAAGCAAGCCTTCACGGCGCTGGGCGTGTCGATGTTGGCCAAGCTCGCGGTCCTGCTCCTCGGGGCGATGGCGTTCCGCTATCTCGAGCCGGCGGCCGCGCGCGCCGACTGGCGCGCGTTCGTCGTCGCCTTCGCGGCGTCCACCGCGCTGCTGATCGCCTTCGGGTCCTGGGACCTCGCGGCGACGATGCGCGGCATCTCGCGGCGCTCCCGCGCGGGCTCCTCCGCCGAGGCGGGCTCGGCGGAGCGTGAAGCCGGTGACGGCGCAGCTCCGGCCAGCGCAGCTCCCGCAACCGAGACTCCGGCGCCGCGTCCCTTCGACGAAGCGCGCTTCGGCCACGCGGCTCCCGTCTCCCTCGGATCCGTCTCCCGCGAATCCTGCTCCCAACCGTCGGTGTCCAACCCGTCGGAGTCCCTTCCGTCGGACCGACGATTCCCCCAGCAAGCTCCATGCGGATCCTTCTGATCCTCGTCGTCATTGTCGCCGCGTGCTACGCGAGCTTCTCGTTCAGCGTGCACCACCACGACGAGAGCCCGTTCAAGACGCTGTACATGCACTTGATCCCGGCGCCGCTGGTCGTGGACAACCACGCGCCGCACGACGAACTCGAGCCGCTGCTCGCCGTTCCGCTGCCGGCGGCCCTGTCGTTCTTCGACTGGCGCGCGCCGGCGCTGCACGTCGACGAGTTGGGGCACGAGTCGCTGGCGACGGCTCACGGTCCCGAGCTGGCCTTCTTCAACCTGCAACTGTTCCAGTTGGCGGCGGTCCTGATCACGTTGATCGCGTTCGCCGGCGTGCCGAACTACTTGAAGCGCGGGACGGGCGATCGCATCTCGCGGCTCGGCGCGGGCTTCGTGATGTGGATTCGCGAGGAGATGGTCGTCTCGGTGATGGGCCGCAAGCTCGGGGACAGGTACCTGCCGTACTTCCTCTCGATCTTCTTCTTCATCTTCTTCATGAACCTCCTGGGCCTCGTGCCCGGAGCCGCGACCGCGACGGCCAGCATCTACGTGACGGCCGCGCTGGCGCTGACGACCCTCCTGGCGATGATCGGCTGTGGCATGTACGCGCAGGGCCCGGTGGCGTTCTGGAAGAACCTCGTCCCGCACGTGCCCGCGCCGCTCTGGCCCCTGATGTTCATCGTCGAGGTCGTCGGCCTGATCGTGAAGCCGTTCGCGTTGATGATTCGTCTCTTCGCGAACCTCTCCGGCGGGCACATGGTCGTGCTCAGCTTCATGGGCCTGATGTTCTTCTTCGCCCAGCGGTACGGCGCGGCGGGCGGCTGGGGCACGTCCCCGCTGTCGGTCGGCTTCGCGGTCTTCATCATGATCATCGAAGGCTTCGTGGCGATGCTGCAGGCCTACATCTTCACCCAGCTCTCGATCCTGTTCGTGCACACCGCCGTTCATCCCGAGCACTGAGCCTCTCCATTCACCCTTTCGAGCGCTGCGCTCGGTGGGGTTCCTACCGGGTCGTCCCTCCGGGACGTTCGTTCCGCTTCGGAAGCCCGGTTCCAACTCCGCGTCGACCGTCCCACTAGGGTCGCGACCCTTCCCCCTCTCTCTCTACTTTCAAGACGCAATGAACGTTCCCGTCCAAGATGGTGTCCAGGCTGCGATGGATCTGAGCAAGACCGGAGCCGCGATCGGCGCCGGCCTGGTCGCCTTCGGTGCAGGCCTCGGCATCGGCCGCATCGGCGCGGCCGCCAACGACGGCATCGCGCGTCAGCCGGAAGCGGCCGGCGACATTCGCGGTGGCTCGATCATCCTCGCGGCGCTCATCGAGGGTGTCGCCCTCTTCGCCGTCGTGGTCACGCTCTTGATCGCGATCGCCTAACGCGCCCGGGACGGTTCCCTCTCCGCCGGCCCCCGGGCCGGCGGAGAGCGCGGATTCGCCCCGTTTCGCTCTTCGACGCTCTTCTCCTCCCGTCGCTCTTCCCTTCGACGCAGTCCCTTCGACCACGCACTCCGACATGTTCCAGCTACTGGTCCTCACCGCTGAAAGCGGCGATGGCGGCTTGGACTTCTTCGATCCGGCCGGCTCGGGCAACCTGATCTGGACGCTCCTGATCTTCGCCCTCGCCGTCCCGTTCATGTGGAAGCTGGTCTTCGGGCCGGTGACCCGCGCGCTCCAGGAGCGCGATGACCACCAAGCCCGTGCGATCGCCGCGGCCGAGAAGGCCAGCGCCGACGCCGAGCGGGCGCGCGCCCAGGTCGAGGTCGCTCTGGGCGAAGCTCACGCCGAAGCCCAGAAGCTCCTGGCCGGTGCGCGTGAGCGCGCCGAGGTGCGCGAGCAAGAGATCATCGGCGACGCCAAGGAAGAAGCCACCGCCATGGTGGAGAACGCCAAGAAGGCCATCCAGGCGGAGCAGGACAAGGCGCTCTCGGCCATTCGCGCCGAGGTCGTCGAGCTGTCGCTCGCCGCCGCCAGCCAGGTGCTCGGCCGCGAGGTGACCAGCGAGGACGATCGCCGCCTGGCGGAGAGCGTCGTCGCCGGCTCCCAACCCATCGCCTGACCCGGCTCTTCCCGACCCCAGCCCATGCTCGACGCCGTCACCATTCGCTACGCCGAAGCCTTGTTTGGTCTTGCGACCAAGCACGGTGTGCTCGACGAGGTGCACTCCGACGTGGAGCGGCTTCGCGCCGAGTTCGACAACGAGAACGTGCGCACGTTCTTCCTCGATGCGCGCCTCTCGATCGAGGTGCGCCGCACGAAGCTCGAGCCCGCTCTCCAGGGCATGCACGAGCTGACGCGCAAGTTCGTCAACCTGTGCTTCGACAAACGGCGCGAGGAGGTGCTCGCTCACCTGGGTGAGGCCTTCCACGTCCGGATGCTCGAGGCGCGTAACGCGGCCGAAGGCGTGATCGAATCCGCCCGGCCGTTGGACGAGAGCGCCGTGCGCTCGATCGAACGGGCCATCGGTGAACGGCTGGGCAAGACCATTCGGCTGTCCGCCGAGATCGATCCTTCCCTCGTCGGTGGCGCCCGGGTCATCGTCGAAAGCCGCATGATCGACGTGTCCCTCGCGGGCCGTCTCGAGGCGCTGCGCAAGCGCCTACTGGCAGCTCCCCTGGGCGCTGCTTCCGCCGCCAGCGACTGACGCCGGCCACGAGCACCGGCTCACCCCAGGACGTCTCGCAAGGGACACGCGCCAGCACGCTTCTCGCCAACACACACCGACCGACCTCCCCCCGGCCCCGACAGCGGGCCGCACGACTCACACACGACGATGGACCTTCGACCCGCAGAAGTCACCTCGATCCTCGAGAAGGAGATCGCCAACTACGGTGGCGACTCACAGATGCAATCGGTCGGCACCGTGCTGACGGTCGGCGACGGCGTCGCCCGCGTGTGGGGGCTCGACGACTGCATGATGAACGAACTCCTCGAGTTCTCCGGCGGCGTCCGCGGCGTCGCCCTGAACCTCGAGGAGGACAACGTCGGCTGCGTGCTCCTCGGCGACGCGATGAAGGTCAAGGAGGGCGACCAGGTCAAGACGACCGGGCGCATCATCTCCGTGCCGACCGGCATGCAGTTGCTCGGCCGCGTGGTCAACGCGCTCGGCGATCCGGTCGACGGTCGCGGACCGCTGGGCGTCTCCGAGAGCGACCTGCGCCCGATCGAGCAGCCCGCACCCTCGGTCGTGGAGCGCCAGCCGGTGGACACGCCGCTGCAGACCGGCATCAAGGCCATCGACGCCATGATCCCGATCGGCCGCGGTCAGCGCGAGCTGATCATCGGTGACCGCCAGACCGGCAAGTCGGCGCTCTTGATCGACACGATTTTGAACCAGAAGCGGACCGGTGGGGGCGACCCCGAGAACCCGAACCAGGTGCTCTGCATCTACGTCGCCATGGGCCAGAAGCAGTCGACGGTGGTCGACCTGGTCAAGCGGCTCGAGTCGCACGGCGCGATGGCGTACACGATCGTCGTCTCGGCGCCGGCCATCGACGAGGCCTCGCGGCAGTACCTGGCGGCCTACGCCGGCTGCACGATGGGCGAGCGCTTCCGCGACGAAGGCCGCGACGTCGTCATCATGTACGACGACCTCTACAAGCAGGCGCTCGCGTATCGGCAGGTCATGCTCCTCTTGCGCCGCCCGCCGGGTCGTGAGGCCTTCCCCGGCGACGTCTTCAACCTGCACAGCCGCTTGCTCGAACGCGCTGCGCGCTTGGCCGACAACGCACCCGAGATCAACCCGCGCTACAAGAAGGGCGGCGGCTCGCTGACGGCGCTGCCGGTCGTCGAGACGCAGGAGAACGACGTTTCGGCGTACATCCCGACCAACGTGATCTCGATCACGGACGGGCAGATCTTCCTCGAGTCGACGCTGTTCAACGCGGGCCAACGCCCCGCGGTCAACGCCGGCATCTCGGTCTCGCGCGTCGGTGGTGCCGCGCAGATTCCCGGGATGAAGAAGATCGCCGGTGGTCTGCGCCTGAACCTCGCGCAGTACCGCGACCTGCAGGCCTTCGCACAGTTCGGCTCCGACCTCGACAAGGCGACGCAGGCGACGCTGCGCCGCGGCGAGCGCCTGGTCGAGATCCTGAAGCAGCCGCAGTACCAGCCGATGGCCGTCGAGGACCAGGTGATGATCATTCACGCGGGCACTTCGGGCGGCATCGACGAAGTCCCCGCGAGCCGGGTGGCCGAGTTCGAGAAGCTCTACCTGCAGGCCATGGCCGACACGCACCCCGAGGTGGCCCGGAGCATCACGGACACCAAGAAGGTCAGCGACGAAGCCAAGGCGACCATGGACCAAGTGATCGCCGCGACCAAGGCCCAGATGGGCGTCGGGGCCTAGTCATGGCCGGCATTCGCGAACTGCGCGCACGGATCAAGTCCGTGGGCAACATCAAGCAGATCACGCGCGCCATGGAGATGGTCGCAACGACGAAGCTGCGGCGCTTCCAGCATCGCGCCGTCGCGTCGCGGCCGTACGCCGAGGAGATCACGCAGTTGGTCGCGCACCTGGCGAAGGTGCTCGGTGACCGCGTCGAGGAACGCCCCTTGTTCCAACGTGGCGCCGGCTCGAAGACGGCCGTCCTCCTGGTGACCTCGGATCGCGGCCTGTGTGGTGCCTACAACTCGAACCTCTTGCGCGTCCTCGAAGGTTGGCGGCGCGACCGCGGCGAGGCCGCGGACGACGTCGACTACTTCGTCTACGGCAAGAAGGGCTACTCGTACCTGCGTGCCCGCGAGCGTACCGTCGAGCGCTACTTCGTCGAACCGCCGCTCGAGCTGATCGACTATCGCGGCGCCGCCTCGACCTCGAAGGCTCTGGTCACGGCGTTCCTCTCGGGCGAGTACGACTCGGTGCGCGTCCTCTACACGGCGTTCGAATCGATGGCCAAGTTCGTTCCGCGCTGGATCGACTTCCTGCCCATCGAAGCCGAGGCGCTGGCGGAGAAGAGCGCCGTCGACGCCGAGACGGCGAAGCGCGAGAGCGCCGACATGATCCTCGAGCCCGACGCCGAGACGATCTTCGATTCGCTCGTCCCGCGGTACCTCGAAACGCGCATCTACAACGCGCTGATGGAGGCGATCACCTCCGAGTACGCCAGCCGGCGGATGTCCATGAAGAATGCGACGGACGCGGCGGGCGAGATGCAGCAAGAGCTCAAGACCATCTACAACCGGAAGCGCCAGGAAGGCATCACCACGGAGCTGCTCGACATCGTCGGCGGCGCCGAGGCGATCAAGTAGTGACCCGGTCAACCATCCCCAACAGCCCCATGACCTCCGCGACCCAAACTGCCCAGGGACAAATCTCCCAGATCTTCGGCCCCGTCGTCGACGTTCGCTTTCCCTCCGGCAGCCTTCCGGCGATCTTCAACTCGCTGACCATCGACGACCCGAACGTCGCCGGAGCGGTCCTGACGCTCGAAGTCGCCCAGCACCTCGGCAACGACGTCGTGCGCTGCGTGGCGATGGCGTCGACCGACGGCTTCCGCCGCGGTTTGCCCGTCCACGACACGGGCGCGCCGATCAGCGTGCCGGTGGGCGACCGCATCAAGGGCCGCATCTTCAATCTCCTGGGCGAGGCGCTCGACGTCGTCGCGCGGGGTCCGTTCGAGAAGGGCGAGACGATGCCGATCCACCGGCCGGCGCCGACCTTCGAGGAGCAGGAAGCCGTCGCCGACGTGTTCGAGACCGGACTCAAGGTCGTCGACCTCCTGTGTCCCTTCGCGAAGGGCGGCAAGATCGGCCTGTTCGGCGGAGCGGGCGTCGGCAAGACGGTCCTCATCCAGGAGCTGATCCGCATCACCGCGGTCGAGAAGGGTGGCTTCTCCGTCTTCTGCGGCGTCGGCGAGCGCACGCGTGAGGGCAACGATCTCTGGCTGGAGATGACCGACGCGACGTACACGACGCCCGACGGCACGGTGTCCAGCGTCATCGACAACGCCGTGCTCGTCTTCGGCCAGATGAACGAGCCCCCCGGCTCGCGTCTGCGCGTGGCGCTCTCGGGCCTGACGATGGCCGAGTACTTCCGCGACGTGAAGGGGCAGGACGTGCTGTTGTTCGTCGACAACATCTTCCGCTTCGTGCAGGCGGGTTCCGAGGTGTCGGCGCTGCTCGGCCGGATGCCGTCCGCTGTGGGGTACCAACCGACGATGGCGTCGGAGATGGGCGCCCTGCAGGAGCGCATCACCTCGACCAAGAAAGGTTCGGTGACCTCGATGCAGGCCGTCTACGTGCCGGCCGACGACATCACCGACCCTGCGCCGGTGGCCACGTTCGCGCACCTCGACTCGACGATCATCCTCGAGCGCTCGATCTCGGAGCTGGGCATCTACCCGGCGGTCGACCCCTTGAAGTCGACCTCGCGGATGCTCGACCCCCAGGTCGTAGGCGAGGAGCACTACGGCGTCGCCCGCGAGGTGCAACGCGTGCTCCAGCGCTACGCCGACCTGCGCGACATCATCGCGATCCTGGGTGCGGAGGAACTGGCCGAGGAGGACAAGCAAACCGTTCACCGCGCACGCCGCGTCCAGCGCTTCCTCTCGCAGCCCTTCTTCGTGGCCGAACAGTTCACCGGCACGCCGGGCGTGTTCGTGTCGCTCGAGGACACCGTGCGCTCGTTCAAGGAGATCCTCGCGGGCGACCACGACGACCTGCCGGAGAGCGCGTTCATGTACGTGGGCTCGGTGGACGAAGCGCGCGCGCGTTACGAAGAGAAGTCGAAGGCTTGATCACGATGGCCGACGGACTCACGCTTCGCATCATTACGCCCGAGCGCATCGTGCTCGACACGGTCGTTTCGTCGGTCAAGATTCCCGGCGTCGACGGCTTGATCGGCATTCTGCCGCGTCACGCGCCGATGGTGGCCGCCCTCGACATCGGGATGTTGCACTACGCGGTCGATGGCAAGGATCAGGCGATCTTCGTCTCCGGCGGTTTCGCCGAAGTGCGCAACGATACGGTGCGCGTCGTCTCGGAAGCCGGCGAACGGCCCGAGGAGATCGACGAGGAGCGCGCCCGGAAGGCCGAGGAGCGCGCGCGACAGCGCTTGGACGAGGCGCGCAAGATCGGCGCGCCGCAGTTCGATCTCTTGCGCGCCGAGCTGAGTCTCCGGCGTGCGAAGACCCGCTTGCGCCTGAGCACGTACCGATGAGTGGCCCACCGATGAGTGGCCCACCGATGAGTGGCCCGGAGTGGCGCCGCACGCACACGTGCGGTGAGCTCGACCTCGGTGCCGTGGGGCAGTTCGTGCGGCTCAACGGTTGGGTGCACGTCCGGCGTGACCTCGGGGGGATCTACTTCGTCGATCTGCGCGATCGCTACGGGCTGACGCAGCTCGTGCTGGAGGAGTCCCTGACGGACGCCGTCCGGCTGTCGGCCGAGGACGTCGTGATGGTCGAGGGCACCGTCCGCGAGCGCACCGCCAAGAACCCCGAGCTGCCGACGGGCGAGATCGAGATCGAGGTGACCAAGCTCGAGATCCTCTCCAAGGCCGAGACGCCGCCGATGGAGGTGGCCGCCGTCGACGTGCCGTCCGTGGAGACGCGGCTGCGCTATCGGTTCTTGGACCTGCGGCGCGCGCCGATGCAGCGCTCGATCGCGCACCGCGCGAAGCTGATCTCGGCCATCCGCCGCGGCTTCGATGGGGAGGGCTTCCTCGACATCGAGACCCCGATCCTGACCAAGGCGACGCCCGAGGGCGCGCGCGATTACCTGGTGCCGTCGCGCGTCCACCCGGGCTCGTTCTACGCGCTCCCGCAGTCGCCGCAGATCTTCAAGCAGATCCTGATGTGCTCGGGCTTCGACAAGTACTACCAGGTCGCCCGTTGCTTCCGCGACGAGGACCTGCGCGCCGATCGGCAGCCGGACTTCACGCAGCTCGACATGGAGATGTCCTTCGTCGAGGAGGAGGACGTCTTCGCCGTCTGGGAGCGCGTGCTCGTCCAGGTGTTCCACGACGTCATGGGCGTGGAGCTCCCGGCGCAGTTCCCGCGCCTGACGTGGTTGGAAGCGATGGAGCGCTTCGGGACCGACAAGCCCGACAC
Organism: Planctomycetota bacterium; assembly: GCA_040880665.1. GTDB lineage: Bacteria > Planctomycetota > UBA1135 > UBA1135 > JBBDIB01. The sequence goes on from JBBDIB010000058.1 coordinate 70,619, forward strand.
GCGCTTCGGGATGGAGATCCAGAACGTCGACGCGTGGGCGGGCGACTCGGACTTCCAAGTCTTCCGCGGAACCATCGAGCGGGGCGACACCGTGCGCGCGCTCGTCGTCGCTGGCGGGGCCGACCTGTCGCGCAAGGTCGTCGACGGCTTGGCCGAGTTCGTGCGGCCGTTCGGTGCGAAGGGGCTCGCCTGGTGGAAGTGGACGGCCGAGGGCGGCGCCGGACCGCTGGCGCGCTTCACCGAGGGCGCGGCGGGCGACGCGTTGCGCGCGGCGCTCGGCATGCGAGAGGGCGATCTGGCGCTGTTCGTGGCGGACACCGTTCCGGTCGCGCGGCGCGCGCTGGGTGAGCTGCGCCTCCACCTGGCGAAACTGCGCGAGGTGCCGCGCACCGGCTGGAACTTCCTCTGGATCACCGCCTTTCCGATGTTCGAGTACGACGAGGAGTCCGGACGCTACGTCAGCTCGCACCACCCGTTCACCGCGCCGGCCTCGTGGGACCTCGCCGAGGCCGACCACGCGACCCTGGCGTCGCGCGCCTACGACCTGGTGCTCAACGGCTGGGAAATGGGATCCGGTTCGATCCGGATCCATCGCACCGACGTACAGAGGCGCGTCTTCGACCTCTTGGGAATCGGTCCCGAGGAGCAGGAGGCGAAGTTCGGTTTCCTGTTGGAGGCCCTGCGCTATGGAGCGCCGCCGCACGGTGGCTTCGCCCTCGGGCTCGACCGGATCGCAGCGCTGACAGCCGGCCTCGACAACATTCGAGACGTGATCGCGTTCCCCAAGACAGCCACGGCGGCCGATTTGATGTGCGGAGCCCCCGCCCCCGTCACCTCCCAGCAGCTCCGCGACGTTCACGTGCAGCTCGCGCCCGACGCGCTCGAGCGGCTGCGCGGCGCCGACGAGTCCGCCTGAGCCAAGCGCTAGCGCAGAACGCGGTTCTCCGCCTACGATGACCACCCGAGGGGAGCGTCGCTGCTTCCCCGTCCTCGCACCCCAACCCCACCCTTCTTGAGAAAACGATCCCGCCCGGCTCCGAAGGAGCAGACCAAGTACCGCATCAACCGCCAGATCCGTGTCCCCAACGTGCGCCTGATCGGCGCCGACGGCGAACAGGAAGGGGTGGTCAACGCGGATGACGCCCGCCGCAAGGCGGACGAGGCGGGCCTCGATTTGGTCGAGGTCTCGCCGAACGCCGATCCGCCCGTCTGTCGCATCCTGGACTACGGCAAGTTCAAGTACGCGCAGAAGAAGAAGGAGCGCGGCGGCAAGCAGACCAAGGCGCACTCGACGTTGAAGGAGCTGCGCGTGCGGCCGGCCATCGACAAGCACGACCTCGAGTACCGCCTCGTGCAAGGGCGCAAGTTCCTCGAGGAGGGGCACAAGGTCCAGGTGGTCTGCATATTCAAGGGTCGCCAGCGCGCGCATCCCGAGATGGGCTACAACGTGATGCGGATGGTTTCCGAGACGCTGGGCGACATCTCCAAGGTGGAAGCGCAGCCCAAGATGGCCGGCCCCCGGATGACGATGCTGTTGGCTCGCAAGTAGCCGACGCGGCGCGTTTCCGACCGATCCGCCCCGGATTCGTCGCTTCCCCCAAATTCGGGTACGCGGCGCCGGTGGCGGCTTGGTAGATTGCCCGCCCAATTTTCGTCTCCTGCAAGCGTCGACCCGTCGGTCTTCTGCGAGCGGGGTACCCATCGAAGAACGAACGACATGCCGAAGATGAAATCGAAGGGGTCCGTCAAGGGCCGCTTCCGCGTGACCAAGTCGGGCAAGGTGAAGTGCTCGAAGCCCGGTCGTGGCCACATGCACGCCATCCACAACGGGAAGCAGAAGCGCGAGTTGCGCCGTTCCATCGTGCTCGATGGAACCTGGGCCCGTCTGATCCGCAAGATGATGGGGGCCTGATCCATGGTACGTGTCACCTACGGAGCTCCCCGTCGTCAGAAGAAGGTCCGCTACTTCAAGCGCGCTCGCGGCTTCCGCGGCGGTCGCTCGAAGCTCTGGCGTACCGTCACCGAGTCGGTAGCGCGCGCGTGGGCCTACGCCTACCGCGACCGCCGTACCCGCAAGCGCCAGTTCCGGCGTCTGTGGATCGTGCGCATCAACGCCGCGGCCCGCATGCGCGGAATCTCCTACTCGCAGTTCATCCACGGGCTCGCCAGCGCAGGCATCACGCTGAACCGCAAGCAGCTCTCGGAGCTGGCGATCCACGACCCCGCCGCGTTCGACGTGCTCGTCGACGAGGCGCGCGCCGTCCGGTCCTGATTGCGTGGCGGTGAGCGAGCCGGACGAGCTCGAAGTGCTCGAGCGCCGCGCCGTCCAGGCGATCGAAGGGGCGCGCGACGCGGAAGCGTTGCGCGCCCTCGAGCGCGCGTACCTGGACAAGGGCGGCGAAATCGCGGCGCTCCTGAAGCGCATCCCGACGCTGGCGCCCGAGGAACGCAAGGCCTTCGGGCAGGGCGCGAACCGCGTCAAGCGCACCGTCGAGGCTGTCCTCGCGGCCCGCTTCGAGGCGCTGGAGGCGGCGGCCTTGGAAGCCGAACTGGAGCGCGACGACTTCGATCCGACGCTCCCGCCGGCGCCCGTGCGGCGCGGCGCGATCCATCCGGTGACGCGCGTGACGCGCGAGCTCGAGGACATCTTCACGTCCATGGGCTACGCGATCCTCGACGGTCCCGAGGTCGAGCTCGACTACTACAACTTCCAGGCGCTGAACATCCCCGCCGACCATCCGGCGCGGGAGATGTACGACACGTTCTGGTGCGACCGTGACAACCGGTTGCTGCTTCGCACGCACACGTCGCCGGTCCAGATCCGTGCGCTCGAGACGCTCGATCCGCCGTTTCGTGCCATCGTCCCCGGTCGCTGCTTCCGCAACGAAACGGTGGACGCGAGCCACGAACACACCTTCCACCAGATGGAGGGCCTGGTCGTCGGCGAGGGCGTCACGGTCGGGCACTTGATCGGCACGATGAAGACCTTCCTGCGCGAAGTCTTTCAGAAGGACCTCGAGGTGCGCATGCGACCGGGATACTTCCCCTTCGTCGAGCCGGGCTTCGAGCTGGACGTCCGCTGCCCCTTCTGCGACGCGGGCTGCAGCGTGTGCAAGCAGTCCACCTGGATCGAGCTGTGTCCCTGCGGCATGGTGCACCCGGTCGTCCTGCGCTACGGCGGAGTCGATCCCGAGAAGTACACGGGCTTCGCGTTCGGGCTGGGACTCTCCCGGCTCGTGATGCTGCGCTTCGGCATCGACGACATCCGCCACCTGATGGCCGGCGACGCCCGCTTCCTGCAGCAGTTCTCATGCTGATTTCGTACCGCTGGCTCGGGCGTCACGTGGACCTCGACGGGCTCTCGCCCGAGGAGGTCGCGCGCTCGCTCACGATTCACACGGCCGAGGTCGAGGGCCTCACGCCCTTCGCCCCCGCGCTGGCCGACGTCGTCGTCGGTCAGGTGGTCGAGCGCGAACCGCACGCCGACGCCGACAGCTTGAGCGTCTGCCGCGTCGACATCGGGGATGGGGACGCGCTCCAAATCGTGTGCGGCGCGCCCAACGTGCGCGCTGGGCTGCGCGTCGCGGTAGCACGCGTCGGAACCGTGCTGCCCGGCGGACTGAAGCTCGGGAAGGCCAAGATTCGGGGCGTCGAATCGCGCGGCATGATCTGCTCCGAGCGCGAGTTGGGCCTCGGCGACGAGCACGACGGCATCTGGGAACTCCCCGGAGCGCCGGACCTCGGTGCGTCGGTCGCCGACGCGCTCGGTTTGCGCGATTGGGTGATCGAGATCGACAACAAGTCGCTGACGCATCGCCCCGACCTCTGGGGCCATCGCGGCATCGCCGGCGAACTCGCTGCGATCCACGGACGGGAACTTCGGCCCTTGGACTCGAGCGCGCTGCCGACGGGCGCTGGAGCAGCGTATCCCGTGCGCGTGGAATCGGGTTCGTGTCCGCGCTACTTCGCGCTGCCGATCGACGGCCTCGCGAACGGCCGCTCGCCCGAGTGGCTGCGGCACTTGCTCCTGGCGGTCGGTCAGCGACCGCTCGACCTGTTGGTCGACATCTCGAACTTCGTGATGCTCGACATCGCGCAACCGAATCACCTGTTCGACCGCCGTCGACTCGCGCCCGAAGGCATCGTCGTGCGCAACGCCCGCGCAGGCGAAACGATGCAGTCGCTCGACGGCGTCGAGCGCCGGCTCGACGCCGACGACATGCTGATCACGTCCGGCGACCAGCCGGTCGCGATCGCGGGCGTCATGGGCGGCCTCGCCTCGAAGGTCGGCGACGACACGAGCGAGCTCTTGCTCGAGGTCGCCTCGTTCCACCCGACGACGGTGCGCCGAACGGCGCAGCGACTCGGGCTGCGCACCGACGCATCGACGCGCTTCGAGAAGTACCTCGACCCGACGCTGCCCGAGCGCGCGGCCTGGCACATGGTGCGCCTCTTGAAAGAGCTGCAGCCGGGCCTCGTCTTGCCCGCACCGCCCGGCGATGCGGGCACCTGGACGGATCCCGCCTGCACGGTGAGGCTGCGCCCTGCGCGCGTCCGTGCGGTGCTCGGGAAAGCGATCGACGACGCCGAGATCGAGCGCACGCTCACGCGGCTGGGCTTGCGCCCGACGCGTGTCGGCGATCACTGGGACGTCGCCGTGCCGTCCGCGCGCGCGACCAAGGACATCGGCATCGAAGAGGACTTGATCGAGGAGGTCGGGCGCATCCACGGATACGACGAACTGCCCGAAGCCGCGCTCGTCGTCGCGCTCGAACCGCCGCGCCGCGACGAGCGCCGCAGCATCGTGCGTACGTTGACCGACCGCTTGGCGGGCGGAGCGCGCTTCTTCGAAGCGATGACGCACACCTTCCAGAGCGACGACTTGCTGGCGACGCTAGGTCTCCTGGACGGATCCCACGACGGACCCCATGTTGCGCCCCATGTTGCCGTCGTGAACCCGGTGGTCGAGGGCACGTCGCGTATCCGACGGGACGTGCTGCCGAGCCTCGTCGGCGTGCTCGAGCCCAACCGGCGTCGGCTCACCGACGTGCGGCTGTTCGAGATCGGCAAGGGCTATCGGCCCGAGGACACGAACGACCGCGGCGAGCCGCGCGAGGTGCACCAGCTCGCGCTCGTCTGGGCTCGCCGGAGGAGCAGCGAACCCGAGCCCTTCGACGCGACGATCGAGTCCGAGTTGGACGGCGTCGTGCGCGACGCGCTGGCGGCGATCGGCATCCGCTTCGCAGGCTGGTCCAAGGGCGCGCCCGACGCGGCCCCGGCGTGGGCACACCCCCGGCGCTGGGCCGAATGCCCCGGCGAACCCGATCCTTTGGCACGTCTCGGCACGCTCGATCCCCGGCTCGCCAAGCGGCTGGGTCTCGAGGGCGAACTGGCCAGTGACGTGGCCTGCGCGACCATCTCGATCGATGCCTGCTTGACCAGCGAACGCCACACGACGCGCTACGCCGCGGCCCCGCGCTTCCCGAGCGTCAAGGTGGACGTGGCCCTCGCCGTGCCCGAACACGTGGCCTGCCGGGACGTCGAAGCGGCGATCCGGACCGCAGGCAAGCGGCTCGTGCGGAGCGTGACCCTGTTCGACCTGTTCCGCGGCGGCTCGCTCGGCCCAGGCCGTAAATCGATGGCCTTCCACGTCGAACTGGGCGCGAACGACCGCACGCTCGTCGACAAGGACGGAGCGAAGTTCCTGAAGCGGCTCGAAACCGGCGCCGCGGAGTTGGGCGGCGAATTGCGCAAGGAATAGCGGCGCGTCGGGAACTCCGGAACGGAGCTTGCCCGTTCTTCGTGCCGCTCAGCTCGGGCGGATCATCGCCAGGAACTCCGCGCGGGTCGATTCGTTGTCACGGAACCCGCCCAGCATGTGACTGGTGACGGTCATCGTGCCGGGCTTGTGGACGCCGCGCGTCGTCATGCACTCGTGCTCGGCCTCGATCACGACCGCCACGCCCTTCGGCTGCAGCACCTCGTGGATCGTGCTCGCGATCTGCACGGTCAGCTTCTCCTGGATCTGCAGACGCCTGGAAAAGATCTCCATCACGCGCGCCAGCTTGCTGATGCCGACGATACGCCGGTCGGGCAGGTACGCGATGTGGGCCAGGCCTTTGATGGCGACCAAGTGGTGCTCGCAGTGCGACTCCAGCGGAATGCCGCGCAACGTGACCATTTCGTCGTAGCCTTCGCTCTCCTCGAAAGTGGTCTCGAGCACGGCGCGCGGGTCCTGCGTGTACCCGCAGAAGAACTCCTCGTAGGCGCGCACGACGCGGGCGGGGGTTTCCCGCAGGCCCTCGCGGTCAGGATCATCGCCCGACCAGGCGAGCAGGGTGCGAACGGCGGCCTCCGCTTCCGTGCGCGTGGGGCGGGGGGCCGTGATCGGACGTTCGGGTAGGGGTTTGGCTTTGGGCATGGGAGGGGGGGCAGTCCTTGCCAAGAGGATGGGGCACGAGCGCGCGGCCGCCAAGGCCCGAGGCGCACGTAGCGGCGAAGTCTCACGAAGTCGCGCTCTTGTCAGGAGCGGGCGGGAGGCGGACTTGCAAAGGGTTCGGTCGGAACCCCCCGGGGACGAACCCATCCCACGACCCGTCGCCGAGAGCCTCGACCGACATGTTTCGAACGCAGTTTTGCATCACCTTCGTCGTTCTCGTTGCACCGCTTGCAAGCGCCCAGGTGATGGGGCCCTTCCTCGACGGGGCGTTTCCGTCCAGCCGACCGGGCTCGGTTCCGAACGCGAGTTGGTCGGTCAGCGACGCGTTGCCGTCTTTGCGCTTCCGCGAGCCGTTGCGCGTCGATCCGCATCCCAACGGGAACCAACTGATCGTCGCGTCGAAGGACGGCGATCTATGGCTCGTGAACGATGACGTGAACGCGACGAACAAGGCACTGTTCCTTCACGTGGAGGCGCAGTACCCCGTCAGCAATGAAGGCGGCATCTCGGGTTTCGCGTTCCATCCCCGATTCGGTCAGGCGGGCTCGCCGTTTCGAGGTCACGTGTTCGTGTGGTACCGCTGGGCACCGACGCCGGGGCCCGCATCGTTCAGCTCTCCGGGGTATCAACGCCTCTCGCGCTTCACCGTGCCCGACGGCTGGTCCGTCGTCGACCCCGCCAGCGAAGAGGTCTTGATCCAGCAATACGATCGCGAGCAAGTCCATGTGGGCGGCGACATCGGCTTCGGGACCGACGGGTTCCTCTACGTTCCGCTGGGTGACGAGGGCAACGCGTATTCGCGCGTCTTCAGCACGCAGCGGATCGACCTCGGCATGTTCTCCGGCGTGCTGCGCATCGACGTCGATCAGGACCCGACGAAGAGTCATCCCATTCGGCGCCAGCCTCGCTGCGTCGACACGCCACCACCCTCGGGCTGGCCGAGTTCCTTCTCCCAGGGCTACGGCATCCCCAACGACAACCCGTGGTTGGACCCCGGCGGCAGCGTTCTCGAGGAGTTCTACAGCCTCGGCTTCCGGCATCCCTACACGATGCAACTCGACCCGGACACCGGGTCGTTCTGGGTCGGCGATGTCGGTGAGGTCTCGCGCGAGGAGGTCAATCGGCTCGAGCGTGGTGCCAACTATCAATGGGCGTTCGGTGAAGGCACGCTGCCGGGACTGCTCGGGCGACCGGGAAACGTCATTGGCTACGAGCGGGGACCGGACTGGGAGTACGACCACTCCCAGGGGCAAGCGATCATCCTGAGCGGGATGTACCGCGGCTCGCTGTTCCCGGAGCTGTTCGGTCGCGTGCTGTTCTACGACTTCTTGACCGGTCGCTTCTGGGCGCTCGACCCTGCGCCACCCAGTGGCTCGCCGAACGTCGAGCTGCTCGGGATGCTGCCGGCTGGCTACTTGGGTGGGCTGACGTCCTTCGCGCACATGCTGGACGGCCGCGTGTTAGCGACGCGCACCAACGGCGGTTTGTCGGACTACGGCCAGATCGTCCAACTCGTGCGCTCCGGAGCCGAGGGCGCGGAGCCGCCCGCGCTGCTCTCCCAAACGGGCTTCTTCACCAACATGAGCACGCTCGTGCCGCACCCCGGCGCGCTGGCGTACAGCCTGAAGGCGCCGCTCTGGTCGGACGGGGCGGGCAAGTTGCGTTGGATGTGCATCCCGTCGGACGGTGTCGTGGATTCGCCCGGCGAAAGGATCTCGCGCAACGACGTCGACGCGTGGGAGTTCCCGATCGGAACGGTGCTGGTGAAGCACTTTCAAAAGGGGCTCGACGAGACGATCGTCGGCGGACCGACGCGTCGACTGGAAACGCGCTTCCTCGTGCACGGCACGGACGGCTGGTATGGCGTGACGTATCGCTGGCGTCCCGACCATTCGGATGCGGATCTCTTGGTCGATGCAGAGCAGGAAGTGCTGACGGTCGCGACGCAGACGGGCACGATCAACCAGACCTGGAGCTATCCGTCGCGCCTTGACTGCATGCGCTGCCACAACGACGTGGCGAACTCCGTCTTGGGTCTCAAGACGGGCCAGTTGAATCACAACCTTGCCGGGCACAACCAACTCGTGCTCCTAGACTTGCTCGGACGCCTCGATCCCCCGCTGGGCGATACGTCGGTGGAGAGCCTACCTCGACTGAGCTCGCTCAACGAAGTCACGGCGCCGCGCGCCGACCGCGTGCGCTCCTATCTCGATGCGAACTGCGCCGGTTGCCATCGACCCGGCGGAGTGAGCGGCGAGTTCGACGCGCGCTTCTCGACGCCGCTGTGCGAGCAGAACATTCTGTTCGGGCACGTGCACGAGAGCCAAGGGATCACCGGCGCCGGGGTCGTCGTGCCCGGACATCCGGCGCGATCGCTGATGCTGGTTCGCGCGGCTTCGACCGGTGTGCTGGGCATGCCACCCCTGGCCAAGGATCGGGTGGACCAGAACTTCGTCCGGATGCTCGCGGACTGGATCGCAGAGGTCGACGACGAGATCGTGATCGGCAACGTCGTTGACACCGCCGCACCGTTCTTGGACGAACACCAGCCCGGGTTGCGCGTGAACGAGGACGATGCCTACACGCACAACGACACGCACGTCGGCTTCGTTCATCCGACCAGCGTTCGCTTTCACGCCCGTGGTCCGGGCAATCCGATCACGCCGTTCCTCGCGCTTTGGAACGGCGAGGACGATGTCACCGTCGTGGCGATCGGCGACACGCGCGTCGCCGGTGAGTACGTCGCCGGCGAGAACGAGTTCCCGTTCCGAAACCATGGCGCGCCGAACATCGCGCTCTCCCCGGGGGAGCGGCTCGTCAGCGGCTTCCTGGACGCGTTTCCGAACGGCGGTGGATGGGGCGCCGGCTCACCGATCCCCGCCGTCTACGGGCCCGGGCAGGACGAACACTGGGCGCTCTTTCCCGCGCCGTTGGTTTCGAGTGCCGAACCCTTCGATCCGAGCGTCGACGTGCCGCGGCTGATCGAAGGCCAAACGCCCCTGGCCGCCAACAGCGGCTTGGCTTTGAGCGTGCACACGGCCCTCGAGCGCAGCTATCGATTCCAGATCGCACTGCGTCAAGGTTGCGCACCGGAGGCGGGTTCGTCCGAGGATCCGGGACCCTTGCCGCCCTTCGGCGGCGATCCGACGACGGACGCCGGCCATCTCGACGCGTGGACCTCGAACCTGCTGGTGCTGACCGGCGCGGGGTTCCACAACGAGTCCAACGTGACGGAGCTGTTGCGTCTGGATCAAGTCTCGTTCTACGCGCGCGTCTTGGCCGATCCCATCACGCCGTTCTGCGTGCGCGTCGACGGGACCGGCGCCTTCACGGTGCTCGCCGTCGGAACCACGCGCACTTCGTACGGCGTCGGCGCGAACACGTTCTCGTTCACCGACGGGGAGACGCCGCTCGTCACGGCGGCGCCGAGTGAGTACCTGGCGGTCGGCTTCCTCGATGCGTACCCAGACGGCTCGGGGGGCGGCGCCGGCGCGGCGATTCCCTCCGATCTGGGGAGCGGTGACGTCGTTTGGCGCAGCGGCGGGCCCTCGGCCCAGGACTCGGGTTCCGTCGCGGTGGGGCAGTCCCTGTCTCCCGGGTCCCAGATCGCGCCGAACGAGTTGCGCGACGTGCGCTTTCGCGTCACGGCGACGCGCCTCGACCCTACGACCCTGGGAGCTTCGTCGTTGTCGCCGGTTGGCACGACCGTTGATCCTTGGGTGTCCAACATGGTCGTCGACCTGGGCTCGACCTGGACCAACCAGGCGACGCTGCCGCGGCGCGTGCGTATCGATCAGGCCCGGTTCCACGCCGCCGCCGTGACCGATCCGTGGACGCCGTTCGTGCTGAAGCTGGAGGGCAATCAGCCCGGCGATGTCGTCGCGATCGGAAACACGCGCACGAACTACTCCACCGGGCTCAACGTGGTTGCGTTCACCAACTCCGGTCCCAGGCACGTAGACGTGAATCCGGGCGAGACGCTCGCGGTGGGGTTCCTCGACGCCTTCCCGAATGGCACCGGCGGGGGTGCCGGCTCGGTCGTGCCGGTCGAGTTCGGGACGTCCGGTTCGTATTGGGTGTCGGGAGGGTCGACGGCGGACGACTCGGGCTCGGTCTCGCTGGGGTCGCCGCCCACGCCCGGCTCCATGCTCCTGCCACAGCAGTCGCGCCGCTATCCGTTCTCGATCGATCTCGTGGCGGTCGAGTTCCTACCGCCCGACTGTGATGGCGACAGTGTCGCGGACGCGGACGAGCCCGATTGCAACCAGAACGGTGTGCCCGACGACTGCGAGGACTTGCCCGACTGCAACGGCAACGGCATTCCGGATACCTGCGATCTGTTGAGCGGCGTTCTCGGTTGGTCGACGCCGTACGGTATGGGAACGAGCGGCACCGGCGGATGGACACCGGTGTTGGAAGTCGCTGGCTGCTTGCAGGTGGGGCCGTTCTTCGAACTCCGCCTCTCGGGGGTGCTCGGTGGTGCGCACACGTTCACCGTGCTTTCGCCGCAGCTGATCTCCTACCCGGTGGCGGGCGGCACGCTGCTAGCCGCTCCGCCGTTCCTGGCCGTCCTGGTACGCGTCGCCGACGGCATCGGTCCCGGCGCGGGCAACTTCAGCGTGCCCGTCGGCTTCGGGCAACTCGCCAGCGTTCCGGGTCAGCGGTTCCACTTGCAAGCGCTGGCGTTGGACAGCGGCGCGCCGAACGGCGTCGCGTTCAGCCAGGGTCTCGCGGTCGCACCGCCGTACGCGCAGTAGACGACACGCGAGTTCAAGCGCGGCGCACTGGCTTCGCCGGTCGCGATCGGGGGTAGTGCGCTTTTCGGCGTCACTTGTCC
>JBBDIB010000058.1:81904-98112 GCA_040880665.1 Planctomycetota bacterium
GATCGTGGCTCGGATGCAAGCCACGATCGCCGGACGTCATCCGTTGGTCCTCGCCAGCACGTCGCGCTATCGCGCCGAGCTGCTGGAATCGTTGGCGCTCCGCTTCGAGGCCGTGGCTCCGGCGATCGACGAGCGCGCCCGCGCATTCGGCGGGCTCGCGCCGGACGCGCTCGCCATGTCGCTTGCGCGCGCCAAGGCCGAGGCGGTGCGCGGCGCACGCCCGGACGCGGTCGTGATCGGTTCCGACCAGGTCTGTGCGCTCGGCGAGCAACGCTTCGACAAGCCCGGGACGTCGGAGCGCGCGGTGGCGACGCTCGAGGCGCTCCAGGGCAGAACGCACGTGCTTTGGACGGCGCTCGTCGTGGCGGGGCCCGAGGGGCTGCACGAACATTTGGACGAGACGCGGCTGACGATGGCGAGTTTCGACCGGCGGGCGCTGGAGCGCTACGTCGCGCGCGATCTGCCGCTCGACTGCGCGGGTGCCTACAAGCTCGAGCGGCTCGGCGCAGCCTTGTTCGAGCGCATCGAGACCCGCGATGCGAGCGCCGTCGTGGGCCTCCCGCGCATTGCGCTGGCCGCCATCCTGCGTCGCCTCGGCTGGGAGCTGCCCTGACGGGACCTCAGCCGCGCCGCGCGTTACCATCTTGGGCCTCGCCCGTTCCCCGGGACCCGCTAGAGTCCGCACATGTCGAATATCGAGAGCGTCCTGCACGAGAATCGCCGCTTCGCCCCGCCCGCCGACTTCGCGCAAGCGGCGCGCGTTCAGTCCATGGCGGAGTACGAGCGGATGTACCGGCGTTCGATCGACGACCCCGAGGGCTTCTGGGGCGACGTCGCACGCGAGCTGCCCTGGATCGAGCCCTTCCACGAGGTGCTCGACTGGAGCGACGCGCCGGTCGCTCGCTGGTTCGCCGATGGCAAGCTCAATGCGTCGGCCGTGTGCCTCGACCAGCACCTCACGACGGAGCGCCGCGACAAGGTGGCGATCCTGTGGGAGGGCGAGCCCGGCGACGTCCAGAGCTTCACCTACGCCGAAGCGCACGCCGAGGTGTGCCGCTTCGCGAACGCGCTCAGCGCACGCGGCGTGAAGCGCGGCGACCGAGTCGCGATCTACATGCCGATGATCCCGAAGCTGGCCTTCGCCGTCTTGGCCTGCGCGCGGATCGGCGCGATCCATTCGGTCATCTTCGGCGGCTTCAGCGCGCAGTCGATCCGCGATCGCGTCGAGGACGGCGGTTGCACGGCCGTGATCACCGCCGACGGCGGGTGGCGCCGCGGCAAGGTGCTGCCGCTGAAATCGGTCGTGGACGAAGCCTTGGAGTCGGTCGAGAGCGTGCACACGGTCTTCGTCGCGCGGCGCACCGAGAACGAGGTGCGCTGGATCGAGGGGCGCGACGTCTGGTTGCACGAGCTGATGGCGGAGCAATCCGACGAGTCCGAACCCGAAGCGATGGGGGCCGAGGACACGCTCTTCTTGCTCTACACCTCGGGTTCCACCGGGAAGCCCAAGGGCATTCGCCACACGACGGGCGGCTACCTCGTCGGCACGTACCTCACGACCAAGTACGTCTTCGATCTCCGCGACGACGACGTCTACTGGTGCACGGCCGACGTCGGTTGGATCACGGGTCACAGCTACATCCTCTACGGTCCGCTGGCGAACGGCGCGACGGTCGTGATGTACGAGGGCGCGCCCAACGCGCCCCACCCCGGCCGCTTCTGGGAGCTGATCCAGAAGCACGGCGTCACGATCCTGTACACCGCGCCGACCGCGATCCGAGCGTTCATGCGCTGGGGCGACGAGCACGTGGAGAAGCACGACCTCTCGAGCTTGCGACTGCTCGGCACCGTCGGCGAGCCGATCAATCCGGAGGCCTGGATGTGGTACCACCGCAAGATCGGGGGCGAGCGTTGCCCGATCGTCGACACCTGGTGGCAGACCGAGACCGGCGCGATCATGCTGACCCCGTTGCCCGGCGCCATTCCGACGAAGCCGGGTTCGTGCACGCTGCCGTTCTTCGGCATCGATCCCGTCGTGCTCGACGAAGCGGGCAACGAAGTCGGCGCGAACGAAGGCGGCGTGCTCGCGATCCGGAAGCCCTGGCCCTCGATGCTGCGCGGCATCTGGGGCGACGACGAGCGCTTCCAGGAGACGTATTGGTCGCGCTTTCCCGGCCAGTACTTCCCCGGCGACGGTGCGCGCAAGGACAAGGACGGATACCTGTGGATCCTCGGCCGCGTCGACGACGTGCTGAACGTCAGCGGACACCGCCTGTCGACGATGGAGATCGAGAGCGCGCTCGTCAGTCATCCCTTGGTCGTCGAAGCCGCGGTGGTTCCGAGGCCGGACGACCTGACGGGGGAGGCGATCGTCGCCTTCGTGTCCGTGTCCGGGAACGCGGAGCCGAACGACGAACTGGCCGCCAAGTTGGCGGCGCACGTGGTCAACGAGATCGGCAAGCTCGCGCGACCCGCCGAGGTGCGCTTCGCGGAGGCGCTGCCCAAGACGCGCTCGGGCAAGATCATGCGGCGCCTCCTGCGCGACATCGCGTCGGGACGCGAGATCGCGGGGGACACGACGACGCTGGAAGACTTTTCGGTCCTCGCGCGCCTCAGAGGTCGCGAGGAGTAGCGGCGCCGATCCGCGATCGTCGCGAACGGCGTCAAGGCCGCGGACGGGACGCGTCGATAGGCCCGGTAGCGCGTCTCCACGCGTCTCGCCCCCTTGGATCCCCAGGCTTCAGTTTCGGACAACCAGGTCGTCGCGCGCTCCGGGGATCGCCGTGAGCGACCGACGACGCGGATCTCGCGTTACAGCCTGCTCGGCGGCCGACGTCGAGACGTGCGGCGCGATGACGACCGCGAGGGCTCCTTCGTCGACGTCTACAGCTCGCGCCTCTGGGGCCTGCTCCTCTGGATCGCGCTGATGAACATCGGCGACAGCTACTTCACGCTGGTCCACCTGCAGGCCGGCGGAATCGAGCTGAATCCAGTGGCGGCCGAACTCTTGACCTTCGGGCGTCTGGAGTTCGTGCTCGCGAAGTCGCTCTTGATCGGCGTCGCGCTGCTGGTGCTCGCCGTTCACAAGAACTTCGCGCTGGCGCGGATCGGCATCTGGATCTCGGCGGGCACCTACACCGTCCTGGTGGCGTATCACCTGAGCCTGTTCGTGATGCACCCGTGACGTAGACTCCTAGGGTAGGCTCCGCGGTATGCGAATCGCGCGTGTGATGACCCGCATGAACCTCGGCGGACCGGCGCGACAGGCCTTGGCCTCGGATCCGCGGCTGGTGGCCGATGGACACCTCGTGCGCCTCTTCACCGGTGAGCCCGAGCCCGGGGAAGGGGATCTCTTCGACGAGTACGCTGGCGTGCCGGGGCTCGAGGCGGTTCGCATTCCCGGCCTCAAGCGCGGCATCGCGCCCTGGGCGGATCTGCGCGCGAGTCGCGCGCTCGTGCGCGAACTCGGAGCCTTCGCGCCGGACGTCGTCCACACGCACGCTTCGAAGGCCGGCGCCCTCGGTCGCCGCGCGACGGCGCGGCTGCCCGGTGCGGACGGCATCGCGCGCGTGCACACGTTCCATGGTCACGTCTTGGAGGGCTACTTCCCCGAGGTCGTCACACGGCGTTTGATCGCGCTCGAGCGCAAGTTGGCGCGCGACTGCGACCGCATCGTGGCGGTCAGCCACGCGACGGCGGAGGACCTCTTGCGCCTAGGCGTCACGCGGGAGGAGCGACTGGTCGTCGTCCCGCCCGGCGTCGAGCTCGAGGCCTTGCTACGCGCGGAGCCGGTCCGCGACGGCGCTCTGCGCGCGGAGCTGGGCCTCGGGCCCGACGCGTTCCTCGTCGCGCTGCTGGGGCGGCTGGCCGAGGTCAAGCGGCCCGAGTGGGGGCTCGACGTGTTGGAGCTCTTGCAGCAGCGCTATCCCGAGCTGCACGTGGTGTGGATCGGCGACGGAGACCTCTTCGGGCTGCTCGAACGCCGCATCCGCGCCGCGCCGGCGCTGGGCGAGCGGGCACACCTCGTCGGTGCGCGCGCGGGGATGGCCAGCCTCTTGCCCGAGCTCGATGCCGTGCTGTTGACGTCGCGGCAGGAGGGTTTGCCGGTGGCGTTGATCGAGGCGGCCGCCGCCGGCCTACCGGTCGTCGCTACGGACGTGGGCGGCGTCGGCGAGCTCGTCGCGCACGAGCGCACGGGTTTTCTCGGCAGCACGGTGGACGAACTCGGGTACGGCCTCGCGCAGTTGCTCGACGACCGCACCGAGGCGCGATCGATGGGACGACGCGCGCGCTTGCGCGTCGCGCAGCGCTACGATGCCGACGCGCTGTTTCGGCGCCTGGCCGCGCTCTACGATCTGGTGCTCGCCGAGCGCCGTGGCGCGCCGACGCAACCATGACGACCCCCCGATCCGAAGCGCCCGTCCTCTCCGTGGTGATCCCGTCGTGGAACACGAAAGAGTTGACGGCCACCTGCCTCGAGTTCCTCGACCGCGCCGAGAAGCCGACGACCGAGGTGATCATCGTCGAGAACGGCAGCGAGGACGGCTCGCGCGAGCTGATCGCCGAGCGTTGGCCCGAGCACACGCTGCTCGTCAACGAGGTCAACGAAGGCTTCGCCCGCGGCTCGAACCAAGGTCTGCGCGCTGCACGCGGCGAGTTCGTGTTCCTCTTGAACACCGACACCGAGGTCGCGCCCGATGCGATCCGGCGCATGCTCGACTTCCTCCGCGCGAATCCCGAGTACGGCGCCGTGGCGCCCAAGCTGGTCCACCCCGACGGACGCGTCCAACCGACGGTGCAGTCGTTCCCGACCTGTCGCACGGCGCTCTGGTTCGCGACGCCGCTCGAGCGTTGGTTCCCGGACTCGCAGGAGCTGCGCCGCTACTTCCTGCGCGATTGGAACCAGGAGTCGACGCGCGACGTGGATCAGCCGCCGGCCGCGGCGCTGCTCCTGCGCAAGTCGGTGCTGGACGAGGTCGGCCTCTTCGACGAGACGCTCTGGCTGTTCTACAACGACACCGACCTCGCGCTCAGGATGGCGCAGGCCGGGTGGAAGACCCGCTACCTGGCGGAAGCCGAAGTCGTGCATCACGTGGGGGCGTCGACCTCCAAGTTCGCCCGTTTCATCCCGGTCTGGAACGCGAATCGGCTGACCTTCTATCGCAAGCACTACGGATGGCGAGGCAGCCTGACGGTGAAGAGCGCCGTGACGTGGTCGTTCCTCGACTTCGCGGCGACGCAGGCCTGGCGCCGACTGCGCGGCAAGCCCGAGGCGGAACCGGTCGCGCCGCTCTGGCGCGAGTACAAGACCTTCCTCGCGTCGTGACGCAGTCTCCGGACGGGCTAGAAGATGCTGTAGACGAAGTCGTTCAGACTGCCCTCTCCGACCATCAGCATCAGCACGCCGAGCCCTCCGAGGACGACCACGAAGGGCACGAGGATCCACAGCCAAAACTCTTGGAAGAACTGCTTCATGATGGGAAGGGGCTGCTGCTGTCGCGGGTAGAGGCTTCGGCCGATCGGCGGCCTAGAAGAGAGTGTAGATGAAGGGCGCGATGACGGGGGAGCTGGCCGCCACGACGAGCAGGCTGCCGATCGAGAGGAGGACGACGACCAGCGGCATCAGGTACCAGTGACCACGCAGGGTGAACGAGCGCAGAAGTTCTGCGATCGTGCCGACGCGTCGGCCGAGCTTGTAGATCACGAAGCCCAGGACGGCGCCGGCGAACGCCAATAGGACCCAGGGTGCGTAGGGTCCCGCCAGGACGAGCCCGAGGCGCACGGTGGCGAAGATCGTGAAAACGAGCGCCAACATGCCGCCGACCTTCA
Organism: Planctomycetota bacterium; assembly: GCA_040880665.1. Taxonomy (GTDB): domain Bacteria; phylum Planctomycetota; class UBA1135; order UBA1135; genus JBBDIB01. Next base: position 87,734 of record JBBDIB010000058.1, read on the forward strand.
GGAAGGAAAGCAGCTTCGGCTCCTTCGGATAGGTGAACAGGAAGCAGGTGCCGAGCACCAACCACAACGCGCCGAAGAGTTTGATCCAGTCGGGGACGGTCCGTTCGGTGTCTTCGATCTCGAACGTGCCCGCGGAGAGCGCGCTGTGCTCGCTCGGGAACACGTCGAGCGCCTCGAGGCCGTCGACGAGCGCGCGCGCGAACGTCGCGTTGCCCGCGGGCGTAAAGTGCCACTCGTCGCGGAAGTAGAGTTCGTCGCCGTCGGCGGCCGCCGCGCGCAGCGCGGCGCGCGCGGCGACGACCTCGAGTCCCAGCTCGCGCGCGGAGTCGCGGAAGAAGTCGACGGGCCGATCGGGCGACCAGAGTTCGTCGGCGAGACCGTCGAGGTGCGCCGCTCGGAAGCGCTCCTTCTCCGCCGGGTGGATCGCGGACTCGGACGGGATCGGGACGACGATCAACCGAGCGCCCAGCTCGTTCGTTTCGCGCTTCAACGCCGCCAGCGCACCCTTGGTGCGCGCCTGGGCATCGATCAGGAACTCGGGCGTGTCGTGGAAGAGCGGCGCGAACTCGCGTCGCACCCAGACGTCCGTGCCAGCGGGTTGGAAGGCGTCGCGCGTGGGATCGGGCTCGAGCAGGAGCGGCACCAGGATCTTGGCGGCGAACTGTCCCAGCGCGACCTTCATGACCACAGGCAGAGGGCCGGGATCCATGAGTCCACGCGCTTCGATCGCACCTCGTGCCGTGAAGCGCGGCTTGGGATAGCGCGTGTACTGCTGCTGACCGTTCCAGTAGACGTCGTTCTCGTACGGGAACAAGAGGACCAGGTCGGGGTCGTAGTCGCGGCCCTCCTCGAGGAACCACAGAACCTCTTGGTCGGTGGAATAGCCCTCGGTGCCGGCGTTGATGACTTCGACGCGGCGTTCTTCCGTGCGCCAGTAGCGCTCGATCTGGTCGACGAACAGGTGCTCGCGATCGACGGTGTAGCCCAGCGTGAACGAGTCGCCGAGGCACAGCACGCGGAACGTGCCGGCGGGCTTCTCGCGCGCGACCGGATCGTCGCGCAACCCTTGCTCGTTGATCTCGAAGCGGATGTCGAACTCGTTCGTCTTGCGCGTCGCGGTCGCGCCCGGGCGCTTGGCCCAACCGAGCTTCGGGTGGAACTCGTTGATGCTCTTCTCGGGCCGGAAGGCGGGGAAGAGCCGGAGGCCGCCCTCGAGCACGAGGATGCCGAGGAACAAGCTGACGAAGATCGCCAAGAGGACGTTGATCGTGCGCATGGCGGCTTAGCTGACCATCTCGGTGACGGAATCACCTTGGTGTCGGAGGGCGAACTTGGTTTCGGCGATCTGCTTCTTCGCGTCGGCGCGCACGACGTAGTTGTTCATGAACAAGTAGTCCATGCCCGACAGGCTGAACGTGTTGAACGCGTGACTCGGGTGCTCGACGATCGGCTCGCCCTTCAGGTTGAACGAGGTGTTCATCACGACCGGCACGCCGGTGATCTCGCCGAAGCGTTCGATCATGCGGTGGTAGCCCGGGTTCGTCGCCTTGTAGACGGTCTGCAGACGGCCGGAGCCGTCCTCGTGCGTGATCGCCGGCAGCACCGCGCGCTTCTCCTCGCGGACCGGCGCGACGTAGAGCATGAAGCGACCGGGGAAGTGCTTCTCGGCGTCGGGGAACTCGAAGAACTCGTTCGCGCGCTCCTCGAGCACCGACGGCGCGAACGGCCGGAAGGCTTCGCGGAACTTGATCTTCGAGTTGAGCTTCTCCTTCATCTCCGGGCTGCGCGGATCGGCGATGATCGAGCGCGAACCGAGCGCGCGTGGGCCCCACTCGAAGCGCCCGCGCATCCAGCCGGCGACGTTGCCGTCGGCGAGACACTGGGCGACGAACGAGTAGAACTCCTCGTCGTCCTCGATCTTCTCGAAGGCGATGTCGTTCTTCGTCAGGAAGGCTTCGATCTCGTCGTCGGAGTACTCGCTGCCGAGGTACGCGTGATCGAGCGCCGGGCCTCGCGGCTGATCCAGGACGTGGTTGTACGCCCAGTAGGCGGCTCCGACGGCGCCGCCGTCGTCGCCGGGCGCGGGATGGATGTAGACCTCGTCGAAGGGCCCGTCGCGCAAGAGCTTGAAGTTCGCAACCGAGTTCAGCGCCACGCCGCCGGCCAGGCACAGGTTCTTCGCGCCGGTCTCGCGGTGGAGGTTCGTGATCATCTTCATGAGTACCTCCTCGGTCACCTTCTGGATGCTCGCGGCCATGTCGCAGTAGTAGGGGTCGAGCGACTTGTCCTGCAGCTTGGGATCGCGCGGCGGCCGGCCGAAGTGCTTCCCGAACGCGTCGGCGAGCGTCGTGTCGCGCGAGTAGTGGTACGCGAAGTACTTCATGTCGTGCCACAGGCTGCCGTCGTCGGCGACCTCGATCAGCTCGTAGATCTTCTCCGTGTGCACCGGCTTGCCGTAGGGGTGCATGCCCATCAGCTTGTACTCGCCCTCGTTGATCTCGAAGCCGCAGTACGCGGTGAACGCCGAGTACAGAAGGCCGAGCGAGTGAGGGAAGCGCAGTTCCTTCGAGAGCTCGATCTTGTTGCCGCGTCCGACGCCCATGGTCGCCGTCGACCATTCGCCGGCCCCGTCGACGGTCAGGATCGCCGACTCCTCGAACGGCGACGTGAAGAAGCTGCACGCCGCGTGGCTCATGTGGTGATCGCAGAACAGGAGCTTCGACGACGGAACGCCGAGCCGCTTCGACATCATCGACTTGATCCAGAGCTTGTCCGAGATCCAGCGCTGCATCGACTCGCGGAAGACGGCCGAGCTGCGCGGGAACGTCGCCATCGCCGTCAGCAGCATGCGCTCGAACTTGATGAACGGCTTCTCGTAGAAGACGAAGTAGTCGACGTCGCTGGTCGTGATGCCGCCCATGCGACAGACGAAGTCGATGGCGAGCTCCGGGAAGTCCGAGTCGTGCTTCAGCCGGCTGAAGCGCTCCACCTCGGCGGCGGCGACGAGCTTGCCGTCCTGGACGAGCGCCGCGGCGGAATCGTGGTAGAAGAAGGAGAGGCCGAGGATGTTCATCGTCAGTCCTGCTTGCGCGCCGCTCGCAGCGTCTCGTTGTCGGCGACCCACGCCGTCCAGTTTCCGCCCTTGGGGCGCCGGATCGCCAAAGGGTCCGCGAAGAGGCGGTAGAACACCGCGAACGGCCCTAGAACGAGGAAGTAGAGCAATGTCAGGAAGATGCGGCTGAGCATGTTCCCGAAGCGCTCGGAGAAGGCTAGCAGTGCTTGCATCCGGCGTCGGTGGGACGAATGGAGAGGGGGGGGTCGGGATCACCGTCTTGCGAAGGCGCGAGCGGGGCAGGAGCCTACCCGATCGACCAGAGCGTCGCGCCGGGCGAGGTTACGACAGGAACTGTACCCCGAGGAGTGCTCCCGAGCCCCCGCGACGCGGCGCTTCCCCGGGAGGCTGGAAGAAGTGCCGTGGGGCCGGCGCGCGCGCCTTGCCGAGCTACTCGGACAAGGCGCGCGGCGATTCGGGGCCCAGCGGCTAGCCTGCTCTCGATGAACGCGGATCAAGCCGGCGCGCGGCGACGCTCGACCACGTGGCTCGGGGTCGTGCTGGCCCTCGCGCTGCTGCCCTTCGTGGGACGATTGGGAACTCCCTTCCTCTCGGACGATGCGGCGATCCTGCGCTACGTGCATCTCTACGCTTGGGGCAGTGATGCGTTCAGCGGGCAGTTCGGCATGTTGGCCGTGCGCTTCTGGCGCCCCGTCGTGACGCTCTCCTGGGACGTGCAGGAAGCGCTCTTCGGTGCCGATCCCATGGCCTTTCGCCTGCTGAACGTCGCGGCGCACCTCTCGACGGTCGCGCTGGGTTTCGTCGCGGCGCGGCGGCTCGGGCTCGCCGTCGGCGGCGCGGCCGTGGCGGCGCTCGGGATCGCCTGGTTCCCGTTCGCCGGCGGAACCGTGCTGTGGATCGCGGGGCGCACCGACGTCTTCGTCACGTTGCTCCTCGTGGGCGGTCTGGCGGTCGGCCTCGGGCCGCGTCCGGCCTGGGCCGCCGCGTGGATGTTGGTCGCGGCGGCGACCAAGGAAACGGGCTTCGTGCTACCGGCCTGGATCGCGCTCTTCGTGTGGGCCCGTGAGGGCAGCGTCGCGAGCGGCGCCCGCGCGGCGTCCGCGGCCCTCACGGCAGCCGTCGTCGGCCTCGTCCTGCGACGCCTGGCGCTCGGGGTCTGGGTGGGCGGCTATCCGCATGGCGACGCCGCCGAACTCGTGGGGTCGCTGGGCGCCGCCGCCGGGGCTTGGATCGTCACCGTCTGGCCGGCGTTCGCGGCCTTGGCGGTCGCGGCGCTGGTCGGCTGGTACGCGGGGAGCGCGCGGCCCCGGGTGATGCTGGCGGGCCTCTTTGCCTCGGCCGGCGCGGCGTTGCCGCTCTTGCCGTTGCTGCGCGACGGGGAACTCGAGGCGACCAATCGGCGTCTGCTCGCGCCCAGCCTGGCCGCGCTCGCGCTGGCGCTGGCGGCGGCATGGTCGCGGTCGCCGCGGCGCGCGCGGCCGCTGCTCGTCGGCGTGCTGGCGGTCACGTTGGGCTCGGCGGGCGTGTATTGCCTCCGCGACGTCATGCTCTGGCAGGCCGCGGCCGAGCATGCCGCAGCGCGCGTCGCACGCATCCGGAACGAAGTCGCCGGAGCGAGCGGGCTGCCCGTTCTGATTCCCGATCTCCCCGCTCACCGGGACGGCGCCTACCTGTTCGCGTTCGGCACGGCCCAGCGTTTCCAAGCGCCCTTCCCGCCCAGCCCGGTCGAGGTCTGGCCCGAGCGACCGCTGTTCGGCTTTCGGGATTCGGTGCGGGCGCGCGCGGACGATGCGTTGCCCTTGGCGGTACGGCTCGAGGAGCCCTTGGTGCTCGACGAGCGCGCGCTCCAGTCGGGCGCCGGTTCGCCCGTGCTGCATCTCGAGAGCGCGGCGCCCGCGGACGCGCGGCTCGAGGTGCTGCTCTTCACGCCCAGCGGCTACGAGGTCGCGACGAACTTCGAAGCGGGCGGCGGGGGGGCGGACGCGGCGACGCTCGACCTGCGTCGCGTGGTCCTGGCGCGCGGACCGCGCACGTCGCTCGCCGACGCCTGGCTGCAAGCCGTCGACCTGGGTGCCGAGCGCATGTTCCTCGAGTTCCGGTTCGTCGCGAACGGAGAGGTGCTGGCGGCGTCGGAGTGGTTGGAGCTGCGCTGGGAGCCGACCTTCCCCGCGGTCGTCGCACGCGCGCTCGGATATCGCTGACGCGCACGTCCCTACTGCAGCACGATGCGCCCTTCGTACAGCTCCGTGCTGCGGTCGAGCGTGCCGTCCTCGTCGCGGTCGCGCCAGACGTTGACGACCAACTCGGCGTCCTTGGGCAGGCGCGAGAGCAGCATGGGAAAGTCCTGCCACGTGCGGAACTCGTAGGCGTTGCGTCCGACGGCGCCGGCGGTCTCGACGGTGTCCAACAGATCGCCGACCGCGAGGCCTAGCGCTTCCGCCGGACCTTCCGGGCGCAGCTCGACGATGCTGAGCAACATGCGCGGCCGGTAGCCGCTGCGACCCCAGGCGTCGCGCGCGGGGAAGCGATACGTGCGCGGTTCCACCCGGGCGCCGAAGCGCTCGAACGCGAGCGCGTCCAGCCGGTTCCAGGCGACCACCGAGCTGGTGTGTTCTGTGTCCTCGCGCACGACCACGACGGGCACTTCGGCGAAGGGCACGATGGCGGCGCGTGCCAGGGGCCAATCGTCCGGCGACTCGAGCCGCTTGCCGCCGAGGGCGACGACGCGATCGCCCACCTGAATGTCGGCGTCGGCGGCCGGGCCACCGGCGGTGACCGAGGTGATGACCAGCGTCGTGGGCTCGACCTCGAAGCCCAACGAGGCGAAGCGCCGCGCGGACGGCAGGAGGTGCTCCTTCAAGACGCTGCGAACGCGCGTGACGGGGATGGCGAAGCCGATGTTCTCGGCGTTCGTCTCCATGACCGTGTTGATGCCGAGCAGCTCGCCGTGCACGTTGAGCAGCGGACCGCCGGAGTTGCCCGAGTTGATCGCCGCGTCGGTCTGGATCAGCCCCTCGAGCCGGAGCATGCGCCCGTTGTTGCTGCGCGCCTCCACGTCCCGGTAGAGGCCCGAGACGATGCCCTTGCTGACGGTGTGCGTGCGCCCGTGCGGGTTGCCGATCGCGATGACCGTCTCCGCCAGGTAGACCTCGTCGTCGGCGAGGTCGATGACGGGAAACTCCTCGCCGGCTTGGATCTTGAGCAGCGCCAGGTCCTCTTCGGCCTCGAAGCTCAAGAGCTCCGCCTTGTAGGAGCGGTCGTCGTCGAACAGGACGTCGATCTCGGTCGCGCCCTCGACCACGTGGTAGTTCGTGACGACGTAGCCCTCGGAGTAGACGACGACGCCCGAGCCCTGGCTCTGGAGCTGTTCCTGTCGACCGCCCCGGCGGCCGCCGAAGATGGACGCGACCGGCGTGACGCGGGTCGCGTTGCAGCGGATGAAGACCACGGCCTGCTTGGCACGGGCGACCATCTCGACCAAAGGGTTGCGCCGCTCGTTGACGGCGGCCACGTCGTCCAGGTCGCTCTCTGCGAGGGCCGGGAAACAGCCCAGGAGCAGCGCTGCCAGGGCTCGGGCCGGGATTCTGGCTTGCCTCATGCGGGCAAGGTACGGACTCGCCCCGGTGTTCGTGAGCGCGGCGCGGGATTCGGGTGGGCCTAACTGGACTCGAACCAGTGACCTCCACGATGTCAACGTGGCGCTCTAGCCAGCTGAGCTATAGGCCCCGAATTCCCGAGCGGCGGAATCTATCGGCGCGAGGGGGCCGCTGCAACGCGCGGACACGGGTTTTGTTTCCGATGGCGTGGATCGTCGACTCGGTGCGAATCGCGTTGGGGGATGGCGACCGACGGGCGCGGTGGTGAGAATGCGCGCGGCGGGATTCCTGCCACGGCTTCCCGAAGCTCCCCTCGACCGCCCCCTCGACCCTCGCTACCTCCCCGCGCCTTGAAGATCGGAGTCCCCCAGGAGATCAAGCCCCAAGAGAACCGCATCGCTCTGACGCCGGCCGGCGGCGAGCAGCTCGTGATGTCCGGTCACGAGGTCTTCGTCCAGGCGGGCGGGGGGCGCGGTAGCGGTTTCGAGGACGAGCACTACCAGGACGTGGGCATCCAGGTGCTTCCCACGGCCGACGCCGTTTGGGACACGGCCGACCTGATCCTCAAGGTCAAGGAGCCGCTGCCGGAGGAATGGCCGTCGCTGCACCGTGGACAGACGCTGTTCACGTACCTGCACCTCGCCGCGAGCCGTCCCTTGACCGAGGCCATGATGGCCAGCGGCGCGCTGTGCTTCGCGTACGAAACGCTCGAGGTCGGCCGCACCCTGCCGCTCTTGACCCCGATGAGCGAAGTGGCCGGCCGCATGGCGATCCAGGCGGGTGCCAAGTACCTGGAGAAGCCCCAGGGCGGTTCCGGCATCCTGCTCGGCGGCGTGCCCGGCGTGAAGCGCGCGCAGGTGCTCGTCATCGGTGGGGGCATCGTCGGGATGAACGCGGCGCGCATGGCCTGCGGCCTCGGCGCCGATGTGACGATCATGGATCTCGATCTGGACCGCTTGCGTTACCTCGACGAGATGATGCCGGCCAACTGCCGCACGGTGCACAGCTCGCCGCTCTCGATCCGCGAGCACCTGGCGTTCGCGGACCTCGTCATCGGCGCGGTGCTGATCCCGGGCGCTGCGGCGCCGAAGCTCGTCAAGCGTGCCGACCTGGCCTCGATGAAGAAGGGCAGCGTCATCGTCGACGTGGCCGTCGATCAAGGCGGCTGCGTCGAGACCTGTCGACCGACGACCCACGCGGATCCGGTCTTCGAGGTCGATGGCGTGCTGCACTACTGCGTCGCGAACATGCCGGGCGCGGTGCCGCGCACCAGCACGATGGCGCTGACGAACGCGACGCTGCGCTGGACGCAGCGACTGGCGCACCTCGGACCCTGGCGCGCGATCGCCGAGAGCCGCGAGCTCGCGACGGCGGCCAACGTGCTCGACGGTCGCATCACCTGCCGTGGGGTCGCTGAGGCGTTCGGCCTGGAATACGTCGATCCGATGGCCGTGCCCGAAGCGCACGTGCCCGCGTGATCGAACTGGATGCGCCCGAGTCGGCCGCCGGTTGGAGCGAACTCGTCATCCTGGCCGTCGTACAAGGTGTCGCGGAATTCCTGCCGATCAGCTCCTCGGGACACCTGGTGCTCGCGCAGGAGCTGCTTGGTGTCCACGAAGCATCGATCGCGCTCGAGGTCGCGTTGCACGTCGGCACGCTGTTGGCCGTCGTTGCGGTCTACTGGAAGGACCTGGTCGCGATCGCCGTCGACGTCGCCCATGGCCGCGTCGCGGAAGTCGGGCTCTTGGTCCTCGGTTCGATCCCCGCAGGTCTGGTCGGCGTGTTCGGCGCGGAGTTCATCGAGAAGGTGTTCGACGACGTGCGCTGGGTGGCCGCGGGCCTGTTCGTCACGGCGGCGCTGCTGGCGGCGGGCGAGTGGCTCCGCCGCCGGCGGGGGCGCTTCGAGGGGCCCATGACAATCCTCGGCGTGCTCTTCGTGGGCGCCTTCCAAGCGCTCGCCATCTGGCCGGGCATCTCGCGCTCGGGCTCGACGATCGCCGCCGGGCTGGCTCTCGGCTGGGGCGCCAAGCGCGCGGCGCGCTTCTCGTTCCTGCTCTCGATCATCGCCATCGGGGGCGCCGCGCTCCTGCGCTTGCCCGACGTCTTGCAGGAGCCCGGCCAGGCCGCGCGGCTGGGCTTCGGCGTCGGCGTCGCGGCGGTGGTCGGCGTGCTCGCGCTGCGCTGGCTCTTGGCGCGCCTGGAGCGCGGCGCGTTCGTCAACTTCGCGGTCTATTGCGCGTTCGCAGGCGTCGTGGTCGCCGGCCTGACCTGGTGAGAGCCCGGGCCGCGCGGCCCGAGCGCGTCAGCGCGCGGCGGCGAGCTCGCCGCGGTAGTGCTCCAACCAGGCCTGCAGGAAACGACCGGGGCACTCGGTCTCCTTGAAGTCCTTGTGCGAGAAGACCTGCGAGCGCGGGATGGACTGGCGTCGTCGAATGGCGTCGCACAGACCCTGCAGACTCGCGAGCGCAGCCGGCGTCGGCCGTTCGGTGTCGAAGTGGCCCAGCAAGCAGATCCCGACGTTGTTGCGGTTGGCCTGCGACGAGCCCGCGTGTGCGCCTTGGTAGGTGGCCTTGCGGCCCTCGAACACGTTCCCCTTGGGATCGATCAAGTAGTGGTAGCCGATGTCGCCCCAGCCGTTGTCCTCGATGTGGAACTTCTGGATGCGGCGCAGGGCGTCCGCGACCGTGGGCAGGTCGGCGCGACCGAGTTCGGAGGTGGGGCGCGCGCTGTGGTGGATCGTGATGCGGCGCCAACCCGCTTCGCGGTCGAGCCGTCCCATCACGCCGTTGCGTGCGCCCCAACTGGAACGCGGCAGGATCGTGCGCGAGCGCGGCGCGCTGGCGTTGGCCGGTCCCGTGACCGGCGCCGGAAGGGCGGTCTTCGCCGTGACCGGTGCGGAATTCCGCGCGGAGCCGAGCACGCGGCGCGCGTCCTCGAGACCCTCGTCCGCGCGCAGGCGGTCGCGGCGGCTGGCGGTGGCGCTGGTGCGCACGCGGCGGAAGTCCTGGCGGGCGGCCTCGACGCGTTGCTCGAGGTCGGCCCGCCCGAGGCGACCGATGTCCGAGCGCGCCATCGCGAGGCGGCCCTCGGCCAGTTCGAGGCGCGCCCGATCGGCGACGGCGGGCTGCTTGATGGCGGCGTCGGTGCCGAGCCAGGCCTCGATCAAGTCCAGCTTGTGCCAACTGAGGGTCTCACCGGCCCACGGGAAGTCGCTTTCGGTGCCGCGCCCCAGCCGGGCGCCACGCTCCGATCCGACGTCCGAGGAGTGGTAGGGTGTGCAGCCCCAGGCCGCGGCAGCGAGCACGAGCCCGACCCAGCCCCGTCCGACCCAGCCCCGGCGCACCCGGGCGCGCCCGACGCCGAAGAAGCCCGTGGATTCGCTCGATCCCGCCGCGTTCGTTCTGTCAAGGGTGCCCATACTGGCTGGAATAGCGGAACGCGATGGCCGATGCAACTAGCCCCGGTTCCCTCACCACGATCCGCCCGCTTCGTCCGGACCCGACCATGAACGATCTTCGACGCTCCGCCGGTCTGCCCCTCGCGCTGCTGCTCCTCCTATCCGTGGGGAGCGCGGGCGTCCAGGCCATCGAGGGCGAGTTGTCCGAGGAGGAGCGGGTCGAGGTCGAGCGGCTCCTGCGCCGGAACGAGCACCCGTCGGTGCGCGAATTGTGCAGCGAAGTTCTGGCGGAAGTCCCCGAGGACGCGGACGC
>JBBDIB010000058.1:98122-107352 GCA_040880665.1 Planctomycetota bacterium
CCGACTGCTGGGACGGGCGCGACGCCTGGCTGCGCTCGCGCGCGCTGCTCGCCACGGGACAGCGCGCGGAGGCGCTCGCAGCCGCGCGGCTCGCGAGCGAGGCCGGCGGCGGCGAACGCTGGGACGTGCTCCTGGCCGCCGCGCGCGCGGAGCGCTTCCTGGGCGAGTTCGAGCGTGCGGCCCAGACCCTGGTCCGGGCGGACAGGCTCGCCAGCGCGGGCGACGGGACGGAACCCGCCGTGCTGGTCGAGCTGGGCGAGCTCTATTTCGAAGCCTACGGCGAGGTCGACGACCCGCAGTCGAAGGCGCACTCGCCCGCCGAGCTCTTTCGCGAAGCGCTCGAGCTGGCGCCGGGTTACGAGCCGGCGCTGCTCGGCCTCTACGACCTGCACCGCAAGAACTGGATGCGTCAGAGCCGTACGTCCGGCGAGATCCTCGACGAGATCCTGAGCGCCCGGCCCGCGTCGATCCCCGCCTTGGTGCGGCGCGCGTCGGCGGCGCTCGACGACGGCGCGCTGCCGCGCGCCCGCGAGACGCTCGCGCGCCTCGACGAGCTAGCGCCCGGCAATCGCGAACTGGCGGCGGAACGCGCGACGCTGGCGTGGGTCGAACATCGACGCGACGACGCCTTGGCGGAGCTCGAGGCGCTGACCGCGCTCGATCCGGCGGATGGGACGCCCGAACGCACCGTCGGGAAGCACCTCTTGGAACTCTACCGCTTCGCCGAGGGCCTCGAGTTCCTCGAACGTTCGGTCGAGCGCGACGCCAGCGATTGGACCGCCTGGACGGAACTGGGACGCGCGCGCGCGAACACCGGGGACGAAGCGGGGGGCTTGGAGGCGCTCGAAGCGGCCGAGAAGGCCGCGCGCGGCCGGCGCGACGCCTGGCGCGCGAACATGCAGTTGGTGCTCTCGCGCATGCGCGATCGATTCCTCGTGTTGGAGGGCGACGAACTGACGTTCGCGTGGGAGGCCGACGCCGACGAAGTGCTGCGCACGTATCTCGTGCCGTTCTACGAGGACGCGCGCCGCGAGCTGTCGGAGCGCTACGGGTTCACGCCCGACCCCGTGCGCATCGAGGTCTTTCGTCGCTGGGACGACTTCTCCGTGCGCTCGACGGGCTTCCAGGGCTTTCCGGCGCTCGGCGTGTGCTTCGGTCCCGTGGTGACGGCGGTCTCGCCGCTCTCGGAGCTGCGCGGCAGCTTCTCCTGGGCGCGTACCAGCTATCACGAGTTCACCCACGTCATCCATCTCGGCATCTCGCACAACCGCTGTCCGCGCTGGGTCACCGAAGGCATCGCGACCTGGGAGGAGGGCGTCAAGAACGAGTCCTGGTGGCGCAACATGCGGCGCGACCTCGTAGACGCGCGCGCCAACGGCACGATCGTGCCCGTGCGCGAGTTGAACAGCGCGTTCCGCAGTCAGCGCGTCCTGTTCGCGTACTACCAGAGCGGGCTCTTGATCCAGATGCTGGTCGAGGAGCACGGCTTTCCGCCGATCGTGCGTTTGCTGGAATCGTTCGATCGCGGACTCGACCTCGACGAGTCGTTGCGCAAGGTCTATCGCCGCCGCCCGGAGGACCTCGACCGCGAGTTCGCCGCCTACGTGGACGAGTACTTGGCGCCACTCAGGATCGAGCCGCGCTGGCAGAGCGACACGACCTTCCGGCAGCGCTTCGCGCTCTCGCGCCGGCCGCCGGAGAAGGACTCCGAACGCGACGCCTGGCAGGACGCGTGGGTGACGGTCGCCTGGGGCTTCCATCAGCAAGGCCAACGCGTGGATGCCGACGAGGCCTTGCGGGTCGCGGCGCTGGCGGGCGAGCTGCCGCCGCGTGGACTCTTCCTGCGGGGCGAGCGGCGTTTCGGCGCCAACGATCCCGAGGGCGCGCGGCGGGATTTCCAGGCGGGGCTCGACGCCGGGGGCGAGGACTTCCGCGTGCGACTCGTGCTGGCCGATCTCGCCGAGAAAGAGGGTGACGTCGACCTCCGCGAAGAACACCTGCTGGCGGCCGAGCGCAACTTCCCGGGCTTCGAACGCCCCGAGCTCTCGGCCGAGCTGCGGCTGGCCGAACTGTACGAAGCCGAGGGGCGCGTCGCCGACGCGATGGAGGCGCGCCGACGGTGGCTGCGCTTCAACGCGGGAGAGCTCGCCGTGCGCGGCATCGTAGCGACTTGGTTGGCCGAGCAAGGTCGCCATGCCGACGCGGCCGAACTGTTCTCCGAGGCCAACGAGGTCGATCCGTTCCGGCGCAGCTTGCACGCCGGGTGGGGACGTTCGCTCGTGGCGCTGGGCGAACACGCTGACGCCGAGCGCGAGTTTCGCGTCGCCCTGCTCGTGCCCCAGGAGCTCGACGCCGACTGGACCGGCGAGCTGCCGCCGTTCGGCTGGCGCGCCGAGGACTTCGACGGTCCCGCCGAACTCCTCAGCGCCGCGCGGAAGCGCTGGCAGGCGAGCGAGCCCGAGTTGATGGCACTGCGTGCGCGCGCGCTCGTCGAGCTGGAACGTGTGGACGAGGCCCGTTCCAGCGCCCTCGCCGCGCTCGCCATCGAGCCCGATCAACCGGTTGCGCGCGAGGTGCTCGACCGCGTGGGCGAGGGCCAGTAGGCTCTCCGCCGATGGCGTCCACCCAGCCCCGTTTCGTGATCCTCGACGGCGTCGACGGTTCCGGAAAGACCCTGCAGGCCGAGCGCCTCTGCCGCGCCTGGACGGTCGAAGGGCGTCCGGCTCCGCTGCATCTGCGCGAGCCCGGAAGCACGGCGTTGGGCGAGCGGTTGCGCGCGTTGCTGCTCGAGTCGGACGTTCGCGCCGGAGCGGCTGCGGAGACGTTGTTGTTCGCGGCGGCGCGCCGCCAGATGCTCGACGAATTGGTGGCGCCCGCCCTGGCCGCGGGCCGCGACGTCGTCTGCGAACGCTTTCACGCCTCGACCTTCGCCTACCAAGCCGTGGCGGGCGAATTGGACGAAGAGCTGGTCCTGAGCCTGCTCGAGGCGTGGGCGGGGACTCCCGAGCCGACGCGCGTCGTCGTGCTCGACCTCGACGCCCGCACCGCCAGCGCGCGGCGGACGCAGTCCGCGGATCGCATCGAGGCGCGCGGTACCGCTTACTTGGAGCGCGTCGTCGAGGGCTACCGCCGGTACGCGGAACGCTTCGGGGATCTGGTCCGGATCGTCGACGCCTCGGCGAGCCCCGAGACGGTCGCCGCGCGCGTCTTGGAGGTCGCCTCGTGAAGGTCGTCGAACCGCGCGGGCACGCGCGTGCGATCGAACGGCTGTGGCGATCGGCCGCGGAGGGGCGTCTGCCCCATGCGCTCTTCTTCGAAGGTCCGAGCGGAATCGGCAAGGGAGTCGCGGCGCGCTGGTTCGCCGCCGGCCTCCTGTGCGCCGAGGGTCCCGGTCCGCCGTGCGGCCAGTGCGGGCCGTGCCGGCGCGTGGTCAGCGGGGGCGAGGGCACCAACCACGCCGACCTCTTCGTGCTGGACCCGGTGGCCGAGGGCGAGGAAACGATCAAGGTCGAGCGCATCGCGGAGCGCGAGGGCCACAAGGGCCCCGTCTCGATGCTGAAGTTCTTGAACCTGGAGAAGCTCGAGGGTCGCTGGCGCCCGCTGCTCCTCCTCGACGCGCATCGCATGACCACCGCGGCGCAGAACGCGCTCCTGAAGACGCTCGAAGAGCCGCGGCCCGGCACGGTGCTCGTGCTCGTGACGCACCGGGTCGACGCGCTGCTCGCCACGATCCTGTCGCGCGTCGTGCGCGTGCGCCTCGAGCCGCTCGCGGCCGAAGATTGCGCGGCGCTGCTCGCGACCGAAGGCTTCGAGCCGGCGGAACTCGAGCGTTTGACGCGCTGGGCCGAGGGGTCGCCGGGCGAAGCCTTGCGCTTGGCGACGACCGGCGCCGCCGAGATGCTCGACGTGATCGCCGCGGCGCTGGAGGGCGACGCCAGCCCGTTCGCGCTGGCGAGGCGCGTGTGGGAGTTGGAAGGTGCGTTCGAGGGCGAGAAGGCGACGGCGCTGGCCCGCGCTCGCGCGCGCGCCTTCCTGCACCTCCTCTTGGCCGTGCTGCGCGATCGCCTGCGCGTCGCGGCCGGCGTCGGGCCGGAGTCGTTGCCCTTCGGCGAGTTCGCCCGCACGGTCGACGAGCGCCGCGACCGCGCGCGCTTGGACGCGGCCTTCACGGCCTTGGCCGATGTCGAACGAAACCTGGCAGCCGAAGCCGCGCTCGAGCGCGCGCTGGTGGCGGCCGTCGATCCCCGCGAGGTGCTGCGCGCATGAGTTTCGAACAGCGAGTTCGCGAGATCGCTCGCGAGGATGGACGGTTCACGCCCGACGCATTCATCTTCCTGCACGAGGCGCTGGGCTACACCGTGCGCCTCTTCAACAAGGAGGAAGCCGAGCTGGAGGAAGAGCGCCACGTCACGGGCCGCGAGCTCTACCAGGGTCTCGAAGCCTTGGCGAAGAGCCAGTTTGGTCCGCTGGCCGCGAACGTCTGGGCCACCTGGGGGATCAAGGAACCGCTCGACTGGGGGCACGTCGTGTTCCTCCTGGTCGAGGGGCAGATCCTGCGGAGCCGCCCCGAGGACACCGTCGAGGACTTCCGCCTGGAGGCGGATTTCGAAAAGGCCTTCGTGACGGACTACGAGGTGCCCGAGATCGACGGCGACTGAAACGCGAGCTGCCCCGGCGCTCGCTCTCGGTCGGTGCGCTGCTTACAGTCCGGAGCGACATGCTCCAACGACTCAGTCCCGCGAAGCGCAACGCCGCCCTCTTCGTCGTCGCTGCGCTGATCCTGTGGTTCGCCTGGACGATCCGCTCGGTCCTCAACCCGCTGCTCGTGGGCTACCTGTTGGCGTACATCGCGCTGCCGTTGGTCGAGAAGATCGAGCGGCACGGAGCCTCGCGCCGGACGGCGGTCAACCTGACCTTCCTAGGGGGCTTCTTGCTCTGCGTGG
The DNA here is from genome assembly GCA_040880665.1 of Planctomycetota bacterium. Taxonomy (GTDB): domain Bacteria; phylum Planctomycetota; class UBA1135; order UBA1135; genus JBBDIB01. The sequence continues at coordinate 103,066 of JBBDIB010000058.1, forward strand.
GGATCGGGACGGTGCTCGTCATCCAGACGCGTAGCCTGGCGTCCGACGTCATCAAGGTCGAACCCGTGCCGATCGAGGGCGCCGAGGGAACGGACGAGCCCCCCATGGCGCAGCGCGATCTGGCGACGCGCCTCGGCGATCGCTTCGAGGCCACGCGCCTCTGGATCAACGAGCGCTTCGGGTTCGAGCTGGAGCCGCTGGCCGTCGAGTCGATGGACTTCTCGGCGATCCGCGACAAGTACTTCGAGGACAACGCGGGTGATTTGATGGGGGCGGGCTCCGCAGGGATCAAGGCGGCCGGCGGGGTTCTGCAGTTCCTGTCGCGCGCCGTCTCGCGCCTGTTGATGATCGCCGGGTGGTTCTTGCTGGTTCCGCTCTACTGCTACTACTTCCTGTTCGAGATCGGGCGCTTGCACGCGTTCGTCAAGCGCTACTTCCCGCGGCGCGATCGCCAACAGCTCGCTGACGTCTTCTCGAAGATCGGGGAAGTGCTGTCGAACTTCTTCCGCGGTCGGTTGGGCGTCTCGCTGATGAAGGGCGTACTGCTCTCGCTGGGCCTGGCGCTCGCGGGGATCCCGTACGCCTTCCTCTTCGGCCTCGTGTCGGGCTTCCTCTCGCTGGTGCCGTTCTTCGGCCCGTTCCTCGGCTACATCGCCTGCACGTTGGTGAGCCTGGCCTTCGCCGAGCGCATCGGCGGCGTCATTCCGAGCGGCGAGAACGTCGGGGTGATCGAGGTCCTGCTGCGAACGAGCATCGTCTTCGGCCTCGGCGAGTTGCTCGAGGGCTACGTCTTGATTCCGAAGGTGCTGGGCGACTCCCTCGGGCTGCACCCGTTGGTCGTCCTGTTCGCGATCTTCGCCGGCGGCGCGGCGTTCGGGATCATGGGCATCGTGCTGGCGCTGCCGGTCACGGCCAGCCTCGTGATCGTGTTCCGCGAGTTCGTCCTGCCGGCTTTGCAGGAGTTCGCGGACGACGAGGACGACTTGGTCCGCGGCTGAACGCCGTGCGGCGCCCCGGGCTCTCGAGCGCCGAGCTCGAACCCCCGGGGCGCCGCGGGCGGGCTCAGTCGTGCTGCGCCGAGTCGATCAGTTCGAGCAGGATGTCGAGCTCCTTGCGCGAGAGGCTCGCACCACCGTCGCGCGCCTCGCGCAACAAGGCGCTGGCACGGTGCAGGTCGGGGCTGTCGGGCCGCATGATGGCCAAATCATCGTCTTCGGCGCTGCCGACCGCCTCGAGGTCGAACACCTGCCCGTACTCGGTGATGTCGTCGACCTGCTCGCCCAATTGTTCGAGCGCCAGTTGGATCGCTTTTTGGACCTGGACGTCTTCCACGAAGTCCCCGAACGGGAACTCCTGGCCACGCTCGTCCTGGACGCGCCGGCGCAGTTCTTCGCGCAGCATGCGCCGCACGTCGTCCCTTGGCAGGGTGGTCTCGAGGTCGACCATCAAGCGCGAGAAGTCGGGATAGCGTTCGGTGTCCTTGCCGTCGTTGACGGCCAGGAGTTCGAACCGCTCGCGGTGCGCTTCCCAATGGTTGTCCACGTAGCTGCGCAGGACGTCCGATTGCAGCACGCGGCGTTGCTCGCGGAAGCGCCAGGACTCGATCGAGGGCAAGCGCACCTCGTGATCCGGTTCGATGCCGCCTGCGGACAGGAGGCTGCCCTCCGAGTCGAGTTCGCGGTGGATCGATTCACCACTCGGCAGGAGGTAGCGCGCGATCGTCAGCTTGATGCGCGGCGCGTAGTCGACGACGCCGTCACCGTCGTGGTCGACGAGGATCGGCTCCCACGGATCCCAGATGTTGTCGCCGTCCTGATCGTCCCACTCGTCCTCGAGCGCGCCGTCGACGGGCAGCAACTGCTGCACGCTGCCCTTTCCGAAGGTGCGGCGTCCGACGAGCGCCGCGCGACCGTGGTCGCGCAGCGCGCCCGCTACGATCTCCGCGGCCGAAGCCGTGAAGCGGCTGGTCAGAACGATGATGGGCATCGACTCGTCGACGAGCGCGGGGAACCGCGTGCTCAAGACGTCGGGTTCATCGCGCAACCGGCTCTCCTGGCTGACGACGACCTTGCCCTTCGGCAGGAAGAGGTCCGCGACCTCGCGCGCCTGCGTCAACAGGCCGCCCGAGTTGCGCCGCATGTCGAGCACCAGGGCGCGCATGCCCTCGTCCTGCATTTCGAGGATGCTCTCGCGCAGCCCCTTCATCGCGACGCGCGAGAACGTCGACAGTTCCACCATGCCGATCTTGCCCGGCAAGAGTTGCCAGGCGCCGGCCGGGATCTCGATCTGCTCGCGGATGACGTCGACGATCATGTCCTCCGTCGGGCGGTCGATCAGCTCGCCATCCATGCCGCGGCGCCAGATGTACAGGCGTACGCTCGTGCCCGGCTGGCCCTTGAGGTGCTTGATGATCTCGTCGACCGGCTTGCCGAGCGTCGGCCAATCGTCGATGCGCACGATGGCGTCGTCGGAGCGCAGGTCGGCCTTGTACGCGGGACCCGAGTAAATCGGGCGCACGATCGAAAAGAGCCCCGTGTCGGGGTTCTCGTTGACGTAGGCGCCGATGCCGCCGTACTCCGCCTCGAGGTCCTGGTAGAACTTCGCGAAGGAGTCGGACGACAGATAGCTCGAGTGCTGGTCCATCCACTGCAGCATCCCGTTGATCGCTGCTTCGACGAGTTCGTCGCGCGAGGGTGCGTCCCCCTCGATGTGGAAGCCTTGCACCATGTCGAGGATCGAGTCGAGCTCCTCGAACTTGGGATCCATCTTGCCCGTCGAGAGGGTGCGGCGCAGATCCTTGTACTGACGGATGCGCAACTCGTCGACCTCGGCTCGCCGCAGGAAGGACTGCGCCAAGCGACCGTCGGGCGTGGGGAGTTCCGCGAGGCGCTCGAGGCGCTCGCGCAGCGGCCCCTCGACGGGCTCGCTGGGGTTCGCCGCCATCGTCAGCGCGCCGAGAGCCGAGAGGGCCGGGTCCGACGAGCGTAGGAATTCGCGCAGGATCGAGCGCCCGCTGAGATCGCCGAAGGCGAAGGCGGCGCGCGCGTAGGCGACGCGCTGCTCGGGCGCGAGCTCGCCGTCCTCGGCCAAGGCCACCAGGCGCTTGCCGAGCTCCTGCTTGCGCTCGGCGGGGCGTAGCGTGCGGAAGGTCGGGCGCGTCAAGAGTTCCGCCGCGGCGATGCCGAAGCGGCCATCGGCGTGACCCAGGAGCGGTTCGAGCGCGTCGGCGAGCACGCCGGGGTCGGCTTCGCCACCCTGCAAGCGCGCGGCGGCGGCCAACAGGACCCCGCCCGGCGTCAGCTGGCCCCGGTCGCGCAGCGCTTCGTCCAGCAGGCGATCGAGTTCGGCGCGGTCCCCTAGCCGTTCCGCCTCGCGCAGCGCCTGCGAACGGGCCCAGATCTCGTCGAGGTCGAGGTCGCGAGCGTTCGCCAGCTCACGCGCGACCAAGCCCTCAAGCTGGGGCGCGGCGGCCTGGCCCGCCTGGACCAGCACGACAGGGGCGGGCGCCGCGGCCGGCGCGGCCGCCGGGGTGAGGGCGAGAAGGAGCAGGGTCGCTAGAAGCATGCGAGGATCTCTGGATCGAGTCGGGTTCGTGAGCCGCGGTCGTGAGCCGCACGGTGATACGTCCGTACGGTGAGGGTAGGATCCGCGGGGCGGGCCGGGCAGCCCGGTGCGAGGATACGGCGCAGCGACCTCTACTTTTCGTCCCGAACTTCCAACTCACAAGAGCCGAATGACCTCCGACCCTTCGCATCCGGTTCCGTCCCATCTGGCCGAGGGTCCCGACGGCCCGCGCGCCCGCATGGTGGACGTGGGGGGGAAGGCGAGCACGCGGCGCACCGCCAAGGCACGAGCGCTGCTGCGCTTCCCGAGCGGTGTTTTGACCCGGCTGCTCGCGGCCGGTGGACCCAAGGGGCCCGTCCAGGAGGTCGCGCGCACGGCCGGAATCCTGGCCGCGAAGCGCACGGGCGATTTGATCCCGCTGTGCCATCCGCTGGCGTTGGACTTCGTCGACGTGAGCTTCCGTGCGCTGGACGAGGAGCGCCTGGAGGTCGCGGCCGAGGCGCGCACGGACGGGCGCACCGGCGTCGAGATGGAGGCCCTGACGGCCGCCTCCGTGGCGGCCTTGACCGTCTACGACATGGCCAAGGCCCTCGACAAGGGCATCGTGATCGAGGAGCTGGCCCTGGTCTCGAAGACCGGCGGCAAGTCCGGCGACTGGTCGCGCTAGCAGCCTGCGTCACGGGTGGCGGTTCGCCAGGCACCGATCCTCGAACCGATCTCAGC
>JBBDIB010000059.1:0-22641 GCA_040880665.1 Planctomycetota bacterium
CCTATGCCACTTCCGGCGGCTCGTTAACAGACTAGTGGTGAGAGAACCGGGCTAGAGCGGGCTACCGCTTCGGTTTGCGGCCGCGGGGACGGCGTGCCTTCGGCACCTTCATGCCTTGGGTTTCCAGGTATGCGGCCACTTGACCGTGGGCTTCCGCCAACGAGCGCTTGAGGCTCGTATCACCTTCTTCCTCGGCAACTTTCAGGCCCTTGTTCAGCGCCCGAATGATGGTGATCGCCTGTTGAGCCCCAGGAGATTTCTTCAGCTCTTTGGTCTTCTTGCGGCGCTCGATGTCGGCGATCTTCTCTTGAAGTTCGCGGATGCGCTCTTCGGGGCTCCTGCTGGGGCCTCGCTTCTTGCGGTTCGTCTTCTTTTTCGTGGCCATGTTGATAAGTCGGTTGCCTCCCCGCGGACACCTTAGGTCGAAACCGCGTGCAGCCCAAAGCTCTTATCGGGCCGAAATGCCATCCCGACTCATTTCATTGCGTACGAGCGGCACTTGTCCGTGGATCCCGACAAGCCGCGGACGTCGGTGAGCGCTGGTCGCCGGCCCCGCTGCTGGCACAGGAAAGGCGCTGTCCGAAACCGCACGCCCTGCCGTGCAAAGCAGCTTTTTTCATGCCGGCGAACGCCGTCCCGCCGACTCAGAAGCGGCAGTCGGCACATATGCCGCGGTACAAGACCGAGGTCTCGTGCACGTCGAAATCGCCCGCGGGCGGCTCGATCGGCGACGGCTTCCAGGCCACGTCCGCGATCGCTCCACACGCGTCGCAGAGGAAGTGGTGGTGTGCGCTCGTGTTCGGATCGAACCGCACCGCCGACCCGGTATGCGCGACCCGACGTGCCAGGCCCAAGGCGACGATCGTCTCGAGCGCGCGGTAGGTCGTCGCCAGGCTCACGCCACGCTCACGGACGACGGCGTAGATGTCGTCCACCGTGGGATGATCCGTCCGCGACAAGAGCGTTTCGACCACGGCGCGGCGCTGACTGGTGACCGGCAGGTGCGCCTGCTCGCAACGAGCTTCGAACTCGGCGAGGCCCGTGGCGACACGCAGGTGGGGATCGAGGGACATGATCGTGAAGTCGGATCGGCCTAGGGTTAGAACCTAGCTCAGATCCCGACGGCCTGCTTGGAATTCGCCGGCGCCGAGGCCCAGCTTGACGACGAGCGCTTTCAGCGAGCGTTGATCCAGCGGCTCCTCCAGGTAGATACGCGTCCGAGGCGCGCTGAGGCGACGCTCCGCAAGTTCCTGAACGCGGCTCCTCCACGGATCGTGGAGCAACACCGTCTCGTCGGTGCGGGTCATCGCCGGCCCTCCAGCGGATTGCGCGGCATCGGAATCCGACCCCCGCGCGTTTCGTCGAGTCGCTCGATGGCGCGCTCGGGGAAACGGCTGGCGACTTTGCGGTAGGTCATCCGCGTGCCGTCGATCTTCGTCAGGATCAGCTCTTCGTCCTCGATGACGATGTCGTACGCCGCCGGTTCCAGCGGGCCACCGACGCGAAACTCTCCCGTGAGGTTGTCGACGGAGTGGACGGGCGCCGTTTCCAGCTCGAGGAAGTCGGAGATGCGATAGCGCAGGACCTGGGACTGGACGGCCTGCTCGAGCGTGTTCCCGAACAGTTGCTGCTTGACGACGCGCGCTTGCCACCAGTTCGTCGCGTAGCCGTCCTGGAAGGTAAGAAACCCCGTTACGCTGCGGGGGTCGATGACCTGTTCACGGCTCTCGTACAACATCAGGTTCCAACAGCCGACCAGCTTCTCCTCGAGCGCCGCCTTGCGGCTCGCGAGCGTGAGCGGTGCTGTCTCCAGCGGGTCGGCGGACTCCTGGTTCTGGGCGCTGGCGGCGACCAGGCCGAGCAGCATCAGACCGAGGGCGACAGCGACCAGGCAGTGGGGAAGAACTTTGGCGTGGAACATGACGGGAGCGCTGGAAGGAGGAGCGACGCGGGAGGCGAGCCGTGCGTCCTGCCCATTGTGCGCCCTTTGGCCCGCGCTTTCAGGGGGGGCTCCGCAGGCTACTTGCACTTCGGGGGTGCTCGTGAAGCCCGGAAGCGGCCAAATGCAGGTCAGGCTCGCGCGCTAGGATCGTAGGGCTGACTCTCCGACTCGCTGCCGACCGCCCCTCCCGCATGAAGATCCTTCCCGCCCTGCTCCTCCTCTTGACCGGACCGGCGGCCGCGCCCGTCGACGCCCAGGGGGCCGCTGGCTCGCCCGTGGATGCCGCTTGGTTCGTGCGCGCCGAGGGCGAGCGCTTGGAGGCCCGGATCGTGCTCGACGTCGAGGAGGGTCAGTACATCTACCACACCGAGCTGGGGCACCCCAACGCGAGCGGGATGCCGACCGCGGTCGAGTTGACGGGCGCCGACTTCGGGTCGGTCCGCTTCCCGGAGCCCAAGCCGAAGCCCGAGACCGATTGGTCCACGCAAACCAAGATCGAAGTGCTGACGCACTCGGGACGGGTGGTCCTGTCGGCGAACGCGCCGCTTGTGGAAGCGGGCAGCGTGCCCTCCGGCCTGGAACTCGCCGTCCGCGGGCTGGCCTGCAACGAGCTGGGCTGCGTGCCGTTCGAACTGGCCGGGCTCGCGCCGGCGGGGCGCGGCGACGACGCCCTGTTCCGCGCCGAGGCGGAGCCGACGGAGACGGCACCGGCCGCCTACCCCGATCGCGACTGGGTCCAAGGCGGCGAGGCGGATGCGACGCTCTACGTGCGGCGCGGAGCGGGCGAAGCGGTGCGCGGCGCGCTCGTGATCGAGCTCTCCGAGGGGTATCACCTCTACGGGCACGAGCTCGGACATCCCGAGGGCGCTTCGTACGCGGTGCCCACCGAGCTCGAGTGGGAGGACGGGCCGGTCCAGTGGGAGACGGTCCGTTGGCCCGAGGCGCACGAACTCGAAATGCCGTTCTCCGACGGCGTTTGGGTCTACGCGTACGACGCCGCGGACGGGCCCGTCGTCGTGCAGCTCGAGGGCAGGGCGCCGCGCGATGCGGATCTCAGCGCGGTCGAGCTGACCGTGCGCGGGCAGACGTGCAATGACGTCGGCTGCATCGACTACACCGAATCCGTCGTGACGCGCGGCGCGGGCGCGGACGCGTTGTTCGCGGCGGTCTCCAATGGCGCAGCGGCGCCCGCGAAGCCCGAAGCGGCCGTCGCCACGGAGTTCACCGTGGAAGGTGATCAGAAGCCGAAGCAAGGGCTCTTGCAGTTCCTCTTGCTGGCCGTCGGCTGGGGCCTCTTCGCGCTCGTCATGCCGTGCACCTATCCGATGATCCCGATCACGATCAGCTTCTTCACCAAGCAAGCTGACGCGCGCGGGGGCAAGGTGTTGCCGCTCTCCGCGGCCTACGGCGCCGGCATCGTGCTGATCTTCGTCTTCATCGGCGTCGTGTTCGGCAGCGCGATCATTCCGTTCGCGAACCACCCCGTGACGAACCTCGCGATCGGCGTTCTGTTCGTCTACTTCGCGTTGGTGCTGTTCGGGATCATCGACATGCAGCCGCCGCGCTTCTTGATGCGCGCGGCGGGCAAGGCCTCGACGAAGGGTGGCTACGCCGGCGTGTTCTTGATGGGCGCCACGCTGGTCGTCACGTCGTTCACCTGCACCGGTCCGTTCGTCGGCAGCCTCCTGGGCGCGGGCGCGCAGTTGGGGCTGTGGCAGGTCGCGCTCGGCATGGGCGTCTTCGGCTTGACGATGGCGGTGCCGTTCGTCGTGCTCTCGCTGGTTCCCGGCAAGGTTGCGACGATGCCGCAAGCCGGCCAGTGGATGAACACGGTCAAGCACTTCCTCGGCTTCGTCGAGCTGGCTGCGGCGTTGAAGTTCCTCTCCAACGCCGATCTCGCCTGGGATTGGTACGTGATCTCGCGCGAGTTCTTCCTCGTCGCCTGGGCGCTCCTCCTGGGGCTCGGCGGCTTGTATCTCCTGGGTGCGTTCGCCGTGTTCGGCCCGGAGCCGAAGGCGGGCAAGGTGCAAGCCTTGATCGGCGCCCTGACGCTGGCCTTCGCCGGGTACTGCGGCTGGGGTGCGGCCGGCAACACGATGGATTCGTTCATGCAGGCGCTGATCCCGCCCTACTCGGGCGGGCGAGTGACGCCCGAGCTCTGGGATCCCAACGTCAGTTGGGACCTGGTGATGGACGACTACGACGCCGCGCTCGAGCTCGCGCGCAAAGAGGACAAGTTGCTGCTCGTCAACTTCACGGGCCACTTGTGAGCGGTCTGCCGCCAGGTGGAACTCGGAACGTTCCTCCAACCCGCGGTTCGCGGGGCTCTCGAAGACAACATCGTCGAAGTGCGCTTGCACCTCGACGGCGACGTGAACGTTGCTCGGATCAAGGAGCTGCAGGCGACGCTGGCCAACGGCAACGTCACGATGCCGTACTTCGTGCTGGTCGATCCCGACACCGGTCAGCCGATCGCTCGGACCGATGCCAGCGTTGCGCTGAACCCGGAAGCCATGATCAAGTTCCTCAGCCCGCGTCTCTGATCCCGCGGTTCCGTCAGGGTTCGAGCGCCAGGTGCCGCCGCGTGAGGGCGACCAGGCGTTCGAACTCGGCGCGCTCGAGCGTGCCGTGCGGCGTCCCGTCCTGCCGATGGGCGGGCAGCGGGAAGTCCAGCCGCGCGGCGTCGAGACCGCGCGTTGCGAAGTCGCGACCCTCGGTCGCCGATTCGAGCGCGCTCAACATGCGCGCCGCGACCGCCGCATAGCTGGACGAAGGGGCCAGTGCGCGTTCGCGCGCGGCGTTCGACATCGTCGCGTGCAGTTCGTCGTCGCTGAGCAGGTTGGTGACGTAGTCGACGAACTCGGCGCGCACCACCTCTTCGGCGGGGTCGCCGGGGACGAGAAAGCCGTCGACGCCGTGCTCGATGCGCTCGGGCAAGGCCCCGATGGCCGAAACGACGGGCACGCAGCCGGCGGCCTGCGCCTCCAGGGTCGAGATCGAGAACGTCTCTTCGACGGTCGTTGGATCGACCCAGACCTTGGCGCGTCGCAGCGCCGCGTGCAGCGCCCGCGGTTCGACCGGATCGAAGTGTTTGGCGCCCGGCAACGCGCGCAGCGACTCGTAGAGCTGGCCGTAGTTGGCCCAGTCCTCTGCTTCGTCGACGCCATGCAGCGTCGAGCGTGAGTAAGCGTGCAGCTCCGCCTTGGGCACGCGTTCGCGCACGGCGGGAAACAGCGCGATCAGCTCGGGCAGCGCGCGGTCGGGCGGCAAGGTGTGCAAGACGAAGGGACGCTTGTGCTCGCGCACACCGAGCGTGGCCTGCGCCTCGCGCGAGAGCCCGTTGCCGATCACGTGTAGCACGTCGTCGGGAATGGCGAAGTGGGCCTTGTGCTCGCCCGCTTGCCACTGGCTGACCGCGAACACCAGGTCGATGAGCCCCGCGCGGAGGGCTTCGCCGACGTGCAAGGCGCCGACCAGTTCGTCCGACGTCCGGTCGTGCCAACGCACGAGGCCGTGGGGGAAGGGCTGGGCCAACCCATCGTTCGTCCAATGAGCGACGAGACGAGCGCGCACCGGCAGCGTGGCGCCGACGAGGTGGCGCACCACCACGAAGGCGTCGTAGCTCTCCCGCGCCAGCGCCTCGGCGGCATTTTGATTGGGCCGATAGCGCACGCCCTCGAAGTAGAGATCGGCGGGACAGTTGGCCCACACGTCGACATCCGGCCCGAGCCCGGCGAGCGCTTCCGCCGTGTGCACGACCGCCGCCTCCGTCCCACCGGCGGGATTCAAACGCACGCGCTCGCCGTCCATCTGGGCTCTTCCTCGATGCCAAATTCCAACCCGCATCGGCGGATCGTCGCGGATGCGCGTTGGACTGGCAAGGGGCCGCTACGCTTCGAGCGCGCGCTCCACGCGGTCGCGCAAGGCGTCCGGCGTAAAGGGCTTTTGCAGTGTGAACGTGTTGCCCGCGTGGCGCGTAGCCTCCGCATCCGCCGCGAAGCCGCTCATCAGGATCACCGGCAGATCGGGTCGTAGTTGGCGCAGAGCGTCAGTGGTCGCGTGCCCGTCCATGCCGGGCATGGAGAGGTCTACCAAGGCGCACCCGATCGCGTCGCCGCCGCGGCGCGCCTCCTCGAGCCCGCGCTCGCCGCCGTCCGCGACCAACACGTCGTAACCGAAGCGGCGCAGCATCGCAGCGGTCGAGTCGCGCACGTCGGCGTTGTCGTCGATGACCAACACCAACCCGCTCGAGGACTTCGTGGGGCGCGGAGCCGGCACTGCGGTGTCCTCGGCGACGACCGACCGACCGGGCAAGCGAATCTGGAAGGTCGAGCCTTCGCCCCAGGTCGACTGAACGCTGAGCGTTCCGCGATGGCCGCGCACGATGCCCTGGCAAGCGGCGAGCCCGAGCCCGCGACCGGTCGCCTTGGTCGTGAAGAACGGGTCGAAGATTTGGTCTTGGATCTCGCTCGTCATGCCCGTGCCGTCGTCGATCACTTCGATCAAGACGCCGTCCTGGTCGCGCTCGTCGGGCTCGATGCCCTCGCGCTCCTGGGCGGCAACGAGCTCGTCGTGCGGCACGCGCCGCGTGCGCATGACGATCGAGCCCGAGTCGGGAATCGCGTCGGCCGCGTTCAACACGAGGTTCATCACGACCTGCCGCAAGCGCCCGGCGTCGCCTTCGATCAGCGGCAGGTCGGGTTCCAGCTCGGAGGTGAGGTTGACGCTGACGGGGATCGCCGAGCGCAGGAGGCCGCCGAGCTCCGTGACGAGTTCGTTCACGTCGACCTTCGCCCGCCGAAAGGCACTTTGGCCGGAGTAGGCGAGCAACTGCTGCGTGAGCTCCCCCGCGCGTTGCGCCGCGGTGACGATCTTCGTCAGGTTGAGGCGCAGCGCGGGATCCGCGCTCTCGCGCGCCGCGGCTTCGTCGGCATTGGCGAGCACGACGGTCATCAGGTTGTTGAAGTCGTGGGCGACGCCGCCCGCGAGCTTGCCGAGGCTCTCCATGCGCTGACGCTCGACCAGGCGCGTCGCCAGCTCGGCGTTGGCCCGCTCGAACTCCTTGCGCTGCGTCTGATCGCGTACCACGGCCAGTACGCGGCCCTGGTCGACCAGCCGACCGCTGGCCTCGACGAACAGCGTCCTACCGTCGGCCCGCGTCAGCTCGGACTCGAGCTCGAAGTAGCCGTCAGGCTGCCTCCGGGCAGCGGCCAGCGTGTCGCGCAGTACGGTCTGGCTGGCGGGTGCCAAGTAGGTGCAGATATCGCGCCCGACGAGCGCGTCACGCGTCGCTTCCAAGAGGCTCTCGGCCCTGCGGTTGGCGAGCAGAGTCGTCCCGTCCTGCTTGAAGAGGAAGATCGCGTCGGTCGCTTGCTCCAACAGGGCCGCATACTCGGCGTCCTTGCGCTTCGCGTCGCTGCGATTGCGGAGCAGGATCAAAAGGTAAGCGGAAAGGACGGCGAAGAAGGCCGTCGTGGCCAGGAAGAGCGGGATGAGCGATGTCGGATCTTCCACGGGGTCGTCCCGCCGCATGCGGCAGGCTCACAATCTACCCCTATAGGCTGCGCGACGTGCTCAGGCCAGACCCAACAGGCGACCGCCCTGATAGACGAGGAAGCTCATCACCCAGGCGAGCACCGTCATGTACGTGAACAGAAAGGCGGGCCAGCGCCACGTGCCCGTCTCGCGCTTGACCACGGCCAACGTGCTCATGCACTGGCACGCGAGGGCGAAGAACACCATCAGCGAGAGACAGACGAGCGGCGTGTAGACGGGCCGACCGTCCGGCCAACGCGCACGCGCCAAGGATTGGCGCAACGGTTCGGGTTCCTCGTCGGCGCCCTCGATCCCGTAGACGACGCCCATCGTGCTGACGAAGACCTCGCGCGCGGCGAAGGCGCCGAGAAGGCCGATGCCGACGCGCCAGTCGAAGCCCAAGGGCTCGATCACCGGCTCCATTCCGTGTCCCAAGCGCCCCGCGAAGCTGTTCGTGATCTGCAGGCTCGCCGCCTGGACCTCGGCATCCGCTTGCGTCGCCGCGGCAGAGTTCGCGGGATCGACCTTCGGGTAGGAGAGCAAGACCCACATCGCAATCGTGCAGACGAGGATCACCGTCCCAGCGTCCTTCAGGAACGCCGCGCACTTCGACCACGTGCGGCGCACGACGGTCGCCAGGTGCGGAATGCGGTAGGGCGGCATTTCGATGACCAGCTTGCTGGCCTCGCCCTTCAACACCGTCTTGCCGAGCACGAAGGTCGCGGCGAAAGCGACGACGATGCCGAAGAGGTACATGGCGACTAGCAGCCCGCCTTGGGCGAAGCCACCGAAGCGCTCGGGTGGAATCGTCGCGGCGATCAAGAGGCCATAGACGGGCAGCCGAGCGGCGCAGGTCATCAGCGGCACGACCATCATCGTCAGCAATCGATCGCGATGCCGCTCCATCGTGCGTGTCGCCATGATCGCCGGAATCGCGCAGGCGAGACCCGACAGCATCGGTACGAACGCACGGCCTTCGAGACCGACCGACTTCATCGCGCGGTCCATCAGCGCGACAATGCGCGACATGTAGCCCGAATCCTCCAAGAGGCCGAGCGCCAGGAACAGCAACACGATCTGCGGCAGGAAGACGACCACGGCGCCGACTCCAGCGATGACTCCCTCGACGAGGAAGTCTCGCACGACGCCTACGGGCAAACTTCGGGCGACGAACTCGCCGACGGCGGCGATCGCGGTCTCGATCACGCCGATCATGGGGTCGGCCCAGGTGAACAGCGCTTGGAACAGCACCGTCATCAGTCCGAGGAAGATGACGAGCCCCAGCACCGGGTGCAGCAGCAAGCGGTCGACGCGATCGGAACGCCGCCGTTCGGAGCGCGACGGACGCGCGCGCAGCGTGTCGAGCGTGCGCTCGATCCAGGCGTAGCGCGGCACGATCAGGTCTTCGTCGGGGATCGCCGCCGTGCGCACCGCGGCGCGCAGCTCCGCTGAGATGTCCCCGAAGGCGTCGTCGCCGAGGCTCAGCGCGGCCCAGCGCGCCAGCGCCAAGCGTCGCGCCCCGGTCGGCGCCCAGGCGGCCGGCAGGTGATCGGCGATGGCTTCGAGGCGTGGCTCGTCCACCGTCCACGGTCGCGTGCTGACGCGGCCGTTGGCGATCGTCTCCTCGATCACGGCTCGCAAGCGGTCGATGCCCTCGGCGTGGCGCGCCGAAACGGAAACGACCGGCGCGTCGAGCGCTCGAGCCAAGGCGTCGGTGTCGATCTCACGCGCTGCGGCGCGCAGCTCGTCCGCGAAGTTGAGCGCGATCACCGTCGGCAGCCCGAGGTCCACGACCTGGAGCGCGAGGTAGAGATTGCGCTCGAGCTGATTCGCGTCGACGACGACGACGACGCCGGCGGGGGACGCGCCGCTGATCCCGGCCAAGGCGTCCAGCGACACGCGCTCGTCGAGGCTCTCGCCGGACAGGCTGTAGGTGCCGGGCAAATCGACGAGCGTCGCCTGGACGCTGCCGAGCGCGAGCCGCCCCACGTGTCGGTCGACGGTCACGCCGGGGTAGTTGCCGACCTTCTCGTTGCCGCCGGTGAGGCGATTGAAGAGCGTCGTCTTGCCCGTGTTCGGGTTCCCGAGCAGCAGGACCTCCGCGCCGGCCATGACCTCGGTCTCGATCACCGTGCGTGCACCAGAACGCGATGCGCCTGCTCGAGGCTCAGCGTGAAGCGGCAGCAACGGATCTCTAGCTCGATTGTTCCCGCCAGCTTGGACTTCCGGATCAACTGCAGGTCCGTGCCGGGCAAGAGCCCGAGTTCGAGCAGGCGGCGGCGCACGGCGCGCTGGCCCTCGACCGCGGCGATGCGGAGCGGGCGGCCCGGGAACTGGTCGTCGAGGGGTTTGGGAGACATCGTGTATTGAGACCGAATCTCAAAAGGATACTCGGCGCGACGCCAACGTCAACCGGGATCCCGCGCCTCTTCGGTGCCTTCGGTGGGTCTTGCGACACCCTGTTTCGTTAGGGTTCGGTGGCCCCGCCGAACCCCTTGCACACCCCCCGATGAGCCACGCCAAGGAAGCCGCCGGACGGCGCGCCGCCGAGTACGTCGAAGAAGGCATGACCGTGGGCCTCGGTACCGGCTCGACGGTGTATTTCACGCTGCTCGCCCTGGGCGAGCGCGTCGTCCAGGGGCTGACGATCCGAGGCGTGCCCACGTCGATCGAGACGGAAACGCTCGCCCGCGAGCTCGCCATCCCGCTGGTCGACCTGGCCGACGTCGAGTCGATCGACGTCACGATCGACGGCGCCGATGAGATCGACGCCGAGTTCCGGCTGACGAAGGGCGGCGGCGGCGCGCTGCTGCGCGAGAAGGTCATCGCCTCGATCTCGCGCCGCGAGGTGATCGTGGTCGGTCGCGACAAGCTCGTGGAGCGCTTGGGCACGACCTTCCTACTGCCCGTCGAAGTCGTGCCGTTCGCACGCCCGACCGTCGCCCGCGCGATCCAGCGGATGGGCGCCACGCCCGCCGTACGGATGGCCGACACGGGCAGGGTCTATCTGACCGACAACGGGAACGAGATCCTCGATTGCCAGTTTCCGGGCGGCTTCGCGGACCCCGCCGACACCGAGCGGAGCTTGCTGGGGACGCCCGGCATCGTCGACTGTGGCTTGTTCCTCGACCTGGCGCACGTCGTCGTCATCGGCGACGACGACGGCACCGTCGAGATCCGCGAGAAGTAGCGGCTTCTGCTTCGCGCGCGGCTACAGCGAGCGGATGAATGCCAAGAGCGCTTCGACGTCCGCGTCCACGGTCGAGCCCGCCGAAGCCGTCTGCAGCGTGACCTGCACCTTCGAGGCGCCGGGGACGAACGTGTCGTCGCCACGGACGTCGTGGAACTCGTTGATGAACTTGCCCAAGCCCGGATAGCTCGCGTTCCCGTACGTAGGGTCGGCGATCTGCGTCTGCGGGTCGAGCAACGTCCGCAGCGACATGATCGAGTTGTCGTGCATGTACGGCGGAGTCGAGAACACACCGAGTTTCGTCGGGATCGAGAACAGCGCCGCGTTGCGGTTGAAGAGCCGCAGCGTGGGGCCGCCGTCCTCGGGGCACATGTAGCCGTTCGGGTCGTCACGCACGAAGTCCGAATCGGTGTCGATGTTCATCGGCAGGTAGGTCTCGATATCGCTGAAGCCGTCGCTGTTGCGGTCGACCTCCGGAATCCCGTCGTTGTCGGCATCGACGTTCACCATCGAGTTGATGTTGCGAATGTTCTCCGCGACGATGTTCTCGCGCAGGGAGAAGCAGTTGGGGTCGACCGAGCCCAGCATGTCCGACGTCGTCAGCACGGGATCGAGGTGATCCGCCGTGAAGCCGCGCGGCTCGTCCAGCATCGTGAACGTGTTGAACTCCGAGCGCGGGTGACACACGCCGCAACCGGCGCTGCGACCGAAGGGGTTCGTCCCCGTGTCGTTCGTCCCGAAGAACAGATCCTGCCCTTCGGCTGCGAGAGCCGTCAGTCCACCCGTCGCCGGGTCACGGTTGGGGTTCAGCGGCACGGGGATGATCGCGTGGTAGTCGATCAACGCCTGCTGCTTCTCGTCCGACAGGAGTCCGTGTCCGCCGTTCTCCCCGCCGAACATGGGGCCGGTTTCGCCCATGTTGAGGCGCGTTCCCTTCCACAGCAGCAAGCCCGTGAGGTCCGCACCGCCGAAGACGGGCATCGTCGTGCGCGGGCCGTCGCTGCGCTGCCAGACGTTGCCGTCGGCCCCGCCCTCGAAGTGGCACGAGGCGCAGGAGTTGTTGAAGTTTCCGGCCGTCTGCGCCCGCGACGCGTCCTCGAAGAGCTCTTGGCCGGCGATCTCCGAGGCCGTCATCTTGTCGGGCCCGAGCAGCAGCGGCAGTTGCGGCGCCGCCTGCGTCAAGACGCCCGTCTGCCAGTCGACCCGCAGCGACGAGAGCGTGCGCGTCGACTCGTTGTGCACGTAGAGCAGCGCGTCGTCGTTCGTCGTCGATGTGTCCGCGACCAGCGACACGCCGAGCGGCAGGTCGCCGAGCGGTGTGGTCGTGTCGAGCGCCGTGCGTTCCGTGAAGCCCTGACGCGGCGGGAACACGTCGAGGAAGCGGAAGTCGGAGCCGGTGACCTCGAACAGGAACACGTCCTCGGACCCGCGGTTGATCAACAGCGCGCGATCGCCCGCGGCGTTGTAGAGCACGCGACCCGGTTGCCCGGCGCGGTAGGCGAGGTCGTTCGTCGGGATTGCGTCGGAGCTGAGCATCGCCTCGACGCCGTTCGTCAGGCCCTTGACGCCGAGCGGACCGACGACCCCGGCCTGGAAGTAGAACGAGCGATTCTCGAGCGCCGGGTCGTTCGGGACGGCGATGTCGAGCGTGTTGCTCGGCAGCGACGTCACCATCGTCGGCACGGTCAGCAGCGTTCCGAAGATGCTCGGTACCGAGACCTTCGTCTCCGAGAAGGCCAGGATGCTGAAGTCGCCGGGCTGAACGCCCGCCACGGTGAACGTGACGGTCGTGCCGAGGACCGGCTGATCGAGCGAGCCCAGCGTCAGCACGCCGCCTCCTGCGTTGGCGCCCGGCCCGCCGTAGGCGATGTGTTCGGCCGGCTCCAAACTGGCCGTCAAGGAGTGCGAGATGACCTGCCCGCCGAACGTGTCGGTGGTCGCGTCGAGCAACGACAGCGCCGGATGCACGCGGTTGGCGAAGTCACCCTCGAACCCCGCCCACAGCGTGGTGAAGTCGAAGTTGACGTCGTGGTTCACGTTGTGGAGCACGTGCGGAACGACCAGCGTCGCGCCGTCGGGCGACAGCGCAACATCGTCCAAGAAGCGCGGCAAACCAGCCGAATCGAGCGTTTGGACCGGAACCGGGTTCTGGATCGGGTGGTAGGGATAGGTGTTGAGGTCGATCTTCTTGACCAGCGTCAGCCCCGTCGGGACGCCCGCGCCGTCCAGCGCGACGTCGACCACCGACACGTAGCCCGGCGTCAGGTGCGTGACGTACAAACGCGCGCTGTCGCTGCGCAGCACGAATGCCCGCGGCTCGGAGAGGTCGGGGATGCCGTCGAAGTTCGAGTCCACATCGGCCACGGTCGTGCCAGGCGGCAAGACGCTCAGGTCTTGCTCGTAGGCGAGTTCGGTCAAGAGCGCGTAGGGCGCCGTCGTGGAGAACAATTGCAGCTTGGCGGACCGAAAGGCCGTCACCGCCAGGTACGCGCCGTTCGGCGAGGTGGCGATGCCGTAGGGTTCGACCCCGACGTCGCTCGCCAGCGTCGTCGACACCGACTTGGCGCTTGCATCGATCACCGAGATCGAGCCGCGCACTTCCGTCCCGTCGAAGGGCGTCGCGGCGTGCTTCGTGACCGCGACGTTTCCGCGCTGGTTCGTGACGAACGCCGTCGAACCGTCCGCCGAGAACGCGACGCTGCGCGGCCAGACGCCGACCTCGATCTCGTGCGTGGTCGTCCCGGTGACGACGTCCACGACGGAGACCGAGTCGTTCCCCCTGTTCGCGATCCACAGCTCGTCGGTGCCCGGGCGCCGGGCGACGCTGGTCACCTGCACGTGTTGAGCGGACAGGGGAAGAACCAGGAGGGCTCCGGCGAGCCAGGCGAAGGGACGACAGTTCATGGTGGAGAGGAGAGGGATCGGTGGCCGTCGCGTGGGGGGCAGCCGGGGCTCGTCGGTCACGGGACGAGACTCCCGATCCGCAAGGGTACCCCTAGCTGTGACATTGGTGGGGCGCTCGTGGAGGTCGTTTTGTTCCCACGCCTGCACCAGAATCGCGAACGATGACGCCCTGGCCTTGGGTTCCAGCTTCGACCAACCACCCCAGAACGGCTTCCGCAGCCGGCTTTTGGGCCGTTTGCGACGCGCCCCCGGCCGCGTCGCTACGCGGAGTACTGCGCCGGGAACAAAGTTCGCTCGACCGCCTCGATCGCGATGTGGAGAATCTTGATGTGGATCTCCTGGATGCGATCGGAGGTCGTCGCCAGCGGCACGACGATCGGGACATCGACCAGCTCGCGCAGTTCGCCGCCGCCCTTGCCGAGCAAACCGACGGTCTTGATGCCCAGCGACTGGGCGGTGCGGACCGCGTTCACCACGTTGGGCGAGTTGCCGGAGGTCGACATCGAGACGAGCACGTCGCCGGCCTTGCCGTAGGCCTCGACCGAGCGTGCGAAGACCTGATCGAAGCCGAAGTCGTTCGCGATGCAGGTCAGTTGACTGGGGTCCGAGAACGCGATCGCCGGCAACGCGCGGCGATCGCCGCGGAAGCGCCCCGTCCACTCCTCGGCGAAGTGCATCGCGTCGCACATGCTGCCGCCGTTGCCGCAGCTCATCAGTTTGTTGCCACTCGTCAGCGCGGCCAGCGACAGCTCCGCGAAGCGCGCGACGCCCGCCAAGCACTCCTCCGAACTTTGGAACGCCGCGAGCACGTCGCGGGCCTCGTCGAAGGACGCGCGAATGAGGCCGTCGAATGTCATCACGGGATTGTCGTCGGCGCGAGCGTCCGGGCTCAAGCCCCAAGCGCGCGGAAGGCCTTTTCGGCGGCTCGGGTCACGCGCTCGACGATCTCGTCGTCATGCGCGCTGGAGAGGAACCAGGCTTCGAAGGGCGACGGCGGCAGGAGCACGCCCTCGGCGACCATCGCGTGGAAGAACGGCGTGAAGAGCTCGCGCCGGCTGGCCATCACGTCCGGAAAGCGGCGCACGGGCGCGTCCGCGAAGTAGACGCACAGCATCGCGCCGACGCGCGGTACCTGGATCGCGACGCCGGCGGCGCGCGCCGCGGCCTCGAGGCCCGTGGCGAGCTTCGAGCTCGCCCGATCGAGCCGCTCGTAGAACCCGGGCTCGTCCGTCGCCGCCAGCGTCGCGAGCCCCGCCGCGACGGCCAACGGGTTCCCCGACAACGTGCCGGCTTGGTAGACGTCGCCCGCGGGCGCGATGCGCTGCATCAGGTCGCGCCGACCGCCGTACGCCGCGATCGGTAACCCGCCGCCGATGACCTTCCCAAGCGTGACGAGGTCCGCGCGTGTCACATGCCGATCGAGGAAGCCGCCGCGCGCGACGCGAAAGCCCGTCATGACCTCGTCGTAGACCAACAGCGCGCCGTGCTCGTCGCAGAGTTCGCGCAGACCCTCGAGAAAGCCCGGCTCCGGCGGAACGCAGCCCATGTTGCCGGCGACCGGCTCGACGAAGACGCACGCGACTTCGCCGGGGTGCTCTTCGAACAGCCGCCGCACGCTGTTCACGTCGTTGTAGTCGGCGACGAGCGTCATCGCCGCCAACGCCGCCGGCACGCCGGGCGAATCCGGCGCGCCCAGGGTCAACGCGCCCGAGCCCGCCTTGACCAGGAACGAGTCGCCATGACCGTGGTAGCAGCCGTCGAACTTGATCATCAGGTCGCGTCCGGTGGCGGCGCGCGCGAGCCGCAACGCGCTCATCGTCGCTTCCGTGCCGGAGTTGACGAAGCGCACCATCTCGAGCCCGGGGACACGCTCCGTGACGACGTCCGCGAGGTTCACCTCGCCCTCGGTCGGTGTGCCGAACGTCGTGCCGCGCTCGGCGGCCGCCTGCAGCGCGCGCGTGACGCTTTCGGACGCGTGGCCCAACAACAACGGCCCGTACGAGCAGACGAGATCGACGTACTCGTTCCCGTCGACGTCCCAGACGAGCGCGCCCTGCCCTCGCGCCAGGTGCAGCGGCGTGCCCCCGACGCTCTTCCACGCGCGAACGGGCGAAGACACGCCGCCGGGCATCGCCTCGACGGCGCGGCGGAAGAGCGATTCGGAGCGGGAGGTCACGTGCGTCATGAAGTCTCCCCGCCTAGTCGCCCGCGGCTTCGTCGTCCGGCGTTTCGACCTCGGGCTCGACGTACTGATTCGTCGCCGGCCCACTGCCGGCACTCGCCGGGATCGCGGCGCCGGCGGCGCGCAACGCGACGATGCCGGGATGATCCGCCGCGTAGCGCTCGGCGCGGAAGAGCGCATTCGGGAACTTCTTCAGGTCGTCGCCCGGCACTTCGTCCGCGGTAATCGTGAACGGGCTCTTCCAGTCCCAGACGACTTCCCCGGCAGGAGTGACTTCGAAGACGTGCCCCGATGCGCCGCTGCAGATCAGCGTGGTTCCGTTCGGCTGGCGTTGCACGCCCGAGATGAACGGCGAATAGAAGTTTTCGGGCGTCGGTGCTTCGTAGATCCACTCGGGCTCGGCCGGACCCCAGGGCTGGCCGGCGGGCCGCGGATAGCGTCCGCTGGCATCGCGCGGCGCCCACCACTCGACGGCCCGCGACCACTCCTGCGGCCGCGCGCCGTTGTCGAAGCAGATCAGGTTGCCAGCACCCATGCGTCCCTCGGGAATCCACTGCACGTTGTGTTGACCGTGCAATTGGCGCTCTTCCCACTTCCCCATGCCGTACGCGTACGGGTTGCCCCAGCGATAGAGCAGGTCGCCCGCGGGCCCTTTTGCCTCTTCGGTCGTCAGGCCGTGATCGATGATCCAGATCTCGTCATAGCGCCGCACGCTCAGAACGATCTGGTCGAGCGCCGCGTTGTAGGCGATCGCGTTCGTGTGCATCCAGTCGGCGTCCTTGACGCGCGCCTTCCGCTCCTTCGTCTCGGGATCGTCCTCGTCCTCCTCCTGGTCGTCGTCGCCACCGGCGTAGCCGATCGCCGCCATCTGAGCGGCGATCTTGGCCTCTTCCGCTTCGGTCGGCGGCTCGGGATCACGATCGCCGTTGATGTCGATGCGCTCGGGATGTTCGCTCGGCTTTCCATAGCGCGGCAGCTTCGGGTCGTGGTCCTGGATCAGGTGATCCATCGCGTGCCACGACCAGACGATCTCGCCGCCCGCGGGCCGCGTCGGGCGCACTTCGTAGACGGCGCAGGACCACCACTCCTCGCCCTCGAGCAGCTCGGGATCGCGCCCGGCTTCGATCGCCACGCGCCGCGACGTGCGGTCCCAGGCGATGAACAGGATGTTCCCGTTCGGCAGCTCTTCGATGTCGTGGTGTTGCAACCCCGACTCCTTGTTCCACTCGAAGTTCCACAAGACCTCGCCGTCCGCCGCCAACTCCTGGATCGAGCCGCCCTGCCCGCCCGCATCCTGGAACGTCGGATGATCGAGCGCGCGCTGGCACTTCAATAGCGTCCCGCGCTCGGTCAGATAGACCCCGACCCCCGGCTTGCTGGCCGTGTCCCAGTGATGCACCGGCTCGCCCGCCATGTCGACGAGCAACACGCGCCGCGAGTCGAGCGGCGCCACCAAGGTGAAGCCCGAGAACGCCGAGGTGGGCGAGACATTCGTCCGCGCCGGCTGGGCGACCAACACCGCCGCCTCCCCGGCTTCCGAGGAACAGGCCGCGAACGTCAGCAGCAACAACCCGGCCGCCAGCGGGACTGAAACGAATTGCATGGTGCGCATGGCGCGCAAGCTACCAAACGCTCGCAGCGGTTCGAGGCGCTCAGGCACCCCCATGACCCCAGAGAGATTCGCGTGAACGACCTTGCTGGACCGGACAGCTACCGTGGCTTGTGGGCTTCCAGCTCGATTTCGAGCAGGAACTCGGGCAGCGCCAGGCCCTTGACCTCGAGCCAGGAGCCGGCGGGGAAGCCCTTCGTGTAAATCGTGTTGCGGTAGCCGGCGAGCTCGAGGAGCTGCGCCATCTCGGTCGTGAAGATGTTCTCGACGACGACGTCGTCGAACGTGCAGCCGTAGTGCGCGAGCACCTGCTCCAGGTCGGAGTAGACGTTCTTCATCTGCTGCTCGAGGTCGCCGACCGCGGTCGGGTTGCCCGCGTCGTCCATGCTGACCGCGCCCGAGATCTTGATGTCGTCGCCGATCCGAACGGCGTGGCTGTAGCCGTAGGCACGCTCGACCTCGGGGCGCAGATGGAAGTACTCCGGCGCGTCCAGCGCCGAGCCGTGACCAGGGGCACAGCAGCCCGCTAGGCCAAGCAGGAGAGCGGCCATCGAACCAACCAAGTACGTCATCGTCATGTTCCCGCGTGCAAAGGGTCGTGGGGGCGAATCCCCGGCTCGGTCCACGCTGCGAACCCGAACCGAGCCGACGAAGTAGATCGCCGGGAAACGCGATCCTAACCTGCACGAGGGGCGGCCTCTCGAATGGATTCGGAGGCAGGAGAGCCTTCGCTTCGAGCCAACCACTGGATCTCGCTAGGCTGCAACGACTCGCCGGCCGAGACTCACCGCGAGGCCGGCTTCGCTCGACTGCCACATGAACGCCAGCAGCAAACGTCTCACCCTCACGCTCTTGGGCATGGCGCTGGCCTGCCTCGGGGTGTCTCTCCTGCTGGTGCGGCAGGTCACGTCGCCGCCCTCGACCAAGGTCGACGTTGGGGAGAACAGGAGCGAGTCCGCGTCCCTGCTGCGTGCGAGTCGCGCGGACGATGTGCGCATCGCCACCGACGCGAGCGCGCCGGCGGTGCCCGCGGTCTTGCCCGAGTCAGCCGCAGACTCACCGGGTCGACTCGCTTTCCTGCTCGCGTCGTCCGGCCAGCCGATCGTGGAGGAGACGTGGACGCTGCGCTCCAGCGACGGCTCAGCGCAGCGGTCACGGTCGGATTCCGGCGGGTGCGTGTCGCTGCTACCCGGTGTCTGGCAGGTCGAACCACCGGCGCACTTCTTTGTCGCAGGTGGTGGCCGCGTGGTCGTCTCGCCCGAGCGTACATCGGTGGTTTGGGTCGCGGAGGAATGCGACGTCGTGCTCCAGATCCAATCGGAGTTCGGGGAACCGCTGGAAGGCGCGGTCGCGACTTGGTTCGTCCATGAAGCCAAAACGGATTTTTACGCGAGCATGGAGCAGAACTCCGTCGTCTCGGACGAGGACGGTCGAGCCGTGCTGCGGTCCGTCCCGGTCGCCTGGGCTGGCCGCGCGCTCGTGACCCACCCAACTCACCTCCCGCATCAAGGGACGATCGAGCCTGCCTGCAGTGGCGAGCCAGAGGTCGTCACGCTGAATCTCGACGGCGCGTCGGGACGCGTCGTTCGGATCGTCGATGCGCAACGCGAGCCTGTGGCAGGGGTCAGCGCCTACACAGAAATGGGCAGTTCGAATTGGCCGGACGCCCGCCCTTTTCACCTCGGTACGTCGGATGCGAAGGGCCTGCTCAATTGGCCTGAATGGATCGATGGAGCCTCCGGCATCGTCTTTCGCGGCGCCGCGTACCCCTGTCGGTACCGGTGGAAATCCACGACGGAGCTCGAATTGGTCGAGAGCATCGAGGTTCCCGTCCCAGCGACCGGCGAGCTTCACATCCAGAACCCTTTGGAAGACGACGTCTACCGCGTCACGATCATCGACGAGACGTCGAGCGCGGCCCTCGGCCTCATGCGCGCTTCCACTCACCACGTCGCAGCGGACGCGACGATCGAGGTCACCCTGCCCGGCGGTCGACCGATGTCGGTCGCCGTCGTCGAAGAGAGGGGCGCGCGCTCGTGGAGCGGAACGCTCACCGCCCCATCGAACGGCTGGCGCAGCGACATCACGCTGGAAGAGCGGAGCGAGCCACTGCGCATCCAATCCGATGGCGACCGAATCGCTGCGTACTGCTTCGACATCGAAGCGGGCAACTGGTTGAGCGTCGCCGCGGATGCAGGCGTCGACGGGGCGCTGACGCTCGACCTACCGTCGGGCACGCGTCGCCTGAGTCTCCGCTCTTCCGCGGGCACGGAAAGCCATCTCTGGCGACACTGTGAAAGCACGGGGGGCGTCGTTCGAATTGCGTTTGCCCCGCTCCACGATGTGCACCTCACGCTCCGCGATGCTACGGACGAGCCCGTCAGGGATGCATGGGTGGAGATCAGGGGGAAGTCTGGATCGGCTGCTCCAACCACGGTGAAGAGTGCCTGCTGGTCCTGGTCCCCACGGTACTCGGGTCGCGCGCAACCCGACTTCGAGGGCACGGTCTCCTTCCGAATGCCCGAGGGCGAGTACGCGCTCACGATCGGGCACATGGCTCATAGGGAGAGCACGGACTTCACGAGCTTGAACCAGACCCGCCCCGATCTGGCGACGGTTTACGTTCCGCCTGCAGGGCTGACGCAGACGCTGGTCGTTCCGCGCCCTCGGCAGCTCACGGTCACGTTGCGGCCGCGGGACGGGAAGCTCCCGGCGCGCTGGAGACTTTGGGATCTCGTGCAAGAGCGGGGTCAGGTGTTCTACGGCCGCTCGGCCGACCTCTGGATCACGGACGCGGCCGGTGCCTTTGAAGTCGAGGGCGTCGGCGGCGAGCTGCAGAAGTCCTTCGACGTATCCGCGGGAGCCGAGCCTGTCGCGGTCGACGTTCACTTCTGAATCGGGTGCGGGGTCAGGAAGCCCGGTCATGCCGATCTGGAGTTTCGGCTGAGCGACTCGGCTCCTCCTCCCTCATGTCTCGATGGACAGCTCGCGCGACCGCGAAGATCATGGCGGGCATGACTCGACTCCTTGGCAACGATCGGTTCTTTGGCGCGCGGTTACGCGTGCGCGTCGCCGCGGCGCTCGCTTGTTGGGTCGCCGTCGCCGCTGCGCAACTCGACGCGCAGACGATGCCCGAGCCCGCGGGGCACACGCCGTCCGCGGCGTATCGCTGGCTCGACGTCGTGCTGGAGATGTGCGCGCTCGACGTCGAGCGCGTCGGCGCGCGGCCGACGATCCTGTCGCGCCAGATGGCGATTCCCCTGACGGCGATGTACGACGCTTGGGCGGCCTACGACGAGCACGCCGTCGGCAGCCGCTTCGGGGGCGAGTTGCGGCGGCCCGTCGACGAGCGCACCGACGCCAACCGCGAGGTCGCGATCGCCTACGCCGTCTACCGCACCGCGGTCGAGCAAGTGCCGGAGTTCGCGTCCGTCGCACGCGCGCGGATGGTCGAGCTCGGGCTCGATCCCGAGGACGAGACACGCGACCTCGCGTCGCCGACCGGCGTCGGGAACCGCGTCGCCGAAGCGGTCCGCGAGCACCGGCGCCACGACGGCGCGAACCAGTTGGGCGACGAGCGCGGCTCCGACGGCACGCCCTACTCCGACTACACGATGTACCGGCCGGTCAACACGCCAGAGCTGGTCGTCGATCCCGACCGCTGGCAGCCGATCCCGTTCGACGACGGCGCGGGCGGCACGCTCGTCCTGGGGTTCCTGACGCCGCACTGGTATCGCGTCGCGCCCTTCGCGCTCGAGGCCGCGGATCGCTTTCGGCCCGGACCGCCGCCCTTGGTCGGCAGCGAGCGTTTGCGCCGCGAGGTCGAGCAATGCCTCGCCGTCAACGCCGGCCTGACGCCGAAGGAGAAAGCGCTGGTCGAGTTCATGCGCGACGGCCCCCGCTCGACGGGCCAGTCGGGGCACTGGTTGAAGTTCGCGCAGGCGATCTCGCGCCGCGATCGGCACGACCTCGCGCGCGACGTCCAGCTCTTCTTCCTGGTCGGCAACGTCGCGTTCGACGCCTTCATCGCCGCGTGGGACTCGAAGCGCTGCTACGACAGCTCGCGTCCGTGGACGCTCATTCGCCATTTGAAGCGCGGCGACGAGATCCAAGGCTGGCAAGGCCCGGGCCTCGGCGTCGCAACGATCGCGGCCGCCGAGTGGCAGCCGTATTCGCCGGCGACCTTCGTGACGCCGCCCTTCCCCGGCTACGTGTCGGGCCACAGTTGCGTCAGCGCCGCCTGCGCGAAGGCGCTCGAGCTGTTCACCGGCTCCGACCACTCGGGCCTCTCGGAAGCGCGGCGCGCGGGCGCCTTGACCGAAGCCGGCTTCCGTTGCGAAGAGATGCAGCGACTCGACGGCAGGCCCTTGGTCGAGATCCTCGGCGACGAACACGGGAGCTGCGACGTCGTGCTCGACCTGCCGACCTTCACCGAGATCGCCGAGATGGCGGGCTGGTCGCGCGTGCTCGGCGGCTATCACATCCAAGCCGACAACGAAGCGGGGCTCGAGCTCGGCCGCAAGGTCGCCGAGGGAACGTGGCCCGTGTACCAGCGCTACTTCGACGGCAGCGCGACCGTGCGCCGCAACGACTGATTCCGTGCGCCCGCGCCTTCCGTGAACGACCCCATCGCCCTCTTCGAGCCAGCGTGGCTCGAGCCTCAACAGGCCGACGAGTTCTTCACGCTGCTGCGCCGAACGATCGCTTGGCGACAGGACCAGATCCACCTCTTCGGACGGACCCACGACCTGCCCCGGCTCCAGGCTTGGTACGGGGATCCGGGCACCGACTACGTCTACTCGGGCATCGCCATGAAGCTCGAGCCTTGGATCCCGCCGCTGGCCGAGCTCTGCGATCGGCTCACCGCGACGCTCGGCGCAGCCGGCGGCGCGCCGTTCAACTCGGTGCTCTGCAACCTCTACCGCGATGGTCGCGATTCCAACGGCTGGCACTCCGACGACGAGCGCGCCCTCGGCCCGGCACCCGTCGTCGCGTCGATCAGCCTCGGCGCGACGCGGCGCTTTCGCCTGCGGCCGAAGCGCGGGCCTGCCGCCGCGATCGCCCTCGACCTGCCGTCCGGTTCGCTGCTGGTGATGCGAGCCGGCACACAGGCGACCTGGCAGCACACGCTGCCGAAGACGGCGCGTGACGTGGGAGAGCGCATCAACCTCACCTTTCGCAGAGTCCTGCCTGCCAGGTAGGAGGCAAGCCGAAGCGGGCTTGCGCTAACCCGGTTCCCTCACCACGATCCGTCGGATTCGCCGTATCTCGTTGCCCTG
>JBBDIB010000060.1:0-22088 GCA_040880665.1 Planctomycetota bacterium
ACAGGACAACGATCTACGACGAATCCGATCGAACCGTGGTGAGGGAACCGGGCTAGCCCTCGATCACGGGACCTGTGTCCGTGCCCTTGAAGCTGCCGCGCTTCGTTCCGCGCGAGAGTCGCATGACGCCTGTGCGCACGATGCGGCAGAGGACGATGTCGATCATGACCGTTTCGTCGGGGCGCAGGACGGCCTTGGCCAGCTTCGGCGTCGCCGTGAAGTACGCCGGCGCGAAGTGCACGAAGCCGTCGGTGGGCCGGGGCCGGATCGTCAAGCCCAGCCGATCGATGCCGAGGCGCTCCGGGCGCACGATCCGGCTGTCGTGGACGACGGCGTCCGAGCCGGTCATCAACGAGTGGTTGATGAAGTACGTCAGCGTCGCTCGGTGGCGCGAGTTCTGTTGACGGTCCTCGAAGAAGCCGGCCGGTAGTTGGTTGGGGTCGTCCTCGTGCCCCGTCAGCAGGAGGTCGAAGTCCGTGATCGCGTGGCCTTCGTCATCGTGCACGCGGAACATCACCTGCGTGTTGCGGTCGTGGACGAAGATGCGGTCGTTCAGCAGGAAGCGGTCCTCGACCTCGACGCGCTCCGCGCGGTGGATGGCGCGCGTCTCGTGCGCGAAGGCCTCGCGCAGCGCGTCGTACTGCTTGCGCGTGCGCACGGCGAGCGCACGCAGGATCGCACCCACGACGGCTTCACCCTTCTTCGAGCCCGCGGTCCGCGAGACCGCGCGCAGGATGCCCTTGTCCTTGCCGCTGTGCGCGGCGCCGGGAATCAAGCGAAACGCCGTCGCGGGCGCGCGCCGGATCGCGCCCGAGAGGCGCAGCGCCTCGCCCTGTTCGCGGCGCGCCTTCGAGGGCTTCGCGCCCGCGCTCCAGGGCTCCTGCACGAGCTCGAGATGCGTCGCGTTCAAGTTCGCCGACGCGACTCGCACGACGCCGTCCGAGCCCAGCTCACCCGTGTAGCTGTTCAGGTTGTCGTACAGCTTGCGGTCGATCGTCTGCCCCGTCAGCACGAACGGCAAGACGCCCTTGGGGTCCGGGTCGCCCGCCTTGCCGGCGATCCAGGCTTCGTTCAGTGCCCAGGCTTCGGGGCTGCCGAGCTCCAGCCAATCGAGCACTCCTTGCCCCGGCTCGACACCGGCGAACCAGCTCTTCAGCCGACCGACGCGCGCCTTGCCGAGCTGGGCCAACGCGCTGCCGAAGTTCGCGGGCGCCAGCATCACGCAATGGCTCATCGGGCAGCCAGCGCCCTTGGGATGGAAGCGCTGCCACCATTCGCGCAGCACCGGTCCGCCGGTCGAGTGCGTAATGGCGACGAAGCGCTCGCGAGCTTCGAGCAGGTCGCCGAGGTCGCGCTGCACGGCCGCTTCGAACGCTTGGGCGATGTCGGCCAGGCGCACCTCGTCGCGGAAGCTGACGTACTTCCCGAGCCACACGTCCCGCACGCTGAGCGACAAACCGTTTCCCTTGGCCTCGGCCACGAGGCGTTCGGGCAGACCGCCGTAGGTGTTGGTGTGCGTGACGCTCCAGCCGTGAACGAACACGACGTGCAACTTGCGATCGGCCATGGGGGGGGTCTCATCGTCGATGGTTGCGCGGGCTCGTGGCCGCGTGGGTGCGGCGTCCCCGAGAGACAGAGGGCGCAGCGCGTCAGTAGGCGCCCTGGGGTTGCGCTCCATGGCCGGAGCCCTGGACGATCGCGACGGAGGCGCTGGCGCCGATGCGGGTCGCGCCTGCTTCGACCATCGTGCGCAGGTCGTCGGGCGAGCGCACGCCGCCCGAGGCCTTGACGCCCATCGCCGGTCCGACCGTGCGGCGCATCAACGCCACGTCGGAGGCGGTCGCGCCGCCGGTGCTGAAGCCCGTCGAGGTCTTGACGAAGTCCGCGCCGGCGCGCTTTGCCAGTTCGCACGCGCGCACCTTCTCGGGGTCGGTCAAGAGGCACGTCTCGAGGATCACCTTGACCTTCGCGCCGAGCCGGTGCGACGCCTCGACGACGCCGCGGATGTCGCGCTCGACCGCAGCGTCCGCGCCGGACTTCAACAGGCCGACGTTGAGCACCATGTCGATCTCGCACGCGCCCGACTCGACGGCTTGGCGCGCTTCGTAGGCCTTGGCCTCGGAGGTCGTGGCGCCCAGTGGAAAGCCGACCACCGTGCAGACGGCGACGGGCGAACCCGTGAGGATCTCGGCGCAGCGGCGCACGTGCGTCGGATTCACGCAGACGCTCGCGAAGCTATGCTCGAGCGCTTCGGCGCACAGGGTGTCGACCTCCGCCAGCGTCGCGTCGGGCTTCAAGAGCGTGTGGTCGAGATAGCCCGCGACGTTGCCGAGGCTCGGACTCTCGCGCCACGGCGTGCCGATGCGGCAGGCGCCCGCATCGATCACGCGATTGACGGAGTCGGCGCACAGCTCGACGGAGACCTTCCCGCAGCCCCATTGGCCGAAGGTGCCGGCGGCGTCCCAGCCGTGATCGAGGATCTGGCGCGCGATCTCGGTCAGGACGCGTTCGAGTTCGTCGGGGGTCGGGGCGGCTCGTTTCATGGGGTCTGGTGTCCGGGGCGAAGCTCGAGCGCGCGGATCTTGTCCACGCGCACGCCGTGGCGCGCCTCGCCGTGGGGCGTGGCGAGGAAGGCGCGCACGATTCGGTCGAGCGCGCCGTCGTTTAAGAGGCGCGCTCCCAAGGTCAGGACGTTGGCGTAGTTGTGCTCGCGAGCGTTCTTCGCCGTGCGCTCGTCGTAGCAGTTGGCGGCCAGGGCCCCGTCGATCTTGTTGGCGGCCATGGCAGAGCCAATGCCCGCTCCGTCCAAGAGGATGCCTACGGAGAAGCGCCCCTCGGCGACGCCCCGCGCGACGGTCGCCGCGATGTCGGGATAGTCGACCGGCGTCGCGTCGTAGGTGCCGAGATCGATGGGCTCGTGCCCCGCCTCGCGCACGGCGGCCAGCACCACGTGCTTCTTGGCGAAGCCGCCGTGGTCCGCGCCCACCGCGACGCGCCAGGGGCCGGCGGCCGCGGGCGTTCCCCCGAGCCGAATCCGGCGCCGCCAGGCCTCGTCGCGGGCGGCTGGCGTGACGACGGCGCCCGCGGGCACCGGAAAGGCGCCGCCCTCCGGCACGCGGGCCAGGCACTCGACGGTCACGAGCGGCGGCCCGGGCCGCCGGCGCTCGCGCGCGGGCGGCGGCGTTAGGTCCACGTGCACGCCCGCGGTGCGCGGAATCGCCGGGGAGGACGTGGCCCGCGCGACGGCGCGCCGGACCAGGGAACGGAGGTCTTCGGGGCTCATGGTCGGGGCGGGGAGTCTACCTAGCTCCAGTGGGAACGCCGCCGCCGATCTCGAAGGACGTTTAGGGTTGCCTCAACTGCCTCTTTAGCAACGTGCAACGTGCCATGCGCGTCGCAGCCCGCACCGCGCCACCCGAGGGCCGACACAATCGGGACCGAGAAGAGCCGAGGAACTTCGCGGAAGGCTCGCGATCGGGCCGATGGCAGTAGTGATGCGCCCTACGTCTCGCCACTGGACCGCGGAATCGCGGTCGGGAGCCCTTGTGCCCCCGCCAGCCAGATTCGAGAGTTCGTCCGAAAGATCCGGGGCGCGCTGCCGCATGGGCTGCCCTAAGAGTGCGCTCGAGCCTGCGCGGCACGGGCCCGTCGGGTATCGTGTCGACCCCCCCAGCGGTAGCACCCGCTGTGGCAGGTTTGCATGATCCTGTCTATCCTTGCCCTGCCGCGGTCGGTGCGCTGCTTCAGGCGGTGGCCCGGCGCCTAGGTTGGGCGCCGTGTTCTCCTTATCTTCCGAGTGCCCGAGTTTCCGTCCGTCGTGCCGCCCCCCGCGGTGTCGATCGTCTCCGAGCCCCTCAAGAACGCGATGGTCGCGAGTCTCCTCGTTCCTTTCCTTCTCGCCACTGCCCCGCAAGCCGCGCCCCGGACCGCCGTGCCGGACGAAGCCGCGCCCACGCTGCTCGTCCACGCCCAGCGCCTGATCGTGCGGCCGGGGGAAGAGCTCGAAAATGTGTCCCTCCTGGTCCAGGACGGGCGCATTTTGGCCATTGGCAAGGATCTCGAAGCGCCCTCGGGAGCCCGGACCCTCGAGAGCCAGGTCGTCTGCGCCGGCTTCATCGACCCCTGGTCGACGCTGGCCGTCGAGGAGGAGAGCGTCGGCGATCAGCGAGCCGACGCGGGCACGCGTACGGTCGACGCGCTCGATCCCTTCGAGGCCGCGCCCAGCCTGGAGGAAGCCCTGCGCGGCGGCGTGACCTCGGCGCGCGTCCAGGCGGCGACCCAGGCCCAAATCGGCGGCATGGGCGCGTTGATTCGGACCCACGGCGGATCCGCGATCCAGGACATCGCCTGCGTCTCGGCCACGGTCGGCGTGACGCGCAGCGGCCGCACCGTCGACCTGTTCGATCGCGTCGGCGAGGTCGAGCGCCTGCAGACTTCCCTGTCGAAGGCCGTGCGCTACGACGAAGAGCGCCGCGAGTACCGTTTCGCCATCGAGGAGTGGGAGCAGGCGATCGCGAAACAGGTCGAGAAGCTCGAGAAGGACTTCAAGAAGGCCAAGAAGGATCGCGACAAGGCCAAAGCGGACGCCGAGGAGAAGGACAAGGAGCACAAGGAAGAGAAGTACAAGGAGGACAAGAAGCCCAGCCCTCCGAAGTTCGACGCCGAAGCGGAAGTGCTGGCGCGCGTCGTGCGCGGCGAGCTGCCGCTGATCGTCGAGGCCCACCGCTACGAAGAGCTGCGGGCGCTGCTGAGCCGGACGAAGGAATTTCCGCTCTTGCGGCTCGTCATCGCGGGCGCCACCGAAGCCGCCCCGTTGGCCAACGAACTGGCGAATCGTAACGTCGCCGTCATCGTGTGGCCGTCACCGCTCGGCGACGTGCGACCCGACGAATGGGACGCTCACCGGCTGGATCTTGCGGCGCACTTGGCGCGCGGTGGCGTCGACGTGCTGATCGGCTCGGGTGGAAATCCCGACGCGCGCGATCTACGCATGTTGGCCTCGACCGCGGTCGGACACGGGCTCGATCAACAGCGGGCGTTGGCGGCGATCACGGAGCTGCCCGCGCGCATCTTGAACGCCAAGGGCCGCCTGGGCGTCGTCGCGCGCGGCGCGGAAGCGGACCTCGTGCTGCTCGATGGGGATCCCATCGATACCACGGCGCGCGTGCGCTACGTCATCGCCCGGGGCCGCGTCGTGGTGGAGCCCTAGGGCGTCCGTTCGCGGCTCAGAGCTCCAGGCTTTCGACCGAACAACGAGTTTTTTTCGATCATGATTACAACCCTCCTACTCTCGAGCTTCCTCGGCGGTGCGCCAGACCTTTACGACGCCTCGGAGACCAGCGCTGCGCTGCGCGCCAAGACGCTCCAGGTGCAAGCGACGACCGTGCTCCTCGGCGACGGCACCAAGCTCGAGAACGGCATCGTGCTGGTGCGCGACGGCAAGATCGTCGGGATCGAGCGCGGCGGCAAGCTCGACGAAGCCATGCCCTCCGTGACGCACGACGGCTACCTGACCGCCGGGCTGGTGGCGTGCCAGGGCGAGCTGGGCGCGAACGGTGAGGCCTACGACGCCACGCGCTCGTTCCTGCCCGAGGCGCGCATGGCCCACGCCTTCAGCCCGGGGCATTCGGACTTCCAGAGAGCGCTCCGGAACGGCATCACGACCGTGGTGCTGACGCCGACCGAAGAGAACCCGATCGGTGGCTTGACCAGCGTCGTGAAGACCCACGGGGGAACGATCCTGTCGCCGGAGGCACACCTGGCGATGTCGTTCACGACGACGGCCTTGGCGGGCGGCAACCTGGGCTTCTTCTTCCGCTTCCGCGCGGCGCAGGCCGCGGACGGCGACCTCGAGAACACCGCGAACTCCAGCTCCGGCGCACGCACGCCGACGTCGCACTCGGGTTTGCTGCGCGAGTTGAACGACCAACTCGAGAACGGCACGGGCGCGCTCGAACGCGTTCGCACGGGCAAGCTGCCGGTCCTGATGGAGGCCTGGGATCGCAACGAAGTCGTCCGCGCGGCGCGCTTCGCCGCGGCGAACGGCCTGAAGGGCACCGTGCGCGGACTGCCGCTCGCCAGTGATCCCTACGTGATCGCCGCGCTCGAAACGGGCGGTCTGTCGGCGATCCTCGGACCCTACGGTCCCTCGCAGAAGCGACGTTCGCTGGAGTCGGCGCGCGCCTTGGCCGAGGCCGGCGTGCCCTTCGCCTTCGCGCTCGATGCGCCGCACCACGCGCCAGAGAGCTTGCGCTGGACCGCCGCCGCAGCGCTTGGCGCGGGCGCCGATCACGCCTCCGTCTGGAAGGCGCTCACGAAGGACGCGGCGGTCATCGCCGGCGTCGCGAATCGCGTCGGGGATCTGGCTCCCGGGCTCGACGCCGACCTCGTCCTGTGGAGCGGTGACCCGCTCAACCTCGCCAGCCGCGTCGACGCGGTGTTCGTCCAGGGCCAGCGCGTCCACTCCAACTAGGCTATGAAGCTCGGAACCATTCTCTTCGGCCTGGCGACGCTCGCCGGGACCGCCGCCGCCCAGTCCCTGGTCGTCGCGGCCGAACACGTCTACACCGCCGCGGGCGATGCGATCGAGGGCGGCTTCGTCGCGATCGCCGACGGCAAGATCGTCGGTGTCGGCCCCGGTGTTGGCTCTGGCTCGGTGACCGGCGACGAGCGGCTCGAGGTGCACTCGATCACGCCCGGCCTGATCGATCTCTCGCCGCGCATCGACACGGGTGCCTATTCGGTCGAGCAGACCGACGAGACGCCGATCGACCTGTCGGTCGGCGACGCGTTGGACCTCTTCTCGTATCGCTGGGGCCGCGAACTCAGGAGCGGCGTCACCAGCGTGCTGGCCTCGCCCGCGGACCTGGCGGTCATCGGCGGCCTCTCGTGCGTCTTGAAGACCGGCGGCGCGCCGTTGCTCGAAGCGCGCCTCTTGAACAAGTTTGGCGCGCTGCGCGCCTCGATGGGTTCGTCGCCGTCCAGTGGCAACCGGCCCGCGCGCGGCGGGCGACCGATCAACTTCTACACGCGCCGTCCGACGACGCGCATGGGTGTCGAGTGGCAGTTCCGCCAGACCTTCTACGACGCGCTCGCCGCGAAGAAGAACGGAACGCGCCTCGAGGGCATCGCCGCCAAGCGGCAGGGCGTGCTCGACCGCGTGCTGGCGGGCGATTTGCCCGTGCTCTGCCAGGCCTGGCCGACGCAGGACATCCGCACGGCGTGCTACCTGAAGGAGGAGTTCGGGATCGAGAAGATGATCCTGGACGGCGCGGCCGAAGCATGGCGCGAGCCCGAACTCTTGGTGCGTTCGGGTTGCGGCGTCGTGCTGCCGCCCTACGTCGCGGGGCGGACCGAGGAGGGCGCGTTCTACGCGCTCGACACCGCGGCCAAGCTCCACGAGCTGGGCGTCCCGCTGGCGCTCTCGGGCCACGGCGGTCGCGATCACCTGGACCGCTTGATGCATCAGCCCGGCTGGGCGATGCGCGGCGGCCTGCCGTTCGATGCGGCCCTGCGCGCCGTCACGATCACCCCCGCGCGCATGGTCGGTGTCGACAGCCGCGTGGGCTCGCTCGAGGTCGGCAAGGACGCCGATCTCGTGCTGTGGAGCGGTCCGCCCTTCGAGCCCAGCTCCCACGTCATCGGTGTCGTGCTGAACGGCGAGCTGGTCGTCGATCCGCGCGGCAACTGAACCGAACACACCCGCACGACCCCCGCTCCTTCCATGAAGCTCCTTCGACCCATGAAGCCCCTCCTTGCGGGCGCCGCGCTGGCGCTCTTCGCCGGCGCTGTCGCCGCTGACAAGCTCGTGATCCAAGCCGGCAAGATCCTCACCCTCGCCGGCGAAGAGATCGAGAACGGCGTGATCCTGATCGAGAACGGTCGCATCGCCGCGATCGGCGCCGCCAACAGCATCGAAACGCCCTGGGACGCGACCGTCATCGGCGGGCCCGAACACGTCGCGATGCCGGGCTTCGTCGAAGCGCACTCGAACAGCGGCATGGACCGCACGAACGAGAACATCGACGTGGCGCCGTTCCTCGACATCCGCGACTCGGTGGACCCGGTCGCGTACTACTTCGAGGACTGTCTGCGCTGGGGCATCACCACGGTGAACCTGCAACAGGGCTGGAACTGCGTCGTCGGCGGCCAGGGCATGATCGTGCGCCCGCACGGCATGACGGTCGAGGCGATGATGATGCGCCCGACCTACGGGCTCAAGCTGAGCGCGCGTCCGAAGTCCGGCAAGTCGCGCGCGACGCAGGCGCAGGCCCTGCGCACCGCGTTCGGCGATCTGCGCCGCTATCTCGAGGACCTCGTCCAGTCGGAGAAGGACGAGCGCGGCTTCGCCAAGCGCGAGGCTCTCTTCCAGGGTCGCGACCTCGAGGGCGAGAAGTCCGAAGGCAAGGCGATGACCGGCAAGGCCTGGACCGTCGCCGGCTTGGAGCTGATTCCGCGGGGTGCGATCGACGAGAAGCAGGCGCCCCTCTTGGACGTCGTCGAAGGCAACCAGACGATCTACTTCGAGTGCGATCGGGCGATGGACGTCGACACCGCGCTCAGCATCGCGCGCGACAACGGCTTCCTCGAGAAGACGGTGCTGGTGGTCGACGCAGACTGCTGGGAAGCGTTCGACGCGATCGCCGCGGCGGGCGTTCCCGTCGTGCTCGACGGCGAGTTGGTGCACATGCATCGCGACCCGCTCTCCGGCGAGGAGACCGAGAAGTTCGCGGCGGGCATCCTGGCCGAGAAGGGCATTCCGTTCGCGCTGACCTCGCGCAACTCGAGCACGCAATCGCTCTGGTTCCAAGCGGCAAAGGCCGTCGGCTTCGGGCTCGATCGCGAGGACGCGCTGGCCGCGGTGACCAGTTCGCCCGCCGCGATTCTCGGCGTCGACGTCGGCACGCTCGAGACCGGCAAGTTGGGCAACATCGTCCTGATGACGGGCGACCCGCTGAAGGTGACGAGCCTCGTCGATCACGTCGTGATCGAAGGTGCGCACGTCTACGACCGCTCGAAGGACGTCCGCAACAAGCAGCTTCTCGACGGCACGCAGCCCTCGGGCACGCAAGCCGAACCCACGCCCACCGTCGCCAAGGACGAAGAGTAAGCATCCATTGAAGGTCTCCACTCAACTACTTGCGCTCGCTGCGGCGGCCGCCGTCGCGGCCTCGACGCCGACGGCTCAATCGGTGGCCATTCGCGCGGGCACGATCCTGACCGTCGAGAACGGGCGCGTGATCGAGAACGGCGTCGTGCTGGTGCGCGACGGCCGGATCCAAGCCGTGGGCGCCGACCTCGAGGTGCCGCTCGGCGCCGAGGTGGTCGACTACGGACCGGACGCCGTCCTGGCGCCGGGTCTCGTCTCTGCGTACAGCGACGACCAGGGCTCGCGCTCGACCGATCGCGCGGCCAACCCGATGCTCGACGCGTTGGACGGCTACGACTTCTACGCGAAGAACTACGCGCTCTTGCGCGGCGGGGTCACGTCGACCTACGTCGTGCCGTCGAACGGCCGCTTGCTCTCGGGCCTCGGCGCCATGGTCAAGACCTTCGGCGACACGCGTGAGCAGCGCATCATCGGCAGCGGCATCGCGCTGCACGGCGCCATCGACAAGTCGGCGCGCACGACGCCCGGCTACTGGATGCCGCCGATTCCGGCGACGGTCGACGTGGGCATCGGCTACGCGGTCGAGCAATTGCCGAAGACGACGATGGGCGCGATCCTCGGCCTGCGCGAGCTCGTCGCCCTGGGACGGACGGGCGCCGAAGCCCCCGAGTGGGGCCTGGGCGTGGGGCCCGCGCTCGCCCGCGCGATGGAAGCCAAGTTGCCCTGGCGTATCAGCGCCGTGGAAGAGCACGAGGTGCGCGCCCTGGTGGACTTCGCCAAGTCGGCGGGTGTCGTGGTCGTGATCGACAAGGCGCACGGCGCGAAGCCGGTCGCCAAGGCGATCGCAGCGGCTGGCGTTCCGGTGATCTACCAAGTTCCCGCGTGGGGTAGCGATCACGGCAAGGACGAGGACGCGCGCTGGCCCGATTACTCGGTGCCCGCCGCGCTGATCGGCGCGGGCGCGCGCGTGGCGATCTCGAGCTCGACTCCGACGCGGCTCCTGTTCGACGCGCAGCTCGCTTCGCGCGGCGGCCTCTCCCCCGAGGCCGGACTGCGCGCGATCACGCTGACGCCCGCCGAGTTGCTCGGCGTGAGCGATCGCGTGGGCTCGATCAAGGCCGGCAAGGACGCCGACTTCGTCGTGCTCTCGGCGCATCCCTTGCAGGGCGGCACGGTGCTGGCGACCTGGCTCGACGGCGCGCTGGCCTGGGCTCCCGACTACGAAGCCGACGCGCGTCGCGCCGCGGCCGAGAAGAAGAACGAGCGCATCAGCCAGGTGCCCTATCCGACGATCGTCGTCACAGCGGACGAGATCCACGTAGGCGACGGAACGATCATCGCGCCGGGCGAGGTGCTGTTGCGCGACGGCAAGATCGGCGCCGTGGGGCGGCGCGTTCCGCGGCCGGCGGGCTCCGAGGTGGTGCACACCTCGTGCCTGATGCCGGGCATCATCGATGCGCGCGGGCACCTCGGGCTCGACGGTTCGTCCAAGGTGCCGTCGCTCGACTTCGACCTGAAGCAGATCATGGCGCCCGGTGACCTCGTCGATCAGCGCGTGGCGTTGGGCGGTGTTACGACCGTCGTGATGGCCCCGCGCGGCGACTCCTCGCGCGGCGCGCCGAGCATCGCGTACAAGCCCGCCGCCCAGGAGCGTCAAGTCGTCCGCAGCCCCGCGACGGTGCAGATGCAGTGGGCGGACGACAACCGCTTGAACTCCGGCAAGGCCGTCCGCAGCCTGCTCGAGAAGGGGAAGTCCTACAAGGAGAAGTGGGACGAGTACCACGCCAAGCTCGCTAAGTGGGAGCCCTCCGACGAGGAGGACGCGATTACCGAGGCGGCGGCGGAGTCCGAGGAAGAGGAGGCCGCAGAAGACGAGCCCAAGGACGACAAGAAGAAGAAGAAGAAGAAGAAGGGCGACCCCGAGCTCGATCCCGACCCGGTGACCGGGCGTTGGATCGCCGACGCCAAGAACGGCGACGCGAAGTTCCGCCTGAAGCTCGTCCCGGCCGAGGGCTCGGGCGATGTGGAGGGCAACCTGCGCGCCCCCAGCGTCTCCGACGAGTTGGTCGAGCTGACCGGAAGTTGGAACCGCGACGAGAAGAAGCTGCTCGCTTCGGGCCTCGGCTCGAAGGGCTGGGTGCAGGTCGACGCGACGCTGCAAGCCATCGAGAACGAGGCGAAGGAGAAGGTCTGGAAGCTCGTCGGTACGCTGACGGCCGGCTCGACCAGCTCCGAGTTCACGGCCGATCGCACGTCGAAGGACTATCCCGTCGCGGGCCGCAGCCAGGGTCGTCCCGTGAAGCCCGAGGTCGCGAAGGAGCCCAAGGGCAAGCCGCGCGAGCCGCGCCTCGACCCGGGCATGGAGCCCGTCAAGGACATCCTCGAGGGTCGCCGCGTCCTGGTAGTCACGGTGTCGCGCGGTGACGAGATCGTCGACTGCGTCACGGCGTGCTCCGAGTTTGGCGTGAAGCCCGTGCTCTACGCTTCGAGCGGCCTCTACAGCGTGGCGTCACGCGTCGCTTCGAAGCTCGGCGGCGTGCTCGTCAACAGCGCCGACGCGCGCACCGAAGACCTGCAGGCGCGCGGCGTTCCGCTCGCTTTCTACTCCGGGATGGAGGAGGGCACCATCGACCTCGCGCTGATGGCCGCCTATTCCGTGCAACGCGGCATGAGCCCGGACGGCGCGCTGCGCGCGTTGACGTCCGACTCGGCCAAGCTGCTCAAGATCGAAGCGCGCGTCGGCCGCATCGCGCAGGGCCTGGACGCCGACGTCCTGGCGCTCGACGGCCCGCCGCTCGCACCTGGAACCAGCATTACGCGCGCCTGGGTCAACGGGCGGGAGATCGTGACCGAATGAGACGCATGAGCATGAATCCGCTAGTCCGCGCGCTCGGTGCGCTGTTGTTGACGGCGACGTTCGCCCTGCCTGTGACGGCGGGCGGTTCGCCCTCGAAGTCCGCGGGTGTCGAGGGCGGGCCGGGGCTCGCCATTCGCTGCGCCAAGGCGCTCGTCGTTCCGCCCGACGAGTCCGAGCAGCAGGTCGTCGATCAAGCACTGATCCTCGTCAAGGACGGGAAGATCGTGTCGGTGACGCGCGCCGCGACCCAAACCGTGCCCGATGGCTACGAGTTCATCGACGTCGGCGAGAACTGGGTCATGCCCGGCTTGGTCGAACTGCACTGTCACGTGGGTGGCACGTTCGACATCAACGACATGGTCTACCTGACCAACCCGGGGCTCTCGTCGCGCTCGGCGATCATTCCGGACAATCCGGCGCTGCATCGCTCGATCGCGGCGGGTGTGACGACGGTGCTGTTCATCCCGGGTTCGGGTACGAACATCGGCGGCACCGGCGTGCTCTTCAAAGCGGGGCACAAGAAGTACGAGCAGGCGCTCGTCCGCGATCCGGGCGCGATGAAGCTCGCTCAGTGGGGCAACCCCGAGGCGTGGGGCCCGGGCGTCGGCATGTCGTTCGAACACTACAACACGCGCGATTCGCTGCGGCGCGGCGTCGCCTACGCCAAGCGCTGGGAAGCCTTCGAGGCGGGCGCGGGCCCCGAGCCCGAGTTCAACATCCAGTGGGAGATCTTCCGTGAGCTGCGCAAGCACAACACGACGATCGCGACGCACACGCAGATGTACCAGGTCGTCCTGAAGACGTTGACGATGGTGCACGACGAGTTCAACCTGCCCGTGTTCCTGGACCACTCGACGATCGGCGGTTGGTTGACGGGCGCGTTGGCGGCCGAGCGCGGCGTGCCTGCGATCTGCGGCCCGCGCTCGATCGATCCGAATCTGTCGCGCGGCATGATGAACTGGAGCCGGAACAAGCACGAAGGCTTCCGCGGCGTCGCCGCGGGCTACCAGTCGCTCGGGCATCGGCTCGTCGGCTTCAACACGGACTCGCCGGTGATCGCGCAGGAAGATCTCTTGGTTCAAGCCGCGGTCGGCGTGCGTTACGGCTTCGAGGACGAGAAGCTCGAGGCCGTGCGCGGCTTGACCGTCGTGCCGGCGATCACCGCCAAGATCGACGATCGCCTCGGACACCTGTCGCCCGGCTGCGACGCGGACCTGGTCGTGATCTCGGGTCACATCGCCGACCCGCGCAGCCACGTCGACTTCGTCTTCGTCGACGGCGAGAAGATGTACGACGCTGCCGAGGAGGGGCAGCGTCGCTGGTAGAGCTTCCATGATCGCCGGTCTTCTCCTCGGCCTCCTCCTCGGAGGCGCGGCGCCCGCCGCCGACGAACCCTTCGCCGTCTTCGCGGCGAAGGGTGTCGTCTGTGGGGCGGACCACGGGGTGATCGACGACGTCGCGCTGCTGGTCGTCGACGGCCGGATCGCCGCGGTCGGGCCGCGCGACGAGGTCACGCTGCCGCCGGACTGCCGCATCGTCGACGGCGGCGCGGCGTGGCTCCTACCGGGCTTCGTCGATCTGCACAGCCACGTGGCCGGCGACTTCGGCATCAACAGCTCGATCTACCAGTCGAACCCGGGCCTGCGCGTCTGGGCGTCGGTCGTGCCCGCGAACTCGAACCTCGCGCGCGGGCTAGCAGCGGGGGTCACGACGATCCTGTTCATCCCGGGGTCGGCGACGAACTTCGGCGGGCAGGGCGTCCTCTTGAAGACGTTCGGCGTCGACTTCGCCGACATGCTCGTGCGCCAGCCGGGCTCGTTGAAGTTGGCCCAGGCCGACAACCCCAAGCGCTGGGGTTGGGGCATGGGTCGCCTGTCGATGAACTGGAACATCCGCCGCACGATCCAAAAAGGCGTCGCCTACGCGCGCGCTTGGGAAGCGTTCGAGGCGGGCGCCGGTCCCGAACCCGACGTGGTGCTGGCCTGGGAGATCTTCCGCGCGCTGCGGAAGGGCGAGGCGCAAATCTCGGCGCACACCCAAGAGCACCAGGTCGTACAGATGTCGCTGAAGCAAGTCGTCGTCGAAGCCGGCCTGCCGCTGTTCATCGATCACGGCACGATGAGCGCGTTCTACGGCGCCGCTCTCGCCGAGGCGCTGGGCGTGCCCGCGATCCTCGGTCCGCGCTCGATCTCGTTCACGAACAAGGGTCGCGCGTTCGATCACGACGGCAAGATCGTCGGCATCGCCGCGGCCTACCAGGCGGCGGGACACAGCCGCATCGGCTTCAACACGGACGCCCCGGTCGTTCCGCAGGAAGAGCTGGCGCTGCAGGCCGCGATGGGAGTGCGCTACGGCTTCCGCGACGACGGTTTCGCGACGATCCTGGGTCTGACGATCGTGCCCGCGCGCACCGCGGGGATCGACGCGCGCGTCGGCAGTCTCGAGGTCGGCAAGGACGCCGATCTGGTGCTCGTCGCCGGCCACCCGAGCGATCCGCGCAACCCCGTGCTGCAGGTCTTCGGTCAAGGCCGCTTGGTCTACGACGCGGCGGAAGGGAGGACGTTCTAGGCATGCTGTGCGCGCTCACCCTGGCCGCTTGCGCCCACGTCTCGGTCACGCCCGAGCCGGCTTCCGAGCTGGTGCTGCACGTCGGCAAGATCCTGACCGTGGACGCCGAGAATCGCGTCGTGAACCGCGGCTACCTGCACGTCCGCGACGGCAAGATCGTGGCGATCGCGACGACGGACGCCGGCTTCGACGTCGGACCGGGCGCCGAGCGCATCGAGCGGCCCGACCTCTGGGCGTTCCCCGGGATGGTGGACTTGCACTGCCACATCTCGACCAACGGGTTCAGCGCCGATCTGAACGACATGAACTTCCCCCTGAATCCCGATCTGCGCTCGCAGCCTGGCATTCGCGTGGGACACGCCGCCATGCGACGCGCGTGCGCGTCGGGCGTGACGACCGCGTTCGTGATTCCGGGCAGCGGCACCAGCATCAGTGGCTTCGGCACGGTGCTCAAGTTCAAGACCGACCCCGAAGGGCGTTACGCGGACACCGTCGTACGCGACCCGGGCGGTGTGAAGGTCGCGCAGAACTTCAACCCCGAGCGGCGCGCCGGCGACCTCGGCCTGACGCAGGCGGGCCTCGCGTGGAACCTCGAGAGCCTCAACGACCGCGTCGCGCGACAGGTGGCCAGCGGCAGCGGCACGGGCGATCCGCTGCTGGCGAATCTCGAAGCCGTACACCGCGGTGAGCTGCCCGTCTTGATCCACTGCGCCAGCGCTGAGGGCGTCGCGAACACCGTGCGCATGTGGAAGTTGCGCTATGGCACCCAGTGCGTCATCAGCCACGGCTCGTGGGACGGTCACTACGCCGCCGCGTTCGCGGCCGAGCACGGCGTGCCCGTCAACCACGGCCCGCGCGTGATCAACCACACCTCGATGCGCCGCGAGGGCAAGATCCAGGGCGGTGCCGCCGC
This sequence comes from Planctomycetota bacterium, assembly GCA_040880665.1. GTDB lineage: Bacteria > Planctomycetota > UBA1135 > UBA1135 > JBBDIB01. The sequence continues at coordinate 15,448 of JBBDIB010000060.1, forward strand.
GTACGTCGCGGCCGGCGTGCCGCTGTTCTCGCTGAACACCGACTCGCCCATCGTCCCGCAGGAGGAGCTGTTCGTGCAGGGCACCGTCTCCGCGCGCTACGGCGCCGACGCCGAGACGATGCTGCGCGCGCTCACCACTCACCCGGCCCAGTCGTTCCAGCTCGGCGACCGGGTCGGCAGCCTCGCGGTCGGCCTGGACGCCGACATCGTTCTCTTCACCGGCGATCCGCTCGATCCCCGCTCAGCCGTCGAACTGGTTCTGATCGACGGCGAGGTCCAATACGACCGCTCACAAGGTCAGTGGTTCTAGCAGGTCTTCCTGACCTACGAGACCGCTCCGTCCTCCCTCACGAGACCCATGATTTCCAGCTTCCTCCTCTTCAGTCTCCTGGTCGCCGCTCCGGCGCCCGCACCTGCTCAAGGCATCGTCGCGATCCGCGTCGGTCGTGCCGAGAGCATCGCGAGCGGTACGCTCGAGCACGCGGTGATCCTCGTCGAGGGCAACACGATCACCGCGATCGGTGAAGACCTGCCCATCGAGCCGGGAATCCCGATCCTCGATCGTCCGGACTGGGTCGTGACGCCGGGGCTCGTCAACTGCTACTCGCGGCTGGGACTCACGAGCCGCGCGGGGAACCAGTTCGAGCCGCACGTGCTGGCATCCCAAGAGCTGACCGAGGTCAACTCCGCCCTCGGGCAAGTGCTCGAACTGGGCGTGACCACGCTCGGCCTCGTGCCGCCGGGCGCCGGCATCACGGGTCAAGCCGTCGCGATTCGCACGAAGGGTTCCAAGCCCGCCGACCTCGTGCTGCAGGACCGCGCCTTCCTCGCGCTGAGCCTCGAGACGAACTCCAGCTCGAAGAAGGCCTTGCGCCGCGGCTTCGAGGGAGTGGACGACTACCAGGGCAAGGTCGACAAGGAGCGCGCCAAGTTCGACAAGAAGAACGACTCCAAGAAGTCGAAGAGCAAGTCCAAGGACAAGGACGAGGACAAGGACAAGGACGAGTTCAAGCCGCCGACGCCCGACGAGAAGGTCAAGCCGTTCCTCGACGTGCGCGAAGGTCGCTTGAGTGCGCTGGTCAACATCCGCAAAGCCAGTGACTGGTTGCACCTTCGCGACGTGATTTCCGAGGAGAAGGACATGCGGTATCACCTGCGCTGCCCCTTGTCCGACGACATCGACCTCTACGAGGTGAAGGACGCGATCGGCGAGTTGGCGCTGCACTTCGTGACCACTCCGACCATCACTCAACAGGTCGGCACCCGGCGCGAGCGCAACCTGCCGGCCGAGCTGACCACGGCTGGCGCCAAGCTGGTCTTCGTGCCCGCGTCCGACAGCGTCCGGTCCCACGAAACCTACGTAAAAGAAGTCGCCTACCTCGTTTCGAAGGGTCTCGACGCCGAGGCCGCCTACTACGGCCTGACGCTCGGCCCGGCGACGGTCCTGGGCGTCGAGGATCGCGTCGGCAGTCTCGAGGTCGGCAAGCACGCCAACCTGGTTTTGTGGAACGGCGATCCGTTCGAGCCCGGCACCGAGATTCAAGCGGTGATGCTCGAGGGCGCGTGGGTCCATGAAGAGGACGGCGCAACCGAGTAGGCCGCCCGGCTGCCCCGCTCGCACCAAGCACAACCATGAAGCAGTTCAAGCACACATCGCTGAGCGCCCTGGCGCTCTTCCTGGGTCTCGCCTTCGCGGCCCCGCTCCCCGCGCTGGCGTTCGACGACGAAGAATCCGCGGAGGAAGCCGAAGAAGAAGACGGCGACAAGTGGTTCGCGGTCGTGGACGGTGACGTCTTCACCGGTACCGGCGCCGTCCTGCGCGGCGCGACCGTCTTGGCCAAGAACGGCGTGATCGAGGAGATCGGCTACGACCTCTACCTGCCGGAGGGCACGCAAGTCCTGCGCGTTCCCGGCCAACGGGTCTACCCCGGCTTGGTCGCGCTCAGCGCCACGTCGCGCATTTCGCGCGGCATGTTCGCGTCGCGCGACGAAGGCGAGATCGACGAGCTGGCGCGAGCCGAAGCCGAGATCGAGGGCACGCCTGAGTCGCCCGAGACCTTCGACTGGCTGGCCGCCGCCTACGATCCCACGCTGCCGGGTTCGAGCGCACCCGAGGACGAGGAAGGCGCGGTCGGACGGCGCCCCGTTCGGATGGACGCCGAGGACGGGTACGACCCGTTCAACCCGTACCTGATCCTCGCGCTCGCGACCGGTATCACGACGGCCGAGCAAGGGGACAGCGCGCTGAAGCTGAAGCGCGGGAGCATCGACGGCGTCGGCATGACCGAGAAGTACATCTCGAGCTTCGCCTGGAGCAACAGCTCGCCCTCTTCGAAGGAGAGCACGCGCGCGAAGTTCAAGTCGGCGTCCGACTACCTGCGCGAACACCGCAAGTGGGAAGAGCGCGGCGACAAGGAAATCCCCGAGCCCGACAAGAAGGGCGTCGACGCGAACGCGCTCAAGGTGCTGCGCGGCGAGACCTGGGCGCGCTTCAGCTCGAACGACCGCTCGGAGCTGCTCGGCATCGCGCGCCTCGCACAGCAGTACAAGTTCCGCCCGGTGATCTACGGAGCTCGCGAGGGCTGGACCGTGGCCGACGAATTGGGGCGCGCGGGCGCGTACATCGTCGTGACGCCGCGTTCGCGCGCCGACAAGGACGAGCGCTACGTGCGCCCCGGCGGCTCGTCGATCGAGAACGCCGCCAAGCTGCACGCGGCCGGCGCCACGGTGACGGTCGTGCCGGCCAGCACCTCGATCGACCTGTCGGGCATCGCGGGCCGCGACCTCTTGCACCTGCCGATCGAGGCGGGCTTCGCCGTGCGCGGCGGCATGAGCGAGCAAGCGGCGTTGGAAGCGATCACGATCAACCCGGCGCGCATCATGGGCGTCGATCACCGCGTCGGCTCGCTCGAAGTGGGCAAGGACTGTGACCTGATCGTGACCGACGGAGACGTCTTGCACTACGAGACCTTCGTGCAGTGGGCCGTGGTCGCGGGCGAGATCGCCTACGACAAGCAGGAGGAGATCTACTTCGCGCACATCCGTCCGCGTTCCGACGCCGTCGACCCGCTCGAGGTCGTGGGGGAGGAACCGGCGACCGAAGATGAAGCGCCGGCGGAGCCGGATGCGGACGACGCCGAAGAGGGTGACGACGCCGAAGAGGGTGACGACGCCGAAGAGGGTGACGACGCCGAAGAGGGCGACGACCCCGAAGCGGGTGACGACGCCTCGGGCGACGACGCCACCGGCGGCCGCTGACCGGAAGGCGTCTGCCGCTCGCCCCGCCGCCCCGGACCGCGACGGGAGCGCGCCCACGTACGGCTTCCGCCGTCCCGGGCGCGCTCCCCGAGCGAAAACTGGTCGGCTTCACCGCGCCCCGCGCGGCACCCGAGCGAACCTCGGGTAGGCTGCTCTCTCCCATGAACCTGCGCGACACTCTTCGCATGCTCGGCTCGGCCGACCGGCGCGATGGCCGAAACCTCAGCAACGCCGAGGCGAGGGACATCTTCGGGCAAATCCTCGACCGCCGCTCGGGCGACATCCAGGTCGCGGGCTTCCTGATGGCGCTGCGCTGGAAGGGCGTCACCGTCGAAGAGCTGATCGGCTTCGTGCAGGCGGCGCGCGAGCGCGCGGAGCTGCCGTGCGAAGGTTTGAGCGGCATGGTCACGCTGTGTACGCCCCACGACGGCTACGACCAGACGCCGCCGCTCGAGGTCGCCGCGGCTCTCGTCGCCGCCGCCGCCGGCGCGCGCGTGATGCTCGTCAGCGAGATGGGCGTGCCTCCGCGCCGCGGCGTCACGGCGGCGTTGACGCTCGAGTCGTTGGGCGTGTCGCTGGCGACCTCGAAGGCCGAGGCGGAGGATCGCATCGAGCGCCAGCGCTTCGTCGCGATCGCGGTCACGACGATGCTCCCCGGGCTCGGGCGCCTGCACCACGTGCGCGGCGAACTGGGCGTGCGCACCGCGCTCTCCACCATCGAGAAGTTGATCGCTCCCGGCTCCTCGGCGATCGTGACCAGCGCACAGAGCGGCCCGGTGCTCGGCACGGCGGTCGAGACGATGGCCGGCCTCGGCCATCCCAGCGGCATCGTGATCCAAGGCCTCGAAGGCGGGCTGATCCCGACGCTCAAGCGTCGCACGCGCGGCGTCGAGCTGGCCGGTTCGCACCAGGTTCCGCTGACGGTCGAGCCCAACGACTTCGGCCTGCTCTGCCGGAACAATCCCGAGCTGCCGATGTTCGGACCGCCCGAAGAGGGCCTTGGGACCGGCGACAATCCGCTCTTGATGCGCGCTGCGTTGGACTCGATTCGCGGTGTCCTCGCCGGTGAGACGGGACCGGCCCGCAGCGCCACGTTGTTGTGCGCCGCTGTCGTGCTGAAGGCCGTCGGGCGCGCGATGACGCTGGCGGAAGGCGTCGACGCCGCGGTGGAAGCCCTGGATTCGGGCGCCGCGCGCAAGGTGCTCCAGGACAGCGGTGGCACGGCCTAGCATGTGGCGCGCCCGGCTCGCACTTGGGCTCGTGGCCAGCCTCGCGGCCTGTGGATCCAGCGACCCGCCCGTCTGGACGCACTTGGCCGATGGTCACGACCCCGCGACGAACGAGCGGCTCGAGTCGGAGGAGGGTGCCCGCGTTGCGCGCGCGGCCGGCTGGTACGAGTGGCGCCCGAACGCCGCAGTGTTCAGTCCGTTACCGACGTTCGAACGCGTGCTCGAGACCCAGCGACCGTTCGCGCCCGAGGGCTTGGACGCCGACGGTCGGGCGGACGAGTTCTGGGTCGCCGGACGAGCCTGGCCGCTCTTCGACGGCGAGGCGTTCTTGGCTGCGAGCGACCCGCGCGCGTTCCTCCGAGAAGAGCGCGAGCGACTCGGCGATTCGGGTGCGTACTTCGCCGCGGGCGACAAGCTGCTCGTGCTCCTCGGAAGCGACTCGCGCCTCGAGGACGTCGTCTACCGCACGTCCTTCGATCGAGGTCAGCGCTTGGACGGGCGTTGGCAGACGGCGCTCGGTCGCTACGGTGGCGAGGGCCTTTCGGTGCTGCCCGGCGAGCGGGCGCGCACGCGCTTCGCGGCGCCCGCGGAAGCCAAGCTGCGCTTCGCGACGGTCGCGCGCGGCGGCCGCGGCGGCGAGGTCGTTTTCAGCGTGACCCAGAACGGCGTCGAGCTGTTTCGGCACGTCGAAACCCCTGCTCTGCCGCCGCGTGTCGCGCGGCACACGCTCGCTGTGCAGCCCGGCGAGTTGATCTTCGCCGTCACGGGCTCGCCGGCGCAAACGGCCTTCTTGAACCCCATCGTCGGGCCGCGCGACGTCGGCACCTACCGCGAGCGTCCGTGGGGCGCCGATCGCCCGGACCTCGTCGTGTTCCTCGCCGACACGTTCCGCGCCGACAACCTGGCGGCGTACGGCGGCGAGGGTCTCGAGACGCCGCACTTGGCGAGGAGCCTCGCTGAGGCGCAGCTCTTCGAGCGCGCGTGGTCGCCGTCGAGTTGGACGCTGCCCGCGCACGCGAGCCTCTTCACGGGGCTCTTCCCCTTCCAGCACGGCGCCATTTCGCACGGCACCGCGCTCTCCGCAGAGGCGGTCACCTTGGCCGAGCACCTGGCCGCCGCCGGCTATCGGGCCGGCGCCGTGACCGACGCCGGCTACGTCACGCGCGCGGCCGGCTTGGCGCAGGGCTTCGAGTGGTTCGACGAGTCGTGGGGCACGCTCGACGATTCCCTCGCCCAAGCGCGCGCGTTCCTCGACGCCGACGACGGCCGGCCCGTGTTCCTGTTCCTGCAGACGTACCGCACGCACACGCCGTACGAGGTCGACGAGGGTCAGCGCGCGGAGCTCTCCCAACGCCTCGATCTCTCGCAGCCCTTCGCCGCCGTCCAAGCCGCAGTGTTCGAAGGTGGCGGCTGGGATCCCGTGCGCGATCCGGCCGCGCACAATCCCGACGACTTGGCGCGCTATCGCGCGCTCTATCGCGCTAGCGTCGCCGGGCTCGACGCCGGTTGGAACGCGTTCCAACGCGATCTCACCTCACGCGGTCTGCTCGATAGCGGAACGCTGCTCTTCACCAGCGACCACGGCGAAGCGCTTTGGGAGAACCAGCGCATCGGTCACGGCAACAGCGTCTTCCAACCGATCGTGCACGTCCCTTTCGCGCTGTTCGGCCACGGGATCGAACCGGGCCGCACGACCTTCGGCGTCAGCCTCGTCGACGTGCCGAAGACCTTCAGCGCGCTCGCGGGGCTCGCGCCCGATCCCCAGTGGTTGGGCCGCGACGTGCTGGCGCTCGACGCCGACGTGCCGCTCTTCGCCTGGGAGAACAATCACCGCGACCAACCGTCGTCGCGCGCGCGGCTCAGCGGAACGCGCAAGTGGATCTTCGAGCAGGAGACCGACGTGCTCGAACTGGCCTACGACCTTGGCGTCGATCCCGAGGAGACGGACGATCTCAGCGCAGCGGAGTGGGCCCGAACGGGCGCGCCGCCGGCGCTCGACGAACTCGAGCTGCTGGAGGCGCCCCGCATCGGCGCGGGCCGCGCGGACTTCGGGCCCGAGGCGGAAGCCCGGCTGCGGGAACTGGGCTACCTGGGCGAGGACTAGCCCGGTTCCCTCACCACGATCCGTCGGATTCGCCGTATCTCGTTGCCCTG
>JBBDIB010000061.1:0-23423 GCA_040880665.1 Planctomycetota bacterium
GCTCGTCGTTCGGCCGGGCGAGGCGCGCTTGGTCGAGCGGCTCCTCTGCGCTCGTCCCACCGCGCCGCGCCACGGCGAACTCGACCTGATCGGGCGAGCGCATCACGCGGCGCGCACGGCGGGCGCCTCGGGCGACCTCGCGATCCTGCCGCAGCCGGCGCGCGACCTTCTCGTGTGGGGCAGTCGCGGTTGGGCGCAGGCGGACGTCGTCGTGGAGGGTCCCGACGAGCGCCAACCGTGGACGGTCGCGAGTGCGCACCTCGAGACCGGCGCGCGCCTGGTTCGCTTGCGCGCGCGCGGCGCCACGACGAACGAGGCCCATGCGGTACGCGACGAAATGGCGTGGTCGACCCTCGGCTTCGATCCGTGGGGCCGTGTCGGCCTGCCAGCCTCCAACTCCGAACGACTAGGATGAGCGCTCGAGCCCGGCTTCGTTCCGTTCCCTGAAAGCTCCACCCCCCGTGTCACGACCGATCTCGCCCGTACGTCCGCGCTCGACCGCGGCCGAGTCGGTCGCGCCGAGCCTCGGCGCGCCGGGTCGCGACGCCGTCGTCGCGGCCGCGCTCTTCGTCGTCGCCGTGGTGCTGTACGCGACGACCTGGAGCGGGATCTACTTCCATGACGCGATCATGTTCCTCGGGCTCGTCGATCAAGGCGAGCTCCTGTGGTTCCACCTCGCGTACTTGCCGCTCTGTGCGGGGTTGACGCGCGTCTTCGAGCTCTTTGGGGGAAACGCAGAGAGCGCGATGAAGTGGCTCTCGATCGTGTCGGGCGCCGGCGTCGTCGCGGGCACCTTCGCGCTGGTCAAGGGCGACACCCAGCGCCGCGACGTGGCGCTCACGGTCGCGTTGGCCGTGTTGGTCGCGCCGAGCATCTGGTTCGGCAGCACGCTGGTGGAGATTCACGTCGTCGCGGCTTTCGCCGTGGTCCTCGGCGTGCTCGTCGCGCGCCGACTCGCCGTTCCGTTCGGTCCAGCGGCGGGCACGGCGATCGCGATGGTCGGCCATCTCTCCACGCTGTTGCTGGCGCCCGCGATCTTCGTCGACGCCTCGTTCCGAGGCCGACGTCCGACCTGGCGCGCGCTGCTCGTCAGTGGGCTGATGGTCGTCGCCACGGTGTTCACGATTCGCTTCTTGTCCGAGCTGAATGCGAACGCGCCGCCGGCCGAGTTCGGCGGCTTGCCGGCCTTCCTGCGCGTCAGCGCCCGCGAGCTGGGTCGCCCGGATCTCTTCGGACAGATCTGGTTGCAAGCGATTTCGATGTGGGGCCTCTTGCTTCCGCTGGCGTGCTTGGGCGTCCGGTGGCGCACGTTGGTGTCGTTGGCTTCGGTGCTCGGTGTCGTCTACCTCGACTTCATCCACGCCGGGATGATGTTCGGCCAGTACACGACGATCGTCGTGCCCTTCGTGGCGTTGCTCGCGGGACGCGCGCTGCTCGGGGCTCACGAACGCTGGACGCGCTTCGGGCCCTGGCTGATCGGCGGTTTCTTGGCGGCGCACCTCGCGCTCAGCATTCCGCGAGCGCTGCAAGTGCTCGACAACGAGGACGAGCGCTGGGCTGCTACGTTGGTCGGCGAGCTGCCCGTGCCGAATCGCATCCTGGCCTCCAGCCGTGCGCGTCGACGCGTGTTGCAAGCCCGCGGTCTGGCCGCACACGACTTCCTGCACGTGCCCGAGCACTTCGAGGGTCCCGCCGCCTTCGAGGCGTGGTTGGCGAACCTGTTGAGCTCTCGGACGCGGGTCTTCGTGGATCCCGCAGTGCTGGCGTTTCCGGGCGACTATCCCTTGCTGGTGCCCTACGTCGAGTACTTCGACGACGAACAGCGCGACCTCGTGCGCGTGCAGGGCTTGGCGCTCTTCGAGATCGTTCCGGCGAGTCGCTGACCGATCAACCTGCGGCATGCCGACGATTCCTTCGGTGTAGCCTGGTGAATCGGCGGCCGGGGGGCATAGCCTGGGCCGCTCCGCTTAGCCGACGACCCGCGAAGGCCCCGAACCGCGCTGCTCCCCGTGACTTCCATTCGCTTCGACTACACGAACGTGCTGGCCTCCGCCCTCGGCTCCGAGCATGGCATCACCGATGGCGAGCTGACGGGCATCGCCGAAGCCTCGGAGGCCGCGCTGGCGCGCGTCGTGGCGCGCCGCACGCGCGACCTGCGTTGGCTGGATCTGCCCTACGGCGACGTCGAGGACATCCTGGCGTATGGCAGCTCGGTCGCGGGCAAGTTCAAGAACGTCGTCGTGTGCGGCATCGGCGGCTCGGCGCTGGGCATCACGGCTTTGCAGACGGCGCTGAACAGTCCGTACTACGACCTCGATCCGCCGGCGGGCATGCCGCGGCTCTTCGTGCTGGACAACATCGACCCCGACTGGATCGGCGAGTTCCTCGCCCACGTCGACCCGCGCGAGACGCTCTTCAACGTGATCAGCAAGTCCGGCGGAACCGCCGAGACGATGGCGCAGTTCCTGATCGTGCGCGAGAAGCTGATCGCCGCCGTCGGCCAGGCCGCTCACGTGGAACACCTGGTCGTCACGACGGACGCCGAGCAGGGTGTCTTGCGCGAGATCGTCACGCGCGAAGGCTACCGCTCGTTCGTCGTTCCGGACGGCGTCGGCGGGCGCTTCAGCGTGTTGTCGCCGGTGGGCCTGGTGGCCTCGGCGTTGGTCGGCATCGACGTCCGCGGTTTGCTGAAGGGCGCGGCCGCGATGGACGAGCGCTGCAAGGCGGCACCGTTCGCCGAGAACCCCGCGCTGATCCACGCCGCCTGTCAGTTCCTCTTGCACACGAAGAACGACAAGCCGATGGCGGTCATGTTCGCGTACAGCCACCGCTTGCGCGACCTCGCCGACTGGTACGCGCAGTTGCTGGCCGAGTCGATCGGCAAGCGCCACGATCGCGCGGGCAACGAGGTCTTTCGCGGTCCGACGCCGATTCGCGCGGTCGGGGTCACCGATCAACACAGCCAGGTGCAGCTCTACGTCGAGGGCCCGCACGACAAGTGGTTCACCTTCCTGGCCGTCGAGGAGTCCGATCACACCGTCGCGATTCCGGCCGCCTACGACGACCTCGAAGGCGTGCGTTATCTCGGCGAGCGCACGCTCAACGAGCTGTTCCGCGCCGAGCGCGACGGGACACGCATCGCGCTGACGGAGGCCCAACGTCCGAACGCGACGATCACGCTGACCAAGGTCGACGCGCACGCGATCGGGCAGCTCATGTTCCTGCTCGAGCTGTCGGTCGCCGTGCTCGGTGAGCACTACGACGTCGACGCCTTCGACCAACCCGGCGTCGAGGCCGGCAAGGTCGCGGCCTACGCGTTGATGGGCCGCGCCGGCTTCGAAGCGCGCCGCGCCGAGATCGAAGCCTCCACGCACACCGAGCCGCGGATCGTCTAGCTAGAACCCCATGGGCAGGCTCGATCGAATCAAGAACAGCCGGCTCGTCCGGCGCGTGCTGCGCAAAAAGGCGGCGCCGTCGCTCGAGGGCACGGTCGAGCCGCACCCCGACGCGCCGTCCGCGGACGATCCGCGCAACTTCTTCGAGCGCTCCGCGAAGAAGGTCGTGGGTTCGCTCTACAAGACGCACGCCGACGACCTCGAGGACCGCGCCAGCCGCGTCGTCTCCCGCGCCTACGAGAGCCAGGCCGACGACCTCGAGGACCGCGCTGTACGCGCGTTGCGCCGCGCCGTGGCCGACGAATCGGAGCGCATCCAGGCGGTGATCGAACACGCGGTCAACGTCAAGAAGCGCGAGGTGCGCCTCTCGCTGCTCGTCCTGATCGCCGCCGCGCTCGTCTACCTCGTGCTCGAAGCCTTCGCCCGGAACGGTGCCTGAACTCTCGCCCTACGGTTTCGTGCGCGCCGTCACCCTGGCGCTCGCAACCTTCTGGATGGTGCGCGGAACGCTGCGCACGATCGGCTTCGCCCGCAACTGGGAACTGCGCCTCTACGCCTGGGGCCTCTCGCGCCACTGGTTGCGGCGTCAAATCGCCATCGTCGCGGTGCGAGCGACGGTGCTCGATCCGGTGAACCTCGCGCTCGGCTTCGTGCTGCTCGCGCTCTGGATCGGTCCGTCGCGCGACTGGTTCCGCCTCGAGACTTGGCGCGGGGTCTGGGCGCCGTACTTGGACGAATCCAAGGAGCTGCTGCTCGAAGCCGTCGACGAGCCTGACGTCGCGCCTGACAAGGAGATCGAAGTCACGCCGCCGCGCTGACTTCAGCACGGGCACGATTGACCGCCTCGCGCGCCGCGCGTAGCTTGGCTTCGATGCTGTACCAACTCGCCCACATCACGATCACGGACATCGGCTTCGGCGTCGGCCTCTTCCTTCTCGGCATGGTCGTGGGCGGCCTCGTCGTCGCCGGCGCGCGCGGCTACCTCTCACGATGAGACGGCGCCGCCTAGGCCACTCGATCGAGATGGCGACGGGGGGGACGGACAGATATGCGGCTTCTTATGAAGTTGCTTGGGTGCCATCAGTTGCATCGACTCTCCTCTGCAAAGCGAATTTTTCTAAGAACTTGCCGTAACGCCCCGGTGAGCTCCGATGTTATCTAAACTGGAGACAGCACGCAGCGTTCGCACGTGGCGTCGCTCGCAGAATCACCTAGCGCAAGACCCTGAAGGCAACATGATCCCCTACGAGCGAGCTCGCCACCGAGCGAAAACCGCCCCGCAAGCCTCCTTTGCCGCCAAGTTTGCGGGCCTCATCATGTGCGTGCTGATGACGCACATGATGGGACGGGTCGTCCTGGCACAAACGATCGCCGACGGCACAATCGATTCGGCAGGCGCGTCGGAGCACGCACCCACTGAAGAGACGTACTGCCCGATATGTCCACCTGGGTTGGGTCCATATGACGCGCTTCTGGATATGGACTGTACGATCGGATCCTACTTGTGCGAAGTGATCAATGATCCCGAGTTTGGTCATGAGCCAAGCCTAGCGCCGCAACTGTTACCCTCCAACTTTGGGAGTGGAGGTGGTGGCCCGGACCCCAATTGCTATTGCGTCTATAAGTGTTTCACGGAGACCGGATCGTTCATTTTCGGAACCGTGGGAGCCTGCCCGGAACCCCCGGCACCGCCCCCTACGCCCGGGCCTGGTGAACCTGAACCGGAGCCGTGGAATCCTATTCCCGAGGCTTGTCCGCCCATGCCCGGATGCGCCCTTGTGTGGTTTGTATGGGACGTTGACAATTTGATGAGCGGCGGTCAACTAGTTGACCTAGACCCAGATGGCGACGGCGTGCTTTGGCCGGAAGATCCTGAACCCTCACCCGTGCCGCCGCCGCCGCAAGACGGCGAAGATCCTCACCGTGAACTTAGAGACGCCGACTCGGACGGGGTTCCCGACACGACGGACTTGTTCCCCGATGATCCGCAGAAGGCCGGGCACATTCCACCAAGCGCCGGAGACAATCCGCAGGACTTTGCCAACTTCATGGCCAATGAGTTTGGCGCGGAGTTTGGTGGGTTCGATGGCGCGGTCATCGCCGACGCAGTTGCATTGGCTATAGCAGATGACCCCTCGCTCGCCGGCGAATTCGCGTGGGGAGACGGGCATTCGTTTCTCGAGGACCACAATGGCGACGGATTTACCACCATCCACGAGAACTTCGGGGCAATCGGCGAAGTCTCTCAAATGGTCGACGCCTACCTGAGCGAGACGATTTCGAATAATAGTAACTCCTTTTCTTGGACAGGTATTCAGTTGATCGGCGAATTGACGGCGATTCGGGGCGCCATCGCCGCATCGATCGGGGCGTCGGTGAGCTTCTTTCTCGATATTCAGAGCGGCGGTGGAACAGTCTATCGCACTAGCTCAGGAGGGTACACCACCACGCCAGGGAGTAACCCGGACGGGACATCATTTGACGAGGTCCCCACCGAGCTACTGGAAGCCACGCGTAAGCGGACATTATATGAACAATATGAAGGCTACAAGATACAATACAATCGACCCACGATCTCGTTCGCGACATTTCTAAGGTACCATCAGCAAACAGGAGCTGGCATGGCGGTTTTTCCGCCTATGGATTCGTATTACGGCGATCTGGGCTTTAGTGATGGACCATGGGCGGGCCCGTCGCAGCCAGTTCCGCCGGACGAAGAAGAGGTTGTCACCGCGGCAGATCCCGTTGATGTAGCTCGAGGCTCTTTTGTGTACGAGGCCACTGATCTGTCGTTCCCAGGCAGGGGTTTGTCGGTCTCCATTTCACGCAAATACAACAGCCGAAGCTTGCACACGGGGATTCTCGGGGCCAATTGGCGAATGCCTCTTGTTGAAGCGCACTTGGTACTACTTGTTTACCCGCGCGATTTGGGCCAAGGCACTGGTTTCGACCTGATGGTCAACTGGGCCGACGGCTCTGGAGCAAGCTATTACGCTGACCCGAGTGCCGAAGTAGTTGGCAGTCGTTGGGTGTCTGGCCCCGGTGATCTTGGCGTTGCCCGCTTGTTGAAGAATCAAGATAGCCATTCGGGCTGCGACTCCCAGCACTTCATAGGAATACGTAAGCCAGACGGCACGATCTATAAGTTTTGCCGACCCTGCGTCGTTCCTGGGTCCCCCCTCCCGACCTGTTGGCTGAGCCAAATCGTTGATCCCTATGGCAACGCGATCACGTTCGAGCGCGACGAATTCGGCCGATGCCGCACTATCGTTGATGCACTGGGCAATGCTATTAAGTTTGCCTACAACGGACTGACGGGTCGACTCGAATCGGTTACCGACTGGACGGCGCGTCAGATTCGATATGAATATAGCAATGGAGGTCTCGAGCTTTTCCGCGTAATTCGACCGCAAGTTCAAGTGGCTGATGAACTGGGCCAACTTACAACGGCCAACTCCGTGGAAGCATACTACTACACGAATTCTTTAGACCACGGCCTTGGCGCCAACGAAATCCGTTCAGGCTTCAACCTCACGAGGGTCGTAGATGCCACAGGCGCAGACAGCGTAAACATCACCTACTATAGCGACCCGACGAAGTATGAGTTCGATCGGGTACACCAGGTCACCGCGGACGGGGCGACTCACCGTTTCGTCTATGCAGAGGTGCAAGACGGGGCAATGTATGGCTCTCATCAACAAACGGCACAAACAACTGTGTGGTACCCAGATGGAGAGCGTGCCCGCTTTGCTATAGGGAGCGGTCTCATTTTGCGATTTGAGATGGACAATGGACGCTTCTACCCCGACGGAACTCCGATCGTGGGATCCGCTGTGGCAGGCCCCACCTTCTGGGCCACCGACTTTACTTACAACCCCGACGGGCGGCTTCTTTCGCGCTATACCGAAAGCGCGATCGGTGGACCGGGTTCCCTGGAGACCATAGAGTATCAGGTCGGCGGGCATCGGCTCGCGCACGGCAACATTTGCTATCGCCGACAATATGCAGAAGATGGATCCGGTGAAGCTCTTGAAACTGAATGGCGCTATGAACCAGTGACTAATGCTGTGGTCTACCAAAGGGATCCAGCCGGACGAGTTGCGAGTTTCGATTATGAACATCAAGAATTGCCGTATGAGGATGTCCTAAACTTGAGGGGCGTTCGACACTGGAATGTTGTGCCCGCTCTGGCGGCCACGCCGTCGCTTTGGGGATTGGGGGACATAAATGGGAACGGAGTCGCGGGGCATACGTTTGAAATGGTACGAAGTGCTCCACCGCAGGTCCAGACAGCATCCTCTGCCGGCCCGACAACTCCGGGACAAGTGCGCGTCTATGAGACCTACTATAAGCACTCTCAGTTCGGCGAGGTCGTTGAGGAGATTGGGCCGGATGGGGTGATCCACCAGTCGGAATTTTCTTATGGCAGAAGAGTCGCTTATCGGCGTGTCGGGACGTCCGGGGACATCCTTACGGAGACGTGGGATTACGACAATCTGGGCCGTCCAACATCTTATGTTAGCCCTGACGGCCGAACGACACAATCGAAGTACAACTCATTCGATCAGATTGCTGAGATTCGCATACAAGGTGAACAGACGAAAGCTAGCGAGGTGAAGCCGGACGGGCTTGGATACAAGTATCGCGCCACCACGGGCGAGTACGGAGGGATTAAGTCGCGATTGTTCTACGACGCCAAGGGGCGGTTGCTGGGGCAAACTCCGCCGCATGCGGACAATGAGCAGTTAGGCCGGCCCGTGTATTGGCATACATATTCTGCCGCGGGCTCCATCCTGAGCACGAAGACGTTTAGATATGGCAGCGACGGCACTCAAATCACCTCCGAGCGGCAGACTTTCGAATACGATGGCAGGCAGCGAGTGGTGCTTGCCACCAATTCCCAGGGGGCAAAAGTACAGACGCAGAGAGATTCTCGTGGATTTGCAGTGGCGGTCATTGTAGACGGACCTGACGTGAGTCCCGCGGCCACGCGTTTCTACTACGACGAATATGGGCGTCAGGTTTTGCGCTTCAAGGCTGCTTCGAGCGTGGCTGCCAGCAATGACGTTCACATACAAACGTCTTATGATAAGTTCGGCCGTAGAGTTGGCGCAGATTATCACGACGCCATTTCCGTTCGCGACCTGCTAGATCCGACGGGACTTGTGCTGGAGACAACCACGAGAAGGTCTTCGACCTTTGGATCTCCTGCTTCTGATGTGATCCTGGCGCGTAAAGTCTACGCCTATGATGATGTCGGGCGCGTCATTAGTGTCGTTACGGATAATAACGTAATAGCCCCCGACGGATCAGTGTCCGCGGCTAGCCCCGCGCAGTTGACGCAGTGGTACGGCTACACCCATCGCCTGATCTGGGAGGTTGCGGCTGGACTGACCGTAGATGAAGTACGGAGGCCGCAGTATGACCAATGGGGTAGGAGCATTGGGTACTTCACTGGCTTGACAAACAATCGAGGCGTCCTTTATCAGAGAGACGCCGCAGGGCGACTTGAGCGATCGGAAGAACACTTGGGCGCCGAGAATCCCGGCGCCGCACCGCAGACCCGATCAACGGACTTTGAGTATAATCCTTATGGATTTTTGTGGGCCGCAACAGACCCAGAAGGTGTGCGGACTGAGTTCGAGCGTGACTCTTCCGGACGGGAAACCCGAGCTATCAATGTTCATACAGGCCGATTCCTTGCGAGAGAATATGACACCGCAGGGAACATTCTAACCCGCACTGAGGGAGGGCCAGCGGTTTCGCGTACGCAATCCTACTCCTATGATTCATTGTCGCGCCTAATCGGACAAACGGATCCAGAGGGCAATGCAGTCGCATACGCTTGGAGTTCCACCGGACAGCTGCGCTCTCGTGCGCTACCTGGAGGTGCGGAGGTCTATCGGTGGTTCTACAATCTTGATGGATCCGTCGACCGCGAGGAGCGGCCGGGCGGCATCACAGTGCAATACGGATACAACGCCGTTCAGCAGTTGCAATCCTTGTCCGCGAGTGGAGCAGATGCCTCAGTCGCCAGGTCCTACGGCTACGATGCGTTGGGCAACGTCAACCAGGTGACAGAGCAGGTGGGCGCTCGACCCTCAACTGTGACCACACTCCGGCATACATCTGCGGGATTCGTTGTCGAGGAGTCCGCCACGTTTGCCGGAACCACCAAGAACGTGGCGACACGCTTTGACGGGAATGGTCGAGCCAACATCCTCGAGTATCCATCGGGTAGCGAAGCAACACTAGCTTATACATCAGATGGACGACTCCGCGAAGTTAATCACTCACAAGTCGGTGCCGTAGTTTACTATGATGAGCTGTACGGCGGTGCCAGTTATACAAAGGCGTCTTTTGGGCTAGGCAATTATGCTGTCCATCAGGCATTCGACCAAGTGGGGCGCGCCGAGGCCAAGTACGCAGCTGGCGCTGCGGGCGCTGTTCATGCTGGAGTTGTGGATACAACGTATGATCAGGATGGCGAGCTGCGAGCTCGAACCTGGTGGGATGGTAGTTCGGAAACTTTTACCTACGACCAATTTTCGCGGCTTAAGGGCTGGTCGCGCACTGTGGACGTCAATGGCGTCGCTACCCTCGCGTCATCGAGCACATGGCAGTTCTCCCCCGCGGATGTGCTCACATCTATGACCGTTGACGGCACTCAGCACAACGTCGCCTCAAACGCGCTGGGGCAGATGCAAAGCGTGTCAGGCCTTGCCGCGTCGGTGCTGTATACACCGAATGGGGAGAGGTCTAGCCTGGTCGATGCAAATACGCAACTTGCTGAAGACTGGCAGTGGGATGCTCTGGGTCGACCCTATTCCCACACCGAGCAAGACGGAGTCTCGGTCTATCAGTACACATACGACGGCCTTGATCGACTTGTGGGACATTCTGGTCCTGCAACAACGCGACGCCTCACGTACTTCCAAGGGCGCCTACTCGAAGTCGCCGAGGCCGCAAGCTCGCGGGAATACATCTACGGCCTCGATGGTCCGGTATGTGTTGTGCGGGATGGCCTCGCTTTCTTCATGCTCGTTGGCGCGCAGGGCAACACGGATGCGATCTGGAGCGATGCGTCAGGCAACTTCCAGCGTTTCGAGTACGAGCCTTTTGGGCGAGTGCATGCATGGCAAGACACTGCGCCTCTAGATGTTTCGGCTGTTGAATGTGATTTGTTCTTCTCGGGCGGGTTGTCTTTGGAGGGAGGCTTGGTGCTACATGGCGCGCGAGTCTACGACCCGCCTACCGCCGCCTTCATCAGTCGAGATCCTCTGGGTAGCTCAGGCTCGGGCGGGCTTAGCCTCTATGCGTATCCGGGCCTGAATCCTCTCCGTTGGCAAGACCCAACCGGGATGACGAAGCAGGAGACGGAGGTACCGGGGGACTCAAGTGGCACTTTCGTCGATGATGGCGTCATCCGTGGTAATACCTTAGGCGATCTCATCGATCGCTACATTAATGACAACCGCGCCGAGCTTAGTGAGAAATTCGATATTGGCGAAGAGGAGTCGCATTTTGATGTTTTTATGCGGTCTCCGGAGTTGCTGCTCGATGTGCTGTCGGAAGCGCTTCACGATACGGATGCTCGGATTCAGCGCGGCTTTAGGGAAGGCATTGATAGCGATAACCTGCGAGCGCTGCGCAATGGCCGTACGATGCTCACGTTTGCTTTCCTAGCCCTTGGAAACTTGATAGATCCTGCCCGAGTCGTCAAGGAGTATACCCTTATTGAAGGCGTCGCCGCGGAAGTGGCTGGATTCGGCTTGGGCTTGTTTACGGGCGGATCTGGAGGTAGAGCTGGTCGCGGTGTCTTTGGCGTACTAGGGGATTTGCCTGCGGTCGGTTCGTGGTTCAAGAAGATAAGTGCAAAGGCCGCTATGTGGGTTAAAGGCCTTTTTATTAAAGGAGGGGGGCCCCAGCAGCGGTTGGCAAAGGTTGAACGATTGGCGGTGTTTCACCACACGTTTGATGAGGTCGTGGAAAGCATCAAACGTACAGGTCTCCGTCCTGGGTCGTACGCGACGCCGACCGGCGGCCTGCGGCCACTTCAGGCTCACATCGAACTAGCGCTCCCGCCGAACGGCGCGAGAAACGCGGTCCTCAGCATTGACGTCCGCGGTCTACGAGCCGCTGGTTACAAAATACCAGAAGTCTCCCGTGTTTCGGGACAGTTCGGGCTTCCAGGTGGCGGATACGAGATGCAGTTTCCGTATGCGATTCCTCCGGAGTTTATCCAGGTGGTGCAGCCATGAGGCTCACGGAGTTTCGTCGGGAACTTGATCGTCAGTGGGAAGCGCTTGATCGCGAGGCGATGAGGCACAAAAACTCCCCCGGAGCGCTTGCCGAACTTTTTAATCTATACGAACGCCTGGACGCCCATGAGAGGACTATGGCAGACCAAGTGATCTCCGATTGGATTCAATCGACAAACGGTCGCAAGAGGTTCGATGCGCTGGCGCTCGTGGACCGTTTCCGGATTCAGGCTGCGACCTTTAGACTAGCGAGGCTCGAAACGGAGCTCCAGGTTCGCGTGGACCCCGAAGCGCCCTACGAATTGGCCAAGGTGAGACGGATTCTGGAACGCCTGCAAGGCGGTCCATGACGATTTCGATGCTCGTCCTTTGGGTCCGCTTCGTGCCAACTGGCGTCCTTGTCGGGCCTCTACGTGCATACGCTCGACTCGGCGAAGCTGGGCTACGTCAGGACTCCGCGATGTCCTGTCGAGCTCGCCGAGCAGATCCAAATCAGGGGCGAGTGTTCTTTCACTCCTGAACCTCCCCGGGTAGGTGCGGAGGCTCCCGTAGCAGATCGGTCCAGTTGAAGCGGCGATGACGAGCTAGGAACCTTTTTGGGAGGACCTGTGGCGCCAGGGCCCACGACGGCGTGCGCATTGTAGTGCTCGAGCCTGACTAGCTCGGGGTCAACAGGTACCACACCATGCCCAGCGCGACGGTCGTCGCCAAAGCGCGCAGCAAGCCGTGGCGGAAGACGAAGAGGAAGATGAACGCAGTCAGGGTCAGCGCGAGGGAGCGCGGGTCCAGGGTCGCCGGGTCGGGCGTCAACACGCGCAGGCCGTAGAAGTTCTCTTCGGTGACCGTGCCGAAGAGCGAGTGGACCGCGAACCAAACCGCGAGGTTCAGGATCACGCCGACGACGGCGGCGGTGATCGTGGTCAGCGCGGAGGAGAGCGCGCGGACGCGGCGCAACGACTCGATGTAGGGCGCGCCGAGGAAGATCCAGAGGAAGCACGGCGCGAAGGTGACCCAGGTGACGACGATCGAGCCGATGACCCCTGCGACCAAGGGATCGAGCGCGCCGGGGTTTCGGAAGGCCGCCATGAAGCCGACGAACTGCACGACTTGGATCAAGGGCCCCGGCGTCGTCTCGGCCATGCCGAGGCCGTCGAGCATCTCGCCGGGCTCGAGCCAGCCGTAGGTCTCGACCGCTTGCTGCGCGACGTAGGCCAGGACGGCGTAGGCGCCACCGAAGGTCACGACGGCGCTCTTGCTGAAGAAGACGCCCTCGGCCACGAAGACGTGGCTGGGGCCGAGGAAGAGCGCCAGGACGGCTAGCGGCGCGAACCAGATCACGGACCAGAGCGCGAGGATGCGGACCGCGCGGCCCAGGCTCGGGCGCACGCGCGCCGGTTCGAGCGACTCGTCGTCCGCCGCCTCGACGACCCGGAAGCTGCGCGGCCAAAGACGGCCGCCGACGAGCCCGATGACCGCCGCCGCCAGGATGATGAAGGGGAAGTGGATCTCGAGGAAGAAGATCGCGACGAACGACGCCACCGCCAACGTGATCAACGTCGCGTTGTGCAGCGCGCGGCGCCCGAGGCTGATGACGCCCGCGACGACGATCGCGAGCACCGCGGGCTCCAGCCCGAAGAACAACGCCTCGACGAGCGCGACGTCCTGCATGCCGGCGTAGACGAGGCTCAGGCAGAGGATCGAGACGAAGCCGGGCAACACGAACAAGCTACCCGCGACGACGCCGCCGCGCCAACCGTGCAAGAGCCAGCCGATGTAGATGGTGAGCTGCTGGGCTTCGGGGCCGGGCAGCAACATGCAGTAGTTGAGCGCGTGCAAGAAACGGCGCTCGCTGATCCAGCGCTTCTCCTCGACCAGGATGCGATGCATGACCGCGATCTGCCCGGCGGGCCCGCCGAAGCTCAAGAGTGCCACGCGGACCCAGACGCCGACGGCCTCGGAGAAGGGCACCGACGGAATCGGGGGCGGAGCGCTCGCCGGCGGCTGCTCTGTCGTCCCCTCTGTCGCCGGTACCAAGAAGCGCTAGCGCAAGAAGCGGTTGCAGTCGAGGCCGAGCTGCACCAGCGTCTTCGCCTCCGCCTGGATCGCGGCTTGCGGGTCGGCGACGAGGTTCCAGCGGCGGTCGTAGACCTCGACGTCGAACTCGAAGAAGGCCAGCGGCACGCGCAGGATGCCGTTCGGCGTCCAGACACCCAGCTCGTCCCAGCCCGCGATCACGCGGCGGCGATCGAGCGGCGGGTCGAAGAGGTCCTCGCCCAAGCACCAATCGGGACGCAGCGCCGGATCCGCGCCGAGCAGCTCGAGCACGCCCGGCGCGAAGTCGAGGTGCGAGGTCGCTCGCGTCTCGAGCCCCGGCTCGACGCCGGGCCCCTTGACCAAGAACGGCACCGCGACCTGCTCGTGCGTGAACGCGCAGGTGTGACCGAGGAAGCCGCACTCGCGGAACTCTTCGCCGTGGTCGCCGGTGACGAAGACGAGCGTGTCGTCGGTCAGCTCGTAGCGATCGAGCGCGTCCAGCACGTTGCCGACGACGCTGTCGGCGTGGTGCACGGCGTTCTGATAGCGATTCTTGATCGCGAGCAGCTCGGCCGTGTTCGGACCGGCGTTCTGCGTCATCACGATGTAGTCCATCGCCGGCGCCGAGGGCTCGAAGACGACACCGTCGGGCGGATGGCTGTAGGTCTGGTGCGGCGAGTCGAGCAGCAGGAACGCGAAGAACGGCCTGGCACGATCGCGGCGCGCCAGCCAATCGACCAGCGCTTCGCCCGCCAGCACGTCCCTTTGCCACGGTGGACCGTCGCCGAACTCGTCGTGAACGCGTTCGGGCGCGCGCGACCAGACCGTCTGGCGCAGCTCGGGATAGTTCTGCGAGGTCGCCGAGAACACGCCGACGTCGTACCCCGCCTCGAGCAAGGCGTCGATGAACACAGGCGGCTGCTTGGCCTCCAGCACCGGGAACCAATAGGAGCCGTGCAGGCCGTAGAACATCGAGAAGAGGCCGTAGCGCGTCGAGTTCCCGCCCGACGCGTGATCGCTGAAGCGGCGCGCATCCTGGCCCCACGCGAACAGCCGCGGCGTCGTCGCGGAGTTCCACATGTCCTGTCGCCAGCAGTCGATCACGGCGACGAGCATGTTCGGGCGCGCGCCGTCGGGCGGCAGGCTAGGGCGTGCGTGCGGATAGTCGAGCGTGAGGCCGCCGAGCTCGACCCGCGGACTGCGCGGCTCGTCGCCGAGCACGGCGTTGGCCAGGTCCTTCGCCGGCACGCGCGCATACAGCGGGAAGAGGCGCGCCAGCGCGGTGATCGTGTGATCCTGCTCGTAGTGCGCTTGAGCGTAGATCGCCTTCTCGACGCAGAGCGCCGGCAACAGGACCGCCGCCCAGACGAAGGCCCAGCGCGGCCGCCAGCCGGCGCGCGGCGGGCGATCGGCGACGCGCTCCGCACGCGCCAGCGCACGCGTCCAGATCCAATAGATCGACGCGGTCGTCAGCGCGAGGCCGATCCAGATGGGCGTCCACACCTGCCAGCCGAGGTGGATCGCATCCTCGGAACCTCGCACGTAGACCAGGTTCAACACCTGCCCGTTGAAGTGATAGCGAAACATGTTGTAGATCCGTGTATCCGCGTACAACAGCACGTGGAACACGGCCCAACCGATCGCCTGCAACGCGCCGAACACGACTCGCGAGCGCCAAACCTGAGCCAGCGCCGTGAACAGGAGGCCGGGGACCAGGGTCAGCGCGAAGACGCTGGTGGCCAGCGCGGCCAGCGCGAACAGGTGCACGGACCAGCGATCCAGCTCCGGCAGGTGCACCAGCCAGTTGGTGCCGAGACACACGCCGAACAGGAAGTTCGCCATCCACAGCAGGCTCACCGCGTGACGCCGGACGGCGGCGTCGCGCTGATGCGTGGGGGACGGGGTGTGCGGCGTGGTCATGTCGAGGCGGCCAGAGGTCGGCCTGACCGGCCCTTGACGCTCCATTGCACTCATCTTCACGATCCCGAGGCAAGGGTCCCGAGTCTTTCGGCGAAGCGCAGCCTCAATTTCGATCGCCGCGGCGCGCTGGGCCGCGTTCGGGGGCTCAACGCAGGCCGCAGCGGTTCTCGAGCGTGTTCGGCGTCGTGATCCCGAGCGCTGCGCGGGTCGCCAGCAATTTGTCGACGGTCTCACGGGGCAGAGGCTCGAGCCCACCTTTCACCGCGTGTGCCAAGAGCAGGATCTTGGCCGTGTGCTCGATCATGTCGAGCTTCTTGAACGCGTCCATCAGGTTCGAGCCTAGGCAGACCGCGCCGTGGTTCTTCATGATCAGCGTGTCCGAGCAGCGCACGATCGCGCGAATCGACTCGGGCAGCTCGTTCGTGCCCGGCGTCGCGACGGGGGTCGTCGGCGTGCCGCCGATCGAGACGATGATCTCGGGGATGATCGGCAGCGTCATGTCGATCTCGGCGACCGAGAGCGCCACGGCATGCGGCGGGTGGGCGTGCACCATCGCGAAGCGATCCGGTCGCTCGTGGTACGAGACGAGGTGGATGCCGATCTCCGACGACGGCTTCGGCCCGCCGTCCAGCTCGCGCCCGTCCAGGTCGACGTGCGCGATGTGCGCCGGCTCGAGGAAACCCTTCATCGCGCCCGCCGGCGTGACGAGCAGCGTGCCGTCCGCCATGCGCGCCGAGATGTTGCCGTCGGCGCCCGCCAGCATGCCGCGCGAATAGCACAGCGCGCCAATGCGGCAAATCGCTTGGCGGAGACGACCTTCCTCGGACGCGGGATCGATCTGGCGCATGCGGCGCAGCCTAGCGCATCGAGGCGGATTCAGTAGCCTCGCCCATCTCGCTCGATGCCCGTTGCCGCACCGAGGCGAGGATCCGCTCGAGCGTGGGCTCCAGGTTGTCGGCCAGGCGGGCGTGCCCCAGTTCGTTGGGGTGGAGCTGATCCTCGACGTTCATCTCGGGCCGTGCGCCGACGCCGTCCATGAAGTAGTCGAGGTAGTGCGCGCCCGTCTCCTCGGCGATGCGCGGATACAACCCGGCGAATTCGCGCGCGTACTCGCCGTAGTTCTCGGGGATGCGCATGCCGAGCAGCAGCGTTTCGACGTCCGCCGCCTGCGCGCGCTCGATGATCCGCGTCAGATTCTCCGCGATCACGTCGAGCGGGATCCCGCGCAGACCGTCGTTGCCGCCCAGTTCGATGACGACCACATCGGGCTCTTGGCGGAGGAGCCAGTCGATGCGCCGTCGCCCGCCGGCGGACGTATCGCCGCTGACGCCGGCTTGGATGCGGCGAAAGGGCTCGCCGCGCTCGGCGAAGCGCTGTTGCAGCACCGCCGAGAACGAGTGCGCGTCGTCGACGTGCAAACCGGCGGTGATGCTGTCGCCCATGAACGCGACCGACGGCGCCGAGGCGGGCGGCGCCGACGCGGGCACGGACGGGACCGGTAAATCCTCCTCGGCGCAGGCGATCAACAGGGACAGGAAGGTGGCGGCGGGCAAGAGTCGTCGATTCACGCTTGAAGAGTAGTCCACGGAACACGACGTTCCACCTTCCATGAGTGCACGTGTCGTCTGTCGTGGCCTGACCCGCCGATTCCAGGTCCGTGAACGGACGATCACCGTGCTCGACGGCATCGATCTCGAGGTCGAACCGGGCGAGTTCGTCGCGCTCGTCGGACCTTCCGGCAGCGGCAAGTCCACCTTGCTGGGTCTCTTGGCGGGCCTCGACCGCGCCGACGCGGGCACGGTCTCGATCGACGGGCAGGAACTCGGCGCGCTCGACGAGGACGAATTGGCGCTGCTCCGGCGCCGACGCCTCGGCTTCGTCTTCCAGGACTTTCAACTCTTGGAGCACCTGACGGCGCGCGAGAACGTGGCGCTGCCGCTCGAATTGATCGGCGCGCGCGATTCCTTCGAGCGCGCGGACGCGCTCTTGGCGCGCGTCGGGCTCGCCGACCGCATCACGCACTTGCCGTCGCGGCTCTCGGGCGGCGAGAACCAGCGCGTCGCGCTCGCGCGCGCGTTCGCGCATCGGCCGGAGCTGCTCCTGGCGGACGAGCCCACCGGCAGCCTCGATCGCGTGACGGGCCTCGAGGCGCTGGCGCTGCTGGAAGAGTTGCGCCGCGAGCAAGGCACGACGCTGATCATGGTGACGCACGATCCCGACGTCGCGGCGCGCGCCGATCGCACGATCGAGTTGGCTGCCGGGCGACTGGTGACCGCGTAGTGCGGCGCCTCCTGCGCTTCGTCTGGGCCGAGTCGCGCGGCGCCCGCGGTCGGCTGGCCTTCGCGGCGGCGTGCATCGCGCTCGGCGTGTTCGCGGTCGTCGGCGTCGCAGCGCTGGCCGAGGGCATTCGCACGAACCTCGCGGCGCGCTCGACGGAACTGATCGCCAGCGATCTGCGCTTCACCTCGCGCTTCGCGCCCGAGCGCGAGGAGTTCCCGCCCGCGGCCGAGCTGGACGGCGTGCGGCGCAGCTACGTGCAGAAGCTCGCGACGATGGTCACGACGGACGGGCAGCGTTCGCAGCTCGTCGAGTTGAAGGTCGTCGACGGCGACTTTCCGCTGCGCGGCGAGATGCCGCTCGACCCGCCGATCGCGAACGGACTCGACTTCGACGAAGCGCTGGGCGCGTCGGGCTGCGTCGTCGCGCCGGAGATCGCTGCGGCGTTCGGGCTCGCGATCGGCGACGAGCTGCGAGTGGGGGGGACTGCCTTCGAGGTCCGCGCGCTGGTGCTCTCCGAGCCCGATCGGATCGAGTTCGAGTTCGCGCTGGGTCCGCGCGTCTTCCTCTCGTACGAAGGTTTCCGCCGCACCGAGCTGCACCTCGCGCAGAACCGCGTCACGCACCAGTTGTTGTTCGCGTTCTCGGAGCTGCCGAGCGAACGCGAACTCCGGCGCGTCAGTCACCGACTGTTCGCACAGCATCCTTTGAGCGGCCCCGATGGACTGGCGATAACCTCCCGCGAGGAATCCGCCTACCAGTCCCGTGGCGGCTTTCGCCGCGGCCTCGAGCGCGTCGAGCGCGGCCTCGGCCTCTTCGCGCTCCTGTCGCTCGTCCTGGGCGGCGCCGGCGTCGCGGGCATCGTGCGCCGCATCGTGGCCGAGCGCACGGGCTCGATCGCCGTCCTGCGCGCGCTCGGCGTGCGTCCGCGCGAGGTGCTCTGGCTCTACCTGAGCTTGGTCGGCGCGCTGGCGCTGGCCGGCAGTCTGACGGGCGCCTTGGCCGGCGCGATCCTGCCCGGCGTCATCGTCCAAGCCTTCGACCTGGTCGACGCGAACCTCCAGCTCGGCTTCCAACCGTTCGCGTTCCTGCGCGGGATGCTCTTGGGCGGCGGCGTGTCGCTCGCCTTCGCGCTCTTGCCCTTGGCGGCGATCTATCGCGTGCCTCCGGCGCGCGTGCTCGACGCGCGCGTCGCGCCCTTGCCCGCGCCGCTCTGGTTGCGCGTCACCGGCGGGCTGGTGCTCGTGACGGCGCTCTTCGTCGCCGCTTGGCTGCAGGCCGAGCGCGCGCGCGACGGCGCGTTCTTCGGCGTCGGCGTCGCGGTGCTGGCGGCGGTCCTTTGGGCCGCGTCGTGGGCCTTGCAGCACGCGACGCGGGCCTTGTCGAGGCTGCGCCTGCCGCTGCCCTTGCGGCACGGCCTCGCGGCGCTGGCGCGACCGGCGTCGGACGCGCGCTCGGCGACCGTCGCGCTCGGGCTCGGTCTCCTGGCGGTCATCGCGGTCGTGCTCGTCGAACGCGGACTCGTCGATCAACTCGAGGGCTCGCTGCCCGCCAATGCGCCCAGCGCGTTCATGACCGACGTGCAGCCCGATCAATGGCCAGCCGTCGAGGCCGCGCTCGTCGAGGTCGGCGCCGAGAACGTCCAGTCGGTGCCCGTCGTGATGGCGCGCCTGGTCGGCTCGGACGGCCAGACGGGCTGGCGCTACCGGCGCGAGCAACGCCTGACCTGGATGGAGGAGTTCGGCGCGTCGAACACGGTGATCGCGGGCGAGGCCTGGTCCGTCCCAGGCGTCGACGAGATCTCGATCGAGGCCGACTTCGCCGAATCGATCGACGCGCACCTCGGCTCGACTTTGACCTTCGACGTGCAAGGCGTGCCGATGGAGTTCCTGGTCACGTCGCTGCGCGAGGTCGAGTGGCAGAGCTTCGCGATCAACTTCTTCTTGGTGGTCGAGCCCGGCGTCTTGGAGGAAGCGCCGCACTTCCGCATCGCGGCGGCGCGCATCGCCGCCGAGGACGAAGCCAGCGTGTCGGCGGCGCTCTCGCGTCTCGCGCCCAACGTCACGATCTACTGGATTCGCGACATCCTCGAGAAGGCGGTGGCGTTGATGGAGCGACTCGCCCAAGCCGTGCGGCTCTTGGGTGGTTTCGCCGTCGCCGCGGGGCTCTTGATCCTGGCGGGCTCGGTCGCCGCCGGCGCGCTCGAGCGCACGCGCGAGGTCGCGCTCTTGAAGACGCTTGGCATGCGGCGGCGCGAGCTCTTGGTGCGCTTCGGCGTCGAGTTCGCGTTGATCGGCGCCGCCTCCGCCGTCTTCGGTGCGCTGGGCGCCGCCGCGCTCGCGTGGGCCTTCTTCGAGCACGTGCTCGAATTGCGCTACGACGTGCCGTGGCTCGACCTGGCCGCGACCGTGCCCGTCACGGCGCTCGCCGCCGCGCTGATCGGCCTCGTCGCCAGCGGCCGCGCGCTCGCCGTGCGTCCCCTGACGACGCT
Organism: Planctomycetota bacterium; assembly: GCA_040880665.1. Lineage (GTDB taxonomy): Bacteria > Planctomycetota > UBA1135 > UBA1135 > JBBDIB01. The sequence continues at coordinate 20,379 of JBBDIB010000061.1, forward strand.
GCGCTCGCGCTAACCCGTCGGCGCGTCCGACAGCCCCGCGAGTTGCTTCTCGATCAGCACGAACCCGAACGGGATCAACGACAGCACGAACAGTCGCGCCTGCGTTCCGAGCCCGAGGCGCGCCGCGCGCGTGGCCAGGACCAGCGCCAGCACGAAGGCCACGAACAGGACGCCGTGGGCCATGCCGACGACGCGCACCGCCCCTGGCTCGCCCCAGGCGTACTTGAGGGGCATGGCGACGAAGACGAGCGCCAGGTAGGAGAGCCCCTCCAGGAGGCTCACGACGCGAAGGCGCAGCACGGCTCGACTGAACATGAGAGGAGCATGAAGAGCGGGCCGACGGCGCGCAAGTTGCCGCGGGAGACTCCCCCGCGAAGCCCCGACTCGCGGGCGCGACGCTAAGGTAAGGGCAGCATGCGCGTCCTCGAGCGATTGCGCGCCGCCGGACTCGTCCGTCGCTGGCGCCTCGATACGTTGCCCGCGCGTTTGCGCGGGGCGGCGCCGTTCCTTGCTGTGGCGCTCTTGCTCGAAGTCCTAGGTCGCATGCAGGGAGGCCTCGCCGTGGATGGGGCTGCGTGCGTGTTGCTCGTGACGCTGTGCTTGATCGAGTTCACGCGGCGCCCCGAGGTGTGGGGTCCGCGCCTGCACGTGGGGCTGCGCCAACGGGCGCGCCGCTGGAGCGCGCCTTTCGAAGTGCCCTTCGGGCTCGACCTGCGCGGCTCGCCGCCCTTGCCGTTGCGCGTGCCGCGCGCCTGGGCCTGGGCGATCGGCGTGTCGGCGGCGGTGTTGGTCGGGCTCGTCGTGTTGTCGCCGTGGCTGCCGACCGCGGCTCTCTCCACGCTGCGCGACACCAGCGGCGCGTTGTTCCTGGTGACGCTGACGGGTCTCTGGCTCGCGCTCGCGCTCGTGACGTTGTCGGCGTGGACCGGCGTCTTCATGTGGCTGCGAGCTGAGTTCGACGGTCGCGAAGGTTCGCTCGGCGCGCTGGCGCGCGACGTCGGCTTCTTCCTGCTCTTGTCGACGGCTGGCTACGCCGCGTGGTACGGCAGCGTCGGGGTCGCGCTCCTCTGGCTGCTCGGCATCCTGGTCCTGTTCGGCCTCTCCGACGCCAGCGTCGCGGGCTCCAAGCGCCGCGTCTTCCGCGATCGCGACGGGACGCTCGCCTGGACGCCCTTCGGTCTGTGGGTCTCGGGCCAGATGGCGGCGCCGCTCTTCTGTGTTATGGCCCTCGTCCTCTTGGCCTCGGGCGAGAGTCTCTTCGGCCGCGCCACGGATTCGGCGATGTCGTTGACGAGCCTCTTGGGCGCCTTCGCCGCCTGGAGCATCACGCTCTCGACCGCGTGCTTCCAACTCGTGCACCTGGCCTCGGTCGCCGCCGAGCGCCGTCAAGATCCGGCCAACGGCTTTCGCACGCGGCTCTTCGTAGAAGGCGTCGCCTTGCGCAACGAGCGCCAACTGTTCCAGCGCACCGTCGCGCACTTCGGCTTCCTCTCGCGCTTCGCTCCTCGCCGCCGGCGCCGCGAGGAAGTGCCGCTGCGCCTGACCGAGGTCGCTCAACCCAACGACCCCTGGCAACCCTCCCCTTGGCCCGCCTCCGTCGCCTGGAGCGAGCTCGAGGACGACCGCTTCCACGCGCGCCTCCGCCGCCGCGACGAGATCCAGCGCCGCCGCCACCTGATGCGCGGCCTGGCCAAGGCCTTCCGCGGCGCCCGCCGCGAGCGTGGTCCTCAAAAGTCCCAAACGCCCGGCGGCACCTGGGTCGCGCCGCACCTCTGGAGCTTCCCGCAACTCCTCCGCGACGACGAGCTCAGCGGTTCCCCCTGGGTCGGCCCGCACTTCCGCCGCGTCCTGCCGCTCTCCGCCCGAGCGCACCTCCACCGCGTGCTCCTGGCCCTCGAAGTCGACGTCATCTTCCTCGAGGACGGCGTCGACCAACGCCGCTTCCGCCGCGTCCTCCGCATGCTCTTCGAGTACTACGACCTCTTCGGCCGCCGCCCCCTCGAAGAGCGCCACTTCACCGGCCTCCCCGGCGTCCGCGTCGTCCTCCACGAATTCTCCCTCGACGCCCCCTTCCGCTCCGAAACCTACCCCGAACCCGAAGCCGAAGAACTCGGCCGCGGCCGCATCCTCCACATCTTCCGCGACCGCGGCGGCAACGAGGAACCCCTGCAAGAATCCCCCTTGGGCGACCGGCTGCCGGAGTTCGCGCTGGGAGGGCCGGCGTAGCCACACCTCGAACTCAACCTCGAAGTGCCCGGTGGTCGATGGCAGGCCTTGACATACTCTGCCACGCCGCCTAGCCTAGCCCCCATGGACACCGAAGACCGTTCCAGCACCTCGATGAACATCTCGCTCCCGAAGTCCCTTCGGAGCTTCGTCGACGAGCGTGTCTCGAGTTCCTCCTACACCTCTGCCAGCGAGTACGTCCGGGAGCTCATTCGGAAGGAACGCGAGCATCAAGCTGCCCAGGACCGGCTCGAGAAACTTCTCCTCGAAGGCTTGGCTTCGGGCCCGGCGACTGAATGGACCGATGACGACTGGGCTTCGATTCGCGAGCGCGTCATGAAGCGCCTCGAAGCGCAGAAGGGCTCCCAGTAGGGGGGGTGAGTCGAAGGTTCACCGGCATCCCAAGGCGCTCGCTGACGTCGAGGAGGCCGCTCTCTACATCGGTGCGGACAATCCCGAGGCCTCGTTTCCCTACCTCGACGCTGTCGAGGCCGCGTTGCGAATGCTCGTGACGAACCCCGAATTGGGTCGTGCCCGGAGGTTTGAACAGAGCAGCCCTTGCCGGGCTCCGGTCTTTCCCCGTTAAGGGCTTCGACAAACACCTGATCTTCTACCGATCGACCGAACACGGAATCGAGGTCTTGCGCGTTCTCCACGGCGCTCGCGACTTGGGGACGATCTTCGAGGAATGACTTGATGAACGACGTTTGCAAGTCGTGCGCAACCGAGCTTCCGCCGACCCCGCCGCGCGCCTCCCTGCGGTGTGTTCGCCTTGGACGGGCCGGCGTATCCCGCCCCCCCAACGGGGGTTACAACACC
>JBBDIB010000061.1:23433-99828 GCA_040880665.1 Planctomycetota bacterium
GCCGGCCCGACCTCCGTGCTTAACTACCCGGCCGAACGACGTCCTCGCCAACGGCTCCGAATCCAACCGGCAACACGCAGCAGACCTTCCTGCACGGCGTGGGCCGCCTGAAGGCTCCACCAGTAGAGCCCGAGGGGAACCAGCAGACCCAGGCTTGCCAGAAACCCGAGCCGAAAGCCCTCGACCGGCGTCGCCCAGAGCCGCCCGGCGACGTATCCGATCGTCATCACGATCAAGAAGGCCAGCGCCGTCGAAAGCGGAATCTCCGCGATCAGCGGCAGCCGGAACCGCTGACGAACCAGATGGGCGCCGAGCGTCGCAGGCAGGAGAACCACCGCAACGCCTACGCTGGCTCCCACGAGCGCCAACAGCAACAAGAATGGTAGGGCGAGCACTCCGCCAATCGCAGTGTCCGTCAAGACCGCCCAGACCAACATTCCGAAGTACCCAAGAACCGTGAGGCCCACCGTGCCGAACACGACGACGCCTGCAGCGATCGCATGACGGAGCGCCGATTGGATTCCATGAGGTGCATGCATGTCTTCTGTCCGGGTAACGAGGGGCTCGCTCAGGGGCGCGGGAGCATTCTCCGCCTGCATCGCCCAGCTAGCTGGCCGATTCACGATTTTGCTGTGCCAAGAGCTCTCGGCACGCGTCAAAAATCCAAGGCAGACAGGACTCTCGGGTGAAGAGTACTCCTGTAGCATAAAGCCTCTAAATGGCCTGCGGATGTCTGAAGAAGCCGCCCAGTTCTTCGCCTGCTTATGTCGAATCATCATTGATCTTGCGTGTTCTAGGTAGAGTAAGCGAGGTTCCCCATTGGCTATATCCTTGCTGTGTGAGTCGCGTTGCGAAATTTTCAATCAATGAGGGCACAGTGCGGCCCTGTGCGCGTCCGAGCGTAAGCGCGAGAAGTAATCCTCGTACCTCTGGACTCCACACGCTATAAGTGATAAAGATCCCTGCCCAATCGGCTGTGCGCAGCTCACCGTCGATCAGGCGTTGAATTTCGTCATGACCAAGGGTCTCTTGCTTAACTAGATCCGCAACGATTTGATCGGCGTCAATGAACCATTCCCACACTGTATCTAGAATGAATGTGTGGTGGATGTCAATCCAAAAACGACGGACATCATCGGCTGATGTCACATTATGGGGGATCGCCTGATAGAGAAGGCCCAGCCTCGTGCTGTGAAAAACGATTTGATGGGCCGCCGAGCGAACCAACAACCGCGCGCTGGCAGTCGGGCGTCGCAGCTTCCAACAGACCCATTCGCCTATACTCATTGTCAAGCCAAGCCGGGTGGAGCGGTCCAAGGGTTGGTCAAGGAGTAGAACCTGTCGGTCGGGATGATCCGGCCAAGCAGCCGATTGCCGGTGCCGCTTCGCTTGGCGCTCGAATTCTGAAACCCCAAATACAAAATCGCACGCTGGACACCGAGCTGTCGGCCACGCATCGCATGAGGCAGCGGCTGGAACCGCATCGTGTGCAGTGCGGCAGCGCGGACAGGCCAACCCACCCTTAGAACGATGCGACGTCACGCTTCTAAATCACAGCCTGGCGAAGAGTTTGGCACGTTTAGCGTCTCGCGACGGGGCGCGGTGGTGGAATGGTCACGCGTGGTGGGAGGCATGGATGCACTCGATGCGATTTGGCTGATGGTGAGCACCGGATAAGAAGGAGCCTATGCGTTTGGCGTTGATGCGTCAACGTTGGGAATGTCGAGAAAGTTCAGAGCTACGAACGACTAAACCGGATCGGCAAGCCGGTGCCGGGCCCTGGCGAACCAAGCAAGTCTTGCGAACGGTTCGACTCGTCGGCGCCGCACCCCGTCAATTACGCCGCCAGAACGGCACGACCTCACCGATGCCGTCCTCCACCAGGCACAACGCCAGCACCCTCGAGTCGCTCAGCCGCAGCACACACGCCCCGTGCCACCTGTCGTCCCACAGCACGGGGACGTCCAGCGCGTGGCGCTCGGTTAGCGGAAGCAGGCTCGCCGCGTCCACAGCCACCGGCGGGCGATCGGGGGGGCCGATCAGGAGGCAGGCGCCGGGCGTCGCGCTCGGCGGTTGGCTCGGGACGGGCCACGGGGCCTCCGGCGGCGTGGCCAGGGTGATCTCGGCCAAACCGTCGGCGATCCAAAGCACGTCGACGGGCGTCGCGACTTGGCTGTCGATCTCGAGCGTCGGGTCGCGGGCGTCCTCGGGCGTGATCAGGATGTCGGCCGGCCCGACGACACCGGTCGCGGTCGGGAACAGCCAGCCCCGTCGGGTTTGCTTGCGGCGGAACAAGCCTTGGCGCCAGGTGCGCTCGGCGCGCAGGAGCTTGGGCATCGGGACGTCGTCGCGGGTGCCCAGGGCCAGGGCGGGGCGGGCGTCGGCGAACTTGGGGTCGGGCTTGGGGTGGAGGACGAAGCGCGTGCCCGGGGCGGCGATGGGGCCCGGCTCGTTGGCTAGGGCTAGCGCGATGCCGCCGACGAGCAGGGTGCGGAGCGAAGTCAGGTCGACTTGCAGTCCTCCGAAGAGGCCCGCGTTGAACTCGATTCCGCCGACTTCGTGAAAGCGCGTGCGCTCGCGGACGAGCTCGCGATAGCGCGGGTCGACCCAGGCGCGGATCTCGACCAGGGTGGCGTCGGGGGTCAGGTCGACTTCGAGCACCTGGCCGACCTCGACGCCGCGGTACAGCAGGGGGGCGCCGGCGACCAGACCGTGGCGCTCGCGCGCTTCGAGGAAGAACTCGAGACCGCCGGGCGCGTCGGGCTCGGGGTTCGGCGGCTCGGCCAGCATGACGAAGTCCGTGCGACGTTTGGCGTCGGGGGCTCCCGGCCGCACGCCGATGCGGCGACCGCCCAGAATGGTGTCGAGTCCTTGAATCCCGTCCAGGGAGAGCCGCGGGCGCTCGACCCAAAAAAGGCTGCCCTCGCGCGCCAAGCCGTTGGCCTCGCGCCGGAGTCGCGCGTGGACGAAGAGCTCGTCCAAGCTGGGCGCCAGCTCGATCTCGCGCACCTCGCCGACGCGCGCGCCGCGATACACGATGGCGTCGCCGACCGCGAGACCGTGGCCTTCGGAGGCGCGCAGCAAGAGCGCCGTGCCGCGTTCGCTCCAGGCCGACCAGACCAACGCCGCGACCAAGAGAGCGACGACGAAGGGCACGAACGTGACGAGACCGATGCGGCTCGAGCGCTCGACCGTGGCGATGGGGAGGTCTTCGATCTGAGTCATGAAGTGGCTCGACGTAGGTCTCGGCGGGCGGGGGACGCGGCCCAGAAATCGTGGGGATCGAACGCGGCGCTGGCCAAGAGCGAGAGCGCGACCAACAGGCAAAAGGCCCACGCGCCCGGGCCCGGCGTGACCTCGACCAAGTCGCCCAGCTTGAGCGCGGCGACCAAAGCCGCGATCAAGAACACGTCCAGCATGCCCCAGCGTCCGGCGACCTCGACCGCGTGATGCAAACGCGCACGCCGGGCTTCCGAGCGCGGCAGCCCAAAGGCCAGCGCGGCGATCGAAGCCAGCTTGGTCACCGGCAACAGCACCGACGTGAACAACACGACGCCGCCGACGACGTACTCACCATGCGCCAAGAGGCCGAGCGTGCCGCCGAGGACGCTCGAGCTAGAGGTCGCGCCGAACTGCTCGAACTCGGCGATCGGCAGCGAGATCGCGACGGGAAACAGGATCAAGCCGCCGAGCGCCCAGGCCAGCGCGTGCGAGCGCGAGCGGCGCCGGCGGTCGGGATCGAGGACGACGGCCTGGCAACGCGGACACCGAGCGCGGTGCCCTTGGGCGACGAAGGGCACCCGCTGCAAAAGCCCGCATGCGGGACACCCGGCGACGTCGGGCTGGGGGAGGGGCGCACTCATGGGCTAGACGGTACGTTTCCGGGCTGCAAGGGGGGAACGGGGGAGGGTCACCCGAGGGCGCCGATCTCGTAATCCGCCACAAGCGTCGCGCATTCCGCCTCGTGCCGTGCCATCAAGCCGCGCGTGGGTGCAGCGACCACGTTTCTCGTCCGAAGCGAGCATTCATGCTGTTCGCGTAACGCGCTGCATGCCGTTGTTTATCGCTCCTCTCATGCCGTCGCCCATTCCGAGGAGAGGAGCGCGGCTTGTTCCAACACCGTCTGCGTCGCCTTCTCTTGCTTGTCGGGAGGATAGCCGTGCTTGCGCAGGATGCGTTTGACGAGCACGCGGAGCTGGGCTTGCACGTTCTCGCGCAGGGTCCAATCGATGGTCACGTTGTTGCGCACGGTGTCGACCAACTCGCGCGCGATACCGCGCAGCGTCTCGTCGCCGAGCACCTTCACGGCGCTGTCGCTCGTTTCGAGGGCGTCGTAGAACGCGAGCTCGTCTTCGCTGAGGCCGAGCTCTTGGCCGCGCGCACCGGCTTCACGTAGTTCCTTCGCGAGCTGGATCAGCTCCTCGATCACCTGCGCCGCCTCGATGGCGCGGTTCTGATACCTGCGAATCGTCTGCTCCAGCATCTCGGCGAACGAGCGTGCCTGCACGACGTTCTTCCGTCGGCGCGTCTTCAGCTCGCCTTTGAGCAGCTTCTGCAGCAGTTCCACCGCGAGGTTGCGCTGCGGCATGCCCCGCACCTCGGCGAGGAACTCATCCGAGAGGATCGAGATGTCCGGCTTCTCGAGCCCCGCCGCAGCGAAGATGTCCACCACACTTTCCGGGGCCACGGCACGCGAGATGATCTGGCGGACGGCGTGATCGAGATCTTCCTCCGGCCGTGCGTCGGCCGGGGCGCGCTTGGCGAGGACTGCCTGCACTGCCTGGAAGAAGGCCACGTCGTCGCGGATGCGAAGCGCCTCTTCGTGCGGCACCGAGAGCGCGAACGCCTGCGAGAGCTCGCGGACCGCGCGGATACAGCGGTCTTTGCCGTTCTCCTGGGCGAGGATGTGCTCCTGCGCAGCCGGCAATAGGCCGAGGCGTTCCTGCGGCGTGCCGGTCGTCCACTTCGAGCGATCGAAGCCTTGCTGCATCTCTTGGTTCGGGCGGATGAACGGCCCGAACAGCCCGCAGCAGACCTCGTACTTCTCTAGCATCACCGCAACGGCCTCGTCCTGGTCCAGCGCCGTCCGTCCGGTTCCGCCGCTCTCGGTGTAGGTGGCGAGCGCCTTCTTCAGCTCGTGGGCCAGACCGAGGTAGTCGACGACGACGCCGCCCGGCTTGTCCTTGAAGACGCGGTTCACGCGCGCGATTGCCTGCATCAGGCCATGACCGCGCATTGGCTTGTCCACGTACATGGTGTGCAGGCTGGGCGCGTCGAAGCCGGTCAGCCACATGTCGCGCACGAGCACCATGCGCAGCGGGTCGGCGGGGTCGCGGAAGCGGTTGGCCAGCGCCTCGCGCCGCGGCTTGTTGCGGACGTGTTGCTGCCACTCGGCCGGATCTGAGGCCGAGCCGGTCATGACGACCTTGATCTCGCCTTGGTCGTCTTCCTGGCCCGTCCACCCCGGCCGCAGCTTCACGATTTCGGCGTACAGCTCGACACAGATGCGCCGACTCATGCAGACCACCATGGCTTTGCCGTCCAGGGCTTCGAGGCGCTGCTCGAAGTGCTCGACGATGTCCTTCGCCACCACCTTCAGCCGCTTGTCGGAGCCCACCACGGCTTCAAGTTGAGCCCACTTGGTCTTGAGCTTCTCCTTGCGCTCGACTTCCTCGCCCTCGGTCGCCTCCTCGAACTCGGGGTCGATCTTTGGCCGCTCCGCGTCATCGAGCGCCAGCTTGGCCAGGCGGCTTTCGTAGTAGATCGGCACGGTGGCTCCGTCCGCGACCGCGCGCTGGATGTCGTAGACGCTGATGTAGTCGCCGAACACAGCGCGGGTGCTGGCGTCCTGTAACTCGATGGGCGTGCCGGTGAAGCCGATGAATGAAGCATACGGCAGGGCGTCGCGCATGTGCCGCGCGTAGCCATCGACGAAGTCGTATTGGCTGCGGTGCGCCTCGTCGGCGATCACCACGATGTTGCGTCGCTCGGAGAGCGTCGGGTACCGGTCGCCCTTCGACCCATCGTCTGAAGAAGGGGGGAAGAACTTGTGGATGGTGGTGAACACCACCCCGCCCGAGGCGACTGACAGGAGCTCCCGCAGGTGCGTGCGGCTCTCGGCCTGCACCGGCGGCTGGCGCAGTAGGTCCGCGCAGCGCGAGAAGGTCCCGAAGAGCTGGTCGTCGAGGTCGTTGCGGTCGGTCAGCACGACGAGCGTCGGGTTCTCCATCGCCGGCTCGCGAACGATTCGCCCGGCGTAGAACGCCATCGTCAGGCTCTTGCCCGAGCCCTGGGTGTGCCACACGACGCCCACGCGACGATCGCCGGGCTTGCCGCCGGGCCGCCGGCCCGACTCGTAACGCCCGCCGCCCTCGGCCACGTGGTCCGCGCGTGCCAACTCGGCGGCACGGAGCGTCTCGCCCACCGCGACCTGCACGGCGTGGAACTGGTGGTAGCCCGCCATCTTCTTGAAGAGCCGCCCGCTACCCTCGTCCTCGAACACGATGAAGTCGCGCACCAGATCGAGAAAGCGCCGAGGCGCGAGGAGCCCCTCGATCACGACCTGGAGCTCGGGCATGTGAGTGTCGGCCACCGCCTCGCCCGAGATCGTGCGCCAGGGTTTGAACCACTCCCCGCCGGCGGTGAGCGTCCCGGTGCGTGCGTCGACGCCGTCGGAGATGACCAGCGCGGCGTTGGTCGCAAAAAGGGCGGGCACCTCGGCCTTGTAGGTCTGGAGCTGCTGGAAGGCGGACCAGATCGTGGCGTCCTCGTTGGCCGCGTTCTTCAGTTCGAGCACCGCGAGCGGCAGCCCGTTGGCGAACAGCACGACGTCGGGCCGGCGGGTGTGTTTGTTCTCGACGACCGTGAACTGGTTCACTGCCAGCCAGTCGTTGCTTCCGGGGTCGTCGAAGTCGATCACCCGCGCCTGGGCGCCGCGGATGGCGCCCTCGGCGTTGCGATACTCGACTGTCACGCCGTCCACGAGCAGCCGGTGCAGCGCGCGGTTGCGCTGGATCAGGTCCGCACCTTCGGGCCGCGTAAGTTTGCGAAGCGCGTCCTCGAGCGCTTCGGCGGGCAGGGCGGGGTTGAGCCGCGCGAGAGCGTCGCGCAGGCGCTGGGCAAGCACCACCTCGCCGTAGTCCGCCCGCTCGGCGGCGGGCGTGTCCGGGGCGATGTCAGGACCGTGCGCGATCTGCCAGCCAGTGCTCTCCAGCCAGGCGAGGGCGGCTTCCTCGACGACGGATTCAGAAAAGCGCGTCATCGGCCACCCGCCTCTCCGACTGCTCGCCAAGTCCCTGCGATCTCACCGCGGATATCCGCCACGACCTGTTCCAGGCGCGGCGCCTTGAGACGGTTCTTGGCGAGGAAGGCTTTCCACTGTGCCTGCTTCGATGGCTCACGCGCGAACGCGTCGGTGAGTCCAACAGGCACGCCACTCGGCACTGCCGTGCCGCGACGTTCGAAGGTTGCCGCGATCGCTCGTTCCAGTTGACCCAGGCTGACAGCACCCTGGCACAGCAGGCCGTGCAGATCGAAGTAGTCCTTCATTCGACTGTTGGCGGCTCCGAGGACGACCACGGCGTGCAGCTTCTCGGCCATTACGGACTCTCGTGAGTAGGCGCGCAGGCGAGGCCGCGGGAGATCGAGCAGTCCGGGATAGTGTAACCAGGCTGTCTCGGGCGTTACGACATCGCCAATACCGACGTCGACTTGAACCCGCAGACGGGCTGCCCCGAGCCTGGACTCGATCGTCACTCGATACCCGCCGTCGTCGCTGCCCACGCGGATCGTAACAACGCTGACGGTGTCGGCCAGAAAGGTCATCGCATCGGGCTCGACGTCGATCTCGCAGACCTCGACGAAGATCCGCGCCAGCGCCGCTACGGACAGGTCGCCGAAGCTCAGAAGGTCGGCATCGCGAGTGGGGCGTAGCGCTTCGCCCAGCCAGGCCAGCAAAAGGAGGCCACCTTTGAGTGCGAACTGCTCCACGTGCGGCGATTCCGAGAGCCGGTAAAGGAGCCTCTCCAAGGCGTAGCGCGTGAGGACCAGATTCGGATCCACGCCGAGTCCCTTCGCGTGCTGCACGAGCCGCACCTGGATCGAACGAGCGAGGCCGTCGGGAGCCCCGCTCATGACGCGAGCGCCTCGAGATAGGGCCGCATCACGCGCTGGACTCGGCAGAGGCGTGCGTAGCGGTCCAGCTCGTCCATGGTGAAGCGGCGCGCTCGCCAGGCCTCGCGCAGCGCCTCCAGCCCAACGTCGAGTCCGATCTTGTTGCGGTACTTGAAGCAGTCGGCCAGGGTCTTGGCGACGCCGTAGATGCGCACCGTCCGCCCCTCGAGCCGGTGCGACTCGACGCCCTCGGTCAGTGCCGGGCCCGAGCTACGCACGATGCGTAGCGGCGGATACTGCAACCTGGGACGTCGCGCCCGTCGGTCGATAGCGATCCAGACCTCGGACGGAAGCTCTGTGCCGATCCCGTGGAACTGCAAGGCGGACAAGAGGCACACCACACCGTGCGGCACAGCCGCGCTCGCGACGGCCAGTCCGTGACTCTCCGTGATCGCCTGCCCGGCAAGGCGATACATGCCGCGAGCGATTCGTTCGATCTCCCCCGCCGCAACGAGTCGGGTTAGCACCTGGCGATGAATTCCCGCCGCCCGGATCTCCCGCGTAGTCACCCCTTGGGGGCGCCTTGCGAGCTTCAGGACCCTGTTGCGGTCAGTGGTGGGCGGCATGTGTCGAACTGTAGGCAAAAGGGGATATCTGTCAACACTTTGCCACACGACGCCCGCACCGCTCGCCGACTTCGCGACACGCGGTGGTCGCGTGAAAGGTCGGCGTCCAGGCGAGCAGCCCCACCGCCCGCTCGATCTCGCCGAGCCCCCGCTCGGCCAGGCGCCGGTCGTGCTTGGTGACGACCGAGCGCTCCCGCCCGAACAGCTCGGCCATTTGTGCCTGGCTCAGCCAGACCGTCTCCCGCTCCAGCCGCACGTCGACGCGGTCGGGGGCCTCGTAGAGGATGACCTCGCCGCGATTCGTGTCCTGTTTTTCGCTCATGGGGCTCACCCTCGCACGAGCCCCGGCGGCTCCAATCCCGTGCGCTCGAAGAGATCGGGCGTGACGACATCGCCCCTCACGAGCCCATCGCGCAGCCGGTGCGCCAACGCGACCTGGCTCGGGCGCATGCTCATCGACTAGTCTTGCCAATCTTGTCGCCACGCGCCTTGAGAACGGCCAAGACCTTTTCGCCGGCGAGCCTCGCGTACAACGGTGGAACGGCGTTGCCGATCAAGCCGCACACGGCGTCCATCTGGTCCGTCATGAATCGGTAGCTCGCTGGAAAAGTCTGGAGGAGGGCAGCTTCACGGACGGAGATGGTGTAGCGGCGCTTGTCCGGGTGTCCGAACCTCCCCTTGCACGGAGTCGTGCAGCCGCTCGTGACGGTGGGCGACGCTTGGTCCCAAGCCATCCTGCCGTAGACGTTCGTGAAACCCTTGTACCCGTTCCGATGACATGCGGGGCGCACCGACTCGTCCACTTCCAGCCATGTCCGGCCGGGTTCCGCCGCCTTGAGGCGCTGCTTGGTTTGCGACTGAAGGTCTCGCACCACGTGCCAGTCATGCGACTGCGGACCGCCGTCCTTCTGCGCGGCCTTCAACGTGACGGGAGCCTCCATGTGTCCTATGGCCTCTCGTACCGTGACCCACGGAACCAACTCAGAGGTCCCCTTGGGAGAGCGCACGTGCGACGGCTGCGGGAACGCGACGCTGAAGCCTCGGCCGGCAAGTAGCACCAAGCGCCGCCGAGACTGGGGAACTCCGAAGTCGGCCATCTGGTCAACACGCCATTCGTGCCAGTATCCAAGGCGCGTAAGGACATCCAGGAACTTCTTGAAGATCGGTTTACCGCGACCGGCGAGTCCCGGGACGTTCTCCATCATGATCGCCTCCGGCTGAACCCCCTCGATGAGTTCCGCCATCGTGAGGAGCAACTCGTTTCGGGGGTCGTCGCGTTCGTGTTTGGCGGTCAGCGAGCAAAATCCTTGGCACGGCGCGCATCCCGCGAGGAGCGAGACGTGATTCGTCCCGGCCGCTCGAAGGAGCTCCTCGGCAGACACGTTGCGGATATTCCTTTCGATCAACTCTGTTCGCCGGTTGTTCCAACGGTACGTGCGCGCGGCGATCGGATCGACCTCCACGGCAGCCGCGACGTGAAAGCCGGCGTCGCGGAGACCACGCGTCAAGCCGCCACAACCGGCGAACAGGTCGATTGCGATGGGTTTCGCGTCGCTCACTTTCTTCGCGCCTTCTTCTTGTGGATCGGAACTTTGACTTTGGGCTTTCTCGCGCCGTCGGCGCCCCCTGGACCGGGCGTTTCCTCCTCCATCGGGGACACGTCCACTTCCGTTGCTCGCTTATGGAGAATCTCACGGAATTGAATGTGGCCTTGTTTTGCGCGTTCGATTAGGTCATCCCATGTGGTGAGAAAAACCCAACCTTTATCAGCGTAGGCTTCCTTCATGCTTTGCGCGTCGTTGTGCAACTGGGCCGCAATCAAGTGACTTTGCACATAGGCGTACTTGATCGCCTTTGGGTCCGTGAGCTCACCAAATCGCTTCAATACATGTTCACGGTACCTGTTTGCTTGAGAGATGTCCTTCTCCCGCGCAGCATGTGCTCCGCGTTTTATCTCCACGATGTGAAGTGTGCCACCAACGGCTACGCAGAAGAAGTCAGCGCGGTCATCGTCTCCCTTCGCCTTTCCGCTCTTCTTTGCAGTGCCAGACACGGATCTAATCCAGGTCTCGACGCGTGCCTCCGCTTTGTTGAGCATCCATGTAGGATCAATTAGCCACGGGTTCCTTTCCAAGTGCTTGGAAATGACGCCCCGTTCCCTCGCGTCCTGATGGTGCATTCGCTCCAAGGCCTCAATGGCCGCCAGGTTGCTGTCGATGATCTGGAGAAGCGTCACCGCAGTTCGCACTTCCATCGTCGAAAGAAGGCCGTCGAGCTGCTGAAGGTCCGTGATGTCGGTCTCGCGCAGTTTCTGAAGGATGCTGCGAAGCGTGGCGTTCTCCAGCGCGCCGAGGAACCAAGACAGAATGTTTTCAAATTCCGTCGGCTCCATCTCCACCGACTTGAACTTCTGCACAAATTGGAGGGCCGCGTCCCTGTACGCCGGGGCGAGCTTCTCCATTCGGGCCTGGATCTCCGGACTGACCTCCTCGATGTGCTTCTCACGAAGCGAGGCTCTGAACTTGGCCCATTCGGAAAGGCATCTTCTAAGGAGCTTCTGACCCCACTCCTTGAGAGCCACTCCTTCCGGGCTCTCCCATGCGATGGAGTCCCTCGGGGTAGCGATGTGGTCGGCGGAATCTACTCCCGCGTCCAGCCATTCGGCCTTCACCATGCCCACCATGTATCGAAGGCCGTGCTGACCCGTAACCCCCCCGCTTATCTCAAAGAAGGTCTCCTCCTGGGAAATTTTGCCTCGGGTGTAGATGAGCAGGCCGCTCAGTTCTCCCTCGTTCTGTTTGCGGGGATGCTCGGTAAAGCCGAGCCAATACTTCACCGGCCCGCAGCCCGTGACTTCATCCGTTGCCCAACCCTTCTTCGGCTCGCGCCACTGTAACGTAATGTCCTCTTCGCGAAGGTCCTCTGCATTTATGCGGACGCGGAACTTCGGACCGATGAGCAGGAAGCGCTGCGCCATGCTGTGATGGAAGTTGTCCGCGTTTCGTGCCTTGCGTTCGTGCAGGTGGCGCAGAATTACGCTGGTGCCCTTAGTCTTCCTCGCTCCACTTGGGGCCTTACTGATTGGTCCGGCATAGACCACGTCAACCGGAGCCGGGCCTTGCTCGACCTTCGTCAGGTCAGCCAGGTCGAGTTTGAACCAAACAAGCGTCTGCTCCTTCAGGCCCGAATCCTTGTTCTTGTGGACGGTCTGCACTTCGAGCGTGTCCGCGATCCCAAATCCAGCGAGTTTACCGACGCCCTTTCGTCCTTGGAGTCGGCGGCCACCGGGTGACTTGTCCGTCTGCTCCGCTTTTCGCTTATCACGTCCAACGTTCAGGTAGCCATCACGGACCATTTCCCAGGTCATCCCGTTGCCATTGTCCGACACGGTGATGATCTGTTCGTCATTGTCCGGTTCCCATGCTTCATCGAGGGGAAGTCTGACCTCAACCTGCGTGGCGTCGGCGTCCCAGGCGTTTGAGATCAACTCCGCTATCGCGGGAACGGGCCGCCCGGCGTACATCTGCACGCCGAGGTGCTTGACGATGTTGCCGGCAACGGTTAGGACGAGCTCCTGAGGATCTCGACCAGGTAGGAGAACCGGCGAACTGTTGTTGGTAGGGGTCACGAGGGCATCCTTCGAGAGTTGAACCGGACTTCGCCGGAGATTAGCTTGGGGAGAAGCGTGTCGCGCAGCGCGGCGAGGGTGCGGGACTCGTGAATCCCCGCGATGATCCGATCAGTGTGCAGTCGGACTACATTGCAGAATGCAGCTGCCACGGGCTCCGGCGGAAGGGCGAGTTTGTAGCGAGCCATGTCGCTCCAGTTCGTTCGGGGCATCTTGGTACCTGTGGACCCTGCGTTGGTGTAGTCAACGAACTCGACGCTCGATGCGTGCGCGAGCACGAATCCGAACCACTTCGCAGCATTGGGAGCAACAACCACGATGTCAGTGGAGCAAACACCGGTTACTGGAGCGACGCCGACCTTGTGGAAGTAGGGGCGCAGCTTGCCGAAGAGAATCTCGCCGCGCTTGAACTCAAACTTGTTGCTTGCCAGACCGTCCGCAGTATCCCAATCCGCGAGGGCAATGCAGCGCTTCGGCATGTGCTCAAGCGCGATGTAGGGCGTCGATGGGTCGATCTCGCCTGGCTGAAGTCCCCGACGGGGATGCTCTGCCACATCGCCAAGACTCCTCACCTCCCATCCCTCCGGAATCTCACCCAGCTCGGAGTCGACGAGGCGGGCGGGGAAGAGGTCGGCGAGGGGCTGAGGGATGCCGAGGTCGCGGCCTTCGGCCTTGGCGCGGACGGGGTCGAAGTCCACGAACCACGACTTGAAGAGCGCCCGCGCCATCGCCTCCAACGTCTCGTTCATCCGCCGGTTCAGCTCGATCTTGTCGTCCAGCGCGCCGAGGATGTGGGCGATGGCGCGTTGTTCGGGCGACGGCGGCACCTCAAGGTCCAGCATGTAGACGGCCGACCGCGTTGTCGAGGGAATCGGCGACCCGTCATCAACCTCGCCAAGCTTGTAGTGCTTGATGGCGTAGTAGAGCCACCGCATGTCGAGCTCATTCTTCGGCACGACGTAGTAGGCGGTGTCGATGACGAAGAATGGCTCCGGCGAATACTGAACACCGCGGTAAGCGCCTTTGCGCCCGAGGATTACCCCTGGCCCCGGCGCGAGAGGTCGCGAACTCCAACCGATTGGGCCGTTAGCTCCGAACACGCGGTAGGCTCCTTGCGCCTCGTCATGGCCGCGGAGCGCCTTCCCATACTCCAGGGAGATCTCTTCACCCCACGTCGATGAGCGCCACTCACCGGCCATACCCAAGCTCCTTCAGGTTGGCGGCGATGGCGGCGTCGAGCTTCGCGGCCTCGGCCTGCTGCTGCCGCAGCGTCGCGGTGAGCCGCTTCATCTTCTCCTCGAACGGCTCGCTGTCGTCCTCCTGCGCCTCGGCACCGACGTAGCGCCCCGGCGTGAGCACGTGGCCGTGCTTGCGGACTTCCGAAAGCTCCGCGCTCTTGCAGAAGCCGGGCACGTCGGCGTACTCGCCCGCGTCCTTCTCGCCGCGCCAAGCGTGGTAGGTGGTGGCGATGCGGGCGATGTCCTCGTCGGTCAGCTCGCGGTGGGTGCGGTCCGCCATGCGGCCGAGCTTGCGGGCGTCGATGAAGAGCACCTGGCCGCGGCGGTCGCGGAACTTGCCGTTCTTGCGGTCGCGCGCGAGGAACCAGAGGCAGGCCGGGATCTGCGTCGAGTAGAAGAGCTGTCCCGGCAGCGCCACCATGCAGTCCACGAGGCCCGCCTCGACGAGGTTCTTGCGGATCTCGCCTTCGCCGGACTGGTTCGACGACATCGAGCCGTTGGCGAGCACGAAGCCGGCCACGCCCGCGGGCGCCAGGTGGTGGACGATGTGCTGCACCCAGGCGTAGTTGGCGTTGCCCTTGGGCGGGGGCCCGTACTGCCAGCGCTTGTCTTGGCCCAAGCGCTCGCCGCCCCAGTCGGAGATGTTGAAGGGCGGGTTGGCGAGGATGAAGTCGGCCTTCAAGTCGGGGTGGCGGTCGGCGTGGAAGGTGTCGCCGTGGGCGATTTGGCCGTCGATGCCGCGGATGGCGAGGTTCATCTTGGCGAGGCGCCAAGTGGTGTAGTTCGACTCCTGGCCGTAGATCGAGATGTCGGCCTTGGGCTTCCCGCCGCCGGCCTTGCCGTTCCCGTTACCGTTGGCATGCGCGCGGATGAACTTCAGGGACTGAACGAACATCCCGCCCGAACCACAGCAGGGATCGTAGACCCGGCCGCGGTAGGGCTCGATCATCTCGACGAGCAGGTTGACCACGCTGTGGGGCGTCAGGAACTCGCCGCCCTTGCGGCCCTCGGCGAGCGCGAACTTCTCGAGGAAGTACTCGTAGACCCGGCCGAGCACGTCCTTGGCGCGAGCCTCCTCGTCGCCGACCTGGATGTTGCTGACCATGTCGATCAACTGGCCGAGGCGCGTCTTGTCGAGCGCCGGGCGGGCGTAGTCCTTGGGGAGCACGCCCTTGAGGGCTGAGTTGTCGCGCTCGATGCCGGCCATGGCGTCGTCCACGAGCCGACCGATGGTCGACTGCTTGGCCTGGGCCGAGAGGTGCGTCCAGCGCGCCTCGGGCGGCACCCAGAAGATAGAGAGGGCCCGGTATTCGTCGGGGTCTTCCGGGTCGGCGCCGCTCTTCTGCTCGGCGACGAGCTTCGCGTGCTGCTCCTCGAAGGCGTCGGAGATGTACTTGAGGAAGATGAGCCCGAGCACGACGTGCTTGTACTCGGCAGCGTCCATGCTGCCGCGCAGAGCGTCCGCCATCTGCCAGAGCTGGGCCTCGTAGCCGACGTTGGCGGAGGTCGCGTCAGGCTTACCCGTCGATTTCTTTCGCTTCGCCAATGCCTACCTCACTCGATCGTTGCAGTGCGGCGGTGTCATTGTGCGTCTAACTCGACTTCGACGGACCTGCGTAGCACGGTGTCCTGGAGTTGGGCGGGGCTGTGTTGCGCGGGCGCTCACACCTGCAGGGCGCTCTTCCGGCGTGGCGAAAGCAGGATTCATGCGCGAGTTTACCGGGGACCTCTTCCTTGGGACAGATCGGTCTCGTGCTTTCGATGCCCTGCCGTCAACTTCGGAGACTGTCTCAGGGTCGTCCCGACGCGTCACCGGACTCGGGACGGCGGGCGGCATCGCACCTCCGGACCGTCAGCGCCGCGCGACGCAATACCGCCTTCACGTCCTCCCGTAGGAAGAGCGGGTTGTCGAAGCGCACGCCCTCCAGCCCCTGCCGGAGCAGCACGCGCTGTGCGAGGGGTCGAGCAGGCGCTCGGGGCACGGACTCGCCGGTACGTTCTCCGGCCGCAACGGGGGGAACACGGGAAGCCTCGGCTGCTAGAGTCACGGGTCATGCGCGTGCTCTTCCTCTACCCGAACCTCTACACGCAGATGGGGTTCAACCACGGCTTGGCTTCGCTCTCGGCGGTCCTGAAAGCGGCAGGGCACGAGACGAGTCTCTTGAACCTGAACGAGCGGCTGCCGCCCGTGCCGTCGCGGGGCGAGATCTACGAGCGCGTGCTGGGCTCGGGCTTGGTCGGGTTCTCGTGCCTCTCGATGCAGTACCAAGAGGCGCGCGCGATCGCTACGGACTTGCGCGAGCGCGCGGCGCGGGACGGCGCGCAGTTGCCGCCGCTCGTCGTCGGCGGCATCCATCCGACGATGGTGCCCGAGGAGGTCATGGCGGACGGCGTCTGGGACTACGTCGGCGTCGGGGAGTGCGAGCACGCGCTGGCGGAGTTGGTGCGGCGCGTCGAGGAGGGCGAGCGGCCCGACGACGTGCCGAACATGCTGGCGTGGAAGGGCGGCGTGCGGCCGAACGCGGGCACGCCGAGCGACTGGGTGCGGAACGCGGTGGGGGAGTTCCCCGACGTGAACGCGCTGCCCGTCGCCGACTACGAGCTGTTCGACACGCAACGCATCGTCGATCAGAAGAGCGGCTGGTTCGGGATCCTGACCGGGCGCGGGTGTCCGTACCGCTGCACGTACTGCTTGAACCACAAAGTCGTCGACTTGTATCGCGAGGACCTCGGGCGCTCGACCAGCGGCATCGGCTTCCTGCGCTATCGCGATCCGGCGCGGGTGGTGGAAGAGCTGCGCTTCGTGCTCGAGCGCTATCGGAACGTGGGGACGTTCATCCTCGACGACGATCTCTTCACGATGAACAGCGAGCACGCGATCGCGTTCGCCGAGGCGTATCGCGCGGCGGGGCTCGAGACGCCGTGGGTCGTGAACAGCCACGTCGAGCGGCTCGATCCGCGCGTGGCGGAAGCGCTCGCCGGAGCGCGCTGCCGCATCCTGAAGCTGGGCATCGAAGCCGGCTCGGAACGCGTGCGCAAGACGATCCTGAAACGCTTCATGACCGACGACGACATCCTGGAAACCGTCGGCGTGGCGGAGGCGGCGGGGTTGCACACGTCGGGCTTCGTGATGGTCGGGCTGCCCGGCGAGACGGTCGACGAACGTTGGGCCACCGTGGACTTGTTGGCGCGCTTGGGGATCGGCCGCTTTCGGACGTCGATGTTCTATCCCTTCCCCGGCACGGAGAGCCACGCGTATGCGATCGCGGGCGGTTGGGTCTCGGAAGAAGCGGCGGGGACGTTGACGGACTTCACCTCGACCAGCGCGCTCGACTTCGGGCCCGAGGAGAACCTCTTGGTCGCGAAGCTCGCCGCCGCGATGCCGTGGTTCGTCAACGCGCGCCTCGACGGTCCGGCGGCGGCGCGCTACGCGGGCGAAGCCGAACGCGTGCTGGCCATGGACCGCGCGGAGTGGGAAGCGTTCGAGCCCGAGCTCCGCGCGCGCGACGCCGAACTCTCGGCGGCGGCGACCGCGGCCGGCGAGCTGCACTACGCGATTCGCTACAACGCCTTCATGGGCGTGCGCTCGGACTACTTCCTGGCCGAGGAAGCGGGGCTCGAGTGGACGACGGCGGCGGCGAAGCCCGTGCCCGCGGCGCTGACGTCGCGTGCCTTGGCGGCCGCGGCGGGCGAAGCTTGCTGAACAGCGCTGTGCACGCTGAAATCCCGGGCCCGCGCTCGAAGGTTCGTGGACCCATGGCGTAGAACGGGGCTCCACCCGCTTCCCGGAATCCTTCCATGCCGTCCTTCCGCCCGTCGCTGTTTCCGGCCCTCACCCTCGCGCCGCTCCTCGCCCTCGCGGGGTGCTTCAACTCGAACCACGAGTCGATTGACCTTGGGTCCGTCTCGGTCGGGCAGCAGTTGATCGACCTGCAGCGGGCGCTCGAAGCGGGCGCGATCGATGTCGAGGAGTACGCTCGGCTCAAGGATGCGATCGTCGAGCTGGCGGACGAAACCGCCGACTGACGGCACGGAAGTCCCGTTCGCGGGACGTGATCGGGGTCCCTTGACCCGTCTCTAGGGGATCCGCGTTGCACGGGCTAGAATGAGCGACCGGCTCGAGCCCCATGCTGACACCCAACGTCGTTCCCGACTTCACCGCTCTGCGCGTCGCCGTCGTTGGCGATCCGATCGCCGACCACTACCTGTACGCGCGCCCGACGCGACTGTCGCGCGAGGCGCCGGTGATGGTGATGCGACATACGGGCGAGGAGTTCAGTCCGGGTGGCGCGGCCAACGTGGCGCGCAACCTGTGGACGTTCGGGGCGCGCACGCGGCTCTTCGGAGCGGTCGGTCGGGACGCGACCGGGCGCGAACTGATCGCCCGCTTGCAGAGCGACGCGATCGACGTCGAGGGGGTGGCGACCGTTCCGGGTTGGGCCACTCCCACGAAGACGCGCATCATGGGCGCCGAGCAGGGCCGACGGCTGCAGCAGGTGCTGCGCATCGATCGCGAGCCCGACTCGCCCGTGCCCATCGAAGCGCTCGAGCGCGTCGCCAGTGCCGTCCAGGGACTCGCCGGCGAGGTCGACGCGGTGCTCGTCTCCGATTACGGCTACGGCGTGGCGCGTGGGCCGGTCAAGGACGCCATCCTCGAGCTGGCGCGCTCGGGCGTGCGCGTCGTCGTCGACGCCCGCGACGGCTATCGCCACTTCGGCGGGGTCGCGGCCATGACGCCCAATCTGGGCGAGCTGGCGCACGAGCTGCGCATTCCCTTCGACGAGCTCGAACGACCCGAGGACCTGGCCCGTGCGGCGGCGCGCTTCCGCGAGGAATTTGGTCCGCGCGCGCTGCTCGTCACGCGCGGGAACGAAGGCATGAGCTGGTTCGACGACGAGCATCCCGGCGGCCTGTTCGTCGGGCCCAGCGGCTCGGCGACCGTCGTCGACGTGTCCGGAGCGGGGGACACCGCGGCCGGCGCTCTAACGCTGGCGCTCGCGGCCGGCCTCGGCGGTCCGCGCGCGATGCGGCTCGCCAACGCGGCGGCCGGCGTCGTCGTCATGGAATCCGGGGCGACTGTCTGTTCGCTGTCGAAGCTACGCTCCGCGCTACCGAACTCGCCGCAGCCCCAAGTGTTGTCGACGACCGTCGAAGCGTGACCGAATTCACGGGCCAAGCCCAACGAACACGGTCGGTCGTGACGCGCGCCTGGACGCTGGGCTTGCCGGCGCTCGGAACCTTGATCGGCTGCCTGGGCGCCGTTTGCGGCATCGGCGGCGGACTGTTCGCGACGCCGCTCTTGAACCTCGGGGTCGGGCTCGTCCTGACCACGGCGATCGCGACATCGCTCGTGATGGTGTTCGCGACGGCGCTCGCGGCGACGGTCGCCGAAGCGCTCTCGGGCGAGTCGCACCTCGTCTGGCCGCTCGTCTTCGCACTCGCCGCCGGTGCCTTCCTCGGAACGCGCGCGGGCTATCGCTTCGTGCAGCGCCTGGGCGTTGGGCGCTTGGTCTGGATCTTCGGGGGCTTTCTCTTGTTCGCCGGCGTGCGGCTGATCCTGCCGGGATCGACGCCGATCGAGCCGACGGCGCTGGACCTCGACGCCCGGTCGCTGACGACCGCGTTCGTCATCGGCCTCCTGGGCGGCGCGATCGCGCCGATGCTCGGGATCGGCGGCGGCATCGTCATGGTGCCCGGCCTGGCGCTCTTCGTGGACGGCCTCGGCTTCGAGGGCGCGCGCGCCTGTGCACTGGCGGCAGCGACGGTGGGAGCCTCGCGCTCGGCGCTGCTCTATGCGCGACGCGGTCGCGTGCAGTGGCGCTACGGCTTCTTGCTGGCGGGCGGCGCGGTCGTCGGCGCGGCGATCGGCGTGCAGCTCACGCACTTCGCCGGTGCCGGCGAGTTCGGCAAACGCTTCTTGGGCGTGCTGGTGATCTTCGTCTCCTTGCGCTACCTCATCGGCGCCTGGCGCGCGCAGCGGAGGCGCGGCGCGCGTCAGGCGTAGATGCCGCGCAGCTTGTCGGCGGCGGCCACGCGCTCGACGGCCAGCATGTTGGCCGCCATGCGGAGGCGCACGCCGTGGCGCAACTGCACCTCGCTGACCGCGCTCCACGCCTCGGTCATGAAGCGCCGGATGCGCTTCAGGATCACCGGGTCGATCCACGAGAGGCCTTGGCGGTTCTGGACCCACTCGAAGTAGTCGACGACGACGCCGCCCGCGTTGGCGAGGATGTCGGGGACGACCGGAACTCCGTTGTCGTGCAGGATGCGATCGGCGAGCGCCGAGACGGGGCCGTGGGCTCCTTCGACGATCAGTTTCGCGCGCACGTCGGCGGCGGTGCGCGAGTGGATCGCGTTGGCCGTCGCGCACGGGACCAGGACGTCGCAGGGCAGCGCCAACAGCTCCGCGTTCGTCAGCCGGGCGTGGTCGCCCGGCGCGTCTTCCAGCGTTCCGTGGGCGGCGCGGTACGCCATGATCGTCGGGATGTCGAGGCCCTCGAACTTGTAGAGCCCGCCCGACAGGTCGCTGATGCCGCAGACCTTGTGGCCGCCCGC
The DNA here is from genome assembly GCA_040880665.1 of Planctomycetota bacterium. Taxonomy (GTDB): domain Bacteria; phylum Planctomycetota; class UBA1135; order UBA1135; genus JBBDIB01. The sequence goes on from JBBDIB010000061.1 coordinate 43,593, forward strand.
GTGCAGGATGCGCGCGAGGTTGCCGCCGACCTGGCCGGCGCCCTGGATGATCACCTCGATCTGGCGGTCCTGGAAGCCGTAGCGCTCGACGCTCAATTGCAGGATCGTCTGCAAGCCGATCGCGACCGATTGCTTGGAGAGGCGCGTGCCCGCCATGAAGAGCGGCTTGCCGGTGACGACGCCGTTCTCGGTGTGGCGTTCGTGGATCGAGACGGTGTCCATGACCCAGGCCATGACGGCTTCGTCGGTGCCCACGTCGGGTGTCAACACGTCACGGTCCGGGCCGATCACGTCGAGCAGCTCGGCCGTGTAGCGACGGACGGCGCGCTCGAGCTCGAGGCGGCTGCGCAACTTGGCGTTGATGCGGATGCCGCCGGCGGCACCGCCGAAGGGAATGTTGAGGACGGCGCACTTCCACGTCATCCAAGCCGCGAGCGCGCGTAGCTCGTCGACCTTGAGCGTCGGCTCCAAGCGCATGGGGCCGATGAACGGACCCAGCCCCTGATGGTGTTGCACGCGATAGCCGTCGAAGACGTGCACCGTGCCGTCCTCGAGCATGACCGGCAGCGAGACCTTCAGCTCGGAGTCGGGCTTGCGCAAGACCGCGTAGTTGTTCGGATCGACGCCGACCAGATCGGCCGCCTCGTCGAACAGGCTCATCATCGTCGCGAACGGTGATTCGTCGTCCAGCGCCGGCGTCGCCGGGAGCGGGTCGTCTTCGAAGGCCGCGATCACTTTCGTCTTGCTCATCGGGCTCAGGCGAAGATGCCGCGCATCTTGTAGACCGTGGCAACGCGGTCGATCGCGAGGATGTAGGCCGCGGTGCGCAGCGAGCACGAGTGCTTCTGCGACGTGCGATAGACCTCGTTGAAGGCCGTGACCATCGTCTCCTCGAGGCGTGCGTTGACGATCTCCTCGGTCCAGAAGTAGCCCATGCGATCCTGGACCCACTCGAAGTAGGAGACGGTCACGCCGCCCGCGTTGGCGAGGATGTCCGGCACCACGACGACGCCGCGCTCGGCCAACTTCACGTCCGCGGGCGCGGTCGTCGGGCCGTTCGCGCCCTCGACGATCAGTTGGGCCTTGATGCGATCGACGTTCTTCGACGTGATCTGGTTCTCGGTCGCGGCCGGCACCAAGACCTCGCAGTCGAGGAACAGTTGCTCCGCGTTGGAGATGTGCTCGGCGTCGGGATAGCCCGCCAGCCGCTTGTTCTTGGCCAGGTAGTTCAGGACGTCCGGAACGTCGAGTCCGCGGTCGTCGTGGATGGCACCCCACATGTCGGAGAGCGACACGATGCGATAGCCCTCGCGGTGCAGGAGCTGCGCCCCGATGCCGCCGACGTTGCCCGAGCCCTGCACGACGACGCGCGCGTCCTGCGCGCGCAAGCCCATCGTTTTCAGCGCTTCGCGGCAGGTGATCATCACGCCGCGGCCCGTCGCTTCGCGGCGCCCGAGGCTGCCGCCGAGGTTCAAGGGCTTGCCCGTCACGACGGCGGTCGACGTGCGGCGCACGTGCATGGAGTACGTGTCCATGATCCACGCCATCGTCTGCTCGTTCGTGTTCATGTCCGGGGCGGGCACGTCGCGGTCCGGCCCCAGGATGTCCATGATGCTAACGGTGTAGCGCCGCGTGATGCGCTCGAGCTCGCCGTCCGACAGCTCGCGCGGGTTGCAGATCACTCCGCCCTTCCCGCCGCCGAAGGGGATGCCGACGACCGAACACTTCCAGGTCATCCAGGCCGCGAGAGCGCGCACCTCGTCCAGGTGTACGTCGGGCGCGAAGCGAATCCCGCCCTTGCACGGCCCGCGCAGGAAGTTGTGCTGCACGCGATACCCCCGGAAGACGCGAATCGTCTTGTCGTCCATCAGGACGGGGATCGCGACGGTCAACTCGCGGTCGGGCGTGCGCAGCACCTCGCGCACTCCGGCCTCCAACCCGAGCACGTCGGCGGCGGCTTCGAACCGCTCGGCCATCGCGAGGAAGGGGTTGAACTCGTTGATCTCGAGCTGGGTCTCGATCGCCGTCGTTTCGGCCATCGGTGTCGCCAGGGGGGGTCTGGGGTTGGGTGGAGGTCCGGTCGACGTGGTCGAGCCGGCGACGCGTTGGGCGCCGCGAGGAGAAGTCGACATCTCAACCGGCGCTGCGTCCGGGGGGAACCCTTCGACATCGATTTCCTGCGCGTGACGCCTCGAGTCGAGGTCGAAGGCTTAGGAGGTCGGGCTCACTCGAGAACGCAGCGGACGACGAGTCGGGCGTTCGAGCCGGCGGGCTGGGACTCGGGTTCGAACCGAACGCTCCGGCCGCCGAGTTCGACGGGCGCGATCCGAAATCAGAGATCCGTTGCGTCGCCCAAGTCGAGGAGCGCGTGACCCGAAGCGTCCGTGCGCGCGACCGCGGAGCGCTCCGCGTGAAGCCCGTCGGTCGTGGATCTCAGCACTTGGATCGAGAGGTCGATGCCGCGCCCCCCTGCGGGCAGGTCCAGGAACTGGAGCGTCACCGGCGATCGCTGGCCGACGAACACGAGCTCGGGCTTTCCGTCCGTCGTTGGGCGCGGCCGAAACTCCGCGATTCCAAGCCCTTCGACGGCCACGACGAGCCGCTCGAGGTCCGACGAGATCCAACCTTGCCAGTACGCACCGCGCACGCCGACGGGCGGATCGGCGGGATTCGGCGTGCGCAGCTCGAAGCCTCGCCCGGGTTGCCCGTCGTGCCGTCGAACACTTCCAGCGCGACGTTGAGCGGTTCGGGACCCTCGAGCGTCACGTGTCCGTTGTCCGTCAGCACGTGCTCGGATCGTCGCTCTCAGAGAAACCACGCACACATCTTGACTTTGGCTCGATGCTGTTTCTAGTATGCGAAACCGCGCGGTGCTCATGGGCCGCACCTTGTGTCGTCTTCTGTGTGCCACTTCCAACCTACTACTCAAACATCACGATGAGCTTCGTTCGACTCTCCATTTCCGCAATTGTGCTTTTGGTCGGAACTGCAATGCTGGGCTCTACACCGCTTGCTGCGCAAGCACAGATTTCTCCCGAGTGGGACTCGGAGTACTGCTGGACACAGTCTAGTCCCTCTGGGCCCGCACCCGCGATCGTCGTCTTTGAGAAAAAGAAGGCCCCGGGAATTGGCGTCTACGACTACACGTGGTCGATGTACGCAAAAGACCCTGAAACCGGCGAACGCGGAGCACTGTTGCGTGCCGGGGACTTGGCTCCGACTATCGATCCGGACAAGTGGTACTACACAGAGGAGGACGCGAACGGGACTGTCATTAACGGCGGCCTCATAGAAGCGCAGCACGAGAGTAACAAGAAGTGGAGCTGGGCTCAGAACCAGGGCGGGACTGCTTCGGGTGAGCTAGCTTTATGATGTATCGGCCTCTCCATGCGTTATATTGGCTGGATGTGATCGTCGATGCATCTGGCAGGGTGCTGTCCACGATCTTTTCTGAGCTCAAGTGAAGTCTCTGCGCGTTGCTTGTGGCCTGTTTATTGCGCTCCTTGCACTCGTGTGCTGGTTCGCTGCAGACACCGATCTGGTGCTTTCGCGACGCATTGGTGGCTCGAACGAATTTGAAGCGAATCCAGGTCGCGCTCATCAGTCAAATGCGAATGCGGTTCAATCCACGCTCATGGAGTCGCGGGAGATGGTGCGCGTGGACCGCTCGCCAGAAGATATTCCTGACGGGCTCAGCATTTTGGTGCGCATTGAAGGTGACCCTTCCTTGGTCAACTGCGTGCTGCCGCTGGAATTGACGCTGGGCCAAGAAGCATCAACGGAGCGCGAAGCGGTCTTTCACACGAAGCTTACCAGTCCGTCCGAAGCTGCTCGTCTATCGGGCTGTGCTGGACAGGTACTCAGGTACACCGCGACGAGCGTGTCGAGCAGTTTCGAGCAATCAGGCCTCGTGCAGACTTCGGCCGATGGGCGCGGGACGATAACGATCATAGTCAGCGTAGTCAAAGTCGGTGTAAGATTCGTTCGAACTCACGGAGATGCAGGTCAAGCCCTTTGGAGGAGTTGCGACGGCATCGAACTGTTTCCCCACCAATACTCGCCGCAACTCTTTGGGTTCGAGATCGGCGCGTTGGAGCGCGGAGGAGCCTTCATCTCGAGTGATCTAGGGGTTGCCTACTATGACCCACCCGCGGTGGCAAACCACCCGCAGGAGGCCGATCGGGTCGAGTGGCTGGCAGGAGCTGATGTCCGCTTCGTTTCAACCGTGAGTGACCTCAACTCGTTGCCGGTTGCAGCAGAATTTCTATTGCCCGCGTCTCCTCGTCCGTTCCGTGTAGCAACGATCCTGGAGGGCACCCGGTCTGGCTACCTGCAAGGTTTACCGGCGCATCGTTGTATCCGGGTGACGGCAGGGTCACCCCCAGTTAAGTCGTGGTACTTAAGGTTAAATGCGAACGAAGTTTACGAGTTATTCGTAGGGTCAATTGCTGGCTGCCCCGTCAAGTTCGCCGTGACTGATGGTCAGTCACAGCCAGTGCCTGGGGTGCTGCTTTTCATTCGCCCGGTCTCTGATGTGTCTGAAGCGTGCATTCACGATGACGCACTCAGATCGTTAGGCCAAGAATCCGTTAGGCGAGTCGCAACGGATGAGGGAGGAATAGCCAGTATTGAAGGTCTGTCCGAAGGGCGCTGGTCCGTCGGTTCCAGGCATGGAGAGGGCAGCGCGTTTGTTGCCCCTACAGAATTCGAGGCCGACGCAAAAGGAGTTCACCTTCATCTCGTTACTCAGGCAGGCCCGGGCTTGGTTGGCCGCATCGTGGGACCGAGTCAAGAAGGCCTGCCGAACTTCGAAGTCTTGCTTCGTGCGCACGACTCGACAACTAGCGTCCATGCAATCAGCGCGGCCGCGGGACGCTTCAGCTTTCCAGGGTTGGCTCCCGGCGAATACCAATTGATGGCCAGGTCCGCAGGGAGTCGATCCTACGCCGTCTGGGAAACGGTGATCGCGCCCGATCCAGATCTCCTAATCATCGTCGAAGCCAGGGCAGCCCTTCGCGGGCGAGTCATTGGAGCAGAATCGCTGCCTGAAGGAGAGACCTTCCTGACGTTGTACACGCGGGAGACGAGCGGTCGCTACCTGCAGGTGTCTCCCCACGTGGAAGTCGACCCGGCGTACGAACTCGTCCTCGATGTCCCGCCGCGGAAAGACATTTGTCTTACCTTTTCCTCCACGCGCGGCCTTCGGTCCGCCGTGTCGGTCGTCACGGCCCCGCCGGGCTCCGAGTCCACCTTCGAGATTAACCTCGCGAGTCCCTCGTTTGTCAAATTGACAGGTCATCCCCGGCGCCCAGCCAGCTACCAGCTCGTCCATGAGCAACTTGGTCTCGTCGCCACGGGCCAATTGATGCCCAAGGCGACTTCGGAGTTGCGAGTGCCCCGCGGCGCGTATATGTTCCACTCTAGCTCTTGGGGCAGCGAGGGGGCGTGGACGCAGTTTCCTTTCATCGCAACTGACGCCGTTGTGATCAAGGTGGGCGAATAGCCCTTTGCTCGACGTAATGCAAGGGAGAAGGACCGGTCGACGTGGTCGAGCCGGCGACGCACGTGGCGCCGCGAATGGAAGGCGACATCTCAACCCGCGCGGCGTCCGGGGGGAACCCTGCGACATCGATTTCCTGCGGCGCGAGGTGCGAGTCGAGGCGAACGGCTTAGGAAGCCGGGGCCGGAAACCAATGCTTGGTTCGGTTGGCGAAGGCGACCAGGGACAGCATCACCGGTACCTCGATCAGGACACCCACGACGGTGGCGAGCGCGGCGACCGAGGTGAGGCCGAAGAGGCTGATGGCGACGGCGACCGCCAGCTCGAAAAAGTTGGACGTGCCGATCATGGCCGCGGGCGCGGCGACCGCGAAGGGCAGCCCGAGCTTCCGCGCGAGGCTGTACGCGATGGCGAAGATGCCGTAGCTCTGGATCAGGAGCGGCACCGCGATCAGCACCACCAAGAGCGGGCGTGCGACGATCGTCTCCGCCTGGAAGCCGAACAAGAGCACCACGGTCAAGAGGAGGCCCAGGATGGACGTCGGCTTGAGCCGTTGCCCCAAGCGCTCCAGGCGCTCGCGCGTCAGCACGCGCTGCGTCGCCACGCCCGCGGCGAGCGGGATGACGATGAAGATCACGACCGACGTGACGAGCGTTCCCCACGGCACGTCGATGTCCGTGACGCCCAAGAGAAGCCCGGCGATCGGCGCGAACGCGAAGACCATGATCAGGTCGTTCACCGAGACCTGGACCAGCGTGTAGTTCGCGTCGCCGTCGGTCAGGTGGCTCCAGACGAACACCATCGCCGTGCACGGCGCCACGCCGAGCAGGATCATGCCGGCGATGATCTCCGACGCGTCGTCGGCGGGCACGAGGTCGGCGAAGACGACGCGAAAGAACAGCACGCCCAGCGCCGCCATCGTGAAGGGCTTGATCAGCCAATTGACGACGAGCGTCAGCACGAGTCCCTTGGGCTTCCGGCCGACGTCCTTGAGGCACGACGGCTCGACCTTCAGCATCATCGGGTAGATCATCAGCCAGATGAGCACCGCGACGATCAGGTTGACGCGCGCGATCTCGAGGCGCGAGACCACCTCGAAGGCGGACGGAAACAGCAAGCCGAGCCCGACGCCGACGCCGAGGGCGAGCGCGACCCAGAGGGAGAGCAGTCGTTCGAAGATACCCATGACGTCGAGCGCGGTAGGAGAGTGGCGAGCGCCGCGTGGGACGGCGCGGTACGGGGTGGGTTAGCGATTCGGGATCATCAGCACGGGTCGGCCCGCTCTCTTGCTGAGGGCGCGCGCCGTGTGCCCCATGCCGGAATCGCCGCGACCGGCCTTGCCGACGACCAGCAGCGATGCGTCGCGCTCGCCGGCGAGACGCAGGATCTCTTCGCTCGCCTCACCTTCGACGACGAACGCCTCGCCCGTTCCTCCGCCCTGCGTGATGCGCGAGTGGACTTCGCCGAGGGCCGCCCGGGCCATGGTGGGCCAATCGGCAAAGCGTGCTCGGTCGTCCGCCGACGTCACGTGCATCACATCGACCCGTCCGCCGAGGCTTGCGAGTTCGATGGCTGCCTCGTGTACGGGCCGCGCCGCTGCCGTCAGGTCCGAGGCGACCAGGACGTGACGTAACGTGTTGCCGCAGGTCAACTGGCACCGGTCCCCAACGCCGTCGAGCGGCTCGATCCACTCGATCAAGACGGGTACGGAGGAGCGACGTAGAACCTTGCGCGCGACGCTGCCCAGAAAGAGTCGTTCGAGGACGTTCTGGCTGCGGTTGCCGACGACGAGCAGGTCGACGCCGACCTCGGCCGCGCGCGCCGCGATCGAGGCGCCCACATCGCCGGCGGTTGCGACGTGGATATCGACGATCGTGCCGCGCGCTCGCAGCGGCTCCGCGAGCGCTTGAAGCCGTTCTCGCTGTCGCTCCTCCTCTCCGAAGGCGGGACCTTGTGCGTAGCCGACCTTCGCGAAGTAGACGAGCGACACGCGTACGACCCCCCAGGTGGCGAGGTCGGGCGCGCACTCGAGCAACGGGACGTCGGAGTCGAGGTCGACGGCGATCAAGGCGTGTTGGAACACGAGGACTCCTGGGGTACGTGGGGATGGTCGGGTTGCACGAGGCTCCGGAGTGCTGCGACGCCCGTCGGCTCGTCGGCCGACCAGGGCACGAGGAACACGCGCTCAGCGTGCTTCGCTTTCACCGCGCGGATCTCGGGCAGCTCGGCCGCGGCTCTGGCGCGAAGCAACGGATCGGTGGTGCCCGTCGCCGCGAGGCTGCGGTTGATGACCCAGCCATAGGGCTCGATCGCGGCGCGGCGCAGGTCCTCCTGCAGGTGCGCGGCTTCCTGGACGGGCGTCGTCTCCGCCAAGGTGACGATCACGACGCGCGTCTCGGCGGCGTCCTGGAGCCGCATGAGCGGTGTCCCCAGTCGACTGCCGGCGCCGGCCTGCCGCAGCGTCTCGCGGTGGTACGAACCCGCCGCGTCGAGCAGCAGCAACGTGTGTCCGGTGGGCGCCGTATCCATCACCACGATCTCGCGCTTCGACGAGAAGACGGCGCGCGAGAAGGCGTGGAAGACCGCGACCTCCTCGGTGCACGGCGAGCGCAGGTCTTCCTCGAGGAGCGCCAGCGCATCGTCGTCGAGCGTCGCGCGCGATCGCGCGAGGATCCGCTCGCGATAGGCTTCGGTCTCGGCCAGGGGATCGATGCGGCTGACGCGCAGGTGGGGCACCTCTTCCGCCAGCGTGCCCTCGAGGTGCGCGGCGGGGTCGGTGGTCGTCAGGTGGACGGGCAAACCGCGGCTCGCCAACTCGACCGCGACGGCGGCGGCCATGGTCGTCTTCCCGACGCCGCCCTTGCCCATGAACATGACGAGCCCGTGTCCGGCGGCGGCGACCTCGTCGACGAGCGACGAGAGCGGCGCGACGTTTTCCAGCACGTCGGCGGAGGCGACGCGCGGCTCGCTCAGGCCGTGGAACGGTGCTTGGTCGAAGAACGAAGCCAGCGCGTCGAGACCCACGAGGTTGTGCGGCTTCAGCGGCACTTCGAAGGAGGGCAGCGCCGCGAGGCCCCGAGGCATCGCCGCGAGCGCGGCTTGCCCGAGGGCCTCGAGCCGCAGCGCCAGGGCGTCGTCGCGATCGCTCGCGTGGAAGACGCCGTTGATCAACAGGAACTGGTTCGTGACGCCCAGCTTCTCCAGCTCGACGCGCGTTCGCTCGGCCTCGCTCAGCGCGCTGCGCTCGGCGCGCGTGACCAGGACGAGCGTCGTCTCGGAGGCGTCGCTCAACGCGGCGAGCGACCGCGCGTAGCGCTCTTGGCTGTTCTTCAAGCCCGACAGCGGCCCCAAGCACGAGGCACCGCGCTCGTTCGTCTCGAGGAAGCTCGTCCAAGCGGCGGGTAGCTGCAAGAGGCGCAGCGTGTGACCGGTGGGCGCCGTGTCGAAGACGATGTGGTCGAACTCGCGGGCGGTCGCGTCGCCGCTCATCAAGCCGGTGAACTCGTCGAAGGCGGCGACCTCGACGGTGCAAGCGCCGGAGAGCTGTTCCTCGATCGAAGCCACGGCGCTCGCGGGCAAGACGTCTCGAACCGGGCCGATGACGCGCTCGCGATAGGCGCGCGCGGCGGCCTCGGGATCGATGTTCAGCCCGAAGAGGTTCGGCTCGCCGGTGATCGGCGTCGGCGTCGCCAACAGCTCGGTCGCGAGCACCGCGTCGAGGTTCGATGCGGGATCCGTGCTGACGATCAGCACGCGCTTTCCGGCGCGCGCCAAGCCGAGCGCCGTCGCCGAGGCGGCCGAGGTCTTGCCGACGCCGCCCTTGCCCGTGAAGAACAAGAACGGCGTCGGCTGCGTGAGTCGCAGCAGTGTGTCGGTGCTCATCAGCAGCACCGCGGTTGCTTGGCGACGGGCGCAGCTTCGTCGGCGCAGCATCCGCTCGCGGCGGACGCGACGCCGGCCCAGGTCGCGAGTTGGACCCGGGAAGGATACACGCCGCTGCTGACGACGACGTCATCCGCCTTGATCAGGGGCAACGCCGACGCCCCCCGATGCTCGAGCGCAGCCTGCGCGTCGGCGTCCCCGACGAACGCCCCCGGCTCCTGCGCGAGGTTGAAGCGCCGGACCGCGACGCCCTGGGCGGCGAGCCACTCCAAGTCGGCGGAGAAGCGCGCCAGGTCGGGATCGACCTCGGGTCCACAGACTCCGGTCGAGCAGCACATGGCGGGATCGTAGACGGTGATGTTCTTCGTGTTCATCGGTGCCCCCTTGTAGCGGCCTTCGCCGCCTGTTGCTTGGGATGGTATCGGTAATCGTCGAAAGACGATGGCTGGGTCGTCGAGACGGCAGCTCACTTTGGAATGCGGTCTTAGGCCGGGAATTCCTCGACGTCGCCATCGGACCGCACGACGCGCAGCGTGCCCTCGAGCTCGCACGCGCTCGCCAGCGTGTTGGTGATCGTGCCGAACAGACGCACGTTCTTGTGGAGCAGTGCGCAGCGCGAGGCGGGCTCGTCGCTCGCGACCTCGAGGACGTAATGCGCGCGAACGATCGCAGGTGGCGAATCGCGGCGCTCGAGCTCGATCTCCGCCTTCGCGCTCGAGTAGCTGAAGGGCAGGATGTGGCGGAAGCGTTCCACGTTCTTCAGCAGGCAGGCTGCGAGCGAGCCCGCCAAGAGGTGCGCGGGTCCCGGGACGGAGTCGCCCATGCCCCGACTCCCGTCGAAGGCGATCGTGGCTTCCAGCGTCTCGATCTTGGCCGTGCCATCCGGGACGTTGAAGCCCTTGGCTCGGTAGATGCTCGTACTCATCGTGCGCCTCCCGACGTCATTTCAGCTCCTCGATCAGCGCGCAAAACAGGCCGATCGCACCCGGTTCGACGCAGTAGCAGACGCGCGGTCCCTCGACCTCGCCCCGGATGAGGCCCGCTTCCTTCAATTGCTTCAGGTGCTGCGACACCGTCGACTGCGCGAGCGGCAACTCGTCCACGATCTCACCGCACACGCACGTGTCGCGCCGCAGGAGCAACCGCAGGATCGCCACCCTGGCCGGGTGCCCCAGCGCCTTCGCGAGCCGCGCAAGCTGCTCGTTGGCATCTCTTTCTCGCTTCGGCACCACCAGCTTCGGCGAAGCCGGCGGGCAGCGGGTGAGGGTCTTCTTCGGCATGGGGGACTCGTTCTCGAGCGTTCATCGTAGATGTACGATCTTCGCGGCGTAGGTCAAGTAGGAAAATCATCTGCGCGACTCGCACGAGCGCACCGCGGAACGCTCACTCGACGACACACCGAACGATGAGGGAGCCCTCCGACCCAACGGCCAGCAGCTCCGGCTCGAACCGAAGGCGCCGGCCTCCGAGCTCGATGGGCGCGATCTTGATCCAGAGGTCGGTGGCATCCCCGAGGTCGAGCAGAGCGCGACCCGACTCGTCCGCACGCACGACGGCGGATCGCTCCCCGTGCAGGCCGTGCAAGCCGTGCAGGCCGTTCGCCTTGGAGCTCATGACGCCGATCGAGAGGTCGACGCCGCGCGCGGCTACGGGCAAGTCCCGGAACACGAGCTCGACCTGCTGGCGGTGCCCCACGACCACTCGCTGTGGGCTTCCGTCCGGCGTGCGGCGCGGCAGGAAGGCTTCCGTTCCAAGACCTTCGACCGCCGCCGTGAGCTGCTCGAGGTCGGAAGAGATCCATCCTTGCCAGTACGCCCCACGCACGGCGACGGGCGGAGCGGCGGGATCATGGGTGCGCAGCTCGAAGGCACGCACGGGTTCGCCCGTCGTGCCGTCGATCACTTCCAGCGACACGTTGAGCGGTTCGGGAGCTTCGAGCGTGACGCGACCGCCGTCGGTCAGCACGTGTCGAGAGGCAACGATCGGGTAGGCGGAACGCAGGTAGGGGTCCGTCGCGAGCTCCGGTGCCAAGGCGACCTCCACCTCGGCCGGCCCCGCGGCGAGACCGCGCGCGACGAAGTCCCCGGCTGAGTTCGTCGTGCCCGCGAGCGAGCGTCGCGTCGCGCCGATCATCCCAGGTTCGGAGATCGGGGCGAGCGCGCCGCGCGGCGACTCAGGCCAGATCCGGACGGACATCCCCGGCAGCGGGCGTCCGCTCCGCGAGCGTACGGAGAACGTCGTGTCGATGGACTCGACCAGAACGACGTGCAAGGCCTCCGCCGCTCCCGTCATGGAGAGCGCACGGTTGCGGCTGACGGCGACAGGCGAGTAGCCCGGCGCCGCGACTTCGAACGAGCCGATGTCGAGCGCCAGCGGTAGCCGGATGTGCCCTGTCGCGTCCGCCGCGAAGACTCCGCTCGAAGTCGCGGCGCGCGCCGCCGTGATGGGGGATCCACCCAAGTCGACGACGCGCACGAGTTGGTGCTCCGCCGACCGCAGCGCGAGCGTCGCGCGCACGTCGCGCTCGTTCGCGGCAACCTCGGCCTCGTCGAACGCGCCGCACGAGTTGTGCGCTCGAAGCCAGATCTTCCGCTCGCTGGGCAGTTCGAGGGTGACGGGCGAGCCCGCGGTGAGAGCGATCTGGTGGCGAGCGAGCGACGGCTCGAGCTCCGTGCCAAGTGGCGCTTCCTCGACGCCGAGCACGAGCGTGGCGCCTTGGGAGCAACCGGTGACATCCTCGCACGTGATCGTCGCCGACCGTCGCCCCGGCAACGCGACCGCGTCACCGGCTACTTGCGACAAGCGCAGGACGCCGGGAAACGTCGTCGGTGAGGTCACGAGCAACGGCTCGTCGTTTTGCACCCACGACGGCACGACCAGCGACGCGGAATCCGGCGCCGCGCGAGCGATCTCGTACCCGTCTGGCGACGCGAGAATGACGCCGTTCACCGGCGTGATCGCATCCATTTTGGTGAAGTACAGACTGCGTCCCGCCGCGATCGAGCGCAGGACGACATGCACCGTTTCCTTTGGCGGGCCACACAGGGAAAGTTCTGCGCGCGCGAACTGCGGGTGCAGAAGGACGGCGGTCCCGTTCTCACACGGACAGGAAGTGAACTCCGCGAGGCCGTTCGCGTCGGACATCACGGTCAACTCCGGTGCTGCAGCCACCGTCCCCTCGGCGCGGCGAGGCAGCCAATGAGCTCGAGCACCTTCGATCGGATTGCCGCCGGCGTCGCTCACCCAGAAGCACCTGGAGGTCAACCTTTGCACCCAGAGGACGAGCTCCTCGCCGCGGAGAACTTCGAAGCTCGATTCGACCGCCATCCAGGCATCGTCCGTCGAGCGCAGGCTCCAGCGCCCCGGAGCGACTCGCAGAACTCCGTTTGCGTCGGCTGTCGACGCGCTCTCACCCGCGACGCCCGAGAGTACCCAACGCGATCCAGCCGCCGGTCGCATGTCTCCAGATGAGAGCAGTTGCACGTTACCACTGCCAGAGTCGCTCGCTGGCACGCCCTGCACCCGCGCGACGACCGGTTCGCGGCCCCGCAGTCGTGTTCCGGCAGCTTGCGTCGCGCCGCTGCGCGCATCCTCGCCGGACACATCTCTCGATCGAGTTGCTCCAGTGAGCTCGACCTCGTGTCCTCGCCGCGCGACGGTCAACGCGGTCCAGGCCACCAACCCGCCGAACACCGCGACGGCTACCAGCCACCGCAACGCACGTGAGCCGCGAAGGAACCGCTGCCCGGAAGTCATGGCCGCCCGTCGGTCCACCCCGTGATCTTGCAAGCTGCTGGTTCAGCGCAAGCGCCGAGGCCAGCGATCCCAACGCGCCGCGCCCGATGACGACTTTCGCTACCCATGCACACGATCGTAGAGCTTCTGGGGTCTCCCGAGGCATCGTCGAGTGGTCACTTGGTGAACTCCTACCGCGCGTCTGGATGCTGAGGGGCGGCAGGCTGCGTAGGATTCGGGATTGCATGAATGCTCGGCGACACACAGGACGTGCCACGGACGCTTTGCGCCATCTCTGGGTGCGGGCGCCCAACTGGGTCGGGGATCTCGTGATGGCGACGCCGGTGCTGGAGGCCTTGGTGGGGAGTTCGCGCTTCGAGCGCGTCTCGATCGGTTGCGCGCGCACTTGACCGGCGTGCTCGACCGGCTGCCGTGGGTGGATCGCGTGGTGACGTTCAAGGGTGCACGCGACGAGGTTGCGGCGCTCGGACGCGCGGCGCCGGATGGGATCTTGCGCATGGGGGCCTCTGGGAGGGATCTAGCGCGTCATCGCAGTTTTCACTGAAGGAGCCTCGCCAGGTAAAAGTTCTGTATCGAAGTGCAACCGGTTCGGCGGCTTCGCCTAGCTTAGGCTGAGATCTACTGGAACTGTGCTCGCCGTGGGCGCCAGGGCAAGTGGCTCGCTGGGTTCTTGTGTACGCTAAAATAGGTTTCGTCCTCAGTTCACCCTTTTCGGGGTTCGCATGTTGGGAAGGATTTTCCACCTAGCTCAATTGTTCGCAGTGAATCGGTACGCATGTGTTGTGTGCGCCGGATTTGCCATATCGCAGCCATCGTGCGCCCAGCTTTTTCAGTTGCGCGAGCTCAACTTCGGAAACCCTGGGCCGGTGTATATAGATGGTGAGCTGGGCCTCGTGTATAAAAAACCACACTATCATGAGGATATATCAACTCCATTAGACTCCTGGGTTGACGTTTTCCCTATGGATGATGTTAACGATGGGAAGGATGCGAGTGTGCCCATGGTGTATGGGCCAGGAGAACGCCCAATCCCCGTGTTCGTGGAGTTCTACGCGTTCAGCCCTGACCCTTTAGAGGTCTACCATGTCTTGGTCCGGGATTTGCAGCTCAACAATACTTTCGAGGGTGTCTTGGCTCCAGGACCCTGCGCGGGGCTAGTGGGCATCCCTGCTGTGTGCTATCGTGGCACGCTCACGGAATGTGAATACGTGCAAAATTTCCCTGAGGGTATCAAGTTCTACCCTAACTACGAGTTTGTTATCGAAGTGCATACGGGGGACCTGCAGCAAGATCCAAGCCCGTGCCCCGTCTATGACACTCCTGTAGCCAACACTGGAATGAGCACAAACAAAGTCTATGTGCTAAGAACGGGAACAACAGCCGAGCAGCAGGTGCCGTGGGAGTCTGTTTGTGAGCTGTCATGCATTGCTGCGGATGATGATAACAAGCGTGATGAGATCCTGTTCTCGCTCAAAGAATATTTCGAAACAGCACAGATCAATCGCAAGTCCCGAGATGGTCGATGGAAGCCTGATGGGTTGAGGCTTGGCTACTGGACTGATGGTTACGAAAGCCAGTGGCTTGCTCGCATCTCTGATCCGAGTCAAGATGGGTTGTTGCAAACGGACACTGGTAGCGGGACTTGCGGAGCGTGGGCTTTCCTGTTTTTTGCATGCGCGAGGGTTCAGGGGCTTGCTTTGGAGCCCATCGATTTTAGCGCGCCTAGCGGGAATGGGGACATTTTTGGCGGTCTATTGACATATCCGTATCCAGTACATGGTATTCCGGGGACTCATCCAGCCAACAGATTTTTTGTGGAAAATGTTGTGATTGGAAACACAACTCCCCCTGGAGATCCAAATCAGCCACATAACCCACCCTGGAACCTAGCCTTGTATGGCGGTCCGGGAATGCCCAACCCTCCAGGCTCAAACCCAAACGTCGGGCTAACATACGATGACGGGATTGCTGGTCAAAACACTGCAAACCCCGAGAGGCAGATGTTTTCAAATCATTGCCAGGTATTTTTTAGCGCAAGAAATGCCGGAGCCGCGAAAACGCTCGTGCTGCTAGATCCGTCATACCAAAAATCCGTTGTGGCCCAAACTCCCTCCTATGATCACTCTACGCAACTTGCCATTTTGTGGCAGATGCATCTCAGTTTTCAAAACGCTTGGATTCCGGCCTTGGCGTGGATCAATACGTCCGGGTCGAGTGATGCGAGCCTTGCCGCTTCTAGGGCCACGCTGGATCCATCGCACCCGCTGTGCTATGTTGGGTCTACGTTTCCAGCGGCGAATCAATAAGGAGACGCCATGATAAGGATAGCTTATGGGCTTTGTGGCTTCGCCTCCGTACTTTTTTGCTTGCTCTCTCTCTATGCTGAGTCGAGATGTGCTTTGCCGCAGAACGAGCCCGCCACTGGCAAGGAAGCATTTGCCTGGGAGGGTGATCGTGCGCTAAGCATAAGGATCGTATCGGACGAGCTGGACGTTTGCTTAGGGCAGATGATAACGATCAATGGAGAGCCGCTCGGCTTGCGTCCATCTCAGCAGCTAAGCCAGGAACGTGATTGCGAATGGGGAGCTCGTCACTACCTTTCTTTGTCTTCGTGTTACAGCAGTCAAAGAGACGAAGCATTTGTGGCCACGCTCTCCGGCGAAGGCTTCATACGAGATATGGAAGTTGTCGCATTGGGGCATGACAGCGCCGGCGAATGGAGTGAACGGCGAAGGTGGGGGCTAGACACAATATTCAATAGCGCTGGTATGCCGACTCAGCCGACAAGACTCCAGGTCCTAACGGATGAATACGGCAATCCAATGCTCTTGTATGCATGCTCAACGGCCTCAATTGGGCTGCTAGATCTGTCGGAGGAGGAAAATCGTGTAAGCCATGGGGTAGAAGGCTTTCCGCGTAGCACGAGGAGGGCCTTGTGGACAACGGAAAGTTACGGCCTAGGCGTTGCTTGCTCGACCGGAATGCATGGTCTAGCGATACTTTGCAATGCCCGTGATATCTTAAGTTTACACCTCTTGCTGGGCTCCCCTAGTCTCGGATGGAGAGAGGCGAGGCTTGCCGGCGCGAATATTGACAACTTGCCCGCCAATCAAGAATCCATGAGCGCGGATGACAGTCATGTGTACTGGGTCGGATCCCGGGGGGATGCCACCGTTCAAATCATGCGCGCATCTTTGAACGTTGAGGCCGGTATTCTGTTCGGCGAGCCTCATTATGATCATTCAGTCGTTCTCCACGAGGTGGAGTCGCTGTCGCTAGCTGCGCCAGGCACACTGCCCTCAGACTACTGGTTGGCAAGTACTTCAAGCGGAGTCCAATTGCTGACGAGAGATGGTGGCGTAGATCTGCACCTTCCTGGGAATGATGATGCTTGGGAGGTGTTGAGCGACTGAGCGCTTGACACCCAGACCGCCGAGGTTTGGGCGTTGAGCCTGAGGCTCCCCCCAAGTTCGGTCCAGCAGTTCCTGCGATGACGCGAGGGCGTTCGCAGCGTTCGGGTCCTTGGTGCCTTCGAAGTCGTCTCTGACATGTTGGCTACAGGCCGACTGCGTACCATCCAGGGTCGAATGAACGCCGCTCGCCATGGAAGACGTCCCGCGCACGAGTTGCGCCATCTCTGGGTGCGGGCGCCCAACTGGGTCGGGGATCTCGTCATGGCGACGCCGGTGCTGGAGGCCTTGGTGGGGAGTTCGCGCTTCGAGCGCGTCTCGATCGGGCTGCGCTCGCACTTGGCGGGCGTCGTCGAGGGGTTGCCGTGGGCCGATCGCGTGGTGACGTTCAAGGGAGCGCGCGACGAGATGGCGGCGCTCGCGCGGGCGGCGCCGGATGGGGCGCTGTTGTTGACGAACTCGTTCTCGGCGGCGCTGCGGGTCTGGCGGGCGGGCGTGCCGCTGCGTGCGGGGACGGCGCTCGGTGGACGCGGCATGTTGCTGACGCATCGGCTGGTGCCGCCCTCGCGAGAAGGGCGCCGGGTGCCGATTCCGACGGCGCACTTGCTGGCGGATCTCGCGGGCTTGGTGGGGGTGACGGTGCCGGATCTGGCGCCGCGGCTCGCGGCGGACGCCGGTGTGCGTGCGCGCGCGCGAGCGGTGTTGGTGGAGCACGGCGCCGCCGCCGATGCGCGCTTCGTCCTGTGCGCTCCCGGCGCCGCCTTCGGCGCGGCGAAACTGTGGCCGCCGGAGCGCTTCGCCGCCGTGCTCGATCGACTCTTCGACGAACAGGGCTGGATCGGCGTCGTGACCGGCGCGCCCAGCGAAGGACCCCAGATCGCGGCCGTCGTCGATGCGTGTCGCCATCCGGTGGTCTCGTTGGCGAAGGCCGAGCGCGACCTCGCGCTGTTGCGCGGGCTCGTCAGCGAGTGCGAGCTGCTCGTCGTCGGCGATTCCGGACCGCGTTGGTTCGCGGCGGCGTTCGACGTGCCGTGCGTCAGCATCATGGGCCCGAACTTCCCCGAGCTGACCGCCACGTCGCTCGAGCGCGCGCGCATCGTGCGGCGCGACGATCTCGAGTGCTCGCCGTGCCTGCGGCGCGTCTGCCCGCTCGAGCATCACGCCTGCATGCGCGAGATCGGCGTCGACGAGGTCGTCGCCGCGGCGCTCGACGTCGTGGGGACCCGCTGATGTTGGGTAGTGCGTTGCCGCGCGGCGCGCGCGTCGTCGTCTCACTGCCGCGTTGGATCGGCGACGCGCTCGAGGTCGAGCCGGCCGTCGCGGCGTTGGTCGAGCACGGCGCCGCGCTGACGCTCGACGCCGACGGCGGCGTGCGGCAGCTCTATCGAGCGCGCTTTCCCGAGCTGGCGTTCGGCGAACCCGACGGAGCGCGGCACGACGTCGCGGTGCTGTTCCGCGGCTCGTTCCGAAGCGCGTGGCGGGCCTGGCGCGCCGGCGTGCCGCGGCGCGCCGGGCTCGAGTCCGACGCGCGCGGCTGGCTCTTGACCGACGGCGCGCGGCCCGCGCTGGAACGCGGCGCCGTGCCGCTGGGCCTGGGACGCGCACGCGCTTGGCCGCGGCGCCTGCCGCGCTCGGTCGCCGCCGAAGCGGTCGAGCTCGTCGGCTGGCTCGGCGTCACGGTGCGTCGGCGCCGCCCGCGCTTCGAAGCGTCGCCCGCCGCGCGCGCGGCCGCGGAGGCCCACCGCGGCGCGACGCTCGTCAACCTGGGCTCGCGCGCGGGTTCGGCGAAGGGCTTCCCGCCGGAGTTCGCAGGCCGCCTCGTCGACGCGCTGGTCGCGCGCGGACACCGCGTCGTCGCCGTGTGCGCGCCGCAAGAGCACGGCGTCGCCGCGGCCGCGCTGGCCCGAGCAACGACGCCGGTGCCGCTGGTCGAGCCCGACCTCGTCGGCCTCTTGGCGCTCTTCGAGGTCGCGCGGGTCGTCGTGACGCCGGACGGCGGCGCGCGTCACATGGCGGCGATCGCCGGCGCGCCGCGCGTCGTCGCGTTCGCGCCCACGGACCCGCGGCACTCGGTGCCCGCCGGCGGCGCGCTCGAGCGCGCGTTCACGGCTGACATCGCCTGCTCGCCCTGCCACGCCGAACGCTGTCCACTCGACGGCGCCGAGCACCTCGCCTGCTGGAGCACGCTCGACCCCGAGAACCTCGCCGATGCCGCCGATTCCCGCGCTAGCTTGCGGCCTTGTCCACCCGCTTAGAGGCGGTCCAGCGTGAAACCGGCTGCCTCCAACTCCATTTCTCTTCGTGCCTGGATGGCGCTCCGAGCCTCCATGAGCGAGTCGTAGCGAGCATCGATGCCTGGCGCCAATGAATAGTCGAGCTTATAGCCTTCGAAATATAAGAGCGTGAAGGGAATCGAAGGCAGGTCAGTGGCCTCGTCCGGGTGCCTGGGGCGGTAGCGTTCCTGCTCCACGATCTTTTGTCTGACGACGAGCGAAGCGTCGACCAGCTCTTCCAGGATGGCATCAAGCTCTTCCGTGTAGGCGGAATCGATGGCTTGGAGCTTGGAGAAGTCGTCGGGATGCGCAGCGTCAATCACTGCGGGGAAGGCTAAGTCCTTCCTGCATAAGTCGAAGTACTCCTGGTACGAGGCACACATGCCCGTGCCGATACACCAATCGAAGTAGGGCTTGACGAGGTCCCAACTCGGACGTTCTCCGGAAAAGTGCAGGCGCTTCTCCAAAGGAAAGTCAGGTGGCCTCACGAACATCCCTGCCCAGGGAGCAGGGTCCGCACTTGGGTCTGTTTCGCCTGCTGCCAACTCGCCTTCCGGCGCGAGGTCGGCGAGCTCCGTCCGCTCGACCCGCGTGGTTGGCAACGACAGGTCACCCTTGGCTTCAGGCTCTTCTTTACGACCAACGATTCGATCCTCCGCACGCCACGCTTCACGCTCGTGTGAAACCAGGATGTACGCCAGAACGGCCAACGCAGCCGACGACACCGCGATCAGAACGTCTCTCTTTGCCACATGACCTCCCTTGACTGGAAAACGTGTAAGTTAGTGGTTGCAGCTCAGTAATTCTCTCGCGGCTTGATCTGAATGAAGTGCAAGATCACTTCAGAGTCGCGTTAGTCTGCGCAAACCCCACATTGGAGACGTATGGATACGCAGTCGCCAGAAGGCGCAATAAGGGCAAGCGTAGAGGCTGCGTCGCATGCCACGCCCAACTTAAGCTCTATAGGCTGATCGCTAGCTGCCAAAGCCTCAAGAGTTACCCCACCGTTACCGTGTTGAAGGTGTAGGATGGCAGCCCAGTGGCACCCAAACTGTTGATATGCTATGCTAATATCAAACTTGCAGGGAACGCACTGAATGCAATCGTATGATAGTTCATGAACGGGAACCCAATTACATATACCACCTGCCATTCCCTGGGCCGTGATGGAAATGACCGGAGATGCACAACCGGGCCCGTGTGCGGCCGCATAGGCTGCTGCGGCCTCGCACCCGCTCCCCGCACCAGTACCCGGGTCTGAGACGCTTGAGAGACAGCTTCCACAGATGTCTACGCATTGTGCGTAAGGCGTCCTTGCGGTTACCAAGCCCATGATGGTGGCGGCCATCAGCAATGCGAGGAAATTCTTCATGTTCATGTTCAGCTTGTGGCGGCAGGATGGAATCGAGCAACTACGGCTCGGCTCCGGGGGGCGATTCTAGCATCCAGGCCCAGATCCAGGCCCAGATCCAGGCCCAGATCCAGGCCCAGATCCAGGCCCATCAGCCGTAAGGTGGCCTCGGACCGTAGGTTACGGACGTGTCGATTCTCAAGTTTGCAGGTTGCCCACCGTGCTGCGGCTGCCGCGCATGCTTCGACTCCTTGCTTCCAGGTGCCGGCCACTGGCCGCGCTCAGGCCTACAGGCGCTCGATCGACGTTCGGTACTTGTCCGTTCGAGCCGCGTCGAGCTCGAAGGTGACGAGCTTGCCGCTCGGGACGTTGGATGCATCGACGAGCAAGCTGCCGGCGCCATCCTCGATCGTGACCACGGCTTGGCCCCAGGCGCCGTCGAGCTTGACACCGCCGCCTTCGGACTTCGCTTCGACGACGACCTCGCCGTTGTAGCTCGTGTCGAGCGCGCCCGTGACGTCGACCACTTGGACGGCGACTTCGGCCGCGTACGGAGGAAGGTGTGTCAGGTTGCCGGGGTCGATGACGGCCGTGTTGAAGGCAGTGGGGGCAAGAAGGGTGACGTATTCCTTGCCGTAGGTCATGTCGTAGCAAGCCGTCAGCGTGTTGCTGCACTTGCCCTCGAGCGCCGACTGTTTGAACTGAATCGTGAAGGAAGCGCCCTGCGCCGCACCCGCGAAGTCGGTAGGCAAGAGCTGCTGGTCTTCGCCTGCGCAAACGACTGTGATGGAATCGAGGGTGCCGCCTACGCGAGGAGCGAGCGGGGGATCGATCTTGCCCTGGTACGAGACGGACGGAACCGTGCCGCCGGAGGGGAAGGGCGTGGTTCCCAACGTGCCTCCGCTCGTCACCTTCCACGTACTCGTCGATGTGGCGGGCATGCCGGCCGTCGCGCTCGGCACGACGGCGAGTGCGGTCAGCACGACGGCGAGTGCGGTCAGCACGACGGAGGCCGTCGCGATGGCGACGGCAACGAACGGGACAGTGAAAAGTCGCATGAAAGTGTCTCCTCTTACAGGCTCTGCGTCTTCGAATTGCGGATGTCCACCGCGGTGCGTTCGTCCGCGGTGAAGGATGGAGGCTACCAGGTCGAACCGAGATCTGGGAAAGCGTTGGTTCGAGGCGGAGTTTCGAGCTCGCCCCCGTGGCGCCGGGTGCTTGCCCGCGCGTGACGGTTCGCCGGCCGAACGGTCGCAACCCTTCCGCTCGGCGGTAGCATCCCGGGCCTCATGAGCATCGCCAACGACTTCCCCGCCGACGTCCCCGACCAGCCTGAACTCGTCACCTTCGAGCGCGAAGGAGATCTGGGGTGGATCACGCTGCAACGACCGGAGGTGATGAACTGCCTCTCGTTCCCGACGCTGCGGCGCTTTCGCACGCTCTTGGAGGAGCTGCGCGAGGACCTCTCGTTGCGCGCGCTCCTGATCACCGGAGCGGGGGAGAAGGCGTTCTGCGCGGGCGCCGATCTGAAGGAGCGGCGGACGATGCCCGACGAGCGAGTGCCCGAGTTCGTGCGTCACATCCGCGGGTTGATGGACGACGTCGAAGCCATGCCGCAGCCGACGATCGCCGTGATCAACGGCTTCGCGTTCGGCGGGGGGACCGAGCTGGCGCTGGCGTCGGACCTGCGCATCGTCGCCGAGCACGTGACGCTGGGCTTGACCGAGGTGACGCTGGCGATCATTCCCGGCGCCGGTGGCACGCAGCGCTTGCCGCGGCTGATCGGGAAGTCGCGCGCGAAGGACTTGATCCTGACCGGGCGGCGCGTGGGCGCGGCCGAAGCCGAGGCGATCGGTCTCGCGAACCGCGTCGCGCCGGCCGCCGAGCTGCGCGCACGGGCGGCGGAACTCGGCGGCACGATCGCGGCCAACGGGCCGATCGCCGTGCGCGCCGCGAAGGACGCGATCGACCGGGGCGTCGAGCTGCCCATGGAAGCGGCGCTCGAGCACGAGGCTCGCTGCTACCAGCGCGTGCTCGGCACCAGCGATCGCCTGGAGGCGCTCAAGGCCTTCGCCGAGAAGCGCAAGCCCGCGTTCCAGGGCGAGTAGCCCGCGGCCTCCTACTCGACGAGTTCCAGCAGCTCGACGTCGAAGACCAAGGTCGCGCGCGGCGGAATCGCGCCCGGCCGGCCGCCTTCGCCGTAGGCCATGTCGAAGGGAATGATCAGCTTGCGCTTCTCGCCGACCTGCATGTCGCCGACGCCGACGGTCCAGCCGCGGATGACGCCACTGAGCGGGAAGGTCGCGGGCTCGCCGCGGTCGTAGGAGCTGTCGAACTTGGTGCCGTCGACGAGGTAGCCGGCGTAGTGCACCTTGACCTCTGCGCTGGGACCAGCGGGCTTGGGTCCCTCGCCTTCACGCAGCGCGTAGTACGTGAGCCCGCCCTCGAGCTCCCGCGGTTCGCCTTCGACCGGCTCGCCGGGGAAGCGCGGGATGGTGCGCTTGGCATTGACGGTGCCGGCGGCCGAGATCTCGAGCTCGTAGACGTTGTCGGGCGTCGCGGTCCGGACGACCCAGGCGCCGTTCACGAGCCGCGCCTCGAAGGCGCGTCCGCTGGTGTCCTGGGCGGCGACGGCGACCGCGGCTTCGAGCGGTGTCGCCAGACCGGCGGCCGCGTAGCGCTCGGCCGGAGAGGGCGGCAACGTCTCGTAGTCACCGGGAACGAGCGTCGTGACGGCGAGCGCCGTCCCAGCGAGGCCGACGACTAGCGGAAGGGCTTTCAGGAGCATGGGATCACGTGGGATAGGTCGGAAGGGAGGTCCGCAGCGTAAGGACGTGAGCGCCGCCCGCGCTACCCTTAGAAGTGGCTTCGGCAGCAGGGAACCGAGGCATTGTGTCTCAAGCGCCGTGCCTTCTCCGTCGATGCTCTCGGGCAGCACTCTTGGCGAGCGTCGCCCCGGCCAGCCCCGTGCCACGAATCCGTACTCGCCGGCTCGCCAGACGCTACTCTCACGCCAATCGATGTCCGGTTTCCCGACAGCCAACTTCTCCGATTCCGCCCAAGGTCTCTTCACCGCGGACGAGATCCGCGGCTTGATGCGCGTCGAGTACGAACGCGCCGCGCGCTACCACTACCCGGTGGCGTTGATGATCATCGACGTCGACCGGATCGAGTACCTGCACGACCTCTATGGCTACGAGTCGAAGGAGGAGATCCTGCAGGCCGTGATCGGACTCCTGCGCGCGGTGACGCGCGCCAGCGACTTCTTGGGCTGCATGCACGAGGGTCGGCTGATGGCGCTGTTCCCGCACACCTCGCAAGCCGCGGCGGGCGCCCTGGCCGATCGCCTCCTGTCGGGCAGCCGGCGCCTCAAGTTCGAGAGTGGCAGCCGCACGCTGAGAACGACGTTGTCGATCGGACTGGCCGTCGCCGCCGAGGATCCGCATTTGTGGTTGGACTTCGTGCAGGCGGCGGACGACGCCCTGGCCTACGCGATCGAGGGCGGTGGCGACCGCTACGTCCAGCGCGAAGGAGCGGTGGAAATGCTGGGCCGCCTGCGGACCGACCTCGAGGCCGAGGAGCTGGCGCTCGAGCGTGAGCACACGCGCCTCGACGGGTTGCGCTCGGCGCTGCCGAGCCGCGACGCGGCGCCGAGTGCGCACACGATCACGCCACCGAGCGCGCGCGATCTCGCCCCAGGAATGGTGCCCGGCGCCCGGCCCGCTGGACAGGGCAACGTGCTCGACCCGCGGGATCGCGAGCGCTTCATGCAGCTCGTCGGCCCCGTGTTCCAGGAACTCGGCGAGCGGACGCCCAAGATCCGAGCGGCGATGGAGCGCGCGGTCGACCTCTTGATCAAGACCGTGGAGCGCACCCGCCGCGAGACGCTCGACAGCCAGGCCGCCAAGGGCGCGGACACGGTCGAACTGCTCGAGCGCCGGGTCGCGAAGCTCAAGGAAGCACTGACGGCGGCCGAAGCCGAGATCGGGCGCGTCGCCGCGCTCAAGGCGATGGATCCGGGCCTCGCGTCCGTCTATCGCTCGGTCCAGGGTCTCGACGAAGGCGCGCAGGACGTCTCGCGGAAGCGCGAGATGCTTGCGGTGTTGTTCGAGGCCAACGTCAAGCTCCGCGACGAAATCGACAAGCAGAAGCAGTAGCCATCCTGGCTATCAATCCCCAACATCCCAGCGATGAGCGAACAAGCATCAGCGGCGGAAGCCGCCAAGGAGCAGGGCGTCCTGTACCTCGGCATCGACCTCGGAACCTCGCGGACCTCGGTGTCCGCCTCGAACGGAGTCCGAGAGACCGTCGCTTCCTACGTGGGCTATCCGAAGGACGTCGTCAGTCGCAAGTTGCTCCAGAAGGACGTTCTGTTCGGTGAGGAGGCCGTCAAGCACCGCCTCTCGCTCAACTTCTACCGGCCGCTCGAGCACGGCGTGATCAAGGGCTCGGACGGCAGCGGGGACAAGGCCGAGAACGAGCGCGCGGCCCAGGACTTGATCGCCGAGATCATTCGCAAGGCGCGGCCGCGCAAGGACGAGCTGGTCTACGCGGTGATCGGCGCGCCGGCTCAGGCGTCGATCACGAACAAGGAGGCGATCCTGGAAGCCGCGCGTGAAACCGTCGACTCGGTGATGCTCTGTTCGGAGCCCTTCGCGGTCGCCTACGGGCTCGACATGCTCGACGACGTCCTGGTCATCGACATCGGCGCGGGCACCACCGATCTCTGCCGGATGCACGGCACGATGCCCGAGGACTCCGACCAGATCACGATCACCTACGCGGGTGATCACGTGGACGCCGAGTTGGCGCGCAGCGTGCGCCGCAACTTTCCCGAAGCGCAGTTCAGCGACCAAATGATCAAGACGCTGAAGGAGCGCTACGCCTCGGTCTCCGACGGCATGGCCCGGGTCGACTTCGAGTTCCCCGTCAAGGGCAAGCCGACGAAGTTCGACGTGACGGACCCGTTGCGCGACAGTTGCCGCAGCATCATCGATCCGATCGTGGAAGGCCTGGGCGAGCTGATCTCGACCTTCGATCCCGAGTTCCAACAACGCCTGAAGGATCGCGTGTTGCTCGCCGGCGGCGGCTCGCAGATTCGCGAACTCGACAGCGAGATCGAGAAGCGCATGCACGCGCTGCTCGGCGGGGGCAAGGTCGTGCGCATCGAAGAGCCCATCTACGGCGGCTCGAACGGCGCCCTCAAGATCGCCCACGACATGCCCGCCGACTACTGGGAACGCCTTAAGTGATGGCGCGCTAGATGAACGAGCGCGTCACGCTGCGCGCCGAGTTCGCCGGTTCGCGCAACGCCACCTTGGCCGCCCGTTTGGATCTCCCGTCCGCGGACGCGCGGGCCTACGCGGTGTTCGCGCACTGCTTCACGTGCTCGAAGGACCTGCAGGCCGCTTCGCGGATCGCGCGCGGCCTCTCGGAGCGCGGGATCGGCGTGCTGCGCTTCGACTTCACGGGCCTTGGGCACTCCGGCGGGGAGTTCGCCAGCACGAACTTCTCCTCCAACGTGGAGGACCTCGTGGCTGCCTGCGACTGGTTGCGAAGCGAGCACGGGGCACCCAGCCTACTCGTCGGTCACAGTCTGGGCGGCGCGGCGGTCCTGGCCGGCGCGGCGAGCGTCCCCGAGGTGCGCGCGGTCGCGACGATCGGCGCGCCCGCGGATCCAGCGCACGTCGCGCACTTGATCGCGTCCGCGACCGAAGAGATCGAAGTTCGGGGCGAGGCGCGCGTCGCGATCGGCGGGCGCGAGTTCACGGTGCGGAAGCAGTTCTTGGACGACCTCACCGAACAACGGCATCGCGAACGCATTCGCGACCTCGGGCGCGCGCTCTTGATCCTGCACTCGCCCGACGATCGCACGGTGCCGATCGAGGAGGCCGCACGAATCTACGGGGCGGCGCGCCATCCCAAATCGTTCGTGAGCCTCGATGGGGCCGATCACCTCCTGACGGCTGAACGCGACGCGGTCTTCGTGGCCGACCTCTTGGCGGTCTGGGCGTTGCGCTACGTGATCTGAGCCGCCACGGCGGTAGTTCGCGGTTCCGAGTCGCTTCCGTCGTCCCGCTGCGCTACGACACGCCGGTGGAGCCCAAGCGCACGGAACGATCGCTCGGACGCGGCTGGGGCCTCGTCGGGCTCGTCGCGCTGGTTCTCGCGTCGACAGCGTTTCGCGTGCAGCGCGCGTGGGCCGACCCCGCGTTCGAACGGTTCGCCAGCGCTCCCGCCGACACGCACCTCTGGAAGAGCGACCCCGCGTTGCTCGCGTACTTCGTCGAGCGCATCGCGGATGCGGGCGGCGGCGTGCCGGACGACTGGCGCGCCGATCCGCGCGTCGGTCATCCGGCGGGCGCCGACGTTCCGGTGGAGTTCACCGTGGCGCAGGAGTGGCCCGTCGCATGGGCTTGGCTCGCCGTCGGACGTGACGTGCCGCTCGAGATCGTTGCGTTGATCACGTCGTCGCTGCTCGCGAGCCTCGCACTCTTGGGCGCGGCGTGGGCGGTGCTGACCTGGACGCGCTCATGGGGCTGGGCGCTGTTCGCGGCGGCGCTCTTCGTGCTGTTGCCGGCGAACCAGCGCACGTTGGGTTTTCTTTTGATGCGCGAGGACCTGGCGTGGCCGCTCTTTGCGTTGCACTTCGGCGCGTTGGCGGCGGCGCTCTCAACGCGCCGCGCGCGCGAAGCCATCGTGGCGGGCGTGTTGCTCGCCGGCGCGCTCGCGACCTGGCACGCGAGCCGTGGCTTCTGGGCGCTTGAGCTGGTCGTGTTGGCGGGCGTGTTCCTCGTGCGCGGCGCGCCTGCGCGCCGCGTGGCGTGGACGTTGGTCTTCGTGCCAGCGCTCTGGCTCGTACCGGCCCTGGCCGCGGGCGAGCGCGAGTGGGGCGCGCTGGTGGCGTCCGTCGCGCTGGCCCTGAGCGGCTTCGTCCCGGGTCTCGAGACGTGGCGCCGGCGTCTCGTCGCGCTGGTCGCCGTCGGCGCCTGCGTCGCGGCGGCTGCGGCCCTCGCCAGCTTCGGCGACGCGCCCGCCGGCGCATCGTTCGAGCACGTGAGCGCGGTGCTGCGCGCGAAGCTCGCGCACTTCGGCCAGCGTCCGAGCGACCCGGCGCTGGTTCCCTTCGAGGCGCGCTTGCTGTGGCAGGGACCGTTCGAGAGCGTGCCCCTCGGCGCGCTGGTCCGATCGCTGGGGCTCGCGGCGTCGCTGGCGCTCGTGGCCTTGGCCGCAAGGTGTTGGCGCCAGCGGTGCGCGCCGCGGCGCGATCTGGTGCTCGGTGCCGCGGTCCTTTTCGGCGCGCTCTTCACCGCACACCTGATCGGTCGCACGGTGCTCTTGGCGGCGTGGCTCGTGCCGGTGGCGACGACGATCCTGCTGGCGCGGAGCGGCGCACGACGTCGCGACGCGGCGGTGCTCCTCGGCGCCCAGGTCGTCGCGTTCGCGCTCTGGTCGCAAGGGCTCTTCCTGTCGTGGTACCTGCCCGCTGGGAAGCCGCTCGAGTACGCGCGCCTGTTCGAGTGGGTGGCGGCGAACGTGCCGCCGGACGCCGCCGTCGCTTCGGACTTCGTGAACGCGACCGCGCTGCTCCAGGCGACCGGGAACCCGATCGTCCTGCACCCGAAGTACGAGACCAAGAAGAGCCGCCGAGCCGCGGAGGAGTTCTTCCAGGCGTTCTACGCGGGCACGCCCGCCGAACTCGCCGTCTGGTGTCGCCGCCAGGGCGTCGAGCACCTCTGGATCGATCGCTACGTGCTGGGCTTCGTCGCGCCGTGGGTCGGCGGCGTGCCCGAGGGAGCGGCGTTCCCCCCCGAGAGCGCCGCGGCGCTCTTCCTGAGCCAGGACCAGCGCGTGCTCGAGAGCGTCGCGGGCTTCGAGCTCCTCTACCGCAGTCCGCCCTCGATCACCCAGCAAAACGGCGCGCCCTACGACCTCTTTCGCTGGTACCGCCTGACGCCGTGAGCTTCAGCCGCGCTGGTACCAGCGCTCGGTCTCTTCGGCGATGCGCTCGACCTCGTCGGCGGGCGTCAGCTCGCCCTGGCCGATGCCGGGGCAGCACTCCTGGACCGGGCCCTCCCAGGTGTCGCGGTCGAGGTTCTCCTCCCAGAAGGGCCAGGTCGCACACTGCTTCGGCCGGACGGGATAGATCGTGCAGCGCTTCTGTTCGTCGAGGAAGGGGCAGGTCTCGCCCTCGATCGCGAGGCTCGTCCAGCCGCCATCCTTGACGGTGTGTTGGCGCCGGAACTCGCGCTTGGTCAGGCCCAGGAAGTCGGCGATGTTCGTCACGTCCTGCTTGGAGAGATAGACGTAGGCGTACTCGCCGTGGTTCGTGCAGCAGCGGCCGCACTGGGTGCACGAGAAGCGCAGACCCTCGGCGTACCAGCGATCGTCGGGCAAGCTCATCCGGAACAGGATAGCCACCGTGGGGAGGCGCCCGTCGCGATCTTTCGCTAGGTGTGCGGAAATGCGCCGTTCGGTTCGGGCTACCCTCTGGCTGTGCGAAACCACACATGCCGCCCAAGAAAATCGTCGTCGTCGAGGACGGGGTCCGCCAGACCCTCGAGTTCGCAGCCCCTTTGATCAAGGTCGGGCGCGCCGTGGACAACCACGTGCAGCTCAGGAGCGCGCACTCGTCGCGCCACCACTGCCAGATCGAGGTGCAGGGCGAGGACGCTTGGGTCGTGGATCTCGACAGCGCCAACGGGACGCTCTGGAACGGCGAGCGCATCGTGCGTTCGCCGCTGGCGCGCGGGGACGTGCTGGCGATCGGCGAGGCGCGGATCGAGTGGCTGGGCGAGGCGCGCGGCAGCGCCGACGACGCGCTGCGCACGATCCAGGCCGAGGATGCGGCCGAACGCGACGAGGTGGTCGTCTTCGCTCGCATCGCGCGCGCCCTGCTCGAGGAGAACGAGCTCGACCCGCTCTTGCGCCTGATCGTCGACAGCGCCGTGCTGTTGGTCGGCGGCGAGCGCGGCTTCCTGCTGCTCTTCGACACCGACGCGGCTCCGAAGGAGGACCTCGGCCGCATCCGCGTCCGCGTCGCGCGCTCGTTCGACCGCACGGACATTCCGTTGCCGTCGTCGCGCCTCTCGATGGGCATCGCTCGGCAGGCGGTGCGCGAGCGGCAAGCGGTGCTCTCCGTCGACGCCGGTCGCGACGAACGCTTCGAGGGCATGGCCAGCGTCGAGGGTCTCAAGTTGCGCTCGGTCGTGTGCTTGCCGATCGATCTCGACGGCAAGATCGCGGGCGTGCTGTACGTCGACAACCGTCTGCAAGAGGGCGTGTTCGGCGAGGAGGACCAGCGTCGCCTCGGACTCTTGGCCGATCTCGCCGCCAGCGCGATCCGCAACGCGCGCTGGGTCGCCGAGCTGCGCGAGAAGAACGAACGCTTGATCGGTTCCAGCCAGAAGATCCAACGCTTGAACGAAGAGCTGGGGCGCAAGGTGCGCGACCAGGGCAGCGAGCTGGCGGTCGTGCGCGCCGAGCTGGGGCGCGAGCGGGGGCGTTACGACTACTCGCAGATCGTTGGCTCGTCCGACGCGATGCGCAAGGTCTTCGCCGAGTTGGATCGCACCGTCGAGGCGGAACTGCCCGTCCTGATCCAGGGCGAGAGCGGCACGGGGAAGGAGCTGATCGCGCGCGCCATCCACTTCAACGGCTCGCGGAAGGCCAAACCGTTCGTCGCCGAGAACTGCGCGGCGTTGCCCGACACGTTGCTCGAGTCCGAGTTGTTCGGTCACGCCCGCGGGGCGTTCACCGGCGCCGATCGCGCGAAGAAGGGCCTGATCGAGCAAGCGACGGGCGGCACGTTGTTCTTGGACGAGATCGGCGACATGAGCTCCGCGATGCAGAAGAACCTCTTGCGCGTGCTACAGGAGGGCGAGCTGCGTCCCTTGGGTTCCAGCCAGCGCGTGCAGGTCGACGTGCGCTTGGTCGCCGCGTCGAATCGCGACCTGGCCGAGATGGTCAAGCGCGGCGAGTTCCGCGAGGACCTCTACTATCGCATCAACGTCTTAACCCTGAAGCTGCCGCCGTTGCGCGAGCGTCGCGACGACGTGCCGCTGCTCGCCGAGGCGCTCTTGAACCGGGCCGCGCGCGACTCGGGGCGTCCGGCGCCGGCTTTGTCGCACGAGGTGCTTGCGCAGCTCGCGGAGTACGACTGGCCTGGCAACGTGCGCGAGTTGGAGAACGAAGCCCGGCGCCTGATCCTGGCCGCGGTCGACGTCGTGCGACTCGAACATCTCTCCGAGCCGATCCGCCAGGCGGGCGCGGCGTCGACGTTGACCACGGCATCGCTGGCCCTCGTCGGCAGCCTGCCGGAGGCGGTGGCATCGTTCGAGCGGAAGGCGCTGCGCGACGCCTTGACCCAGAACGAAGGCAACAAGAGCCGTGCCGCGAAGGACCTCGGTATCAGCCGCTTCGCCCTGCAACGCAAGCTCGACAAGTACGAGATCGACGAGGAGGCTGCGCGCAACCCGGGCTCGAGCGGGCGGTAAGCTCATCCCCTGGTGCGCGGCGTAGCGTCGCGGGCCCGCTTCGCCGAGACTAGCCAGCGCTCCTTCGACCCGCCTTTCTCTTCGATGCGCCTCTTCGTCCTTCTTCTCGCCTGCTTGTTCCTCGTCGTCGGCTCCGCCTTCGCCGACATCCTCGTCCACAAGGACGGTCGTCGTATCGAGGGTCAGGTCGTTCGTCGAACGGCCAGCGAAGTCGTCTTCAAGACGAAGTTCGCGACGCTGACCTTTCCGGTCAAGGACGTGCTCGAGATCGTCGAGCAAAAGACGCGCGAACAGGAGCATGCCGAACGCCTCGCCGCCGCGCAGACGGCCGAGGACTTCTATCGACTGGCGCTCTGGTGCGAGGAGCACAAGTTCCGCCGCCGGACGCGCGAGTATCACGAACGCGCGCTCGAACTCGACCCCGACCACGCCGGCGCGAACGTCGCCCTGGGCCGCGTGCAGTACAAGGGCGTTTGGATGACGCCCGCGGAGCGCGACGCACGACAGCTCGCCGAGCAAGAGGCCGAAATGCGTGAGCGCGGCCTGGTTCAGTACGAAGGGCGTTGGGTTACGCCGGAGGAGCGAGCCAAGCTCGAGCGCGGACTGGTCGAGCACCAAGGCCGCTGGGTCACGCTGGCGGAAGCGATGCGCTTGAAGGGGCTCGTCGAGTTCGAGGGCGGGTGGATACCGGCGGTCGAGGGTTACGCGCGTCGCGACCTCGCCGCGATGAGCAAGTTGGCGGGCATCGAGCTCGGCGTTGCGTTCGGCACCGACGTGATGGTGGCGGGCGACGCCGACGTGCCGGCGCTGGAGGCGATCGCGCAGCGCGCCGATCGGGCGCGGCGGTGGTTCGGTGAGAAGTGGAGCGTCGAGCCGGGGCTCGAGCTGTTCGGTGGACGTCTCGCCGAGCTGTACGCGTTCGTGGACGACGCGCTCTACGATCGGACGATCGCGCACACGGTCGAGCGCTCGCGCTGGATCCCGGAAGGCTGGGGCGCGGCCGTCGCCAAGCGCTACGGGTACACCTGGGTGGATCCCGTGCGGCTCAGCGGCGCGACGCTCCGCAACCGACCGGACAGCCACCTGGACGGGACGTGCTTCCACAACTTCGGCCACTTGATGGCGATCAGCATCGGCTACGACGGGCGGAACCTGCCCGCCTGGTACGAGGAGGGCGTCGCGTGCCTGATCGAGTCGGTCGCGCACGGCCAGAACACGGTGTTCTGTCGGGCCACGTCCGCTACGGGCCTCGGCTCGAGCTCCGGCAGCAAGCATCGGCCCGTCTTCGACGACAAGGCGATGCGCGACGACGGCTGGCGCGCCCGGCTCGCGGCGGAACTCGCCCAGGGCGGCATCGAACCCTTCGACGCGCTCGCACGGCGCGAGTTCCACGAGCTCGCGTTGATCGACATCGCCACCTCGCGCGCGATCCTCGAGTGGCTGCTGAGCCGCGAGCCCGGCGCGCTGGCCAAGTTCCACGCCGTTCTGCGCCACCACGCACCGGCGCAGCCGGCGCGCGTGATCCTGGCCGGTCGCGATCGCCACGCTTGCTACGACGCAGCGTTCGGCGCCGCCGTCGGGATGAACCACCGCCGCGCCGATGCGGAGTGGCGACGCTGGTTCAGAGCGGAAGGACTCGCAGGAGGCGCCGCGACCGAGCGCTAGGCATGAGCGTCCCCGACCCCGACCCCGTCCCCGAGCGCAGCCCCGAGCGCGGGCCCAAGCGCGCGGCCGAGCCGCCCAGTATCCCCGGGTACGAGGTCGATGCGGTCATCGGGCGGGGCGCCAGCGGCGTCGTCTATCGCGCGCGGCAGTTGGCGGTCGATCGAGAGGTGGCGCTGAAAGTGCTCCTGCCCGAGCTGTCGCGTTCGCCGCGCATCGTGCAGCGCCTCAAGCGCGAGGCTCGTACGACGGCCCGTCTCGCGCACCCCAACGTGATCTCCGCGATCGACATGGGCGAAGTCGACGGGCGCTGGTGGTACGCGATGGAACTGGTCGAGGGCGGCACCCTGGCGCAGCTCGTCAAGCGCTCGGGCCGACTGGAGGAGCGGCAGGCGCTGGGGCTCTTCATTCCGCTCGTCGGCGCCCTCGCGCACCTCGCCGAGCACGGCGTCGTGCATCGCGACATCAAGCCCGCGAACATCCTGATCGACGAGCGCACGGGGCTGGCGCGACTCGCGGATCTGGGGCTGGCGTTCGCCGACGACGATCCCGACAAGACGCGCAGCGGGACGCTCGGCACACCCGCGTTCATGGCGCCCGAGCAAGCGATCGATTCGGGCTCCGCGGACGTGCAGAGCGATCTGTGGTCGCTGGGCGCGACGATGTTCCACGCCGTGTGCGGTCGCCCGCCCTTCGGCGGTGCGAGCGCCGCCGAAGTCTTGACCGAGGTGTTGCACGCCGAGGTGCCCGATCCGTTGTCCTTCGCGCCGGATCTCTCGAACGGTTTCGCGCTGGTCCTGCGGAAGTGCCTGACGCGCGATCGGGATCAGCGCTATGGCTCCGCCGCCGAGCTGGCCGCCGACCTCGAGCGCGTGCGAGAGCGCCGCGCGCCGCACGTGCGGCGCTCTCAATTGGTGATGTCGCCGCGCGAGCGCGACCGACGTCGCGCGGTGCTGATCGCGCTCGCGTGCGTGGCGTTCTTCGTCGTCGGCGGCACCCTGCTGCGCGTCTTGACCCGCGCCGCGGCCGGAGGCGAGGAGGTCGCGACCCACGCCGACTACGTTCCCTTGATCTCGCTCGAAGAGCGCGTGGCGCGCGGCGACGCGTCGCTGCTGGCACAGCAACTGCGCGAGCTCGAGCGCTTGCGCGCCGAGGCGCCCGTCTCCAGCTCGGGCCAGCTGATTCGCGTTTCGACCGAGCTCTACCAGTCCCTGCGCGCCGAGGTCCACGCATTGCGGCGACAGACCGAGCACGCTGTCGACGCGGCGCTCGAGCGCAACGACTTCGTCGCGGCGCGCGCAGCCCTCGACGAGGTCGATACCAAGCTCGTGCGTCGGACGGGCTTCAAGCGCGAGGAGCTCGAAGCGCACTCCGTCTTGTTGCGGCTCTCGGCCGAGGAGCGCGATGTTCAACAGCGGCTGGAGGTCACACTGCGTGCGGTCGCGGGCGCGGCGCGCGCCTGGGTCGGCGAGGCGCGCCTCGACGCACAGCGCGCCTTCGAGCGTGAGGAATGGCGTGCGGCCTGGAAGCGCATCGACCTCTCCCGCGACGAGTTGCTGCGACTTCTGGGCTTCGCCGACTACCGCTTCCCGAAGGAGGCCTTGGACGACGTGCTGCTTCCGATCGAGGTCGAATTGCGCCTCGAGCGCCAGAAGCTGCGCGATCGCTGGACCAGCGTCGACCGCGGCTTGATCGCGGCGCTCGACGAGGCGACGGCCAAGCTCGAGCGCGATCTCGAGACGCACGTCGGTGGTGTGTTCGATGCGGCGAGCGACCTCGCGCGGAACTTCGAGCGCCTGCTCGTCGCGCGCAAGATCGCTCCGGAGGAGCTGCCGGAGGCATTCTCGTTCCGCGCCCCCGCGGAGTTGACCGAACGCATCGCGCGGCTGCGCGCTGCAGAGGAGCGCCGCCTCGAGAGCGACGTCGCAGCGCTGTTCCGGGACGTCGTCAGCATCGAGCGGCGGCGCTTCCAGCGCCGCGACTTCGCGTCGGTGGCCGAGACCTGGAGCGAGGTCGCGCGCGCCACCGAGCGCGAGTTGGGTCACCCCGAATCCGAGTGGCGCGCGCACCAACGGCGCCTCGCGCGCTCGCGCGCCCTCGGAGCCCGCCGACTCCAAGACCTGCTGGATCGCGCCGCGGAGCGCGTTCGGGCGCTGGACGGCCAGACGATCGAACTGGCGCTGGGCGGGATTCCGCGCCGCGGAACGATCGTCGCCGGCGTCGATCCCCGGAAGGGCTTTCGCTTCGTGGACGAGCTGGGACAGGAGCGACGCTTCGAGCCGGCGACCCTGCCGCTGCGCGCGCTCGAGCGCTTGCTCGAATTGCGCCGGCCGAGCGAGCTGAACGCCGAGGAGCGGCTCGACTACGCGTTGTTGCTGGCAGCCGACGCCGAGCACGAGCGCGCGGCCGAGGTGCTCGGTTCGGGTCCCGTGCCGCGCGAGGGCGCGCTGGGCGAGCTGTTCGCGGACCTCTCGGCGCGCGTCGAAGCCGCGCGGGAGCGCGGGCTCGATCGCGCGCGTAGCCGTGCCAGCGAGGCGGCGGAGCTGCTCGAGCGGGTCTTCGAGGACCATCGCCACACGCATGCGCCCGCTTCCGTGCTGACCGAGGTCGAGGACCTCTTGGATCAGTACGGCGACATCCAAGGCGTGCGCGATCGGCGTAGCGACCTCCTGCGGCTGCGCGACGAACTGCGCGGCGACGGCGGCCGTCCGGGGCAGGAGTCCTTCACGCGCGTCTATCCCGACGCCGTCGTCCGCTTTCCGCAGCCGCACCGCGCCGAGCTGAAGTTCGACCTGACGCGTGGGCGCTTGCCGCGCGCGTGGCGCGCCGGCGAATGGCGTTTCGATGGCATCGGCTGGAGCGATCCGAAGCCCGCCGCGGGATGGGAAGATCTCGCCACGTCGAACGGGCCGCGCGTCGTGCTGAGCGCTCCGCTCGCGTGGACCACCGAGGGCTTCCGCGTCGTGCTCGACCTCGCTCGCATCGGGAACGAGCCCGCGCAGTGCTGCATCGTGTCGATCGGCGGCTTCCACGTCGCGCTCGCCGAAGGCTTGTTGCCCGGCGCGGCCGAGTTTCGCCCACGCTGGCTCGTGACGGGCGGCGACCTCGCCGACCTGATCCGGCGACTCGGGACGGGCGAGGGCCGCCAGGTGCCCGAACTCTTCGGCGAGCGCGCCGCGTTCCAACTGGTCCTCGAGGGCTCGATCTCGGGCGGTTGGTTGACGCTCGAGCTCGACGGGCGCGAGTTGGGTAGCTCGCGCAATCTGCGTTCCGAGGCCGACCCGCCGTACGCGCTCGAGCTGCGCACCTGGGAGCCCATGCGCTTGATGGCGATGACCATCGAGGCGGGGCGTTGAGCGACGTCACGACGGGCCGATGACGGATCGAGCGCGCCTCGCCGCCTACGTCTATCCCGGCTGGCACCCGACCACCGAGCGCGACGCGAACTTCCACCCCGGCTTCACGGAGTGGGAGCTGGTCGAGGCCACGCGCCCCCGCTTTCAGGATCACTGGCAGCCGCGCGTGCCGCTGCTCGGTACGTACGACGATCGCGACCCCGTCGCGGTAGGGCAGCGCATCGCGCTCGCGCGCGGCCACGGCGTCGACGCCTTCGTGTACGGGTTCTTCTGGTGCCGGGGGAAGCGCGTCTTCGAAGACGCTCTCGACCTCGGCTTCCTGGGCTCGGAACTCGGCCGCGAGACGCCCTTCGCCGTGCTGTGGGCGAATCGCATGCCGCGCCGCATCCTGCCGGTGCGTCGCGCCGACCTGCCCGTCATCGATCCCGCGCGCGAGGTCCCGAGCGACGTCGAGGACTTCGTCGACCTGGTGCGAACGTTGGCCGTGAACTACTTCGGGCGGTCCAACTACCTGTTGGTGGAGGGGCGGGCCTACTTCGCGATCTACGACTCGACCTTCTTCCTGCGCGAGCTCGGCTTGGAGCGCGCCAAGCGCGCGATCTCGCGCGCGCGCCGTTGGCTGGCACGCGAGGGCTACCCGGATCTGCACCTGGCGGCGATCGAGCCGAACGCCGAGGCGCTGGGGCACGTCGAGGCTGTCGGCTTCGACAGCGTGACGCACTACGTGTTCCTGCCCGACTGGAAAGGTCCGCTGGAGCAGGACTATCGGACGTACGCCGAGCTGCGCGCGAGTCAGTGGGCGAGCTTCGCCCAGCGCTCCGGGCTGCGCTACATGCCGGCCGTCGCGCCGGGGTGGGACGCGACACCGCGCGCCGCCGACTTCGGTAGCGAGCGGCCCGGCAAGTACCCGTGGTCGCCGGTCGTGACGGGCTCGCATCCCGAGCTGTTCCACGAGGCGGTCGTGCGCGCGCGCCGCTACGCGCATCGAAACCTCGGGCCGGAGGATCTCGTGCTCGTCGCCTCGCTCAACGAATGGAGCGAAGGGCACTACCTGGAGCCGGACCGACGATTCCGTTACGGCTGGCTCGAGGCCCTGGCCGACTGATGCGGCGTTCCGCCGATCGAAGGCTTCCATTGGCGCGCGAGGACGGCCACGAGAGTGTGAGGGCCGCGCTCTGGAGGCGCGCGGCGCGCACAGCATGGGGCGACGACTCGACTACAACGCGACCTTGGTTCGGCGGATCGATCTGGCGGAACGACTCCGCATCTTTCGCTTCCGCTCGGACTTCGAGCTGCCCGCGGCGCCCTGGTTCGTGCCGGGCCAGTCCGTCGTGTTGGGCCTCAACAACGAGGCCTGGCCGGAGCACGGCAGCACCAAGCGCGCCATGTCGATCGCGTCCTCCGCCGAGAACCGCGAGGAGGTCGAGTTCTACGTGCGCTTCGTCGACGAGCCGGTTTCGAAGAGCCCGCTGACGCACCTCCTCTGGCAGCTCGTCGAGGGCGACCGCGCCTTCGTTCGACCGGCTCCGAAGGGGCGCTTCACCGTTCCCGATTTGCTGGCGCCGGACGATGCGCGGCTACGGCTGTTCGTGGCCGCGGGCACCGGGCTCGCGCCCTTCGTCTCGATCGTCCGGACCTTCCGCGACCAGTGGCCGGGCGCCTCGCTGGAGCGCTTCGCGATCGTGCACGGCGCGAGCTATTCCGAGGAGCTGGGCTACCGAGCGGAACTCGAGCACTTGGCCGCCGAGGCCGGCCTGCGCTACGTCCCGACGATCAGTCGGGCAGCCGAGCGCCCGGGCTGGACCGGTGCGGCGGGCCGCGCCGAGGATCTCCTCCGCAGCGAGCGCTTGGCGGAGCTGGAACGGGGGCTGGCGCTCGCGCCCGGCGAGTTGCGCCCGGAGCGCGTCGCCGTCTTCGTCTGCGGTCTGCGCGGCACGATCGCCCGGAGCATCGAGCGGCTGACCCTGCGCGGCTTCGTCCCCGACCACGGCGGGGTGCGCCGCGCGCTGGGCCTCTCCGACGACATCCCGCCCAGCCTCTTCTTCGAGCAGTACGACACCGAGCCCGTCATCGACCTTCGCGACGCGGTCCTGTGCGAGCGCCTCGGGCGCCAACTGCGCGGCGCGCTGTAAGACAGCCGCGCGCTTGGAAGCCCAGCGGGCGGCGAGGCCGGTCGGGTGAGAGGGAGCCGCTTCCCCTCCGGGGCTCCTCAGGAGGAAACTGGCCCCAAGCGGCTCCCGCTCAGCAGCCAGACGAACGGCGCGCGACGGGTTGCGCGCAAGGCGCGAAAACTGCCGGCCCCCGGGTCAGTCCAAGAGGAAGCGGCGGCCGATGGCGCGCAGGGCTTCGTGCTTCTCGGCGGGGGCCAGGGCCAGCCCGCGCTCCAGCGCCCCTTGGATCTCGTCCGGAGCGACGCCGGCGCGTTGGGCGCCGCGGACGTGGCTGGCGAGCTGGCGGGGTAGGTTCAAGGCGGCCAGGCAGGCCACGGCCAGGGTCTCGCGCTCGCCCAGCGACAGGCCGGGGCGCGCCAGGACGCGTCCATAGGCGAACTCGCGGATCCAGCGCGCGAAGAGGGGATGGAAGTCGACGAGGCTCGTGTGGACCGCCTCCGCGCCTCGGCCGTAGACCTCGGCGAAACATGCCGCGCCCGCTGCGTCCGGATCGTCGGCTTCGAGCAGCTCGTCCCCGTCCGGGGCGCCCAGCCCGCCGGCCGCCGAGACGTGGCCCCAGGCCGCGACCACGCGCGGAATGCCCGCGAACAGCGCCGTCTGCAGCAGCGTCTCGCGCCAGCGGCGATCGGGTCGGCCGGCGGCGACGAGCCGTTCGAGCGCCGGCCGATCGCCGGCGAGCGTCGCGAGCGCGAGCTCCAGCAGCTCGGGGGCGGCGCCCGCGCTCACCGTGTCTCCTCGGAAGGCCCGTCGGAAGCCTTTTCGAAGCGGCCGATGGGACGCCCGAGGCGCACCTGCGTCTCCGGTACGAGCCCCTCGATCGGCGTCGCGACGCCCGGCGGCAGCAGCAGCACCACGGTCGAGCCCAATTCGAAGCGACCCAGCTCGCTACCGCGCGGTCGGTCGAGCGGCGCCGCGGGCGTCGTTCCGTGCTCCACGCCGACCACGCGGATGCGGCCGACGTTGAGCGCGCCGACCAGGACCAGGTACGCGTGGCCGAACTCGGTGCCGAGCCGCAGCACCGCCCGCTCGTTGATCGAGAGCACCTTGAGGCGTTTGGCCAGCACCTTGGGCTGGACCGAATAGCGCGCACCGGGCAGCCAGCGCACGTGCTCCAGGCGCGCGTCGAAGGGCGTGTGCACGCGGTGGTAGTCGCGGGGCCCCAGGTAGATCGTCCAGGCGACGCCGCCCTCGAGCTCGGGCACCGGCTCGCCGAGGATCTCGTCGACGGTGTACGGGCGACCCTTGGCCTGCAGGATCACGCCGCGCTCGATCTTCGTGAC
This sequence comes from Planctomycetota bacterium, assembly GCA_040880665.1. GTDB lineage: Bacteria > Planctomycetota > UBA1135 > UBA1135 > JBBDIB01. Next base: position 82,730 of record JBBDIB010000061.1, read on the forward strand.
GGCTTGGATCTTGCCGTCGCAGGGCGAGACGAGCGCGCGGCCGTCCGCGTCGAGCGGGCGCGCGCCTTCCTTCAAGCGGCGCACGAAGAACGCTGAGACGCTGGAGTAGCCCTTGGCGTCCAGCGCCGCTTCGCTCGCGTCAGCCCCCGTGAAGCGCGCGAAGGTGCCCAGCACGAAGGGCCGCAGCGTCGTCGGGATGCGTCGGTCGGCCAGCCAGCCGATGAAGAGCGACAGCCCGCGCAGGAAAGGAGTGGAGGTCTGGGACACGCGGGGAGAGGATACCGATTCGGAGGAGCCGGAACAGATGACACGCGAAGTGGCGGAGACGCTCGAGGCCGCGCTGGCGGCGATGACTCTCGGCGTCGAGCCGGGACGCTTCGCCTTGATCGGAACGGCCAGTCGGTTGCCGTTGGCGCTGCTGGCCGACCTGGCGGCGGCCGACCTGCCAGAACCCTGGCAACTGGTGCGCGAGAGCGGCGAGACGACCGTACTCGTCACCGAAGCGCTGGCCGACAGGCTGCTCGTAGGCCTCGACGACGCGCGCGTCGAGCGCGACTTGGTCTGGATTCGCTTCGAGGCCGCCATGGGCTGGGAGGTCGTCGGCTTCCTGGCCCACGTCACGTCCGCGTTGGCCGCAGCCGGCGTGCCGCTGGGCGCGATCTCGGGCTTCAGCCGCGATCACCTGTTCGTCGCGGCGCGCTACGAGGCGCTCGCGCTCGAGGTTCTCGGCCGAGTCGTCGGGCGTCGTTGACCTCGCTGGCCAAGGCACGTACGTTCCCCAGCGCTCCCCGTTCGCCCCGCCTTCGTGCGGAGGCCCTTCCACGCAGGTAATCCATGCAGAGCGCCGGAACCGTCGTCGTCTTGGCTGCAGGCCAGGGCACCCGCATGCGTTCGGCCCTGCCGAAGGTGCTGCACGAAGTCTGCGGCCGGCCGCTCCTCGGTTGGGTGCTCGACCAAGCGCGGGCGCTCGATCCCGAGCGCATCGTCGTCGTCACCGGGCACGCGGAGGCCGCGGTGCGCGAGTACGTCGAGCAATTCGAGAGCGATCCGCGCATCACGTTCGCGCACCAATCCGTGCAGTACGGTACCGGACACGCGGTCGAGGTCGCGCTGGCGAACTTTCGCGGCGTCGGCGGATCGTGCGTCGTGCTCTACGGCGACATGCCGCTGGTGCGCGCCGAGTCGTTGGTGCGGCTGGTGGGACAACTGAAGGCCGCGCGCGCCGCGGCGACGACCGCGATCGTCGATCAGCCGCGCGGCTTCGGCCGCATCCTGCGCTCGGACGACGGAGCGTTCCGCGGCATCGTCGAGGAGCGCGACGCGTCGCCCAAGCAGCGCTCGATCCGCGAGGTCAACGTCGGCGTCTACGCGTTCCTGGTCGAGGACCTCGAGCTGCTCCTGCCCGAGCTCGAGCGCAACAACGCGCAGGGCGAGCTGTACCTGACGGATGTCCTGACGCGCATCGCCGAGCGCGGCGACACGATCGCCACGGTGGAGTTGGAGGATCCGAGCGACGCGATCGGGATCAACACGCTCGCGCATCTCGCCGAAGCGCGCACGGCGATCCAGATGCGCATCCTCGAGCAGCATCTCGAGAACGGCGTCAAGATCATCGATCCCGCGACGACGTACATCGACCACGGCGTCACGATCGGCGCCGGCACCGAGATCCTGCCCTGCACCGTGATTCGCGGCGACGTCGTGATCGGCGAGCGCTGCGAGGTCGGCCCGTTCACGCATCTGCGCGCGGGGACGCGCCTCGCGGACGGCGCCGAGATCGGCAACTTCTGCGAAGCCAAGAAAGCCGTCGTCGGTCCGGGGACGAAGGCCAAGCACCTGACGTACCTCGGCGACGTGACGATCGGCGCCAAGGCCAACATCGGCGCGGGCACGATCGTCGCCAACTACGACGGCACGCACAAACACCTGACGACGATCGGCGACCGCGCGTTCGTCGGTTCGGGCTCGGTGCTGATCGCCCCCTGCGCGGTGGGGGACGACGCTCTGACCGGTGGCGGCGCGGTCGTCACCCGCAATGCGTCGATCCCGCCCGGCGAGGCCTGGGTCGGGGTGCCCGCGCGCCCGCTGCCGAAGAAGCGCTGAGCGCCCCGCTCGAGCCGCTCTCGGTCGACCGACTTCACGCAAAGAGCAAGCGGCGCGTCGCGCCGGCCCCCCCCCCGAACTTCCTCCCGGCCCCGACGAGCCCCCCCGTGACGAGCCCCTACTTCTCCGACGACGTCCGCCTGATCGCGGGTTCCGCGCACCCGGTGCTGGCGCAGCGCATCGCCGATTGCCTCGAGATGGAGCTGGGGGACTGCCACGTGGGCCGCTTTCCGGACGGCGAGATCGACATCAAGATCAACGACGACCTGCGCGGCGCCGACTGCTTCGTGCTGCAGCCGTTGTGCCCGCCGGTCAACGAGAACTGGATCGAGCTGTTGCTGCTGCTCGACACGCTGCGGCGCGCGTCGGCCGGCCGCATCACGGCGGTCATGCCGTACTACGGCTACGCCAGGAAGGACCGCAAGGACGAGGGCCGCGTCCCGATCAGCGCCAAGGTCGTGGCGAACACGCTGACCCACGGGGGCGCCGATCGCCTCCTGACGATCGACATGCACGCGGCGCAGATCCAGGGCTTCTACGACATCCCCGTGGATCACCTCTACGCGAAGCCGGTGCTCTTGAACCGCATTCGCGAGCTGGCGATCGAAAAGCCGGTGATCGTCTCGCCGGACGTGGGTGGCATCAAGATGGCCCGCAGCTATGCGAAGGTTCTGGGGGCCGATCTGGCGATCGTCGACAAGCGGCGGATCTCGGGCTCCGAGATCGCGGTCGAGCACGTCATCGGCCGCGTCGAGGGCTCCAACGTGATCATCGTCGACGACATGATCTCGACCGGCGGCTCGATCTCCGAAGCGGCCAAGGTCTGTCGGCTCCACGGCGCCAAGCAGATCGTCCTGGCGGTCTCGCACGCGGTGCTGTGCGGCCCGGCGGTAGAGCGGCTGGATTCCTGCCCGGCGGACAAGATCCTGGTCACGGACACCATCCCCCGGCGCGGCAGCATCCCCAAGCACCTCGAGGAGGTCTCCATCGCCCCGTTGCTCGCGCGGGCGGTGAAGCACCTACACGAATCGAAGTCCCTCTCGGTTCTGTTCGACCATTTCGACGGCGCCGTGTAGGCTCTTCGCCCTCTTGTCGGCCGGACGCCGCGCTCCTCGGCGCCCGCGCCTTCGTTCCCCTGTCGTTTCCAACCATCCAGGGACACCACTCCATGAGCGCTACTCTCCAAGCCATCGTCCGTGAAAAGCTCGGCACGCGTGCCGCGCGCAAGCTGCGCCTGCGAGGCCGCGTCCCGATCAGCCTCCAGTCCAAGCTGCACGAACCGCTGCACCTGTCCATCGACGAGGACCAGCTCCTGACTGCGCGCCGCGCGCACGAGCACCTCTTCGACCTCGAGTACGACGGGAAGAGCGAGGCCGCTCTAATCAACGAACTGCACTGGGACACGTTCTCCGGGCAGATCCTCCACGTGGAGTTCCGGCACGTCGTCCGCGGCGAGAAGACCGAGGCCGAGGTCGAGCTGACCTTCACCGGAATGGTGCGCGGCGGCGTGCTGAACCACCTCGTCGCCCACATCACCATCGAGGCCGTGCCGTCCGAGATTCCGGACGGCGTCGAGGTCTCCGTGGACGGCATGGAGGTCGGCTCCGTGCTGCACGCCAAGGACCTCGTGCTGCCGCCCGGCGTCGAGCTGGCGATGGATCCCGAGACGACCATCGCGATCGTGTCGACCGTGCGCGAGGAAGCCACGGATGACGAGGACGAGGACGACGACGAGACTGAAGTCGTCAAGCCGAGCCCCGAAGCCTAGCTTTTCGCTCCCGGCCAGCGCCTCGGGTGCCAGCCCGCCCCGCGGGGGCTTGCGCCCTGCGGCCCAGGCTCTATTCTGTTCGGCCCTCGTCTCGGACGTTCCGGATCCCCGGAAGGTCAGGGCGAGGGCTTCCCTTCGATCTTTACCTCGATGCCCCGCCGCACGGAACGTCTCGTGGTGGGTCTCGGCAATCCAGGACCCGAGTACGTCGACACCCGCCACAACGTCGGGTTCGCCGTGGTCGAGGAACTGGGGCGAGCGAAGGGTTTGCTCTTTGGGCGCGGACGCGCTCTCGACGGATATGTCGGCCCCCAGGCCTTTCGATGTGCGCGCTCGGAGACTCCCAGCGCGCTGCTCGTCAAGCCCGAGACCTTCATGAACCTGTCGGGAACCGTCGTCGCTCCTCTCGCGCGTTGGGCCGCCGGAACCGAAGCACTCGATCCCGGACGGATCCTGGTCGTCTACGACGACCTCGATCTCGAACCCGCGCAACTGCGCATCCGGCCCCACGGGGGGGCGGGTGGCCAGAAGGGGATGCGCTCGATCATCGAATGTTTGGGCTCCGACCGTTTTCCACGACTCCGCGTAGGAATCGGGCGGTCGGGAACCGACGCGGCGCGACACGTCCTGGGACGGTTCGACGAACGCGAGTCGGTCGAGATGGCGATCTCCGTGCGCGAAGCGGCGGAGGCGATTCTCTTCTGGCTCGAGACCGGCGATCTCGACGAGTGCATGTCGCGGTTCCACAGCCGCTGGAAGGAGTGACACCCGAGTGGTGACACCGAAGCAGTTTCCCCAGCCGGGGGCGGCCACAACTACGAAGAATCCATGAACACCTACGAAGGAATGTTCCTGATCGACAACGACGTCGTCCGGTCCGGTTGGGACCGTGCGAAGGCGTCTGTCGTCGGGCTGATCGAGAAGCACGGGGGGTCGCTCGTGACCGCCCGCCGTTGGGACGAGCGCCGGCTCGCCTACACGATCAAGAAGAAGAACCGGGCGACCTACCTCCTGAGCTTCTTCAAGCTGCCGCACGACGCGCACGCTGCGCTGAACCGGGATCTCGAGATCCAAGAGTTCTGCCTGCGGCACCTCATCCTGCGCCACGAGGGCGAAGTGCCCGAAGTGGAGCTCAAGGCCTCCGAGATCGAGAACGAGGGCACCTTCGAGGTGCCCGAGCCGCCCGACGACGCCTACGACGAAGCCGACGAGCCGCGCGAGTCCTCGGACGACGACGACGACGGCAGCGACGATTTCGGCGACGACGAGCCGCGCAACGACGGCTTCAAGAGCGGACGGCCGCTCCCGGGCGCCGTTCGCAAGCCTGCGGAACCGAAACAACCCACCGAAACCGCAACCACCACGGAGGCTTAGGCCATGGCCTTCGAACGCAAGAAGCCCGTCCTCGAGATCCGGAAGGACATCGAGATCGACTACAAGGACCTCGAGCTGCTCGAAAAGTGCATCAGCCCGCAGGGCGAGATGCTCTCGCGCCGCCGCACGGGCTTGAACGCCCAAGGTCAGCGAGACCTGAAGCGCGCCATCAAGCGCGCGCGCCACCTCGGCCTACTGCCCTTCGTGGTCTAGGAGGAAACAAGAACCATGGCAAACATGAAAGTCCTGCTGCGCGAGTCCGTGCCGAACCTGGGCATCGTCGGCGACGTCGTCGACGTGGCCCCCGGCTACGCGCGTAACTACCTCCTCCCGCGCCGGATCGCCACCGAGGCGACGCCCGAGAACGTCCGCTCCTACGCCAAGAAGCGCGAGCGCTATCACGCCGAGATGGCCGCGCAGCAAGCCGACATCGAGCGGCGTGTCGAGGCGTTCGGCAACCTACGCCTCTTGACCGCGGAGAAGTGCGACGAGGGCGGCAGCCTGTACGGGTCGGTTTCGGTGGCCAAGATCGTCGAGATGCTGGCGACCGCCGGGCATCCCGTCGACGAGAAGGACGTGCGCCTTGCCGAGCCGATCAAGAAGCTCGGCGAGCACGAGGTCGCGATCCACGTCCACGGCGAGCACTTCGCCAGCGTCACCATCATGGTCGAGGCTTCCTAGCGACGGCCCAGCGACGGGTTCGGAATGGGTCCGGAGGATCCGCGCGCCGTCGCGCGCTCCTCACGTAGAACGCGCGGCTCCTCGTTCGAGGGGTCGCGCGTTCTCGCATCGGTCACGCGCTGTCGCTATCCTCGCGCGCCCCCCATGAACAGCGCAGGCGAAGGAAGGACACCCCCGAAGAACGACGAGGCCGAGCGAGCGCTGCTGGGCGCGCTGTTGCTCGACCCCGAGCGCATCGGCGAAGTCGCCGAAGTCGTGCGAGCGGAGGACTTCTACGCGAAGCGGCACCAGCTCCTGTTCGAGTGCTTGGAGCGCTTGCACGAGCGCAACGATCCCGTCGACTTCGTCAGCGTCGGTCAGGCCTTGCGCGCGATGGACGCGTACCAGGCGGTGGGGGGCTCGGAGTACCTGATCGAGCTGTCCTCGACGATCACGACGTCCGCGCACTCCGCCTACCACGCGACGCTCGTCGCCGAGAGCGCGACGTTACGCCGGCTGATCCACGAAGCGACGGAGATGGTGCGCTCGGCCTACGAAACGCGGCCCGACGGCGAAGCGGTCCGCGATCTCGTGGACGAGTGCGAGCAGCGCATGTTCCGCCTCTCGCGCGACGAACGCGGCTCGCAGGTCGCGTCGATCTCCGACGCGATCAAGGACACGTTCCGACGCATCGACGCGATGACGCATCGCGACGGACTCACGGGCGTGACGACGGGCTTCCTCGACCTGGATCAGATGCTCTGCGGCCTCAACGCGGGCGACCTCTTGATCCTGGCGGCGCGGCCTTCGATGGGGAAGACGGCGTTCGCGTTGAACGTCTGCGAGCGCGCCGCCATGTCGCAGCCCGAGTGGCTGGACCGCAAGCCCAGCGTGCTGCTCTTCAGCCTCGAGATGGGGCGGCAGCAGCTCGTCAACCGCATGCTGTGTACGCGTGCGCGCGTCGATGCCCATCGCTTGCGCACCGGCCAGATCCCCGCGGACGATCGCGCGGAGTTGGCGAACGCGGCCGACGAGCTCAGCCGCACGAACATCTTTATCGACGACTCGTCGAACCTCACGGCCCTCGCCGTGCGCAGCCGCGCGCGCCGCATCAAGGCCAAGCACGGGCTCGACATGATCCTCGTCGACTACCTGCAGCTCCTGACGTTCCCGAAGTCGGAGAGCCGCCAGCAGGAGATCAGCAACATCTCGCGGACGCTGAAGGCTGTCGCGCGTGAGTTCGAGGTACCCGTGATCGCGCTGGCGCAACTCTCGCGGCAGGTCGAATCGCGCGACGACAAGCGACCGCTGTTGTCGGACCTGCGCGAGTCGGGCTCGCTCGAGCAGGACGCCGACGTCGTGATGATGCTCTTCCGGCCCGAGTACTACGCGCAGTACCGGGGCGATCCCCAGTACGAGAACTTGGCCGAAGTCATCATCGGCAAGCACCGCAACGGCCCGACCGGCTCGGTGAAGCTCAACTTCTTCCCGAGCCAGATGCGCTTCGAGGACCGCGCACCGCAGGCGGCCGAGGCGATCACCCTGTGAACGGCTTCGTTCTCGGCCCGACCCTCATCGTCTTCGCGCTCGTCGGCTCGCCCGAGCTGCGCGCTCAGGACACGTCGGATCAACCCACGCCGCCGGCGGCGACCGAGCCTGTCGTCGCGAGCCTCGAGGTCGTCGGCAACCGACGCTATCGGGCGGAGCAACTCATCGCGACGTTGGGGCAAGAGGTCGGCGCGCCGATCGACGAGGATGCGATCGCGCGCGGTATTCGACGCCTGTTCGATGCGTACCGCGTGCGCGCGACCGTGCGCTATGCGATCGCGCTGGACGAGGCGGGCGTCGAGGATCCCTCGCGCCTGGAGCTGCTACTAGAGGTGGAGGAGCAACCGCTCGACCTCGAGCCGCGCTTCCTCGGCAACGACTCCGTCGACGAGAGTGAGCTGCGCGAATGGGCGCGCTTGTTCGTCGGCTCCGAGCTGTTCCTGTATCAAGCACCGCGCATGCGCGAACGCATCCTGCGCGGCTATCGGGGCAAGGGCTTCGCCTTCGCGGAGGTCGAGGTCGTCGAGCGACCCGGCGGCACCGATCCCGAGACGGGTCTCGAGGTTCCGCCCGACGTGATCTTCAAGATCATCGAAGGGCCGCGCGTGCGCGTCAGCGACGTCGTCGTCACCGGCAACGACGCCATGCCCGACGTGGGTTGGGGGTTCTTTCGCGACGGCATCCAGAAGCTCAGCGGCATGGAGCTGCGCGGGCCGCGCTTCTTCGGCTTGCTGAAGAGGTCGTTCGACCGCGACGTCCTCGAGGCCGACCTGGTCGCGATGCGCAACGTCTACCGCGATCGCGGCTACCTGAACGTGGTCGTCGAGTTGGCGCTGCTCGAGTTCAACTCCGAACGTGATCGCGTGAAGATCCACATCGCCGTCGACGAGGGCCCACAGTACCGCGTCGGGTCGCTGCGGATTGACGCGGTCGAGCGGCGCGGAACGAACGAGCGCGGGCTGCCCGACTTCGAGTCGGTCGAGCTCCTATTCGACGAAACCAAGCTGACCGAGCTCCTCGAGCTGGGCCCCGGCGAGGTCTACGAGGTCGCCACGTTGCGCGCCGACGCGCGCTCGATCGGCAGCTACTACGGCTCGCGCGGGTACCTCGACCATCCGTCGCTGGGCGACGAGCGGTTCCAGTTCCTCGAGCCCGAGGTCGTCTATCACGAGGACGAACCCGTCGTCGATGTCGTCTATCGGATCCAGCAGGGACGCCAGCAGACGCTGCGCGAGATCCGCATCCGTGGCAACCGCTTCACGCGCGATCGCGTCATCCGCGACCGTATCGACCTCGATCCCGGTGACGTCGCCGACCTCGACCGAATTCGTCGCGCGCGGAACCGCATCGAGGGTACCGGCTTCTTCTCGGACCCGTTCAACGTCGTCGAGCACCGTCCGCCGACCTTCGACTTCATCGACACGGGCGTACCCGGCGTGAAGGACTTGGTCTACACGGTCGAGGAGGGCGGCGGCGTCAACTTCGGCATCAACGGCGGCATCACGTCGACGGGCGGCGCGTTCGGCTCGATCAACCTGACGAAGGAGAACTTCGACATCGGTCGTCCGCCGAGTTCGCTCTTCAGCACGCTCGACGAGTTCACCAGCCACGAGGCCTTCCACGGCGCCGGGCAGACGCTGCGGTTGCAGTTGCAGCCCGGCACGCGCTTCTCGACGTACGAGATGATGTTCTTCGAGCCCGACCTGTTTCGCCGACATCGGCGGGCTATCAGCCTGCGCCTCTCGGCGCGCAAGCGCTTTCGCGGCTTCTCTTCGCACGACGAGGAGCGCGACGAACTGTCGGCGCGCGTCGGGTATCGGTTGGGTCCGGACAGTTCGCTCTTCCTCGGCTTCACCTACGGGGACGTCGACGTCAGCGACCTCTCGGAAGGCGGCGAGCCGTCGCTCTCCGACCCCCTGAGCGTCCCGGCCACGCTGAAGGATCAAGAGGGTCGCAACAATCTCGGCCACCTCGACTTCGGGTACAGCTACAACACCGTCGACAACCGCTTGAGTCCGCGCAACGGCGTCAACTTCAGTTGGAACCATCAGTTGTTCCACGCGGCGACGGGTTCGGACTACGAGTTCCTCTCGACCGACGTCATCTTCGACTTCTACGACGAGTTCGGGATCGAGGACGGTTCGGCCAGCAATCGTTGGCGCTTCGGAGCGCGCCTCGGTTCCGCGTTCGCACTGGGCGACGACGACTTCGTGCCGTACACCGAACGCTACTTCCTCGGCGGTCGCGTGATGCGCGGCTTCGACTTCCGCGGCGTCGGTCCGTTCGAGAAGGGTGAGCCGTTGGGCGGCGAAACCTACCTCTACACCACGCTCGAGTATCGCCACCCGTTGACGACGACGACGCAGCCGGGCACCTACCGCGAGATCGAGACGCTGCACGGCGGCTTCTTCATCGATACGAGCATTCTCGACCCCGACGAGTTCTCGCTGGATCCGGATCAGTTGCGCGTCAGCGTGGGCGTCCTGTTCGGCATCAGCGTGCCGCTGCCGATCACGTTCAGCTTCGGCTGGCCCCTCGTGTCCGAGGACGACGACGACACGCAGGTCCTCGACTTCAACATCGGCTTCTGACGGCCGGCGGGGGAGCCGCGCCGGCCGCCAGAGCCCTATGACGGGCGTGGGTAGGGCTAAGTTGACAAGGCATGGGGCGGTGGGTACACACTAGCCCGACCCCCACACGAGCCAGGTCGCACAGTAGGCAGGCTCGCGGGACTCCCCCTCTTTTCCGAGTCCCTTCCGATGAATTCGATCACCGCCTTCGAGCTTGCCTCGACCTGCGACGCCGCCCTGGAGGGCGACGGTTCGCGCCAGTTGACCGGCCTCGCGTCCCTCGAGACCGCGGGGCCCGAGGACGTCAGCTTCCTCGCCAACCCGAAGTACGAGCCCGCGCTGGCGACGACCCGCGCCGGCGCCGTCTTCGTGGGGCTCGAGCAGGCCGTCGAGCGCGACGACCTCGTCCTGTTGCGCGCCCGCGATCCCAACCGCGCGTTCACGCGGGCGATCGAGCGCTTCCGTCCGCGCCCGCCGCGGCCGCCGCTTGGCGTGCATCCCAGCGCCGTGGTCGAGGAGAGCGCCCGCATTTCGCCCGAAGCGGCGATCGGACCGCTGTGCGTCGTCGGCGCGCGCAGCGAGGTCGGAGCGGGCGCCGTGCTGCACGCCGGCTGCATCGTCGGTCCGGATGTCACGATCGGCGCCGCGTCGGAGCTGCACGCAGGCGTCGTGCTCTATCATGGGGTCGAGATCGGCGCGCGCTGCGTGTTGCACGCGGGCTGCGTGCTCGGCTCCGACGGTTTCGGCTTCGAGCCGACCCGTGACGGCTGGGAGAAGATCCCGCAGTGCGGCACCGTCCTCGTCGAGGACGACGTCGAGATCGGCGCGAACTGCACGATCGACCGCGCGCGCTTCGGCGCGACGCGCATCGGCCGCGGGGCGAAGATCGACAACCTCGTCCACGTCGCGCACAACGTGACCGTGGGCCCGGGCGCGCTGTTGATCGCGCAAGCGGGCATCGCGGGCTCCTCGACGATCGGGGCGCGTGCGATCCTGGCCGGACAGGTCGGCGTCGTCGGGCACGTGACGATCGGCGACGGCGCGCGCGTCGCAGCCCAGTCCGGCGTGTCCCGCGACCTCGCGGGCGGCGCCGACTACTTCGGCTCGCCCGCGATCGCCCAGAAGGAAGCCTTCCGTCAGCTCCACCTGGTTGCGAAGCTGCCCGAGCTCGCGAAGGAACTGAAGCGGCTGGCCGCCCGCGTCGCCGAGCTCGAGACCGATTCCCCCGACGGACCCGCCACGTGATCCGACAACAACGAACACTTCGTAGCCCCGTGGAACTGGCGGGCGCGGGCTTGCACTCGGGCGAGAACGTCAAGTGCCGCATCCTTCCGGCACCCCAGGGCACCGGGGTGGAGTTCGTGCGCACCGACGTCGCGGACGCCCAGCCGATCCCGGCGAACATCCGCTACTACGAGATGAAGGATCGCCGCACGCGGCTGCGCAACGGCGCCAGCGAGGTCGACACCGTCGAGCACCTCCTGGCCGTCTGCAGCGGCATGCAGGTGGACAACCTGCGCGTCGAACTGTCGGGCTCGGAGATGCCCGGCATGGACGGTTCCGGCCGCGAGCTCGTCGAGCTGTTCCGCCAGGCGGGCATCGTCGAGCAACGCGCGGAGGCGCGCGCGTTCCGGCTCGAGGCGCCGATCTACGTGCGTGACGGCAGCGCCACACTCGTCGCTCTGCCCGCCGAGCAACCGGGGTTGACGCTGCAGTACATCGCGTCGTTCAACGATCCCGAGGTCGAGGGCGGCTCCTATCAAGTCTTCGTCACGCCCGAGACCTTCGAGTCGGAGATCGCTTCGGCGCGCACCTTCTGCTTGGCGTCGGAGGTCGAGTTCCTGCGCGCCGCCGGGCTTGGCAAGGGCGCGACCCGCGAGAACACGCTCGTGCTCGGCGACCCCGAGACGCGCCTCCGGATGCCCGACGAGCCTGTCCGGCACAAGCTGCTCGATCTGATCGGCGACTTGCATCTCCTGGGCGCGGACCTCGAAGCACACATCATCGCAACACGCTCGGGACACAAGACGAACGCGGACCTCGTGCGACGGCTCGCGGACGAGATGGTGCGTCAAGAGACCGGCGGGCTGATCCAGCGCGAGACGGGCATGGACGTGCGCGAGGTGATGCGCATGCTGCCGCATCGGTATCCGTTCCTGTTGATCGATCGGGTGGTCGAGGTCGAGGGCTATCAGCGTGCCGTCGCGGTCAAGAACGTCTCGATCAACGAGCCGTTCTTCCAGGGGCACTTCCCCGGCCGACCGCTGATGCCGGGCGTGCTCCAGCTCGAGGCGATGGCGCAGCTCGCGGGCGTGCTCTTGCTGCGCAAACTCGAGCACACCGGCAAGCTGGCCGTCTTGTGGTCGATCGACAAGGTCAAGTTGCGCGCACCCGTCGAGCCCGGCGACCAGTTGCGCATCGAGGTCGAGACGACCCGCATGAAGGGCGAGTTGGCCCAGGTGAAAGGTCAAGGATCTGTCGCCGGCCGCGTCGTTTGCGAGGCCACTCTCACATTCACGATGGTCGAACCCTAAAGGGCTGTTCCCGCTACTTCCTCACGAGCCATGGCCAGAACGATTCACAAGACCGCCGTCGTCGCCTCGGGTGCCGAGCTGGGCGAAGACGTCCACGTCGGTCCGTACTCCGTGATCGGCCCGCACGTGCGCGTCGGCGACGGGACGCACATCGGCGCCCAGGTCGTGATCGACGGCGTCACGACGATCGGCAAGGAGAACCGGATCGTCGGGCAGGCCTCGATCGGCGGGCGTCCGCAGGACCTCTCCTACGAGGACGAGCCGACGTGCCTCGAGATCGGTGATCACAACACCGTGCGCGAGTTCGTGACGATCAATCGTGGCACGGTCAAGGGCGGGGCGTTGACGCGTATCGGCTCGCACTGCTTGTTCATGGCCTGCTCGCACGTGGCCCACGACTGTGAGATCGCCGACGGTGTGATGTTGGCCAACAACGCGCTCCTGGCCGGGCACGTCTACGTCGGAACCGGCGCGATCATCAACGGTGCCGCGGCCGCGCACCAGTTCGTCTCGGTGGGACAGCACGCGTACGTCGGCGGCATGACGCGCGTCATCCAGGACGTGCCGCCGTTCATGATCCTCGAAGGACACCCCGCGCGCGTGCGCAAGGTGAACGTGATCGGGCTGGAACGCTCGGGCTTCGATCGGGAAGAGATTCGCGAGCTGCGCGACGTCTTTCGCCTGATCTACCGCTCCGGACAGCCGCGGCACCGCATCGTCGGTCAGCTCGAGGAGCAGGGCGTCGGCGGACTGGTGGCCATGTTGCTCGAGGAGCTCAAGCGCACCGAGCTGGGCTCGAAGGGCCGCTTTCGCGAGACGTTGCGCGAGGACTTCCTCGCCGCCGGTCAGCGCCGCATGGAGGGCGTGGCCGCCGGAGGCGCGCATTGAGCGTCGCGCCGCTTCCGGTCGCGGTCCTCGGCGTCGGACACCTCGGCTCGATCCATGCGCGGATCCTGGCGGGCTCGGAGGCCGCCGAACTCGTCGGTGTCGTCGATGCCGACGCCGCGCGCGCCGCCGCCCTCGCCGAGGAGCTGGGCACGCGGGCGTTCGGCGCAGCGGCTGAACTGCCGGAGCGCGTGCGAGCCGTCGTCATCGCGGCGCCGACCACGCTGCACGCGGAGCTGGCCGTCCCACTGCTCGAGCGGGGCATCGCGTGCTTGGTCGAAAAGCCGATCGCGCACGACCTCGCGTCGGCGGACCGCATCCTGGCCGCCGCCCAGAAGGGTGGCGCGGCACTCGCGGTGGGGCACGTCGAGCGCTTTCAACCCGGAGTTCGGAAGGTCAAGGCGCTGGGCATCGTCCCGCGCTTCATCGAGTGCCACCGGTTGACGGCGTTCAGCTTTCGCAGCCTCGACATCGGCGTTGTGCACGACCTGATGATCCACGACCTCGATCTGGTGACGCACCTGATGCAGAGCGAGGTCGAAGCGATCGACGCGGTCGGCGGCGAGATCCTGACCGACGCCGAGGACATGGCGTCGGTGCGGCTCGTGTTCGCGAACGGTGCGCGCGCGAACGTGACGGCCAGCCGCGTTTCGTTGAGCCCGATGCGGCGGTTCCGGTTGTTCTCGAGTCAGAGCTACGTCAGCCTCGACTTCCAGAAGAACTACGGGCTCGTCGTGCAGAAGGGCCCGCGCTGGGAGGAGGGCCGCGAGGAGTTGAAGCGCCTCGACCCCGCGGAGCTGGCGGCGCGGCCCGAGTTCGTGACGTCGGAGGTGTTGCAGGTCTCGGAGCTCGAACTCGGCGACGGCGAGCGCCCGTTGCAGGCGGAACTCGCGAGTTTCCTCGGCGCGGTGCGCGACGGCACGCCGCAGGAGGTCGACGGGGAGGCCGGGCGTCGCGCGCTCGCACTCGCCGACCGCATCGTGCAGGCGATTCGCGCCGAGGCCTGGTAGGCCGCCGCGGCGCAACTTCGCACGAGCTTCGCGGGATTCCCACGAGCAAGCGCGGCGCCCGTGGGCTACGTTTCGCGTCTGGAAGCCACCCTGGCGGTGCAGGTGATCCTGACAAGTCCCCTGAGCCTAATCTCGAGCCCCGGGCCCCTCTCTGTTGTGGACGGCAGAACCGTCCAGCGTCGGGCCCACCTGAACCTTGACGGTTCAGAGGAACGACGGACACGGCATCGCTGGGGCCTTCCAAACCTGCCAAGAGGCCGAACGCCCGCCGCGTTCGGCCTCTTGTGCGTCCAGGGGGAGCGCGCGAGTCGGGGGTACTGAGTCGGGGGTACATCGGAGGCGGCGCGGGCTAGACTGGCCGACGTCCCGCTCACCTCGACGATTTCACGAAGCCCATGCGCCCCCTGCTGCTCTTCCTCGCTGTTGTCCTCGCCTTCTTCGCCATCCTCAAGTTCTATCCCGCCGGGCAGGAGGGGGAGGTGGTCGGCGCCGCGCCGAACGGCCAGGCCGGCTTCCTGGAGCGGCCGGCGGGCGCGACGCTCCCCGCGCGGCCTGCCGCGCAGTCGAGCGCGGGTCCGGCCCGCAGCCTGCCGGACCCCCGGAGCGAGGCTCCGTCCAACGGAGCTTCCGGTCCGGCGAGCAGCGCGCCCACCTGGCTCGACGACTTCGAAGGCGTGGCGCAAGCCGGGCCGGAAGAGATCGAGTTGGCGCGCGCGATGGTGCACGAGCGCTGCGCTGCGCTGGAGGAACGCATCGAGCGCTTGGGCGCCGCGCTCAGCGAAGATCGGGGCCGCGCGATCCTGGCCTTCGGGCGCGCCTACCGCGGCGATCTCGCCGGTGCGCGCACTGTCGCGCAGGGCATTCGCGGCGCGTTGCCCGAACTCGACGAGCGCTTCCTGCGGGCGCAGATGGAGGGCACGCGCCCGCCGCTACGCCCCGTCAGCGCCCTGGCGCACGGGCCCCTGGCGCTCGCCATGAGTATGTTGGCGGCGGAACAGCTCGTCCTCGACGACCTGGCGGCGAAGGGTTGGCCGCAAGCCGTAACGGGGCTCTCCGATCTCTTGCTGGCCGAGCTGGACGCGCCCTGGCAGCCGTCGCGCGCGCGTGTGCTCGATTGGGCGCAGCGGCTCAACGAGGCGCAGGAGCGGCACCGTTGGAATCCGCGCGGGGCCTGGCCCCACGCCGAGGTCGTCGTCGAGCGCGGCGACAGCCTCTCCAGCGTGCTCGCGCGCTACCGGCGCGAACACCCGAACCGCCGCATCAGCTCCGGGCTGGTGGCGCACGTGAACGGGATCCAAGGCGACTTGATCCACCCCGGCGACGTGCTGCGCGTACCCACCGAGGAGGTCAGCGTGCGCGTGGACATCGACTTGCGCATGCTCTTCGTGCTGATGGGGGACGAGGTTGCCGCCGCCTGGGAGTGCGCGGTGGGGGCCGCGGGCCAAGAGACCATCCCCGGCCGCTACGCCGCCGGTGCGTTCGAGAAGGATCCTTGGCACTTCCCGAAGGGGCAGGCGCCCGTGCCCTTCGGCGACCCCCAGAACCCGCTGGGCAGCCGCTGGATCGCGTGGTGGGACGCCGATGGAACCGAGAACAACCTGAGCCTCGGCTTCCACGGCACGAACCAGGCCAACACGGTCGGAACGGCCGCTTCGCGCGGGTGCGTGCGGCTGCACAACGCCGATGTGGAGCTCCTGTACGCCCTCCTGCCGCGTTTCGCGCCCATCCTGGTCGAGTGAGCAGTTTTCGACCCGACGTAAGTCCTTGCCTGGACGCCACTTACGATTCTTCACCAGTTTTTCGCCCAAAAGGGCTGCTCGGACTTGACCCACCCCATCCAGGACCTATGATCCTCGCTCGCGGTTGAGGAAACGACGCCGAGACGAACACGGGACGCCCGGGGGGACACCCCCGCCGAGACCCCCCCCGACGCGCCTCGCCGACCTCTTCCGCTTGCTTTTGAGAACACGGTTCCTCGCCTCGACCCGCGCTTCGGCTGCGGGCTCGACGCAGCGATCCGCAGCCGACCTTCCGAAGTCCTCGGGCTTTTGATGGTCGTTGCGTGTCGACACGCTACGGCGGCCACCGACCCCTCGGTCGGAACGCCGGGAACGCGAGGACACCAATCGTTCATTGACAATCAGGGTGACCTTTGAAATTCGTGCGAGCATTGGCCTCGCGGAATGCGCCTCCACGGCCTTCGGGTCAATGAGACGGTCCGCGTGACCAAACAACACAACCAAGATTCAACTCATTCACTAAATTGAAGGGTTTGATCCTGGCTCAGAACGAACGTTGGCGGTGTGGATTAGGCATGCAAGTCGTGCGCGAAAGCCTTCGGGCGAGTAAAGCGGCGAACGGGTGAGTAACACGTAACCAACCTGCCCCTGAAACTGGAATAGCCACTGGAAACGGTGGGTAATGCCAGATGGTCCCCTTGGAAGGCATCTTTCATGGGGTAAACGGCTTCGGCTGTTCGGGGAGGGGGTTGCGGCCTATCAGCTTGTTGGTGGGGTAACGGCCTACCAAGGCGATGACGGGTAGCGGGTCTGAGAGGACGATCCGTCACACTGGGACTGAGACACTGCCCAGACTCCTACGGGAGGCTGCAGTCGAGAATCTTCCGCAATGGGCGAAAGCCTGACGG
>JBBDIB010000062.1:0-11372 GCA_040880665.1 Planctomycetota bacterium
GAACTCGCCGCTTGATCGGATCAGATTTCCATCCACAACTCTTGACCATATCTCGTACGCCCACCTGAAGGAGCTGAGCGCCAAGCCCTGGATCGTGGCGGCGCTCGTCAGTTGGGGCGTGGCGCTCTTCGAGTACCTGTTCCAAGTGCCAGCGAACCGCATCGGATTCACGCGCTTCGACGTGGGCCAGCTCAAGATCCTGCAAGAGGTCATCACCCTGACCGTCTTCGTGCCCTTCGCGTTCTTCTACCTCCGGCAGCCCCTCAAGCTCGACTACCTGTGGGCCGGCCTCTGCCTCGTGGGCGCGGTCTACTTCGTCTTCCGTGGCGATTCGGTCGCCGGGTAGCGCGAAAGGGCGGGTGGTCCCCTGGAAACGGTCCGGTGGGGGGCTACGCTCTCGAGTCCGGCCCGCCGCGAAGCAACGTGCTTCGGCCGGGCCCCTCACCTCATGGATTCCTCAGCGTGACCTCGAGCGACCGACCGACGACCGACCCCGCCGCCCTTCCGCCTCCGACCTTCGTGGACACGCAGCGCGGGCTCGACGAGATGTTGGCCCGACTTGCCGACGAGCCGACGATCGCGGTCGATACCGAGGCCGACAGCTTCTTCGCGTATCGCGAGAGCGTCTGTTTGATCCAGCTCACGGCGGGCGGCAGCGACTACGTCCTCGACCCGTTGGCGAAGGTCGATCTCGACGGGCTGGGCGCGCTCCTCGCGGACGAGGCGCGCGTCAAGATCTTCCACGACGGTGAGTACGACGTTTTGATCTTCAAGCGGAACTACGGCTTCGAGTTTCGGAACCTGTTCGACACGCGCGTCGCGGCCGCGACGCTGGGGTCGAAGACGCCCGGGCTCGCCTCGGTCTTGGAAGAACGCTTCGGCGTTCAGCTCGACAAGTCGCAGCAGCGCTCGAACTGGGCCAAGCGCCCCTTGACGCGCGAGCAGATCCAGTACGCGCGGCTCGACACGCACTACTTGATCCGCCTACGCGAGCTGATGCTGGCGGACCTCGAGGCCGCGGGGCGGCTCGCGATCCTCGAGGGCGAGTGTCGACGACTCGAAGGGCTCGAGCCGCCGGTGCGACCCTTCGACGCCGAGGAATTCGCGCGCATCAAGGGTGCGCGTCAGTTGCCCTCGACCGCCTGGGCGCCGCTGCGCGAGCTGTACGTCTGGCGCGAGCGCGAGGCGGAACGCCGCAACCTGCCGCCGTTCAAAGTGCTGGCCAATCCGATCCTCTTGGAGTTGGCGACGCTCGCTCCCGAGAGCCCGAGCGAGCTGCGGCGGGTTCGGAGCCTGCCCGAGAAGCTGCGACAGCGCCTCGGCGGCGAGTTGTTGGCCGCGCTGACGCGCGCGCGCGCGTCGGGACCGATGGAACGCTTTCCGCGCTTGCCCGCGAAGGACGGGACGACCGACTTCGGCGACGCCGAGCACGAGCTGCACGATCGCGCGAAGGCCTGGCGCCGCCGCCGCGCCGAACAGGAAGACCTCGACTCGTCGTTGATCCTGCACCGCACGACGATCTTGGACCTGGCGCTCCGGAAGCCGCGCTCCCGCGCGGAGGTCGAGGCGCTCGACGGCATCGTGCCTTGGCAGGTCGAGGCCTACGCCGACCGGATCATCGCCCTGGTCGAGAAGTTCGAGCGCGAGCTGGCCGCCGGCGAGATCGACTTCACGAAGCGCCGACGCGCGCGGCGCGGCTGAAGCGGAGCTGGGCCGGGCCGGGGGGACAAAGTGGAGACGAAGGGAGTCGAACCCTCGACCTCTGCGTTGCGAACGCAGCGCTCTACCAACTGAGCTACGTCCCCTTGGAGGCGGGAATCCTAGCGGCCGTTTCGGGGCGAGGCCAGCTTCAAGAGGGCAAACCTCTCGGCCCTGCGGGGCCCGAAGCGCTATCCTCGGCGCTGTTCCCGCTCATCGCAACGCACGTTCGATTCTCGCCCCACGGATCATGGCCGACAGCTTCCAGAGCCACGCGACCTTCGAGGTCGACGGCAAGTCGTATCGCATCGCCCGACTGGACGCCCTCGCGGCACGGGGCTTCGACCTAGGCCGTTTGCCCTTCGCGACCAAGATCCTCTTGGAGAACTTGCTGAGGCGCGAGGACGATCTGCTCGTGCCGAAGCGCGACATCGAGGCCGTGGCCGCTTGGCAGCCCAATGGGGGGCGCGCGGACGAGATCGCCTTCATGCCCGCGCGCGTCCTGTTGCAGGACTTCACGGGCGTCCCGGCCGTGGTCGACTTGGCCGCGATGCGCGATGCCATGGTCGCGCTGGGCGGCGACCCGACCAAGATCGAGCCGCTCGTGCCGGCCGAGTTGGTCATCGATCACTCGGTGCAGGTGGACAAGTTCGCGTCGCCCGACGCCCGTGAGGTCAACGCGCGGATCGAGTTCGAGCGGAACCACGAGCGCTATCTCTTCCTGCGTTGGGGGCAGAGCGCGTTCGAGAGCTTCCGCGTCGTGCCGCCGGAGACCGGCATCGTGCACCAGGTCAACCTGGAGTACCTGGCGCGCGGCGTGATGGCGCGCGAGGTCGATGGCGAGCTGTGGGCCTATCCCGACACGCTGGTGGGTACCGACAGCCACACGACGATGGTCAACGGCTTGGGCGTCCTGGGTTGGGGCGTCGGCGGGATCGAGGCCGAGGCGGCGATGCTCGGTCAGCCGATCTCGATGCTGATTCCCGAGGTCGTCGGCTTCCGCCTGACCTCGCGGCTGGCCGAGGGCGTGACCGCCACCGATCTCGTCCTGACCGTCACGCAGATGCTCCGCGCGCATGGCGTCGTCGGCAAGTTCGTCGAGTTCTTCGGCGAAGGGCTGGACGGCCTGAGCGTCGCCGACCGCGCGACGATCGCGAACATGGCGCCCGAGTACGGCGCCACCTGCGGCATCTTCCCCGTGGACGCGAAGACGCTCGAGTACCTGCGCTTCACCGGCAGGACCGAAGAACAGTGCCGTCTCGTCGAGGCGTACATGCAAGAGCAAGGGCTCTGGCGCGACGAGAACACGCCCGAGGCCGACTACTCCGACGTGCTCGAACTCGACCTCTCGCGCGTAGAGCCGAGCCTGGCCGGTCCCAAGCGCCCGCAGGACCGATTGCTCCTGTCCGAGGTCGAAGCCAGCTTCGAGGCCGCGCGCGACGCGGCGCCCAAGTTCGTCGCCGAAGGCGGCGGCAGCGGTGCGGCGCTCGCCAACGCGGTCGAGGTCGAGCTCGGCACCGAGACCTTCACGCTCAAGGACGGCGCCGTCGTGATCGGCGCGATCACCAGTTGCACGAACACCTCGAACCCAAGCGTGATGCTCGCGGCGGGCCTCGTGGCGAAGAAGGCCAATGCGCTGCGCGTCAAGGTCAAGCCCTGGGTCAAGACCAGCCTGGCGCCCGGCTCGAAGGTCGTGACCGACTACTTGGACAAGGCGGGTTTGACGCAGGAGCTCGAGCAGCAAGGCTTCCACCTGGTCGGCTACGGCTGCACCACCTGCATCGGCAACTCGGGACCGCTGCCCCCGGCGATCCAGAAGGGCATCGACGATGCGTCGCTCGTCGTGGCGGCCGTGCTCTCGGGCAACCGCAACTTCGAGGGCCGCGTGCACGCCGCCGTACGGGCGAACTACCTGGCTTCGCCGCCGCTGGTCGTCGCGTACTCGTTAGCGGGCCGCGTCGACTTCGATCCGAGGACCGAGCCGTTGACCCACACGCCGGACGGCAAGCCGGTGTACCTGCGCGACGTCTGGCCCACCTCGGAGGAGGTGCAAGCGGCGGTCGACAGCGCCGTCACGTCCGAGCAGTTCCGCGAGCGCTACGCCGACGTGTACACGGGCTCGGAGACCTGGCGTGCCCTCGACGTCCCGGAGGGAGCCACCTACGCGTGGGATCCGGCCTCGACGTACGTGAAGTCACCGCCGTTCTTCGAAGGGCTGACGCGGGAAGTGCCGCCCGTGAGCGACGTCGCCGGCGCGCGTTGCCTGGTGCTGTGCGGCGACAGCATCACGACCGACCACATCTCGCCCGCCGGCGCGATCCAGGCCTCGAGCCCGGCGGGCCGTTACCTCGAGGAGCACGGCGTCGAACGCAAGGACTTCAACTCGTACGGTTCACGCCGCGGCAACCACGAGGTGATGATGCGCGGCACGTTCGCAAACGTGCGCATGAAGAACCTGCTGACGCCGGGCGTCGAGGGCAGCTCGACGATGCATTTCCCGTCGGGTGATCCCATGTCGATCTACGACGCCGCCATGCGCTATCGCGCGGAAGGCGTTCCCACGGTGGTCATGGCGGGCAAGGAGTACGGGACCGGATCGTCGCGCGACTGGGCGGCCAAGGGACCAGCGTTGCTCGGCGTGCGCGTTGCGATCGCGGAGAGCTACGAGCGCATTCACCGCTCGAACCTGGTGGGCATGGGCATCCTGCCGTTGGAGTTCCCCGACGGCGAGAGCGCCGCTTCGCTAGGCCTCACCGGTGCGGAGACCTTCGCGGTGGAAGGACTCCGGGCTCTTCTAGCGAACGACTTCCGCGGTGGGGGCGAGGTCACCGTGCGCGCGGTCACCGATGCGGGCGCCGAGATCAGCTTTCAGGCGCCGGTGCGCATCGATACACCCGCCGAAGGCCTCTATTACCAGAACGGCGGCATTCTCTCGTTCGTGCTGCGGCGGCTCGCCGAGGTCTAACCCGCTTTCCTCGCCACGATTCGGCGAAGCAGGCGGATCGTGGTGAGGGAACTGGGCTAGGCCTAGTACCTCAGGCCGGCTAGTACCTCAGGCCGCGCGGCGGCACACCCACCGATTGGAGCGCGTACTCCAACTCTCGGTGGAGAGCCTCGTTGCGCGCCATGACCGAGTCGTACTCGGGGCAGACGCCGGGGATGTACGTGTACGAGAGGGTCCAACCGTAGCTGATGATGTTCTCCCGGCTCGAATTTCCGCTTGCTGCGGGGGGCGGCTCTTCTTCCCTGCTCCAGCGCTCGTAGAGCCCGCGCTCCCACACTTCTTTTCGATAGCGCAGGTCGGCCACGGCCCAGTCGTCGACCAACTCCTTGAACAGCGGCTGGTACGAGTCGTAAACCGCCAACGCCTCGTCGTAGTTGTCGGCGTGCCGTTCGACCATGGTTCGAAAGCGCTTCGGCATCACGCGTGCGCGCGACCAGTTCATGACTTTTTCGAACGAATCACCGACGCACGTGCGGACGTTCCACTCCATGACGGGGGCGACGAGTTCCCACGGTGGCGCGACGCCCGTGATTGCCGGCAGGTGCTCGTCCGCGAGCCTCGGCTGCTGCTCGAACGGAACGGTGGCCAAGAACGCCGCCGTCGCGCTGACTTCCGGGACGGCGACCTCGGTGGCAGGTTCGGGCTGCTGCCTGTTCGTGCGCTCCGGTGCTGCGGCCGGGGAGGAAGACGGCTCGGGCGGCAGTTCCGCCACCTCGATGTTGGGCTCGGGCCCGACGGTTCGACCTTGGCGTTCGCCGTCGGGCCACAAAAGGACGAGCGCGAGAACGGCTGCGGCGAACAGCGAGAGCAGGTACTTCATGGGAGGTTGGGCTGGTCTGATGGGAGTTCGCCGACGCGTTGCTTTAGTTCTCGCAGGGGCTGCACGAGACGGACCCCTCGGCGATCGTGCCGTTCGAGTCGATCTGCATCACGGCGTTGGCCCCGCAATGCATGCGGGTCGACCCTTCGACGACGAAGTTGTAGCCAAACTTGTTGAAGGACGAGCCAGAGGACTGGTCGTTGTACGTGTACTCGTACGACATGTTCGGATCTTCCACGCCCGTGCACGATTCGCTGTGGATGGAGGAATCGACCGAGTAGGCCCAGGAGAGGAAGCAGCCGGTCGCAGGCTTGCACTCCGACGCGCCCGTTTCGATGTTGATCCCGCTGGCGCACTCGCCGTTGCCGTCGGTGCCTCCTTGGGGCCACATGGCGAATTGGATCGTGGTGTGGCACTCGGGGTCGGGCGACTGGTACTCCCAGGTCGTGATCGGGCCGATCAACAGCGAGCAACCGACGCATTCTTCGGCGCGGGACAGGGGGACGAGGGCGAGGAGGGTGAGGGGCAGGAGGGAGCTGAGTTTCATGGTGTGGTTTCGTGTTGTCGAACTCCAGCGCAACCGCGCCGCGCGGCGGGATCGGCCGTTTTGATGCTTCTCCTCGAATCGTCCTCGGCCCGCGCGGTGCGCGCTACGAGTGCGCTCGGGTTCGTGCAAAGTCGGTTCTCAACGCGCCCGGCCCTTCTTTCCGTAGGGCGTAAATCTTTCGCGATTGCGCGCGTCCGCCCAGCGTGCCGACATCCCAGGCGCTGGCGCGGCGTAGACTGGGCTGCTCGCGCGGCACCCCAGCAGCGCTTCGGCACTCTCCACGGCCCGATCCCCCTCGAGCAACATGCGACGCGGCAAGAACGTTCTCGGCACCGACCTCCAAGACTGCAGCCACGACCCGTTGACGGGCTTCTACCGGGACGGCTGCTGTCGGACGGGGAGCGAGGATCAAGGGCTCCACACGCTGTGCACGCGCGTGACGGCGGAGTTCCTCGCCTTCTCGAAGGCCACGGGCAACGATCTTTCGACCCCGAACCCCATGTTCGGCTTCCCCGGCCTGCAGCCCGGCGATCAGTGGTGTGTTTGCGTGCAGCGCTGGAAGCAGGCCTTCGAAGCCGGCGCCGCGGCACCGGTCGTGCTGGAAGCGACGCACTTCAGCGTGCTCGACTGGGTTTCCCTGGACGAGCTCAAAGCTCACGCCTACAGCGTCGAGTAGCCGAACAACGTCGAATTCGAGGGTGCGGGGGAACACCCGCTGTGCCCGCAGCATCCAAAGACTCACGCGCGTAGCGATGCTCCCGGGCGCTCGAGGCTCCGGGGGCCGCCTCTCCCAGGCGGCGCGCTCGTCGCACTCTCTCACTTTTCTCCATCGAACCATGAACTCCCGCTACCTCGTGCTCGCCCCGCTGCTTCTCGCGGGTGTTGCTGCCGCTCAACGTACCCAGCCCGGCGTTCCGGCGTCGGTCTGGGCGCAACTGCCCGCCGAAATCCCCACCGCTGTCCTCCCGACGCCCGACGTCGCGCAATTGATGCTCGAGGACGAGGCCCGGGGACACCGACCGCTGCGCTACGGTGAGGTGCTCGAGGCGCAGTACGACTGCGATGAGTACGGGCTGTGGGACGAAGCGCCCGACGGTTCCTTCGTGTGGCGCATGCGCCTCCACTCGGCTGGCGCCTTCTCGCTCGGCGTCGTGTTCGACGAGTTCGTGCTGTCGCCGGGCGAGCAGGTCTTTCTGTACGACGAGGCGCAGGAGAACGTGCTCGGCGCCTACACCGAGCTGAACAACCAGCCGAACGGACAACTGGGCGTGGAGCCCTTCCCCGGCGATACGCTCGTGGTCGAGTTCGTGCGTCAGAGCTGGGTCACGACGCCCGCCGCGCTTTCGATCGGCACCGTGACGCACGACTATCGGAACGTGACCAGCCCGACGCACTTCGTCGGCGGCTCGTGCCTGATCGGCATCAACTGCCCGCAGGGCGCCAACTACCAGGACGAAAAGCGCGGCGTGTTCCGCACGCTGGCGAACGGTTCGCTCTGTTCGGCGGCGCTGATCAACAACACCAACAACGACGGCACGCCCTACTTCCTGACGGCCGAGCACTGCGGGAACATGACCAACGGCACGTTCGCCTTCAACTTCGAGGCGACGAACTGCAGCACGAGCGGTGGGTCGACGAGTCAGTCGATCTCCGGCGCGACGCTGCTGGCGGCGGACTCCTCGCGTGATTCGCAGCTCTACCGAATGAACGCCAACGTGCCGAGCGGTTACGCCCCGTACTTCCTGGGCTGGAACCGCACCAACTCATCCATCGGTGGAACGATCGTCACGATCGGCCACGGCGGCGGCAACGCGAAGAACATGGCGGTCGCGAACGGCGCGTCGACCTCGGGCTTCAACGACTGGATCGTGGACTGGACCGACGGCTACATCATCGGCGGCAACTCGGGCGGCCCGCTGCTCGACCCGAGCGGTCGTGTCATCGGCCCGGCCTGCTGCGTCAACAACTTCACCTGCGGCTCTCAGGTGGCGTGGTACGGGCGTTTCGGTCGCTTCTGGAACGCGGACAACCTCGAGCAGTGGTTGGCACCGACAGGCACGGCTCCGACGACGCTCGACGGCTACGACCCGGCCAATGGCCCCGGGCCCGGATCGCTCGACCTGATCGCGGTCACGCCTGCGGTGATTCCCTGCCTGATCCCCGGCACCGACAAGACGATCGTGCTGTCGGGCACGGGCTTCACGCCCCAGACGCAAGTCGCCGTGAACGGCGTCACGCAAGCGACGATCCCGGCGAACGTGCAGTACGTGAGTTCGACCGAGATGCGCCTCGACATGCCCCAGGTCGATAGCCTCGGCTTCGCGACGATCTCGGTCACCGATGGCACGGCGTCTGACATGTTGGGCGTTCTCGTTCAAGCGCCCACCACGCCGCAACTGCAGACGGGCAACGGCGATGCGGGCAACCTCATCTTGGCGTTCTCCGGCCTCGACCTGAAGTACGCCGGCACGCCCGGCGACTTGCACCTGGTCGTGTACTCGACCTCTTCCGCTCCCAGTGATGCCCCGGGCATCGTGAGCCTCCTGCTGGGCGCGAACTTCACGAACGTGCCGCAGGTCGGCGTGTTCGCGATTCCAGCGCGCGGGTGGGACGAGCTCAACCTGCCGGTGTCGAGCGTGGGCTTCATCCTGACGATCTACTCGCAGTCCGTGAACCTAGGCTCCAGCAGCCCGCTGAACTTCCCGCTCGAAACGAGCAACCTGCAAGAGTTCCAGATGCTGTAGCAGCGAGCGCCGAGCATGGCCGAACGAGCGCAAGCTCGAATTGCGCCGGGATCCGTGGGCTGCCACGGGTCCCGGCGTTTCGATTCAGCGTCCTTCGACACGCGCGCCGAGCGGCTCGCGCAGACGAATGGAGCGGAACTGGATCTCGGCGCCCTCCGCTTGTAGCGCGATCCAGCCGGGGACCGCTTCGCACCAACCGGCGCGGTTCTGTTCGACGCCGTTGACCTCGAGCACGAGAGTGCCGCGATCGAGCGTGATGCGATACCGGTTCCATTCACCGAGCGGTAGCTCGCTCGACGGCGCCCGTCGACGTGTGCGACGGCCCTCCGTTCGCTCGGGAGTGGTCTCCATCGAGAACTCGCCGATGTTCCAGATGTCGCCCGCATCGCGGTGGTGGAGTTGGGCCTCGATGCTCTTCGGCCAAACGCGGTCCTCGCCGTGGACGCGCAGCAGCACGCCGCTGTTGCCGGGACCCTTGGTGGCGTCGAAGCGCCATTCCAGCTCGAGCTGGAAGTCGGTGAAGCGGCGCGTCGTGCGGAGGTAGCCAAGGGGCATGCCCGAGGTCACGAGCGCGCCGGCGGCGACGCGCCAATCGGCCTCGCCCTCGGGGCTGAAAGCCTCCCAGCCCGCGAGGTCCTCCCCGTTGAAGAGGTCTTGCCAAGGCCCGTAGGCGGGCTCGGTCGCGGGATCCGCGTGGAGGAACGCCACGAGGTCGGCCAGCTCCTCCGGCGCGAGTCCCGTGGCGATCCCCGTCGGCATCGTCGAGAGCGCTTGGCTCTGGCGGTAGACGATCGAGTCCGCCGGAATCGCGTGCCTTTCGCCCTGCGTGTCCTTCAGCACGACGAGGTCTCCGTCCGCCAGCACGAAGCCGGTAAAGAGCCGGCCCGTGTCGTCCTCGATCATCCACGTCTCGTAGCCGAACGCGATGGCGGCGCTCGGATTCAAGATGGCGTCGAAGAGCCCGTCGCGGCCGAACTTCTCGCGCACCATGGTGAGGTCGGGTCCCAGCGCGCCACCGCGTCGGAAACCGTCCAGTTCGAACGTGTGGCAACGCGCGCACTGCGTGCGCGTCGAGAGGAACAATTCGCGGCCGCGCTCGGGATCGCCGTCCAGCGCCAGGAGTTCCTCGATCGACGGAAGTTGCTCCTCGCCCGGTCGCTCGAAGACACCGCTGGCCAGCGCGCGCACGGCGGGGTCGGGATTGCCGAAGATGTGCTCGGCCGCCAGTTCTGCGTCGGCCGTGTCGAACGCGTCCGTGCTCGCGCGCCGTACGAGCCACATGCCGCCGCGCGCATCCGTCGCCAACGCGCGGATCGCGTCGGCACGCTCTTGGGCCGAGCCCCCTTCGAAGGCGGCCATGTGCGGTGCCAGCGCGTCGACCTCGGCCAGCTCAGCCAGCACCGCGAAGTGCACGAGCGGCCGGGCGCCGGGCTGGCGCGCCCCGCCGTCGTCGATGCCCGCTCGCGCGAGGAAGCGCGTCGCGCCCCGAGGCAAGTCCCAGACGATGGCCGAGGGCGCATGCGTCCCGATGCCGGACAGCTCGCGGCCCTCGATCGTCAGCGGGCCGGAATTCGCGGCGTTGCGGTCGACGTAGACCCCGCCCCAGCCGGCTTCCGCCGCGTTCCACGGCAGGGATGCCAGCCCAACCAGCTCGCCGTCGACTTCGAGCCGCGGCTCGATCCAGTCGGCCCAGTCGTAGCCGTTGCTGCCCTCGGAGTCGACGACGAGCCACAGGCGTGCGGCCTCTTCGAGGACGACGTCGACGGTCACGACGCCGCTCCCGATGGGGGCGCTGCGCCACAGTTCCGTGGCCTGCGCCAGATCGGCGCGGCCGCCGGGAAGTTCGTCGAGCAGCGCGTACTCGGCCCACTCGTTCGTGTTGCGCTGCTCGAGCCACCAACGCGCGTAGGCGGCGAGGTCCTCGGGGCCGGCCAGGTGTGCCGCGACCACCGCCTCCGCGGCCGCGCGACCGGGCGTGAAGGCCAGCGCGTCCAGCGCGCGCCGCCGTTCCTCCACGTCGAGTCGCGGCTCGAGCGCGCGCGCGCGCCACGCGCTCGTCGCCGCGCGTGGGTGCAGCCGCCAGGCGATGTCGACGAAGCGCCGACTCCACTCGGTGGCTTGCTTCCCCTCCGCCAGGACGAGTTCGGGCCACAAGGCTTCTTCGCTGCCACGCACCGCGGCGCCGAACGCTTCGAGCCCCGCGCGATCGCCGGGCTCGTGTGCCGCGGCCAGTTGCAGCACGAGCTTTAAGGTGTTCTCGAGCGGTCGGCCGACGAGGCTCATGGCGACGGCGCGACGCACGTGGCCGTGCGGCGACGACGCCCAGCCGTGCTTGCGCGCGAGCGTGACGAACTCGTCTCCGTGATAGCGCAACAAGACGTTCAGCGCGGCCTCGCGCAGGCGCGCCGTGTCGGCGTCGTGCAGCGCTTCGACGAGGACTTGGGGGTCGTGCTCACCGAGGATCCAGAGCGCGCGCGCGGCTTCGAGGGGCGTTCCTTGCCGAGCGAGCGTCGCTAGCAGCGGCGCCGCCTCGTCGGGCGCCGACGCGAGCCGCGGGCG
>JBBDIB010000062.1:11382-21061 GCA_040880665.1 Planctomycetota bacterium
CACGCTCGCATGCAGCAAGGCCGGCGGATAGATGCGCGCGAGCCGCGCGCGCGCACGCTGACGCACGCGCGCGCTGGACGCTCCGAGCGCGCCGACCGCTCGAACGACGGACTTCATCGCCGACGGCGGAGCCGCGGCGTGTCCTCGCTTGCTCGCGACGCGGTACAGGTTGCCTCGACTCGCGCGATCCCCCGCGTAATGACCGCCGACCGCCGGGTCGTACCAGTCGGCGATGAACAAGCTTCCGTCGGGTGCCAGGGTCACGTCGCTGGGGCGAAAGCGATCGGCGCCGGGCGACTCGCGCACGGGCTCCACCAGGCGGCGCTCGTCCAAACGCCAGCCCGAGCCGTCGGCTTCGATGCGCCACGCGAAGACGATGCCGCGACCCGCGTCGGCCGTCACCAGCGTCTCGCCCAAGCGCTCCGCCAGGGGCCCGTCGCCGATGTAGGTGACGCCCGTCGGGCTGCCGGCGCCGTAGATCGTGCCGCTGGGCGCAACGCCGGGGTCGTCGGCGTGCCAGTGCGCGTGCGAGGTGGTTTGTCCCGGGCGCCGATCGGCTTGCCAGTAGCGCGAGCCGTCGGCGCTGAAGTAGCCGTGGTCGCCCGCCGGCAGGACCCAGGTCGCGCGACAGCCGCGATTGCCGTCATCGTCGTTGTCCGCTGTCCACATGCGACCGAAGGGGTCGACCGCCAGCTCGTAGGGGTTACGGAAGTTGTGCGCGAGCACGCGCAAGCCGGATCCGTCGCGCTCGACGCGCAACATGAGTCCACCCGTCCACGCGCGCCCGTCGTCGGAGACGAGCCCGGGTTTGTTGTCGGCGACGACCGGACCGCCGCCCGTGTAGATGCTGCCGCTCGCAAGGCTCCAGCCCGCAGCGTCCGTCACCAGATGTGGGCCGGCGTTCCCGACGGCGAGGTACAGCGCCCCGTCGGGTCCCAGCACGGCCGAGTGCAGGCCGTGGTCGTGATCGAAACCGCCGAAGCCCGTGAGCAGCGTCTCGCGCCGATCGGAGACGTCATCGCCGTCGTCGTCGAAGTACGCGAACAGGTGCGGGGACGAGGAGACGAGTACGACGCCGTCGAGCACGAGCAAGCCCAAGGGCGCGACCAGATCCGGATCCTCGACGAAGACGTGCGAGCGATCGGCGCGCCCGTCGCCGTCCTCGTCCGACACGATCACGACGCGATCGCCCGCACGTTCGAGCCCGGGGTTGCGTCCGCCCCAGCGCCGGTAGCGCACGCCTTCGGTGCACCACACGCGTCCGCGCTCGTCGATGTCGATCGCGGTCGGGTTGTGGATCAGCGGCGCCTCCGCCCACAGTTGGATGCCGATCCCGTCGGGCGTTCGGAACTCGGGTGGTTGGAACGGCGACTCCGCCTGGAGAGCGAGCGCCAGAAGGATGAAGGTGGGGGGCAGCATGCGCGCAGTCTACGCAGACCTCGCCGCCGGCTTCCTTCGATGTTCTTGGGGGCTGTGATTCGAGCTTGCATAGGCCGGTTCCCGCGTTCACTGCGTCCTGGAAGTCGCGCGGGCCGACGGGTAGCGTCATCCGGACGAGGGCGCCCGTCGTATCTCCGTTACGACCGCTCCTTCGGCAACCATGCGAAATGCTTTGGCCACTCTCGTCGCCGCGCTGCTCACGCCCGGCCTGATCGTCTTCTCGCAAGAGGACGACACGACGCCCTCGACCGAGACGGTGAACTCGGTCGTGACGCTGGTGGGGCGCGTCGACCGACCGCTCGAGCTCGGTCGAAAGCTCGAAGGCTCGCTGCTGCTCGAGACCCTCGGCGGACAGCGCGTGCGCTTCGATCGACTGCGCGGCCGAATCGTCGTCTTCGTCTTCTGGAGCACGCGCTGTCCGTACTCGCAACGGTACGAACCCAAGCTGAATCGCTTCGCGCTCGACTACGCGCGGCATGGAGTTCTGCTCGTCGCGGTCAACGCCAACTTCCCCGAGATCGGCGCTGAGACGCTCAACTTGGCGGGGCTCGCACCGCGGGCGATCGAGGCCAGCTATCGCGCCCGCTATCCGAAGCTCACCGAGCACAGACGGAAGGCGAAGCTTCTGTTCCCGATCGTGATCGACAGCGGCAACCGGCTCGCGGACGAGGTGGACGCCAAGTGGACGCCCGAGGCCTTCGTCTTCGATCGGGCCGGGCGCTTCCGCTACGCCGGTGCGATCGACGACGACCCGCGGAACGAGCGCCCGGACGAGCGCCAGACGTATCTGCGCGACGCGGTCCATGCGATTCTCGCGGGTGAGGAAGTCGCGACGCCCCGCACGCGCGCCCTTGGTTGCACGATCAAGCGCGTGCCCGAAGCGCGCGGGAAGTAGCACCAGCTACGATCGGCTCGCCGGAGTTCGCGTCACCCCTGGTCCTCGGGCAACGGAGCGCGTAGCGTCGGTCGTCATGAAAGGAACCATGCTCCTGGTGGCCGTGCTCGGCCTGCCTCTCGGCGGCCTTGTCGCCTGTGCCTCGACAGCGACCACGGAGGTCGCCGAAACGCGCCCGGAAGTGCGCTACTACGTGATCGCCGACACGTGACCGTTCTGCCAAAAAGTGGTAGCCGCCGTGAGCGAGCTCGAACAGGAGTACGGGGAGCAAGTTGATTTCGTGATCGTGCCGGCAGAGGAGACGGCGCTCTGCGGCGACGACATCGAGGCCTTTGGCTTCACGGAACTGAAGCACGGCCTGGTGATCTTCGATGGTGAGGGTCGGACGGCGGCGACCCTGGCGGGACATCAGTTCGGCCGGGCAGAGATCGAGCGCGCGCTAACCGGCGTGCTGGCGCCATAGGGTTCGTCCCGTCTCCATTCACCCGCTTCCGCTTGCCACCGGACCGACAGCTCGCATGTTCTTCGCAGTCAACGATCGCGCGCCGCGGCGCGCGCGGCGCCTGGGGCGCAGCCTGGTCGCGCTCCTTTGCCTCGGAAGTTTGGTACTGGCGCAGGGTTCCAAGGCGCGCGCCGCCGGTGAGCGAGCGCTGGCGGCCGGCGAGTTCCGAACGGCCGTTCAGCACCTGACCCTGGCGCTCGCGCTCGAGCCGAGCGAGGAGGTCGCGCAGCTCTTGGTCGAAGCTTCCGAGAGCGACGCCGATGCGCACTGGTTGTGGGCCGAGCACACGGTGCGCCTCGCGTCCGACGCCGCGGGGCGCGTCAGGCTCGGGGGCGCTGCGAAGCGGGCGCTGGGCCGCGATCGCGGCCCCGGGCAACTGGCGTCAGCCCGTGCGGCAGCCGTGCGCGAACTCGTTTCGTTCGCGTCGCGCCGGCAGAAGCGAGCGGGTCGCGCGCCGGCGGAGGGCTTGGTGGCGGCGTGGGCGCGCTCCGTGGCGCGGGACGTCGCGCGCGGCGTTCCGGCGCTCGAAACGGTGCTCGACGAGGAGCCTCCGCCGCGCGTGGTGGTCGAGGACAACGTCCACGAGCCGGTGTTGAACGCGCTCGAGTCCGCGTTGTCGGCGGCGCTGGCCGGATCTCGCGCGGGCGATGCCGTCGACCTTGCGCGCGCGCTGCACGGTTTTGCGGTGCAGGCGGCGTTCGAGGACCTTCAGGGCGAACGTCCCGCGGGCATGGAGCGTCGTCGCACGACCGCGGCGACGGCCTTGCGCAAGGCGCGTGGCATGCTGGCGAAACAGGCGCGTGAGCCGTGGACGGTCGACGATCTCGAATGGCTCGATCAAGAGACCGGCGAAGCCTTCACGCGTCGCCACGCGACCTTCGGCGAGCCCGCGCGCGCGATCTCGCCCAACGGGCTCTACACGATCGAGACCGACTGCGGTTACGAGACGTTGCTGGGCGTGGCGCGCACGATCGAGCTGCATCACCAACGGCTCGCCGGGCTGTTCGGCGAGGATCCGTTCGTCGGTCGGCCGGGCTTGGTGCGCATCGTGCCCGAAGCCTGGGGCCTCGAGGCGGAGGGCGCGCCGTTCTGGTGGGCGGGTGGTTTCCAAGGTGGCGACACGACGACGGTGCGCTTCTCGTGCGGCACGATCGAAGCCCTCGGGCACACGCTGACGCACGAACTCACGCACCGTTTCGACGGTGCCTTGTTCCAGGGACAACCGTCGTGGCTGGTCGAGGGCAAGGCCGTCTGGACGGGCGCGGCGTACGGTTCGGCCGACGACGAGGTCTTCGCGCTCGATCACGCGATCTTCGGCACCGTCGAAGCCGCGTTCGTCGCGGGCTTCGGCAACGAGGCCAAGCTGGCCGACCTGATCCGTGGCGAGCCCGAGGACTATCGCGACAACTACGTCGCGGGTTACGCGCTGTACCTCTACCTGCACACGTGGGAAAAGGACGGTGTGCGCCTCTTCGCCGAGGCCCTGGACGCCTTCCAGCGCGCGGGTCGCCCGAGCGGCGACGCGCTCGAGCACTTCAGTGCGCACTTCGCCGACGGCGTCGCGGGGCGACCGGCCGACTTCCCGGAGTTCGCGGCACGCTTCGGCGACTTCCTCGCGGGCTTCTACTGGCGCAACCCGGCGCCATGGACGGAACGCTATCGGCGCGAGCTCGAGCGCGCGCAGGATGACTTCGTCCTCGACGAGCCCACCTGGGTTTGGTCGCGGCGCCGCGCCGAACCCTACTTCGGCTCGGCCTTGGCGCGACAGGCGGGCGTGCTTCTGCAGCGCATCGACGCGCGGGGTGACGCCGCGTTGGCGTACGCCTGGGCGCTCGCGGTCGATGGGCGCGACCCCAGCATCGAGGCGGCGCTCTTGCCGTTGTTCGCTGAGTTGCGCGAGGACGACGCCGCGTGGGTCGTCGAACGGATGTTGGCCGGTCCGTTCGGCAGCGTGCAGACGCCGGCGCCCTTTTGGAACAAGCTCTCGAAGACGCGCGCATACGTCGAAACGCTGAAATCGGTCCAGGCGGATCTCGCCGAGCGCGGACTTGCCTTCGCGGCCGAGGTGCTGCGCGCCGATCGCCGCCGGGTCGAGGATCGGGCGGGCATTCCGGCCGACGACGACGCGCCGTACGCGGGCGGTGAGCGCGAAGAACGCTTGCATCCGTTCGAGGAGCCGCCGCGCCTCGTCGAGGGTTGGGTCGAGGAGGGCTTGACCGACTTCGAGAAGCACCGCGTGCCGGGCCTCTGGGCCGCGACCGACAGTGGCGATTTGATCGTCGGTCGAGCGGAAGCTCGGACGGGCACGGGACGCTTCGACCGACGCGCCTACGATCGCCACGCCTTCGCGCGCAATCAGCGTTGGGTCAGCGCCGGTCGCTACAAGCTGCGCGGGCGCGTGCGCTTCACGACGGCGTTCGCGACGGGTGCGCTCGTCGTCGGCTACGCGCGGCGCGACCAGAACGTGCGCGTGCACTTCCGCGGCGGCGACTATCTCTATTCGATCGGGGAGTCCGAGGACGAACCCAAGTTCGAGGAGATCCGGTGGCGCTTCGACGGCTTGCGCGAGCGCGACGGACCGCTCGGTGCTGCGGAGGCCGGCGTGCACGCGTTTCCTACGCCGTCGCCTACGTTCGAGTTCGAGCTGATCGTCGACGGATCCAACGTCGAAGCCTGGTTCGACGGGCGACACGTCGGTACGTACCACACCGTCGACGGCGCGCCGATCGAAGGCTTCGTGGGGTTTGCCACCAGCTACGGCGCGATCGAAGTGCAAGCACCGACGATCGAGCGACTGGACCGGGGCCGACGTGTCGGCGCGCCGTGGACGCCGACCGGGCACGGATCGCTCGCGGCCAGAGGCGTGCCCTTCGAACACCTGGAGCACCGCCGGTTCCACGGGTTGCCCGCGTCGCCGAACGGCACCGTGCTCGTCTGGGCGCCGATGCCGTGGCGCGGCGAGGATCCCGCGTTCGATGCCGAGCGCGTCGCCGCGAGCGCCGCCGACGCCGCGCGGCTCGTCACGCGCGTCGTCTCGCGCCGGAACGCGCCGCAGCCGATCCTGGTCGCGGCGCCGCGCGAACTCGGACCCGAGGCGCTCGCAGGGCTCGCAGCGAAACTCGCCGAACTCGTGCCCGAGCCGCGGCTCGTGCTCCACGAGGGCACGGGGTTCACGCCGCCCGGGCTCGAGGACAGCCCGGACGCGGGCAAGCGCTGGGTGCTCTTCGTCGATCCATTCGGTGTCGTACGCGTCGCCTCGCCGCTGTTCGCCGGTCCTTTTCAGGGCGAACTCGACCTCTGGCTCGACGTGTTTCGCGACGTCGGTCGTCCGGAGCGAGCCCTGCCACCGATCACTCGGCGTTCCGACGAAGACGATGGCGATGTCGGGGGCGAGGGCGTCGGCGAGCCACCGAAATAGGAATCCGCGCTGCGATTCGAGGCGTAGAGCGGAGAATCCGGCTCCGCTGGCCCATTCCTACGCACTATGGATCTCGTTCGCCTGATCTTCGCCATCTTGCTCCCGCCGCTCGGAGTCTTCCTCCAGGTCGGCATCGGGAAGCACTTCTGGATCAACATCTTGCTGACCCTGCTCGGGTACATCCCCGGCATCGTTCACGCCGTGTGGGTCATCGCGAAGGAGTGAGCCGGGCCCTCGTCCCACGCGGGACCCGCGACGCGCACGGGTTCGTCACCGCCGGCCCAGCAAACGGCGAGCGTTCCTCCGGCGGATTCCACGGCGGCGTGCGCCGGCGCGAGGTCGGCGCCTGCGACGACGACGGCCGCGGCTCCCGTTCCGCAGGCCCGCGTGGCACCGGCGCCGCGCTCCCAGGTGCGCAAGCGATAGCCGTCGTTGACGCGCTCTGCGAAGTGCACGTTCGCGCGGTCGGGAAAGCGCGGGTGGCGCTCGAGCAGCGGGCCGATCGATTCCAGCTCGACGGCCGCGACGTCGGGCACGAACAGGACGAGATGCGGCCCCCCGACGGCGAGCGCGTAGGCCACCGGCTCGGCCAGCAGGGACCGGGTTAGCCCGGTAAGCGCGAGCCGCGGCGCGCCGAGCGCAGGTACCTCGCGCGCCGTGAAGCGCGGTCGCCCGACCTCGCACTCGATGAGGTCAGCGTCGAGCCAGCGTACGTCCAAGCGGCCGGCGTCGGTCTCCACGTCGAGTTCCGAGCCGCTCGTGCGGCCCCACAGGCGGGTCGCCAGCGCGGCGCAGCGCAACCCGTTGCCGCACATCCGGGCGCGGCTACCGTCGCGGTTGTGCACGACCATCCGAAAGGCGGCGGAAGGAGCGCTCGTGATCGTCAGCACGCCATCGGCCGCGTCCCCGAGTCGGCGCGCGAGGCTGGCGCCATCGAGCGGCGTGTCCCAAGCATCGACGACCAGGAAGCGATTGCCGGCGCCCGAGACGAAGCGCGCGCGCGTCACGTCGAGTGGACCGCCTCGATCTCACCGACGATCGCCCAGTGGTGATCGGTGTGGACGCGCGCGAAACGCACCCACTGAACCGCGTCGAGATCGCCGATGAGCTGGTGGGGGATGGCGCGCGGCGCGTGCGCAAGTTCGCCGGCTACGACCTCGAGCTCGCCGATCAGCGAGCGATTCCCGAGAACGAACTCCAACAAGAGTTCGATGTCGATGGCCTTGGGCGGCGTGACGAAGCGCGGTGCCGTGTGTCCGCGCGGAATCACGCCCTCGATCAAGTGCGCCTCCGTTTCGAGTCGCGCGTCCTCGGGATCGCGGATCAGGCGCCCGTGGCGGGCGTGCAGTGCCACCGCGTTCTTCAACGACAGCTCGTTCGCGAGCACGACGTGAAAGAGGTGCTCGGCTTGACTCCAGCCGGAGAGTTCGGGCACACGCTCGCTCAGCCCGGCTCGCCCCGAGACGATGCGCGCCTCGATCTCGTGGATGCGACGCTCGAGCGCGGGCAGGTCGGATTCGGGGCCGTAGGGATGACTCATCGAAGGACGGCGCGGAGGGGAGCCGCGTTCGTCGCAGCCTACGCGTTACACGTACGGTGAGCCAGCCCGTGTTGGCCCGAGCGAGCGCCTCACTCGACGTGTCCTTTGGTCAGCGCGTGGGTCGGCACGGGCTTGAGGTCCCAGACGAGGCCCAGCTTCGACATCACCCACAAGGTGTAGTACGTCATGTCGATCTCCCACCAGTAGAAGCCCTGGCGGACGCTGTTCGGGTAGTGGTGGTGGTTGTTGTGCCAACCCTCGCCGCCCGTGATCAACGCGAGCCACAGGTTGTTGCGGCTGTGGTCGCTGGTCTCGAAGCGGCGCTTGCCCCAGCGGTGCGCCAGCGAGTTGATCGTGAACGTGCCGTGGTAGAGGGCGATCGTCGAGATGACGAAGCCCCACACGAGCAACTGCCAGCCGTTCGTGCCGAGGCTCGGCGCCCACGCTTCCAGGGCCATGCCGAGGAAGAACGTGCCGAAGCCGAGCGCGGTCGGCATCAGCATGTCGAAGCGGTCCAGGAAGCGCAGCTCCGGGAACTTCATCCAGTCCGGCACCAGGTGCTTGTGCGTCGGGAAGTTGCGCGGGGCGAGGATCCAGCCCACGTGGCTCCACCACAGCGTGTTCGAGACGGGCGAGTGCACGTCGTCGGCTTCGTCCGAGGCCTTGTGGTGGTGACGGTGGTGCGCCGACCACCAGAGCGGTCCGCGCTGGCCCGAGATGTTGCCGAGCACGGCCATCACGAACTGCATCGGCCGCGAGGTCCGGAAGCTCTTGTGCGAGAAGTACCGGTGGTAGAAGCCGGTGATGGCGAACATGCGGATGGCATACATCGCCACGCACATCCCCACCGCGAACCAGCTCCAGCCGACCCAGATGACGGCGAAGCAGGCCATGTGCAAGAGGAAGAACGGGATCACGCGGACCCAGTCGACGGGGTCTTCGGCGCGCCGCTCCATGTCGGGACGCTCGGACCACGTATCGAACCACTGCACGACCGGGTGGACGGCTTTGGCCCAGAGGCTCTTGGAGGCGTTTTGGATCATCGGGGTTGGGTCAGACGCCGCTGGGCGCCAATCGGTTGTGCGAGTCCAGCCATTCGCGGCCGCTGGGGGAGCCCCAGGGTTGGAAGCTCAGCGGCTCCTCGCAGGCGAGGCGAGGAGGTGCATCCGTCACCGATGAAACCACCGCGAGGCGGTTTCGGCACCGAAGTGCTCGGCGTGGGATCTGCATGACGGAATGGCGGTTCGTATCGGGTTGTTCGAGCCAGGCGCGAGCGGTACGCGCGCAATGTCGGCCGTCGACGACCCAGTGTCGCTCGACGTCGCAGGGAGAGAGGACCAGTCGCACCAGGTCGTCCGGCGGCATCCTACCGTCGAGGAAGGAGGACTCGCTCATCCGGTCGCTTTGAATCTGGGCCTGGAAAGGATAGGCGCAGGCGCGGTGCGTGAACACATGTAGAAATGCGCGACCGTCCTCTTTCAGCCAAGTTCGGATTCGACCTCGCGCGGTCCAGGCCGCCGGACGGCCCCTGAGCGGTTGGAAAGCCGCTTCACACCGTGCCAGCGCTCGATCATGCCCCTCACGGCCCTCACGGCCCCGCGGTGACGCTGCGCGCAGCTCGGGGCGACCCCGAGAGTGACGCCACCTCGCCTCGCGGTGCCCGCCGGGGCGGGCGCGGGGGCCGGGCGCCCATCCATGCTCAACGAGGTAGAGGACCGTCTGCATCGGGAAGGTGGTTGGGATCTTGCGATCGACCGTTTTGCCAGCGTGCTTGGGCGTTTCGACCCGCAATCCGAGCGCCAGCCGGGCCGCAGCCGCCGGATTCCTGACTAGGAGCCTGCGTCACGGGTGGCGGTTCGCCAGGCACCGATCCTCGAACCGATC
>JBBDIB010000063.1:0-20585 GCA_040880665.1 Planctomycetota bacterium
AGGACAACGATTTACGACGAATCCGATCGAATCGTGGTGAGGGAACCGGGCTAGGCGAACCCGCTCGAAAGCGCGCGCTCGAACCGCCCGGGGCGCTATGGTGGTCCCTCGACATGAGCACACGTCAGCGAGCATCCCTGGGCATCGAGAACGGCCTGGTCCTCTCCGGCTTCTCCGTCGGGGCCGCGGGCGAAGCGGGCGGCGATCTCGTCTTCCACACCGCGATGAGCGGCTATCACGAGATCCTGACCGACCCCTCGTACGCCGGTCAGGTCGTCGTGATGACCTATCCCTTGATCGGGAACTACGGCGTCGCGCGCGAGGACGCCGAGAGCGCCGGCGCGTGGCCGGAGGCTTTCATCGTGCGCGAGATGTGCCAGATCCCGTCGAACTTCCGCGCCTCGCTGTCCCTGCCCGAGTGGCTGCGCGAAAACGGCGTGGTCGCGATCGAAGGCGTCGATACGCGCCGCCTGACGAAGGTCATCCGCGAAGCCGGTTCGTTGCGCTGCGTCGTCTCCACGATCGACCACGACCCCGAATCCTTGGTCGCGAAAGCGCGCGCCGCGCAAGCGACCGACGGACGCGATCTCGCGTCGGAGGTCTCCACCAAGGAAAGCTACACCTGGGAGGCGGGCTACGACGCCAGCTATCCGTTCGAGCTCGTCCGCGTCAACGAGCGGCGGCGCGTCGTCGCCTACGACTTCGGCATCAAGCACAACATTCTGCGCTCGATGGTTCACGCCGGCCTCGAGGTCACCGTCGTGCCCGCTTGGACGCCGGCCGCCGACGTGCTCGCGCTGGAGCCCGACGGCGTCTTCCTCTCGAACGGCCCGGGCGATCCCGCCGCCGTCACGCGGGCGCTCGATGCGGTCTCGGACTTGATCGGCAAGACGCCGATCTTCGGCATCTGCTTGGGACACCAGATCCTCTCGCTGGCGCTGGGCGCCAGGACGCACAAGATGCCCTTCGGCCATCACGGTGCGAACCACCCGGTGCGCGAGATCGCGACCGGCCGCATCGAGATCACGAGCCAGAACCACTCGTTCGCCGTCGACGCCGAGAGCCTGCCGGCGTGTCTCGAGCTGAGTCACCTCAACTTGAACGATCACACCGTCGAAGGCGTGCGCCACGCGACTCTGCCCGTCTTCTCGGTGCAGTACCACCCCGAGGCCGCCCCCGGGCCGCTGGACGCCGCCCACCTCTTCCGTCGCTTTCGCGACCTCCTCGAACGCCGTGTCGTCATCACCAAGGGATGAGCTTGCGCAACAAGAAGAACATCGCCCTCGTCGTCCTCTTGGTCCTCGGCGTGGTGCTGATGTTCCAGAACACCGCCGAGGTTCACACGCAGTTCTTCTTCTGGAGCCTGACCATGCCGCGCGCACTGCTGCTCGCGACGTCCTTCGTCTTCGGCTTGGCGGCGGGATATCTGTGGTCGAGCCTGCGCCAGCGGCGGAACGGTCGCTCGGACGACCCGCGGCTCTAAGAGCGGCGTCGTGCGGTGCCCCGCACGAGCAGAGTCTCGAACGAGCACAATGCGACCACGCGCACCTAGGGAAAACAGCTAGGCTGCCTGCCTCGACGCCCCTCTGCGTGTCGAGGCTCTGCCATGCTGTCCAATCGACCCGCTCCCAGCGAATCCACGAGCGCGCGCAACGCGCCGCCCCGGGAGGGCTTGAGCGAGGACGACTTGGCGTACCTGTCGCGCATGACGCGCTGGCTGTCGCTCGACCCACAAGAGGCCGAGGACATCGCGCAGGAGACGTGGCTCGCCTTCCAACGGTCCCCCCCGCGAGAGCTCGAGGGCAAGCGCCAGTGGCTGCGGGTCGTCGCCCGGCGCATCGCGACTCGCCGGCGTAACCGCGACCGAACGACGCGCACGCTCCTCGAAGAACCGCCCGATCGCAACTCGCTCGGCCACGAGAGCACGTGCGACGAGCTTCGCGAAGTCGTCGCACAGGCGTTCCGCTCGCTGCCCGAGCCGTACCAGGAAACGGTGCGGCTGCGCTTCTACGAGGACTTGAAGCCGGCGGGCATCTCGGAAGCGCTGGGCGTGAGCGTCAACACCGTCAACAGTCGCTTGCAGCGCGCGCAACGAATGCTGCGCCGCAAGTTGGAGCCAGAGCGCCGCGGTGCGCTGCACTGGCTGGCCGGCTTCCTGGCGGTGCCCTTCGGGCGGCGCGAGCCGAGGCCGTCGTTGCGCTTCGCGCCGTCGGTGCAAGGCATCACCGTGGCCGTCGCGGTCGCGCTGACCGGCTTCGTCCTGTTCTTCGACGGCGCTTGGAACCACCGGGCGAACCAGGCGGCAGAGCCGCGGCGTGCCGCGACGCTGGCCGAGCTTCCGGCTCGCGAGACGCGCACGGCCGACCGGGTGCCCGAACCGGCACAACCGCGGTCGTTCGAGGCCGCGGCGCACACGGCCATGCAAACCGTGACCGGACACGTCCGCGACCAACAAGGACGTAGCGTGCAAGGCGCAAAGATCTACGCGTGGGTCACGGAGCAGGACGCGCGGCTGGTCGGCACCTCGGCCGCCGACGGCAGCTTCCACGCCGCGATCGGCCCCGCGGATCGACTGCAGGGTCCCGTCCTCGGCGCGAACGGCGCCATCGGGATCCAGGCGCGAGCCGCCGGCTGGAGCCGCGGTGTCGTGCACATCCTGCCGCCGGACGTCACGGATCGGATCCCGCTCGTCCTGAGCCCGCACGTCGCAGACCTGGTCATCGCGGTCGAGACAGCGGACGGACTTCCGCTCGAACACGCTGCGATCCAGTACTGCACCGAGAGTGCGGCCATCTTTGGACCCGAACCGGATGGCACGCTGTTCTGGAATCCCTCCGCACACGCCGAACCCGACACGCCGGGCACGTGGCGCGTTCTCGGGCTCCAGGTGGGCTCCGGCACGCTCCGCGTTGCAGCACCGGGCTTTGCGCCCGTGAGCGTCCAGCTCGCGTTGCAGGCGGGAACGCAATTCGAGCGCGTCGTCCTCACGCCCGGGACAACGCTCTCGGGGCGCGTCGTCGACGCCCGAGGCCGGCCACTCGAACACGCGCGCGTGACGCGCTTCGTCCATCACCAGGACGAGGATCTCGTCGCTCACACCGGACCCGACGGTCGCTTCTCGTTCTCGAACCTCGCGGCGGGCCGCATGCGCTTCGCCGTTCGTGACGCGGACGATCGGTTGGGCGTGGCGCTGACGGCGACGCTCGGCTCGAAGCCGGTGGATGTCGGCACGCTGGTGGCGCGGGAGCAAGCACCCCACCGAATGCGCATGCTGGACGAGCACGAGAGACCGCTTGGCTCGCTCACCGTCGAGTTGCGCAGCCCCTTGGGCGAGCCAGGCTGGGTGCGCAGCGCGCTGACGGACGACGGCGGCTGGCTGCACGTGACGGACGCGCCGTACGACGAGTTGATCGTCTGGGCGTACGCGGGCAAGCTGCATCCGCAGGCCGGCTTTCCGCTGGCGGAGTACCAGCTCGTCCGCGGGACGACGACGGTCGCCGTGCCGCCGCCTCGACAGGGAACCTCCACGTTCTGGTCGACGCTCAGCAGCGGCGAAGCTCCGCCGGGCTCGTTCTTGCGCTTGCGCCAACTGTCGACGCTGGCGCAACGCCGCTTGCCGCTGCCGAAGGCCGGAAAGCTCGAGCTCGAGCTGGAGAGCGGTCCCTACTTCGTGACCTACCGAGTCCCGGGCAAGGGCGAAACCATCTTCGGACACGTCGAGGTCGGCCCGGGCAGCCAGCACCGCTTCTCTGCGCCCGCGTTGGGGCGCGTGGAGCTCGGGCCGGAGCTCGGGCGCACTGCGGTCAGCATGCGCCTCGACCAGCGCTTCGGGCGTCAGCATCCCTTGGACGTGACGGTCGTGGCCCGCAACGCAGCGCCGGAGGCCGCGTACGAGCTGATGCCCGGTGCCTACCGGCTGACCGTCAGCGACGCGGAAGGCCGCTCGACCCTGCGGCACTTCGAGATCCACCCGGACACGACGACGCTGCTCGAGTAGCTTTGATCGCCACGAAAGCGCCGGAGACCTCGCTCGAGCCGGTCGCTGCTCCTTTCGGACGAGCGAGCTTCTCCCTCGGGTCGGTGGCACGCGACCCCGAAGGGGAGTCGGTGCGACCAGCAGGCGAAGAGCAGCTTGGACTGGTGAGGCCTCCGGCGGAATGCCCAAGCCCAACGGGCCCGGCATCACCTTCGTGGTGGATCACCCAAGGACACGGGGTCTCCTTCCACGGCGAGAGATGTCCGCGCGCCCCACGCCCTGCTCCACCGTTTCGAATTTTGCCGCCGGGGCCCGCCACCTTTACGCTCTTCATACGCGACGGCGCCGGGGGACCTTTCACAGCATCGCAACCGGATCCACGTCGATCGTGACGCGCGGGCGGCCCGTGCCCGCGACGGAACGACGCAGGAAGCGCCGGGCGGTGCGGAAGCCCGGTTCGGCGCCGTCGGGGGCCTTGACGAGGATGTGGTAGCGGAAGCGGCGGCGGAGTCGCGCCAGGGGTGCCGGGCTCGGGCCGAGCAGTGCGACGCCGCTCGTCGGGTCGAGCTCGCCGCGCAGGGCTTCGACCAGCTCGAGTCCCTTGGCGCGCACGCGGGCCTCGTCTTCGTCCTCGATCAGGACGCGGATCAAGCGGCCGAAGGGCGGGTAGCCCAGCTCCTCGCGCTCGGCCAACTCGGCCAGCGCGAACTCGTGGAAGCGACCCGTGGCCGCCAGCGCGACGGCCGGATGCTCGGGCCGAAAGGTCTGGATGACGACGGTGCCCGCCAGGTCGGCGCGGCCGGCGCGACCGGAGACCTGCGCGATGAGCTGGTAGGTGCGCTCGGCGGCGCGGAAGTCGGGCATCCACAGGCCTTGGTCCGCGGACAACACGCCGACCAGCGTGACGCGCGGGAAGTCGAGCCCCTTCGCGATCATCTGCGTCCCGACCAGGACGTCGACGTCGCCGCGACCAAAGGCTTCCAGCGTCTCGACGTAGTCCTCCTGACGGCGCATCGTGTCGGAGTCCATCCGCGCGACGCGCGCGCCGGGATCGAGATCGCGCAGCGCCGACTCGACGCGCTCCGAACCAAAACCAAAGGGCGCCAGTCTCGGGTTCGAGCAGGTCGGACACGCGGCCGGTCGCGGGCGTTCGTCGCAGCACGCGTGACAGACCAAGCGCGAGATGCCGCGGTGCCAGGTCATGCTGACGTCGCAGTCCGCGCAACTGACCGTCGACTTGCAGGCGGGACACCAGAGCACCGGGACGAAGCCGCGCCGGTTGAGGAACAGGATCGCTTGCTCGCCGCGCCCGCGCGTCGCGACGAGCTGCTCCTTCAGGATGCGCGAGAAGAGCGGCGGGCCGCCGCGCGCGTCGCGCTCATTCCGGAGGTCGACGACCTGCACGATCGGCGGAGCCGCGCTGGAGACGCGGTTCGGCAGCCGGAGGTGTTCGATCGGCCCGCGCCCGCGCGCGGCGCGGTAGGTCTCCATCGAGGGCGTCGCCGAACCCAAGATGCAGACCGCGCCGTGGCGCCGCGCGCGTTCGATCGCCACGTCGCGCGCGTGATAGCGCGGCACGCTGCCCTGCTTGAACGAGGGCTCGTGCTCTTCGTCGACGACGACGACGCCGAGGCGTTCGAACGGCGCGAAGATCGCCGAGCGCGCGCCGACGACGACTTGCACGTCGCCCGAGCGGATGCGACGCCAAGCGTCGAAGCGCTGGACGTCCGTCATGCGACTGTGAATGACCGCGACCTCGGCGAAGCGCGCGCGGAACCAGCCGACGGTCTGCGGCGTGAGCGCGATCTCGGGCACCAGGACGACCGCCGCGCGGCCGAGCGCGATCGAGCGCTCGATCGCCGAGAGGTAGACCTCGGTCTTGCCGCTGCCGGTGACGCCCTCCAAGAGGAACGTCTTGTGCTCGTGCGCGACGAGCGCGGCTTCGATGCGCGCGAGCGCGAGCTGCTGATCGGGCAACAACGATTCGGGCCGCGGCCGATCGGCGGCGCCGCCGGACTCGAAACCGGGGCGCGCTTCGTCCGCTTCGATCGTGATCCACCCGCGTCGTTCGAGCGTGCGCGCGGGCGA
Organism: Planctomycetota bacterium; assembly: GCA_040880665.1. Lineage (GTDB taxonomy): Bacteria > Planctomycetota > UBA1135 > UBA1135 > JBBDIB01. The sequence continues at coordinate 6,065 of JBBDIB010000063.1, forward strand.
CTCCGACAGTTGCAACTGGCGCAGCACCTCGCGCAGTTCGATCGAGCCCGCCAGCTCGATCAGCGTGCGCAGCAGGCGATGCTGCTTGTCGTGCTTGGCCTCCAGGCTCTCGAGTTCGGTCTGGCCCACGCCCTCGTTCGCGCGCACGAACAAGACCTTGCGCGCGCCGCGCTCGCGTTTGAGCGGCGCCGGCAGGATCGCCGCCAGCGCCTCGCCCCACGAGCACGCCGTGCGCTCCGCCATCCAGCGCGCGAGCTCGAGGAGATCGGCTCCGACGACCGGCGCCGGGTCGAGCACGTCGTGGATCGGCCTGAGACGCCGCCGCGAGAAGTCGACGGTCGCCGGCCGGCCGACGACGACGCCGACCTCGCGACGCCGGCCGAGCGGCACGGCGACGCGCACGCCGGGCACGACCGCCCCGTCGAGTTCGCGCGGCACGAGGTACGTGAGTTCCGAACCCAAGGGGCGATTGAGCGCGACCTCGACGAGCCCGCCCTCGGGCTCGGGCGTCGGCGGCGCGGCGACCGGCGCGGGTTCGTCGAACTCGAACAGCGTCGGCCCGGCGGGCGCCCTGCGCTTCGCCTGTCGACTCACGGACAGGCGCAGGGCGTCGCGCGACAGCGCGGACAGCCTTGCTCGTACTTCTCGAGCGCGACGGCTTGGAGGTCGATGCCGGACAGGCTGGCGAGGGTCGAGAGCCAAGCGAGCACGTCAGCGAACTCCCCCGCCAACTGCTCGGTCTCGTCGCGCCGCAACGCGCGCGTCAACTCGCCGCACTCCTCGGCGAACCACATGTGCGTCCCGGCGAGACCGCGCGCGGAATCGCGCTCGAAGTAGATGGCCTCGATGCGTTTTTGAAACTCGGCGATTTGCATGGAGCGCCGATGATAGCGACCGACCCTGCGCGGCCCTGCGGCGCCGCGCTCTCAGCAGCACTTTTTCATGAACGCTGGGAGTGCGGCGCCAGAGGGGTGCGCAGGACGGTGACCAGGGACACGTTGCGGGCCAGTTGGTCCTCTTGGGCGAAGGCCAAGAGGTCGGTCCGGAGACCCTTCAGGCAGGCGTTCGTCTCTTGGCTCGCGCGGGCGAGGAAGCGGCGGAAGAAGGCATCCTCGCCGAGTTCGGCGCCGGCGGGGTCCTGGATCGAGACGGCGCTGGCCGTGGCCAGGAGCAGGCGGTCGCCGGGTGCGAACTCGATGCGCTCGACCGCGAGGCGCCGATCGAAGACCGAGCCGCGGTCGAAGCCGAGTGCGATGCCCTGGGGGTGCACGACCCGCAGGCTGCGCTCGACCGCCGTGTAGCGCAAGAGCGGCAGCTTGTGCCCCGCGCAGGCGACGGTCGCGTGCTCGGCGTTGGGCGCGACCTCGACGACGAGCGCGGTGACATACATGCCGCGCCGCACGTCGTCGGACATCCAGCGGTTGACGCGACGCAAGGCCTCGCCGATGTCCGCTGCCAGGGAGAGTTCGCTGCGCAGGTACGCGCGGGCCGTGCCGGCGACGAGGGCGGCGGGCACGCCTTCGCCGCTGACGTCGCAGACGAGCAGACAGACCGAGCCATCGGGGCGCTCGACGTAGTCGTGGAAGTCGCCCGAGAGTTCGTACGACGCGAGGTGCAACGCGCCCAGGTCCAAGCCGGAGAGTAGCGGCGTCGCGAGGGGCAGGAGCGCCTCGCGGACCTCCCCGGCGAGCTCCAGTTCGCGCTCCCGCGTCGAGAGCTCCCAGTGTGCTTCCTGCGCCTCTTTCAGGTCCGCGGTCATGCGGTCGATCGTGCGCGCCAGCGACGCGACCTCCGCGATCGACGCGGGACGCGTGCGATGGCTCAGGTTGCCGCGGGCGATCGCGCGCACGTCCTCGATCAGGCGGTGGATGGGCGCGGCGGCGCGCTGTCCGATAACGAACGCGGCGAGGCCACCCACCACCGCGGCGCCGCCCAGCGCCGCGACGAGACCCAGGGTGAAGCGCTGATTCGCAAGCTCGCCGAGCTCGCCGCCGACGAAGGAAGCGATCAAGAGTCCCGCGCCGGCGAGGATCACGACCAGCGCCGCGAACATCGCCAGCCCCAAGCGGGTGGCGAGCCCGAGGCCACCGCCTTTGGCCGTGCGTCTCGCCATCAGCCCAGGCCTCCGAGCACCCACGCGCCGGGCTCCAACACGAAACCGCGCAAGAGCGCCATGACGGCCAAGCCGTAGAGCCCCGCCATCACGTCGTCGAGCAGGATGCCGTCGCCCCCGCCCAGCCGCTCGAACCAGCGCACCGGCGGCGGCTTCAAGACGTCGAAGAACCGGAAGACGAGGAACGCGACGACCAGGGTCAGGAAGCTCGGCGGCGCGATCCACGCGACGGTGATCAGATAGCCGATGACCTCGTCGAGAACGAAGAAGCCGGGATCCTTGCCCGCGCTCTCGCGTTCGGCCCAGTCACCGAGATCGCGACTGACCGCGTAGATCAGCCCCGCGACGACGACGACGCCCAGCAGGAAGTACGAGGTGTGCGCCAGCCCAAAGGCGATCACCACGCCGCCCAGCGTTCCGAACGTGCCCGGCGCGACGGGCGAATGCCCGAGGTAGAGGCACGTCGAGGCTGCGTACTTGAAGCGGTTCACGACGACTCGGCGAGCAGGCGCCGGGTCTTCGCCACGTAGTTCCAGCCCGAGCCGAGCGACGAGGCGAGCGTGATCCAAACCAGCACGTGCGCCGAGACCTCGACGACTCGGCCGAGGCCGGCCGGCCAGTCGAACGCGAAGATGCCCAGGATGAACCCCACGGCGAGACTCTGCGAGAGCATCTTGATCTTGCCGAAGCCGTCTGCGCCGAACGCGAGGCCCTGCGACTCGACGTAACCGCGAATGCCGGTGACGAGGAACTCGCGCGCCAGCACGACGACGACGATCCACGCGGGCAGCCAGGGGCGTGAGAACTCGAGCGTCGCGAGGAAGATCATCGATCCGAGGATCAAGACCTTGTCGCAGAACGGGTCGGCGATCCGGCCGAAGACGGTCACGACGTTCCAGCGCCGCGCGATCCAACCGTCGAGCACGTCGGAGAGCGCGACGGCGATGAACAGCCAGAAGGCCGTGGTCAGCATCCAATCCGCCGGTGCACGCTCGTCCACGAGCGCCAGCACCAGGAACAGGACCAATGACCCGGCGAAGCGCAGGGCCGTGACGCGATTCGGCCAGTGGGCGAAGATCGACTCCGGCTTCACGCGGGTCGACCGATCAGGTTGAACTCGTCGTCGACCGACTCGATGGTGACCGCGAGCCGTGACCCGATCGGAGCTTCGCATTCCAGGACGACGACGAACGGGTCGACCTCCGGCGCGTCCATCGGCGTCCGGCCGACGGCGTAGGCCAGGCTCGGCTCGCCGTCGTCCTCGACCGAGAGGTGCGATTCGTCGACGAGCACTTCGAGCGTCGTTCCGGCGAGTGCCGTTTGTCCCGCGCGCAAGGCGTTGTCGCGCGCGGCGAGCACGCGGGCGAGCCGCGCCGCCTTGACGTCCTCGGGCACGTCGTCGGGCAAAGACGCCCCGTGCGTGCCCTCTTCCTCGGAGTACGTGAACGCGCCGAGGCGGCCCAAACCGTAGCTCTCGACGAAGTCGGACAAGAGCTCGATGTCGGCTTCGGTCTCGCCCGGAAAGCCCACCAGCAGCGTCGAGCGCAGGGTCAACCCGGGCACCTCCTCGCGCAAGCGATCGAGGATCTCGCGCACGGCCTCGCCGCTGCCGGCGCGGCGCATCGCGCGCAGGACGGGCGTCGAGACGTGCTGCGTCGGGATGTCGATGTACGGCACGACGCGCGGGTGATCGCGCAGCAGCTCGGCCAAGCCCCACGGAAAGCGGTGTGGGTACGCGTACATGATGCGGATGCGCGGCTGTTGGTCCTCGTCGCCGCCCGGCAGGTCCGCGAGCGCGCGCACCAGATCCGAGAGGTCGACATCGCGCCCCAGGTCGCGGCCCCAGGCCGTCGAGTCCTCCGCGACGAGCACCAGCTCGGCGACGCCCGCCGCGCGCAGCTCGATGGCTTCTGCGACCAAGGCTTCCAGCGACTTCGAACGATGCTTGCCGCGAATGCCGGGGATCGCGCAGAACGCGCAGAGGTGATCGCAGCCGTGACTGATGCGCATGTAGGCGTAGGAGCCCGGCGTCGAGAGCAGCCGTGAACCCTCGCGCTCCGCCGCGCGCAAGCCACCGGCGGCGAGGTAGCGCGGCACGCTGGCGCCGGTCGTGAGCCCGTGCACGGCGCTGGCCAGCGCGGAGTAGTCGCTGATCTCGGCGAAGAGATCGACGTCGGGGAAGCGCGCCTCGAGCGTGCGTTGGAAGCGCTGCACCAAGCAGCCCGCCACGACGACCGCGTCGAGTTCGCCGCGACGCTTGCGCTTGACCAGCGAGCGAATCGCGTCCTCCGATTCCTTCCGCGCCGGCCCGATGAACGAGCACGTGTTCAAGACGGCGATGCGCGCGTCCTCGACGCGGCCGGCGACAACCAGCCCCTCCTCGGCCAGGCGGGCGAGGATCAGCTCGGAGTCGATCAGGTTCCGGGCGCAGCCCAGATGGACGAGAGAAACGGGTGTGCTCACGGAGGGGGGATACCGCGAGCGGCGCGTTAGTCGATGAGCGCCGTCCAGTCTTCGCGGGACAAGAGTATATCGCGGGTGCGCCCGCCCTTGTACGGACCGATGAGTCCGCGGGACTGGAGTTCGTCCAGCACCCCGCAGGCTGCTTCGAAGTCGAGCTCGAAACGGCGTTGCAGCATCGAGACCGCGACGCGCTGCTCGTCGAGGATCAGGGCGCCGGCGCGCAGCACGAGCTCCTCGAACGGAACCGCTACGTCGGGGCCGCCCGCGGGCTGGGGCGCGGCCTGGGGGGCGAGCACCACCTCGGGTTCGTCCTGGGCGGCGTCGGGCTCGTCGGGGAAGAGCCCGGCCGGCGTGAAGGGCTTGGGGGCCGTGGGCTTGGGCTTGGCGGCGGGCTTGGGCTTGGCGGCGGGCTTGGGCTGCGGCTCCGGCTCCGGCTCAACCAGCGCGGCGGGCTGACTGAGCGCTTCGTCGGCTTGCTCGACGGCCTCGGCCTGTTCCTGCGCGTCCTCGTCGACTTCTTCGGGCGCCTCTTCGTCGTCCTCGACTTCTTCGTACTCCGCGTCGCCGTCTTCGTCGACTTCGTTCACGACCTCAGCTTCGTCGTCCTCTTCAGCCTCGTCCTCGAGTTCTTCGTCGTCCTCGAGCTCCTCGTCGTCCGCGTACTCCTCGTCGTCCTCGAGCTCCTCGTCGTCCTCGAGCTCCTCGTCGTCCTCGAACTCCTCGTCGTCCTCGAGATCCTCGTCGTCCTCGAGCTCTTCGTCGTCCTCGAGTTCCTCCTCGTCCTCGTACTCTTCGTCGTCCTCGTACTCCTCGAATTCCTCGTCGTCCTCCTCGTCCTCGACCTCATCGACGACGACGTCCGACGCGTCGCTCGCGACGTCGTCGAAGAGCAATTCGGGCAGCGCGGGCGCCTGGTCGTCGGGATCCGCTTCGGCTTCCGCTGCGGCCGCCAGCTCCTTCGAGCGCGCCTGGAGCGCGGTGTAGCGACTGCGCGCACGCGCGGCCGAGGCCACGGGATCCTCCGCGCCCTCGAAGGCCTGCGCCACGTCGACGGCGAAGGGGTTCTCCGCGTTGACGGTCGAGCGCTCGAGCTGTTCGAGCTTGCGCGCATAGTCCTCCGTGTCGGACGACCAGGCCGCTCCGGGTTCCTCGAACGCCGCTTCCGCAGCGTCCTCGACGCCCGTCTCCCAACTGGCGCTGGGCGACGCCCACGCCGCGTCGTCCGTTTCCGAAGCGAGCGGCTGAACATCGGGGCGCGGGGCGACCTCGCTCGACGGCACGGGCGCCGGCCGCGGGTCGAAGTGCGTCGGCGGCGGCTCCGTGCCCACCAAGGGTTGCGCGCCCTCGGGCACGCCGCCGGAGAGGCGCACGTCCACGAAGGGCGGCGGCGCAGCGGGGTGGCGCTCGGGCACCTTCGCGAGGACTTCCGTCTCGGCCAGGCTCACGGCTTCGGGCGCCGGTTTGGACTTGGCCCGCGGCACGCTCGCGACCGCCGGACGAGCGCTCGGGCGCTCGCTCGCGCCGCTCGTCAGCTCGTCCGACTCCGGGAGCGCGACGCGCGGTGCGAGGATCGCCGGACGCCAGGTGAGCAGCAGCACGACACCGCCCAGGAACAGCGCCGTCAGCCGTCCGGCCAGCCCGTCGTTGATGCGCACGAACTCGCCCGTGCGTCCGCCCCAGGCCGAGTCGACGGCGCCGAAACCGCCCGCCAGGAACGCCACGCCCAGCGTGACGCCGAGGAGCGTGATCAACGGACGGCGAAAGCGCACGACACCGGTGCCCAGGAACGCGTGGACTCCCAGCGCGACGAGCCCGCAGGCGAACGCCAGCGCCGCCGGCGTTCCGAAGAACTCGCCCAAGAGGACGACCGGCTCCAACAGCGCGGCGACGCGCGGGCTGGGCTGCTTGCCTCCGAACGCGGACAGGTACGTCGAGACGGCGGTGAGACCGCCGACCGCGCACAGGCCGAGCCCGATGTAGTCCTGACTTCTCGGCTTCTGTTGGTCACTCATCGTCGGCTCCATTCGCCCCAGCGGGTGCGCCGTGCATCTCGTCCCAATCTTCGATGGTCAGCATGACTTCGCGCGCCTTGCTGCCCTTGTGTTCTCCGACGATGCCTTCCTCCGTCATGATGTCGATCAGACGGGAGGCTCGCGTGTATCCGATCCCGAGCGCGCGCTGCAGCAAGCTCGCCGAGCCGCGCTTCGACCTCAAGATCACCCGCACAGCATCGTCCCACAGCTCGTCGGTGTCGGCGCCGCTGCGGCCTTGCCCGGCCGGCGCCGTGCCCGTCGCGGATTGCACCAACTCCTGGCTGAAGTTCGGCGCGGATTCCCGGCTGACGTAGTCGACGATGCCTTCGATCTCGTGGTCCTCCACGAGCGCGCCTTGCACGCGCCGGAGCTGCGAGGTCTGCGGCGGCGTGTAGAGCATGTCGCCCGACCCCAGGAGCTTCTCGGCGCCCATCGCGTCGAGGATGACGCGACTGTCGATCTTGCTGGCGACCTGGAAGGCGATGCGACACGGCAGGTTGCCCTTCAGCACGCCCGTGATCACGTCGGTCGAGGGTCGTTGCGTCGCGACGATGACGTGAATGCCGACCGCGCGCGACTTCTGCGCGAGGCGCGTGATGCTGCCCTCGGCCTCCTTCTTCGACGTCATCATCAAATCGGCCATCTCGTCGATGACCATCACGATGTAGGGCACGTGGCGCGGCGTGCGCTCTTCGTTGAAGTCGTCGCCCAAGCGCTGGCGCAAGCCCTCCTCGCCCAGGGCGTTGTAGCCCTTGATGTTGCGGACGCCGGCGTTCTTGAACAGCTCGTAGCGCCCTTCCATCTTTTCGCAGGCCCAAAGGAGCACGTTCGTCGCCTGGCGCATGTCGGTCACCACCGGCAGCATCAGGTGCGGGACGTTGGCGAACTGTTGCAGCTCGACCATCTTGGGGTCGACCAGGATCAACTGCACGTCGTGCGGGCTACGCGTCAGCAGCAGGCTGGCCAAAATGGTGTTGATGCAGACCGACTTGCCCGAACCGGTCGTGCCCGCGATCAAGAGGTGCGGCATGCGCGCCAGGTCGGCGACGACCGCGTCGCCCTCCGCGTCCATGCCGAGGAAGAGCGGCAGCGCGGCGAACTTCTTGTCGTAGGCGCGTTGGTTGATCAGCTCAGAGAGGCGCACGACGCGCCGGTGCGGGTTCGGAACTTCGATCCCGATCGTCGCCTTGCCGGGGATCGGCGCGATGATGCGCACGCTCTGCGCGCGTAGCGCAGCCGCGATCTCCTGGCTGAGCTGCGTGACCTTGTTCATGCGCGTGCCCTGCACGACCTCGAGCTCGAACATCGTCACCGCGGGGCCCACCTTGGCGCCGACGACGTTGGCTTCGACGCGGAAACTGGCGAGCGCGTGCTCGAGTCGGCGCGCCTGCTCCTCGATCTCCTCGCTGTTGCCGGTCGTACCGGCGGTCGGCGGCTCGAGCAGATCCAGCGGCGGAAAGCGCCACGGGCCGGCGGGCGGCGTCGGCGGCTCGTAGTGCACCTCGGGCATCGTGACGGGTCGCGGCGCGGGCTTCGGCGCGGCCTTCGGCTGGACAACCTTGGCGGGCTCCTCGTCTTCTTCCTCTTCCTCTTCCTCCTCGTCGTCTTCGTACTCCTCTTCGTCCTCCTCCAGTTCCTCGTCGTCCTCCAGCTCGTACTCCTCGTCCTCCCACTCCTCTTCGTCGTCCTCGTCCTCGAAGAGTTCCGGCTCGGGCGCCTTGGCCCGCTTGGCCGGCGACTTGCGCGGAGCGCGCGTGGGCTTCGCGGGAACGAGCGTGTCGGCCTCGAGATCCGCGCCCGAGAGGAAGCGCCAGAGGCCACCGAACAGACGCCCGGACCAGCCGCGGAGCGCGCTGAACGAACTCTCGCCGCGTTCGTCCCGGCGCTCCTCCAGCCAATCGAGGAAGCTCGTCAGCGCCGGGTAGAACGCCATCTCGGTCGCCAGCATGAACGAGACGGTCGCGTAGACCAAAAGCAGGATCCACAGGCCCGGTATGCCGAACTTGTCGACCAACGGCGCGACCGACGCGTCGGCGCGGACGTGAATCAACTCGTTCGCCAGCCATCCGCCCGGTCCGTACGGCAAGTTCGCGCTGATCCGGTCCGTGTCGAGTCCGAAGCCGAGCTCGAACACGAACGCCATCGCGACCAGGAAGCACAGTCCGCCGAACAGGCGCAGCGTCGGCAGACCGACGTAGTGCCGGGCCAACAGGATCGCGCCCCACGAGAGCCCGAAGAAGACCACGAAGTAGCTGGCCCAGCCCAGAAGCAACAGTCCGTAGTTGGCGAGGTAGAAGCCCACGCGCCCACCCAGGTTCGTGCCCTCCTCGACGCCGAACGGCGTCTGGAACGTGAGCAGCGCCACGAGGTAGAACAACGCGAACCCGATCAGGGCCAGCCCCTTGATCTCCTGCAGGCGCGATGACGTGTCGTCGTCGGGGTCGGGTCCAGGACCGAAGGTGAACACCTCGGCGAGGCGCTTGAACCGTTCGCTGAAGGGCGAACCGGTGGACGTTTTCTTCTTCGACTTCGAGCGCTTCTTCGCCATAGGTGGCCGCCCCGGACGCGCCGTGACGGAGCGACGTGACGAACTCGACGCGCGAGTCGTCCGTCCCGCGCGAGGATAGAGAACCGGGCGGGCGTCTCAAAGGATGCGGCATCGATCGTCGTGCGATGTCGCGGCTCGTCCGGCACGCATTCGGTCGCCGACCGGCGGGACAGTGGCGTCAAGGGCCTCGAACGGGCGGGAATGAGCGTGCATTCACGCCGCAGGCGCGGGCTAGCGAAGCTCGACCAGGCGCTCGGCCAGCTCGCGTTTCGTCCGCTTGCTCCAGGTGGCGACGACGCCCGCCCGACCGACGATGGTGAGGCTCGAGCGCTCGACGTCGAGCGCGGACGCATCGTTGAGCGCGATGTAGTCCGCGTTCTTCGCGACGAGCTTGGCCTTGGCGCGCGTCAACCCGTCGCCGGTCTCGAGCGCGAACCCGACGACGAGTCGCTCGCCCTTGCGTCGCGCGACGGTCGCGAGCACGTCGGGGTTCTTGACCAGCTCGAGCGTCGTCGAATCGCCGTCGGTTTCCGACTTGCGCCACTTGGCGCGGAGTCGGCGCCGCGGGCGCCAGTCGGAAACGGCGGCGCACATGTAGAGCGCGTCCGCCTCGGCGAAGGCCGCGCGCACCGCCGCCAAGAGATCGCGCGCGCTGACGACGTCGACACGTTCGACGCGCTGCGGCGTCTCGAGCGCCACGGGTCCCGCGATCAGCGTCACGCGATCGCCGCGCGCGCGCGCCGCCTCCGCGATCGCGAAGCCCATACGGCCGCTGGACGCGTTCGAGAGGTAGCGCACGGGATCGACGTACTCGCGCGTCGGTCCGGCGGTCACGACCACGTGACGCCGCGTCACGCGAGCGCGGCCTCGAGCCGGCGCACGAGCTCCTCGGGCTCCAGCAGGCGTCCCGCGCCCTCGTCGCCGCAGGCGAGCCGGCCCTCATCGGCGTCGAGCCACACCCAGCCGTCCTCGACGAGCGTCGCGCGGTGCCGCTGAATCGGTCGCTGCGCGAGCATCGTCGGGTTCATCGCCGGCGCGACGAGCCGCGGCTTCCCGGGCTCGAACGCCAACGCGACGGTCGTGACGAGATCGCCTCCGAGACCGAGCGCGAGTCGACTGACGAGGTCCGCGGTCGCCGGCGCCACCAGCAACGCGTCGCCCCAGCGCGCGAGGTCGATGTGATCCATGGCGTTCGTGCGTGTGTCGCCGAACTCGCGCACGAACGCGGGCTCGCCCGTCAGGGCCTCGAAGAGTTGCGGCGCGATCAACTCGGCCGCGTTCGCGGTCAGGATGCAGCGCACGCGATGTCCGCGCTGCGTCGCTCGACTGGCGAACGCGGCGGCCTTGAAGAGCGCGACGGACGCGCCGGCGGCGAGAAGGACGTTGGCCATGCTGCTATTCCAAGGAGTCCAGTTATTCCAACGAGTTCAATCCGACGAGCTCGCGCACGCGCGCGACGGTCGTCTCGAGATCGTCGTTGACGAGCACGTGGTCGTAGCGATCCTGCGCCATCATCTCCTCGTTGGCCTTCCGCAGTCGGCGCTCGACGACCTCGGGCGGATCGGTGCCGCGACCCTCGAGCCTGCGGCGCAACTCTTTCAGGGTCGGCGGCGCGATGAACACGTAGACGCCTGGCAGCTCGAGCGTCTTCAACTGGGTTCCGCCTTGGACGTCGATCTCGACCAGATACACGCGACCGCGCGCGAGAGCGTCCTCCATCGGCGCGCGCAACGTGCCGTAGAGATTGCCGTGCACCTCGGCCCACTCGATGAACTCGCCGCGCTCGATGTAGGCGCGAAAGCGTTCCTTGTCGAGGAAGATGTAGTCGCGGCCATCGGCCTCGCCCCGCCGCGGCGTGCGCGTCGTGGCGGAGACGCTGAACTCGACGCGCGGGTCCTCCAGCAACCGGCGGCAGATCGAGCTCTTGCCGGCGCCCGACGGCCCCGACACGACCAGCAGCACGCCGCGCCCAGCTTCGATCGTCGGCGTCTTCGGGCTGGCTTCCGTCACTCGACGTTGGCGGCCTGCTCGCGCAAGCGCTCCACGTGCGTCTTGGCCTCGACGATCCACTGCGCGACCTGCGCATCGTTCGCCTTGGAGCCGATCGTGTTGACCTCGCGCAACAGCTCTTGGATCAAGAACTCGAGCTTGCGGCCGATGGCGCCGCCCTTGGCGAGGAGCTTGGCGAGTTGCTCCTGGTGACTCTTCAGGCGCGCGAGCTCCTCCGACACGTCGAGCTTGTCGGCCAAGAGCGCGATTTCACGCGCTAGGTCGGCGTCGCTGAGTTCCGCGCCGCCCAAGAGGTCGCCGACCCGCGCTGCGAGCGCGCGTTGGTGCTCGCGCACGAGCTTCGGCGCGCGACGTTCGACGCGCGCCGTGATCTTCTCGAGCCGACTCGCGTGCAGGACGAGGTCGCGCTCGAGCGCCGCGCCCTCCGACTCGCGCATGGCGAGCAGGTGGTCGGTCGCTTCCTCCACCAGCGCCACGAGCGCCGCCAGTTCCTTGGCATCCGGCGGATCCTCGCGATGCGTGACGACGCCGGGCACGCCGAGGACGACTCCGAGCCCCGGCGGGTCGATGCCCAGCTCGGCGGCCAACCGCACCAGCTCCGCGTGTGCGCGGCGCGCTTGATCGTGATCGATCGAGGGCCCGTTCCCGACGCTCGTTCGCGCGCGGTGGATCGAGAGGCTGACGGCGCCGCGCTCCAAGCGCCGCTTGAGGCGCTTCTCGAGTTCGGGCTCGAGCGCGCCGAACTCGGACGGCACGCGCGACTTCACGTGCAAGTGCCGGTGATTGACGGAACGCAGCTCCACTCGGATCGCAGCGTCGTCGGAGGTCGCCGCACCGAAACCGGTCATCGAGCGAAGCATGCGAGAGGCAGTCCGGATTCGGTGCCTACTTCGGCGGGGCGCCCGGCTCGAGCGGCGCCGCGGTCGTGGGATCGCCCGGAATGCCGAGCACGGAGTCTTCGCCCACGACCGAGGCGCCGGCCGCCGTGCGGTTCAACAGGTGCAGCGAAATGGCGCTACCGAGGAAGATCACGGCGACCCAACCGGTGAACGTGTTGATGCCCTTCGCGCCGACGCCGATCGTCTGCTGGCCGCCTTCGCCCAGCGCCTGTCCCAGTCCGCCGCCCTTGCCTTCCTGCAAGAGGACGACGACGATCAGAACGATCGCGGCGAGGACGAAGAGGATGTAGAGCAGCGTGGTGAGGAGGTCCATGACGTGAGAGGGGTCGAGAGGCGGCCGTTCAGGAGCCGAGCGACATGATCGTCGCAAAGTCGGCAACGTTCAAGGAGGCGCCGCCGACGAGCGCTCCATCGATGTCGGGGTCGGCCATCAACGTGGCCACAATGTCGGGCTTGACGCTGCCGCCGTACTGGATGCGGAGGCGGTTGGCCGCCACCTCGCCGTACAGGCCGGCGACGATGCCGCGCAGGTAACGATGGACTTCGCCCGCCATCGCGGGCGTAGCGGTCTTGCCGGTGCCGATGGCCCAGACGGGCTCGTAGGCCAACGTGATGCGCGCCAGATCGGCCTCGGCGACGCCGGCGAGGCCCTGGGTCAACTGGGTGCGGACGACCCGTTCGGTCGCGCCCGCCTCGCGCTCGTCGAGCGTTTCGCCCACGCACAGGATCGGGTCGAGCCCCGCCGCCAGCGCGGCGTGCACCTTGGCGCGGATCAGCTCGTCCGTTTCGCCGTAGAGATGGCGCCGCTCCGAGTGACCGAGGATCACCATGGTCGCGCCCACGTCCTTCAGCATCGCGGCCGAGATCTCGCCCGTGAAGGCACCCGAGGCCTCGTCGCACATGTTCTGCGCGCCGACCCGTACGGGTGATCCGGCCAGCGCACGCGCCACCTCGTCCAGGTAGACGAAGGGCGGCATGACGGCGACGTCGACCTTCGGATTCGCGCCCAAGGCGTCCCGGAGACCCTTGGCGAGCTCGAGCGCCTGGCGGCGATCGAGGTTCATCTTCCAGTTGCCGGCGATGAAGGGGGTGCGCATGGGGGTCGGTGAGGGCTCGCTCGGGTGGGGCGAGCCCCAGGTTGTAGCCGCTAGCGGCGCCACTGGCCCGGGTCAATGGCCCCTTTTTCGGACGTGACCGGATTCGGGGCTCGCCCTAGTGGGTTCGGCGCTACCACCCCATTTCGCGAGCTTCCCATGAATCGTTTCCCGGTCACTCTCGTTCCGGGCTCCGCCGCCCTCCTCTGGATGGCGTTCGCGGCCCTTCCCTCGGCGGCCCAGGGCGGCGGCGGACCCAGCGCCCTGCCGGCCACCGGCACCGTCCTCCACGCGAGCGGTGCTCCGGTGCACCACCACCTCGACTACGACTCGGGCGTCTTCACGCCGTCGCCCGTGCCGCCCGGCGCGCAGGCCATCAGCGCGGTCTGCTTCGACAACTCGTTCGACGACGACATCATCATCGACGCCTTGCTCTATCCGCCGGGACACGAACTGGTCGACTGGGGCGTCAAGCTGTGCGGGGAATCGTGGTACGTGGACCGCATCACGATCGGCTACGCCAGCGTCGCGCCGGCGGCCGTGGGCGGCGACCTCACGATTCGGCTCTACGAGGACACGCTGGGCTGGGGCCATCCCGGCACGCTGCGCAAGGAGCTGACCCTGACAGGCTTGCCCTCGCAACCCTCGCCCGCCGTCTTCCCGCGCTACGTCACGATCGACCTCGGCTCCGAGTCGTTCTACTGGCCCGACGGGCCGATCGGTTGGTCGTACGAGAACCATGACGGCCTGACGGCGCCGCTCCTGGTCGACGCGACGATCCAGAACGGCGTGCAGAACTTCTTCGACGTCTACACGCCTGGGCCCGCGACGGCGGCGAGCTACGACGACACCTACTACCTGCCGGCAAGCGGCTCGTCGCCTGGGTTCGAGTCGAGCTTCTTCGTCCAGATCGCGCAGAACTCCGTCGTCCCGCTCGCGATTCCGATCCAAGGCGGATTCCTCAACGACCTGAACCCGAACGTGTTCGTGTCGCAGACCTTGCCGTGGATCGATTGGACCTGGTCGGCCGAGGTCGACGTCTCGAGCTTCCCGGGCTCGAACATCACCGTGGCCTTCGTGTCGGCGCAGCGTGTCTTCGGAACCTTCCTCGCCGCGGGCGAGCTGATCGCGGACCCAAGCTTCATCGACGGCCGCTTCTCGATGTTGCCGCAGGGTCAGCCCCACAACTTCCCGATCCCGAACGACCCGGCTCTCCTGGGCCGCGAGTTCTACGCCCAGGGCGGCTTCCTCTCGGCGCTCGTCGGCCCCAAGCTGACCAACGGTTACGAGCTGACGATCGGTAGCTACTAGCCCGGTTCCCTCACCACGATCCGTCGGATTCGCCGTATCTCGTTGCCCTG
>JBBDIB010000064.1:0-20447 GCA_040880665.1 Planctomycetota bacterium
GTACGGAGTACTCACGATGGAAATGTGCCTGACTCCGTACTCACCGCGCGAGCGAGAGGTTGAGCACGGCTTCGCGGTGCTCGAGCTTCGCGAGGACGCGGTCGAACCACTCGGCGTTGCGGGCGCGCATGGCGACGCCGTGCTCTCCGACGAGCGCGCGGGCCTCGGTCGCGCGCCAGCGACGCACAAGGACTTCCGCCAGCGTCAACGCGAGGTCGGGCGTCTCGGCGACGAAGCCGCTCATCGTCAACACCTCGATCGCTTCGTCGAAGCGCAACTGCGTCAGGAGCGCACGAGCGACGATCCACGTCGACGCGGGCGTGGGTTCACCGTTCGCGAGGACGCGGAGACTCCATTCGGGATAGCCGGCGGCCAACGCGCGCCCTGCGAGTTCGATGCGGTTTGCGTTGCCCGTCTCGGCGAACTCCAACACGGCTTCGAGCAGCGGACGCAACGGCGCCTCGACCTCGGGCAGCACGGCGCGCGCTTCGTCGAAGCGTTTCGCCGCGACGAGGCCTGAGAAGAAGTCCGCGGGCACGCGCGGATCGTCGCACTGCTCCAGCGCGGCACGATAGCTCTCGGGCGTGACCTCGAAGACCCACCACGCGGCGTCCTGCACGTCGACGGGCGTGAACGGCGTCAACCAGTGCCATGCGCGGGTGGCGTCGCGCGGGTCGCGTTGGACGAGGTCCGGCAGGTACGCGGCGACGCGGCCGAAGCGCGGGCCGTCGATGCCGCGCAAGACGTCGAGTTCGCCGTAGCGCTCGCGCAGGAGGCGCGGCCCGCGCTCGAGGTTCTGTCGCCATTCCAGGTTCGAGTCCGCGAACCAGTACGGCGCGACGAGCCCGTCGCGCCGCGCGAGGACGTTGAGGTACGCGATCTCGTTCGGCGCCCAGGCGAGCGTGGCCGGCACGTTCGATGCCACGAGGAGGACCGCCAGCGCCGTCGCCGTCAATCGATCCGCGAAGAGCCCGAGCACACCGAGCGCGACGGCGACGAGCGGCGCGAACTGCAGCACGTAGCGCACGCCGACCTTGAAGCTCGAGCCGAAGGTCAGGACCAAGAGCGGCAGCGCGACGAGGACGAGGAGCACGCAGAGCGCGCCACGCGCCTCGCGGCTCAACCGGGGCTGACCGACGACGCACACGACGAGACTCGCGGCGCTCGCGATCAGCACGCCCGGCGGCGTCTTCAAGAGCGCGGCGACGAGGTAATAACTCTTCGGATTCGGCCGATAGCGCCCCAGGTAGAAGATCGAGCGCTCGCCATCCATCGCCACGAGGCGATCCACCGCCGCGACGAAGTCGCTCGGCAAGAGGCCCGCGAACGCGCGGAAGCCCGGCAGAGCGTAGAGGCTCTCGAAGAGCGGACTGACGGGTTGGAAGTCGAACGCGAAACCCGCGCGGAAGAGGTAGACCGCGTGCAGGCTCGCGAACGTGAGCGCCACGAGTCCGAGGCCTGCGGCGAGCGTGACGGCGACGTGTTGCCGCTCGCAACGACGCCACGCGCCAACCAACACCAGCGCGCCGACGAACGGCGCCAACGCCAGCGCCAGGTACTTCGTTCCGACGGCGAGCCCCAGCGCGACGCCGACGCCGACCAGGTCGGACCAGCGTCCGCGCAGCACGAAGGCCGTCGTGAACCACGCGGTCAAGAGCGTCGTCGCCGCGTGCGCCATGTCGACGTTGACGAGCGCGCCGTAACCGATCACGAGCGGGTGCAACCCGAAGGCCAACGCGGCGAGGGCTCCGCCTGGATCGCCGAAGAGCCGCCGCGACCAGAACGCGACGCCGACGAGCGTCACGAGGCCGAAGCCGAGCATGCCGAGCCGCGCGCGAAAGAGCAGCTCGGGGGTGACCTCCTGGCGCTCCTCGTCCGTCCAATCGCGGCCGACGAAGAGCTGGTTGAAGACCAAGCCGAACGGCCCCTGGAAGCGCATGTCCGGGTGGTCCCAGTGGCCCGCCGCCAGCGCCACGCGCGCGGTTTGCACGTAGAGATTCTCGTCCGCCGTGGCGGGCAGCTCGTACGCCGCGTGCACCGCGAAGCCGAGGTAGCCGACGGCGGACAAGAGCAGCGCCAGCGCGAAGAACCACGGTCGGCGGCGGCTGTCGTTCGGGAGGGGGTCGGTCATCGCTGCGTCGCGCTCCCGTTGGGGCGTCGACGCGCGTAGGATACGAGCGATGCGTGCCTTCGTCGCTCTCGCCCTTTCGGCTCTAGTCGCTTGCCCGAGTTGCGACTCCCAGGACTCCGCGTCGAGCGCGCCGTCGCCGGAACCGCTCGACGCTCCCCTCGGCATGACGTGGATCCCTGCGGGCTCGTTCCGCATGGGCAACGACGCAGGCTTCCCGGACGAAGCGCCCGCGCACGAGGTCGCGCTGGACGGCTTCTGGATGGACACCCACGAGGTCACGAACGCCCAGTTCGCGGCGTTCGTCGCAGCGACCGGCTATCGCACGATCGCCGAGCGCGTGCCGACGCCCGAGGATCTGCCCGGCGTCGCTCCCGAGGACCTGGTGCCGGGCGCACTCGTCTTCCACACCGTCGTCGACCCCGAACGCGCCGGCGTGCAGGAGCGCTGGAGCTTCGTCCCGGGCGCTTGCTGGCGCGCTCCCGAAGGCCCGGGATCGTCGATCGACGACCGGCTGAATCACCCGGTCGTGCAGGTCGCCTGGGACGACGCTGTCGCGTACGCAGCCTGGGCCGAGAAGCGGCTGCCGACCGAGGCCGAGTGGGAGTACGCGGCGCGCGGCGGCCTCGCGGAGAAGCTCTACCCCTGGGGCGATGGCTGGGACAGGGCCAGCCAGCTCGGGATGAACATCTGGCAGGGCCTCTTCCCCGTCGAGAACACGCGCGCCGACGGGTTCGTGCGCACGGCGCCCGTCGGTCGCTACGCGCCGAACGGCTATGGACTTCACGACGTCGCTGGCAACGTCTGGGAGTGGTGCAGCGACTGGTACGACCCGGCGTACTATTCCGCGAGCCCGCGCGACAACCCGCCCGGTCCCGCGCGCCCGGCCTTCGTCGAGCCCGGTGGCTATCAACGCGTGATGCGTGGCGGCTCGTTCCTCTGCACCGATCAATACTGCTCTGGCTATCGCGTCTCGGCGCGCATGAAATCGTCGCCCGACACCGGCCTCTGCCACACGGGCCTGCGCTGTGTGCGTTCGAAGCGCTGACCGCTCAGCGAAACTCCACCCGTCACCACCGCGAGAGCCCACCTCCGTGTCAGCCAAGATTCTCTACGAGGAGCATCCTTCGATGTTCCGGAACAACCCGGTCGGCTTCGTGCTCGCGATCTTGGCTTCGTTCGTGCTCGTCGGGCTGCCCGTGCTGTTCGTTTGGTGGCTCCAGTCGCGGGCCACGTTGCTGACGATCACGGACGAGCGCACGATCCTGCGCCGCGGGATCTTCTCGAAGTCGATCAGCGAGGTTTGGCACAGCGACGTGCGCAACGTTCAGTTGTACCAGTCGTTCTTCCAGCGCATCTTCGACGTGGGGATGCTCTCGGTCTCGAGCGCCGGCCAGTCGGGTGTCGAGTTGGCCGTGCAAGGCATCCCCGACCCCGATCGCGCCAAGACGCTGATCGACGATCGCAAGCGCGCGGCCGACAAGGACTGATCCATGCTGCGTTTTCTCCGCGCGGTCGACCGCTTCCACCGTTGGACGGGGCGCATCGCCGGTTGGATGGTACTGGCGATGGTGCTGATCGGCGCAGGGAACGCGGTGTTACGCTACGTCAGTCGCTTCGCCGGGAAGAGTCTCGGGTCGAACGCCTACCTGGAGGCGCAGTGGTACCTCTTCAGCCTCGTGTTCCTGTTCGGCGCGGCGTGGACGCTCGCCACCGATCGACACGTGCGCGTCGACGTCCTCTACGGGCGGCTCGGCGCGCGCGCGCGGGCTTGGATCGACCTCGTCGGCGGCGTCGTCTTCCTGTTGCCGTTCTGTGGCTTCGCGATCTGGGTGCTGTTGCCGAGCGTCATCGAGTCCTGGCGCGTGTGGGAGCAGTCGCCCGACGCCGGGGGCCTGCCGCGCTGGCCGCTGAAGACGGCGGCGCTGGCCGCGTTCGCTAGCCTCGCGCTCCAGGGCGTCGCCGAAGTCGTGCGCCGCGTCCTGTTCCTGACGGGGCGCCTCGCATCGCTCGACGTCGACGTGCGAGACGGACACCGCGAGGGACACGTATGAGCGGCGACTGGCTCGGCCCGCTGATGTTCTTCGCGGTGTTCCTCCTGATCTTCTCGGGCTACCCCGTCGCCTTCTCGCTCGGCGGCAGCGCGCTCTTCTTCGCCGTGATCGGCGTCGTGAACGGCTACTTCGACTGGTCGTACCTCAACGCCTTCCCGCTGCGCCTCTACGGCGTGATGGGCAACCAGGTGCTGCTCGCCGTGCCGTTCTTCATCTTCATGGGCACGATGCTCGAGCGCTCGAAGCTCGCCGAGAACCTCCTGCGCACGGTCGGCCTCCTGTTCGGCCCGGTCCGCGGCGGGCTCGCGCTGGCCGTCGTCCTCGTGGGCGCGCTGCTCGCGGCCGCCACGGGCGTCGTCGGAGCCTCGGTCGTCGCCATGGGCATGATTTCGCTGCCGATCATGCTGCGCTACGGCTACAGCCACGAACTGTCGAGCGGCGTCATCACGGCCAGCGGAACGCTCGGGCAGATCGTGCCGCCCAGCGTCGTGTTGGTCGTCCTGGCGGACCAACTGGCGATTTCGGTCGGCGACCTGTTCTTGGCCTCGCTCGTCCCCGGCGTCGGGCTGGCCGTCTTGTTCGGCCTCTACGTCTTGGGCGTCGCCTGGTGGAAGCCGCACCTCGCGCCGGCTCTGCCGTTGGCGGAACGCACGCGCGCGTCGGGCCAGCTCTTCCTTCAGGTCCTGAAGGTGCTCTTGCCGCCGTTGGTGCTGATCCTGGTCGTGCTCGGCAGCATCTTCGTCGGCATCGCGACGCCCACGGAGGCGGGCGCGCTGGGCGCGGTCGGCGCGCTGGTGCTGGCGCTCTTCAATCGGCGCCTGACGCGCGTCACGCTGGCGGAAACGATGCACGAGACGATGCGCCTCACCAGCATGGTCGTGTTCCTCCTGATCGGCTCGACGCTCTTCGCGCTGGTCTTCCGCGGTCTCGACGGCGACCTCTGGATCGAGGCGAGCCTGACGAATCTGCCGGGCGGCAAGCTGGGCTTCCTGGTCGTCGCGAACCTCGCCGTGTTCGTGCTGGGCTTCTTCATCGACTTCTTCGAGATCGCCTTCATCCTGTTGCCGCTGTTCGTGCCCGCGGCGCGCGCGCTCGGAATCGAGGGCGACGAGATGGTCTGGTTCGGCGTCGTCCTCGGCATGAACCTGCAGACGTCGTTCCTGACGCCGCCCTTCGGCTTCTCACTCTTCTACCTGCGCGGCGTCGCGCCAGCCGAGCTTTCGACGGCGTCGATCTACCGTGGTGCGTTGCCGTTCATCGGGATTCAGCTCGTCGCGCTCGGTGTCGTGATCCTGTTCCCCGGAATTACGACGGCCTTGCTGTAGCGCGGAGCCGAAACGTCGCCGGCCGGAAGCGCGGGAAGCTTCCGCGGTTCCGGCCGGCGAGGACGCACGCGCTGCGTCGCTTCTCAGGGCTCCATCAGAATTTGGCCGCGCACCTCGCCGGACGGATTCAGGTCCGTGTGCACGTTGAAGTAGAGCTCCCCCGCCACGAGCGACGCTGCTTGGGCCGACGTCACGGGCACCGTGCCGCTGGCGGTCATCACGCCGTCCGCATTGGTGACGATCGTGCTGAACAGATCGATGACGACCGGTCCCGCTGCACCGGGCTGGGCCTCGTGAATGTGGAACCCGGTCGCGGGGCCACTGAGGTCCGCGACCGTGAGGCTGAAGAGGATCGTGTCGCCAGCAGGCAGCAGGGTGACGAGCGCCTGGCCCCTGGGAGCCACGACCGGGTCCGTCATCTCGAGGAACCGGAAGTCGAGCGTCTCGTAGCCCGCCCCGGTGAAGTCAGCATTTGCAAACATCGGGTCGGCCAGGATCCCGTTCGGGTTCGCGCCGGGGTCGTCGAAGCCTGCGTGGGCCATGACGTTGCCCATCTCGTCGACGCCCGTGTCGGGGTTCATCTGACCGAAGAACGCGGTGTTCGCCGGAAGCTCGTCGTTGACCTCCGTACCGGCGTCGAGCACGGCGCTGCCGGGCACGGTGAAGTCTTGGCCGACGAAGCTGCCTGCCGGGCTGAAGACCTCGTGCGTCAGGGGATCGCCGTTCGCCACGAAGGCGTCGTTCGACGGGATCACCATCGACGCGTAGCTGAAGAAGCGGTTCGTCGCATTGTCGGGGTCGAGGCGGAAGCGCTCGGAGACGCGCGCACCCGGCGGAACGGGGCCGCCGAAGTCGCCGATGACACCGTCCCTCGTGCCCGCCCCCAAGAGCGCGAAGTCGTCCCGGAAAGCGTCCGTCGTGCCGTCCTCCGCCAGGCGCTCGAGCCCGTTGTTCGTCGGGAAGAAGGTCGAAGCCGGCATGCCTGCTTCGTAGATGTCGAACGTGCCGTCATGGAAACCGACCCAGACCGGCGTCTGGAACGTCCCCATCGCGGGCGCGCGGTTGGCGACGGAGACGATGATCTCCTCGCCCAGGACCGGGGTCGGGACCTCTTGCGCGGTGTCGAGCATCGTGAAGAACACGGAACCGCCGTCGAGCAACTGCCCCCGCAGCTCCCCGGTCGGGTTCAGGCTGGTCGTAATCAGGAGATAGACCTCGTTGGCGAGCAGCAACAACCGTTGGTCGTCGTTGACCGACACGGATCCGCTGGCCCTCAGCACGCCGTCCTCGTTGCGCGTGACGTCGTTCTCGAGGTCCCAGATCACGGCGCCCTCGTCGAGCGGACCGCCTTCGGCCAGGACGACGCTGGTCGCCGGACCGCTCAGGCCCACGACGTCGACGTCGAAGCCGAGCGTCGTGCCGGCCGAGTTCAACGTGTAGCTGGCGACGCCCATCCCGAGGGCCGGCGTCGGCGTGACCTCCTCGAACGTGATCGACAGCACTTGATAGCCCGCCGTGTTCTCGAAGTCGGCATCGGCGAAGTCGGGATCGTCGAGGATGCCGCCACTGGTCGGAGCCATGAAGCCCGGGTGGTCGGTCACGAGCCCAAGCTCGTCAGCGCCCGTGTTGGGCGTGGTCTGCCCGAAGAACGCGGTGTTCGCCGGCACCTCGTCGTTGATCTCGGTACCTGCGTCCAAGACGTCCGTGCCGAGCACCGTGATCGTCATCCCACCGACGAAGTTGCCGCCGGCGTCGAAGAGTTCGTGCGCCATCGGGTCGGCGTTCGCCACGAAGGCGTCGTTCGACGGCAGCACCATCGCCGCGTAGCTGAAGTAGCGGCTGTTAGCGTTCGTGGCGTCGAGCCGCAGGATGCGGCTGACCTGCTCGCCGGGCGCGATCACATCCTCGTCCTGCGACTCGAGCATGCCCGGGAGGACGCGCTGCGCAGCGCCGCCGGGCAGGGCCTCGAAGAGCGTGACCAAATCGTCCGCGTCGCCGTCCTCCGCCAACCGCTCGAGCGCCGGCGACGCCGGTTGCCCGAGGTCGAACAGATCGAAGGTGCCGTCGTGGACTCCCATCCAGAACGGCGCCAGGCGCGTGCCGTTCTCCGGCGCGAGATGCCGCACCGTCACGCGCACGGCCGTGCCCTCGGTGGGTGGCGTTTGCTGCGCGGTCGTGGCCTGGTTCGCGTCGATCAGTGAAGCGAAGGAAGTGGAGAAGTCGATCCCGTTGCCGTCGTCGTCGTCGTCGTCGCTACACGCTGCGAAGAGGGAAAGTGCGAGGACGCCGACGATCGCCGAGGCTCGCGACGCGTGGATGGAATGGTGCTTCATGGAGCAGGGTGGCTCTAAGTAGGGAAGGAACGTTCGAGCGCCTTAGCTACGGAGGCACAGCGGGCGGTCGGCTAGCTGTACGGACCACCGTCCACTCGGGATGCGCCGAAAACGGGCCGTCCACGGCCGCGAGCGGCGCAAAGCGACCTCCTACCGGTCTACGTCCCCGACACGAAGCGCCCGTACGCCAGCTCGGCCCGCCCGAACCACGCGCGCGCCCCTTCGCGGAAGCCTCGGAACGACTCGTCCAGCGCCGCGTACGTCGCGTCCTTGCGCGCTTCGTCCGCCTGCATGTCGCGTGACGCCTCGGCGGCGCCGCGCATCAAGTCGTCGCTGAAGGGAGTCAGTTGAACGCCCTTGGAAACCAGCCGCGCGAGCGCCGCTGGGTTCTTCGCGTCGTACCGAGCCTGCATCGTGATCGCCGCATCTTGACTCGCGGCGCGGAAGATCGCCTGGTAGTCGGCCGAGAGCTGCTGCCAGGCGGAGCTTGCGACGAGGAACGACAGCGACGGCCCGGGCTCCCACCAACCGGGGTAGTGATAATGCTTCGCGACCTTGTAGAAGCCCAAGCGCTCGTCGTCGTACGGACCGACCCAGTCCGTTGCGTCGATCGCGCCGCGCTCGAGCGCCGTGTAGATCTCGCCGCCGGAGATCTGCTGCGCGGTGACGCCCAAGGCTTCCATCACCTTCCCGCCGAGTCCGGGGATACGCATCTTCAAACCGCGGAGATCGGCGAGCGAGCCCACGGGCTCACGGAACCAGCCGCCCATCTGCGCGCCGGTGTTGCCGCACGGGAAGCTGACGACGCCGAACGAGGCGTAGACGTCGCGCAACAGCTCGAGCCCGCCACCCTCCTGCAACCACGCGGTCTGTTGTCGGGACGTCAACCCGAACGGGACGCAGGTGTCGAACGCGAGCGCCGCGCTCTTGCCGGTGTAGTAGTAGCCCGCGGTCTGCCCCACCTCCACGGCGCGCTCTTGCACGGCGTCGAGTACTTGCAAGGCAGGGACGATCTCGCCCGCTTGGTTGACGCGAATGGTGAAGTTGCCGCCAGACATCGCCGCGACGCGCTCGGCCAAGACTTCCGCCGCGCCGTAGATCGTGTCCAGCGACGACGGAAAGCTCGAGGCCAGCTTCCAGCGCACGCGCTCGGTGGTGTGGACCGCGGCGCTCTCGCCACCTGCTCGGTTGCAAGCGCCGCCGAGGCCCGCCAGGCCGCCCGCCAGGGCGCCGCGGCGCGTGATCGTTCGTCGCGTCATCGTAAGTCTCCGTCGGGGTTGAAAGCGCATGGTACGTTGCCGCCATGCCCGGCCCCGAACGCGAACTGCCCGTGCTGGTCAGCGCGTGCCTCCTCGGCCAAGCGTGCCGCTACGACGGACGCCACAACCTGGATGGCGCGCTGGAGCGCGAACTGGCCGCGCGCGGCGAGCGCGCCGTCCCGTTCTGCCCCGAGGAGCACGGCGGCCTCGGCACACCACGTCCGCCGGCCTGGATCACGCGCACGGAAGCCGGCGCCGCCCGCGTCGTCACCGCCGAAGGCCACGACGTGACGGAGCCCTTCCACCGCGGCGCCGACGGCGCGCTCGAACTCTGCCGTCGCGAAGGCATCCAAAAGGCCTACCTGAAGGAGCGCTCGCCCTCCTGCGGCGTCGCCACCACCCACGTCGAAAACCTCGTCACGCGCGGCCCGGGAATCACCACCGCGCGCCTCCGCGCTGCGGGCATCGAGACCCTGGGCGTCGAGGGACGCCGCGACTGACGTTGCGCGGCTTCGCGAGATCCACTGTCGCGGTCCGTGCGTAGCTCCACGCGGCGTTCGCCCGTGGCGCCCTTCGTCCACCCCTCCTCCGCAGCCGTTCCTCTCGAACCATGACCCATCCCGTGACCGTTGCAGTTTTCGATCGTGCCCTGGCGGCGAATCGAGCCGTGGAAGCGTTGGTGGACGCGGGCTTCGCGAAGGAGCGTTTGAGTATCGTCTGTCCGACGTGCTCGGACACGACGTTCGAAGGGATCGAAAACGTCGATTCCTCCGGCGAGAACACGCCCGAGCGGGCCGTGGCGGGCGGAGCGATCGGGGCGCTGCTGGGCGGTGCCACGGCGGCGGTGGGCATGGCCGCGACGGGCGGGGCGGGACTCTTGGTCGTCGGTCCGTTCCTGGGCGCGGCGGCCGCAGGCGGTGTCGCGGGCGGCTTCTTGGGAGCGATGAGCACGCGCGGCATCGAGCCCGAAATCGCGGACTACTTCGACCAAGCGTTGCAGCGCGGTCAGGTGCTGGTGGCGGTCGAACCCGACGGGAAGCCGCCCCTGACGGAAGCGCATCGCATCCTGGAAGAGCACGGCGCCGAGACGAAGCGCCTGCCGAGCGCCGGCTGACGACGCTTGTTCGAGCTAGCGGCTTTCCGTAGAAGCGGGTCGTCTCGATCGACCCGCCTCAACCCCCATGACCGCCGCCATGCTCGGACCCCTCCTCTCTCCGCTCCAGGCGTTCGCCTACGTCCTCTTGCGCTTCATCCTCGGACTCACCTTCGCGTTCCACGGGATCCAGAAGATCTTCGGTGTCTTCGGTGGAGATCAACCGGACGTCATGTCGCAGTTCTGGATCGGCGGCATGATCGAGCTGATCTGTGGCTTCGCGATCGCCGTCGGCTTCCTGACGCGGCTGGCCGCATTCCTGGCAAGCGGCACGATGGCCGTCGCGTATACGCAGTTTCACTGGAAGCCGTGGGACAACTCGCTCTTCGACACGAGCTTCTTCCCGGCGGTCAATGGGGGCGAACTGGCGCTCGTCTACTGCCTCGTCTTCTTCTACGTCGCGTGCGCCGGCGCGGGGCGCTACAGCGTCGACGCGAAGATTCGACAGAAGGCGCCGAACAGGCTCTAACGGCGAGCGCGCGCCAACGAAGGCCGGGCCGCGAGGCAGAGAGCTTCGCGGCCCGGCGCACGGCTCCTCGCTTCCGGGGGGGCACGCGTGGCGCCGAGTATAGACGTCGGCACCGATCGCGGGCACCCTGCAGCTTTAGGAGCCTGCGTCACGGGTGGCAAGTTCCACATGGCTGGATGTCATTTGGGACCTTACCGCGACACAGGGCTGGGTTCGAAGATCCGTTCGATCCCGGGATCGCTACCTCTGACGAGAGGCTCCTAGAAGGGCATACCCAATGCGAAGTGCAGGACCCAATCGTCCTCGTCGGCGCTGGCTTCGGGGTTGTAGCCCAAGTCCAAACGCAAGGGGCCGATCGGCAGCATGTAGCGCAGTCCGACGCCCACGCCGTAGCGGAAATCTTGGAAGCTCGCCCAATCTCCGTGGTCGCTGTTCACGGCTCCCGTGTCGAAGAAGAGGCCCGCGCCGAAGTTTCGCAAGAGCTCCTGGCGCAGCTCGATCGACACGAGGTGAAAGACCTCGCCCCCGACTGGATCGCCGTCGACGTCCGTCGGGCCCAACTCGCTTTCACGAAAGGCGCGCACCGAGTTCTGACCGCCGTTGAAGAAGCGTTCCTGCAGCGGGATCGACTCACCCTCGGTGGGGCGAATCCAGCCCGTGCGCACGTTCGCCGCGATGACGGTGCCTTCGGTCAGGGCCTCGTAGTGCGAGTGTGACGCCACGAGCCGAACGAAATCGATCTCGGAACCGAGCACGCTGTCGGCCCACTCGGTCGAGAACTCGCTACGGTAACCCCGGCGCGGCACGAGCACGTTGTCGCGACGGTCGTAGCGCGGCGCGAGGCGGATCGAGGAGACGTCGATGTCCCCCAGGAGGTCCGCCACCAACGGATCGTCGGCATTGAAGTCGAAGACGTCCGAGCGGGTGTAGGCGTAGGTCCAAGCGAGGCTGAAGTGCCGCGTGTAGTTGGTGCGGATCGTCGTCTGGAAGCCGAGCCGATCGAACTCGAACGAGGGCTCTTCGCGGCGCACCGCGCTGAGGGTCACGTCGGTGACGGTGCGGTCACCGAGCCACCACGGATCCGTGAAGCCGAGTTCGGCACCCAGGCTCTTGTCGGAGACGAGCGCCTCGGCGCGCACGATGCGACCGGTGCCGAAGATGTTGCGGTGCCGGGCTCCGATGGTCAGCCGCGGACCTTCGTACGAACCGAGACCCGGCTCGACGAACAGCTCGATCGCCGGCGACTCGACCACGCTCGCGACCAGCGTACGCTCGGTGCCGTCGCCCTCGAGCTGCAGGTCGACCTCGTCGAAGACACCCGATCCGAGCAGCAGCCGGAAGGACTCGCGCACCTCGGTCGCGTCGTACCATTCGCCCTCTTCGAGGCGCATGAGTCGACGCACGAAACCCTCGCGCGTGCGCTCGAGCCCCTCGATTCGAATCTCGGCGACGCGCACGCGTTCGCCGGGTTCCATGACGACGTGCAGCGTCACCGCGCCCTCTTCGGTGATCTCCTCGCGCACGGTGGCGGTGGCATCGGCCCAGCCGCGTTTCGCCAACGCACCTTCGAGCATGCGCGCGAAGCGGATCGATCGCCTGGGCGTCGAAGCGCTGCCCTGGATCGATGCGATCAGGCGTTCGATGGGGACGTCGGCCTCTTCGGGAAGGCCTTGGACCTGGACGGCGCGCACGACGCGGCGCACGCCTTCGCTCACGATGATGTGTGGCACGGCGCGGCCCTCCTTCAGCTCGACTCGCTCGAGCGTGACTTGGGCGTCACGGAAACCGTCGGCGTGGTAGTAGCGCTCGAGATCCGAGATCGCGTCCTCCAGAGCGGACTCCGAGAACCAGCGCGTGCTACCGAGCGCCTTGTCGACGAGCGTGCGTCGCGCGTCGAAGAACTCCATCACGATCTCGTTCGATACCCGCTCGTTGCCACGCACGACGGTGCGCGTCCATGCGGTGCGGGGACCCGGTTGCAGTGTGAGCGTGACGAGCGGCGGTTTTTCGCCGCGCCGCTCGACCGTCGGGATCACCTTGGCGTCGAGATAGCCCGCGTCCACGAGCTCGAGCTGCGCCAGATAGGCGGCGTCCTCCGCCGCCGAATCCAGCCAGGCCGGATCGCTGACGCCGACGAAGACGCGCTCCGCGCGGCGCCGGAGCTCGTCCTCGTCCACGTCACTCGTGCCGACGAAACGCAGCCGGACGTCGAGATCCGCTGCGACGGGCGCTTCGGTCGGAAGCTCTGGCGCCGGCGCGGACGGCTCGATCGGCCGAGAACGGCAAGCCGCGAGGGCCAGCAGCGAGCAGGCGAGCGCCGCCCATGCGAAGCCGCGCTTCATTTGAAGCGGACCACCCAGCGGACACCGAGGTTGTAGTCCTCCCACACGTCGCGCTCGAGCGTCAACAGGAGGCGATCTTCGTCCTCCCAGAGGTCCTCGCGCAGGCGGAAGCTGGCGTCCAACGTCGGCACGCCTTGGCGCGAAACCTCCTGGCCCGTGACGAATTCGAAGCGCTCGAAGAAGCTCTCCTCGTCGGACAAGGGATCGTCGGACGCGAACCACTTGGTCAAGAGGTCCTTACCGAAGTAGAGCGCCACGGTCTGTCCGGCTTGGCTACGCCCCGAACGCGAGCCCGCGTCGGCCGGCAACTGCCCCGTCAGCACGAGCACGAGGATGTCCTCGCTCGCGAGCGGGGGAACCGACGTCAATTCGATCACGGGCTCGTCGTACGGACCCGTGACGCTGATCGAGATGTCGTAGCCCAGCCGCTTCGTGCGCGCGGTGAAGGCCAGTTCCGGCACGAACGGATCGGCGGGATCGAAGCGCACGATGCCGCGCTCCACCCGCAGCGTCGAGCCGGGCAACGAAACCGCCGCATCGTCGACGTAGATCGTGCCGTTGAGCTCGGGCACCTCGCCGGTGCCGCGCAGCTTCACGTCCGGTCGCACGCGCGCCGTCACGACGTTGTTCTCGATCGCGATCGGTCGCTCCGCCGTGACGTCGATGTTGAAACGCAGGTTGGAGAGCGGCGGCGTCGTCAGCGAGAACAGCGAGATGCCCTCCTGCGCGACCGACGGCGTGCCGCCCTCCAACAGATCCAGGACGTTGAAGCGGAACGCGAGAATGCCGTTGGTGACGTGCAAATCGCCCGTGACATCGAGTTGTTCGACCGGGCCGTCGATCGCCAGGTCGACGTCGCCGCGCAGCAGCACGGCCCGCGAGCGCGCGAACAGCAGGTTGTCCCCCGCGAGCACGGCCTGCACGACGGGCGGGTCGCTGCTGTAGTCGTACTCACCGGAGATCGTGAACGGTCCCCCGCCGCTCGCGCCGCGGCCCTCGACGATGCGCGCCACGCCGGGCTCGGCGCGCAGCTCCAACATCAGGTTGGTGAGGCTCGGCAAGTCGCCCAGGAAGTCGACGCGGCCACCCGTCAGGGACGCGGTCGCCACGTAGGCGGGCTCTTCGATCGAACCGTCCAACGCGACGACGGCGGACAGGTTGCCGCCGATGCGTCGTAGCGTCTCGCTCGCGAGCGAGACGCGGGCGAGGTCGGGCACGGCCAGCTCGAGGTTTCCCGTCAGCGGCGCCGTGCGCCACTCGGGGGGCGAATCGGCGGTCCAGGCAGCCAGCGAGGTCTCTACGTCCCACCGGCCGGTGGCGTCGACGTTCGCGAAACCCGGCAGGTCGACGCGCAGCACGTTCAAGGACACGAACTCGGCCGCGCTGGCCTCCAATTGCACGATGCCGCCAGGATAGCTGCCCCACTGCGCATCCTGGACATCCAGCGCGAGCGCCGCGCGCGGCGCGGCGAACGTTCCTTCCAAGTTCGCCGTCAACGTCGCGCGGCCGCGCAGCTCGCCCATGGGCCAGTCGGCCAGGTCAGCGACCTCTCCATCGATCGTCAGCTCGAGCGGCGTGTCCGCGTCGGGCGCGCCTTCGCCCAGCGTGAAGGGAATCTCGCCGGCGGCCGCGAGGCGCGAGTCGGCGTCCGCCGAGACGAGCGCGCGTTCCAGTCGCACGGTGTTGCCCGACCACGCCAGCGCAGCGTCGACGGCCAAGGGCGGCACGCCCGCCGCGGGCACGACGTCGACGGCGGTCAGCGCAGCCGTCCAAACGCCGCGCTTGGAGTCCAGCGCGAGCGCGGCGCGCTCCAGCTCGACTCCGCCGAGCTTCGCCGCGACCACCGATGCGTCGACGTCGACCGCGGCTTGGCGCCACGGCCGTTCCGCGCCCCAGTCCCAATCGGCGACGAGGTCGAGCGTTCCCTCCAAGCCCGCGGGCACGCCGAAGACCGACGGCAGGGAATCCAGCTCGAGCGGCGCCAGCGTCAGCCCGCCGCGCAGCGCCTCCTCGGTCCAGTCGGCCTGCAGCTCGGCTCGCGCAGCCTCCAAGCGCGCGGTCGCGGTCGCGACGAAACCGCCGGCTCGCTTTTCGCGCAAGGCGGCCGTGAGCTCCAGGTCGTCGCCCACGCGCAGGCGCTCGACGTCCCAGCGCCGATCGGCGAACGCGGCGTCGAGTTCGAGCGCGCCGTCGACGAACGAGCGCGCGCCGCCGGTGACGCGCAGCAGCGGCGCGCGCGCCATGAGTTCGCGCTGTCCGTCCCGTCGTTGGAGCGTCGCCTCGAACTCGTCGAGTTCGACGCCCCAGCCGGGGCCGACGACTTCGACGCTCACGTCGCGGGCTTCGACCTCGGGCAAGGCCGGCAGCTTCAACGAGAAGGGCGCCGGCGGCCCCTCGGTCGTCTGCGCGGCGGGCTCGGCATCGCTCGGCTCGACGACCCACACGATGTCGACGCCACGCACCACGACGCGCTCGATCCCGCCGAGATCCATGCGCGCGAGACGCCACAGCGCCGCGTCGACGCGCGCCCAATCCACCCGGATGCGGGCCGGCCCCTCCGCGGCTCGCCAGACGAGGTTCTCGAGCTCGAACCCGCCACTCTTCCAAGCCAGCCGATCGACGCTGGAGGACCCCCCCAGGAGCGCGTCGAGCCCGCGCACCAGCCCGGCGCGCGCGGCCGGCTCGAAGGTGGCCCGACGGAACGGCGGCACGACCAGCAGGACGCCCCCGATCAGGAGGAGCCCAACGAAGAAAAGCAGCCCGCGTCGGGCGTAGCGTCGGAGCCGGGAGGACAAGCGAAGGATTCTAGCGCGGCTTCCTCACCACGATCCGTCTGCTTCGCCGATCTCATGCCTCTGTCGAGACTTGCCTCCCCTCATCGTGCTCCGCGACCAGCAAGTCGATTCCAACGCACGAACGCGCTCCGCGCGAACGAGGCCGCTGTCCACATTCACTGGCGCGTCGGACGTAGGATTGGAAGCATGCAACGCCCTTCCTACGCCGACTTGCTCCGCGCGCGTCTCGGTCGCCGGGAGTTCCTGGCCGCGCTCGGCGCGAGCACCGTTCCGCTGGCGCTGCCCGCTTGGCTGGCGCCGACCCCGCGCTTCGAGGCGCTCGACCCCAGCACCGCGGACGACGTGCGCGTGCCCGACGGCTACGTCGCCGAGACCTTGCTGGCCTGGGGCGACCCTTTGTTCCCGGACGCGCCGACGTTCGATCCCGCGCGACTGTCGGCGACCTCGCAGCGGCGCCAATTCGGCTTCAACGCCGACTTCGTCGCTTTCATGCCGTTCTCGCGCGGCTCGTCCGCGCACGGGATCCTGTGCGTCAATCACGAGTACACGCTGCGCAACGTCATGTTCCCCGGCCGGTCCGGCGAAGCGGCCACGGCGGAGGAAGTCGACATCGCGAAGGCCGCGCAGGGCATGAGCTTCGTCGCGGTGCACCGTGACGAGACGGGGCGCTGGCACGTCGACCGCGCCGATGCGCGCAATCGTCGCATTCACGGCGAGACGCCGATGCGGTTGAGCGGGCCCGCGGCCGGTTCCAAGCTGCTTCGGACGCAAGCCGAACCGACGGGGACGCGAGTGCACGGCACGCTCGGCAACTGCGGCGGCGGCAAGACGCTGTGGGGCACGGTCTTGACGGCCGAGGAGAACATCAACGAGTACTTCGGACGCGCCGGCGACATCGAGGACGAGCGCCTGCGCAACGACCACCTTCGCTTCGGCGCCGGCCGTGAAGTCAGCCTGCGCGGCTGGGAGCAAGCCGACCCGCGCTTCGACCTCACGCGCGAGCCGCACGAAGCCTATCGCTTCGGCTGGGTCGTCGAGCTCGACCCCTTCGACCCGCGCTCGACGCCGGTCAAGCGCACCGCGCTGGGCCGCTTCAAGCACGAGTCGGCCACCTGCGCGCTGGCCCAGGACGGGCGGGTCGTCGTCTACTCGGGCGACGACGAGCGCTTCCAGTTCCTCTACAAGTTCGTCAGTGAACGCCGCTTCGTCCCGGGCGGCGAGAACCAGGACCTGCTCGACACGGGAACGCTCTTCGTGGCCGCGCTCGAGGAGGACGGCAGCGGCCAGTGGCTGCCCTTGCGCCCCGAGGGAGCGCTGCGCGATTGGTCGCAGGCCGACATCTTGGTGCGGGCGCGCGAAGCGGCGGCGCTGCTCGGCGCGACGCCGATGGATCGGCCCGAGGACATCGAACTGCACCCGGTCAACCAGCGCGTCTACGTCGCGATGACGAACAACTCCGAACGGACAGCGGCTTCGCCGGGCAATCCGCGCACACGCAATCTGCACGGGCACGTGCTCGAGATCGACGAAGCGCGCGGCGACCTCGCGGCGCTGGAGTTCACCTGGACGCCGTTGCTCCTCGGCGGCGACCAAGAGCACGACGGCGGCTTCTACGGCGGACATCGCCTCGGGCCCGACGAGCACCTCTCCTGCCCCGACAACCTCGCTTTCGACAGCGCCGGCACGCTTTGGGTCGCCACGGACGGTCAGCCGAAGACGCTCGGCACGAACGATGCGCTGTACGCGGTTGCGACGACGGGCATGGAGCGCGGGCGACCGCGCCGCTTCCTGACGGGGCCCGTCGGCGCGGAAATCACGGGCCCGGAGCTGACGCCGGACGACCGCTCGCTGTTCATCAGCATGCAACACCCAGAGCGTTGGCCCGACCACGGCGGCACGCCACGCGCCGCCGTGGTCGTGGTCCGCAAGCTCGACCTGGGACGCATCGGTACTTGAAGCCGGGATCGGGGGCCCCTCCCCGCCCGCCGTGGCGCAAGCCTTGCTCCCCACGAGCACGAACGCCTGACCTGCGCCGAGCGCGCACCGCACCATGATTCGCCGCTTCCCGAAGGACGACAGCATGATCGGGACTACGAAAACTCATCGCGTATTGACGGAGCAGCTTCGTTGGAACTGCGACGAAACGACGCTCGGCTTCGCGACCACGCGCGAGGTCGAGCCCCTGGCCGTCTTCATCGGGCAGAGCGACGCGGTCGAGAGCCTCCTGTTCGGGCTCGACCACATGGCGCCGGGCCAGAACGTGTTCGTTCGTGGGGCGTCGGGCACGGGCCGGCTCACGCTCGTGCGGCGGTTGCTGGCCGAGATCGAGCCGAATTGCTCCGTTTCACCCGACCTGGTCTACGTGCGCAACTTCGCGCATCCCAGCCGGCCTCGGCTGTTGACCTTCGAGAGCGGCGAGGGCCGCCGATTCGTGCGAGTCATGGATGACTGGGCCGAGTTCGCATCCAAGGGTCTGGACGACGCGCTCGGCGGAGAAGTGTTCCGGCATCGCTCGGAAGCGATCTCGCGCTCTTTCGAGAAGCGCATGGAGGCCGTGCGGCAGCCCTTCGAAGCGCAGTTGGCCAAGAACGACTTGACGCTCACCTCGATTCCGGCGGGTGATGCAGTGCGCACCCTCTTGGTCCCGATCGTCGATGGGAATCCCGCGCCGCCCGAACGCCTGCGTGAGCTGCAGGCGGAAGGCCGGCTCAGCGAGGGTGAGATGCAGGCCATCAGCAAGACGATCGAGCGCTTCAATCGTGAGTTCCAGGAGATTGGCGCCCAACTACAACGCTTGCAACAGGAGCGTCAGGAGGAACTGCGCCAGCTCGTGCATGACGAAATTCGCTGCCTCTTGCACGCCGCCGCACAGCCGATTCGATCCCGTTTCCAGAGCGAGGAGGTCTCTACCTTCCTCGACGAGTGCGTAGAGGACATCGCTCAGCGCGGAGCACCTCCACCGCACGTCAGCGAGCGATTCTCACGACGCTACCGAGCAAATCTGCTGCACACCTGCTCGGAGCAGAACGCGCCGGTCGTCGTCGAGACCATGCCGACGCAGCAGAGCCTCGTCGGTTGCATCGAGCGCAAGCTCATCGAGGGCAATGAGGTCGTTTTCGATCATCTGATGATCACCGAGGGCGCGATTCTCCGCGCGAACGGAGGGTACCTCGTACTCGACGCGCGCGACCTGCTGAGCGAACGCGGCGCCTGGCATGCGCTCGTCCGAACGCTGCGTTCCGGTGTGCTCGAGATCATGCCGTCCCAGCCGGTGCTGGGCTCACAAAGCATCCAACCGGAGCCCATCCCCGTCTCCGTCAAGGTCGTGCTGATTGGAACACACGACGTCTACTACCTCCTCGACCACGATGACCCCGACTTTCGCAACCTGTTCAAGGTGCTGGCGGATTTCGACGACGAGCTGCCGCTCTCCCAGCACAGCATCGCTGACTACGCGCGCTACTTGGCCCGACTGTCGCACGACGATCGCTCGCTGCCCTTCGCGGCCAGTGGCGTCGCAGCGCTGGCCGAGCACGGCGCTCGCATCGCCGGTCGCAACGACCGGCTGACCGCTCGCTTCGGGAGGTTGACCGACATCGCGCGCGAAGCCGCCTATTTGGCGAAGCGCGAGGGCGACGACAGCGTGACGCGCGAATTGGTCCAGCGCACGATCGTGCGTATGCGCCGGCGCGCTGACCTCCCCGCGCGCCGCTTCCGCGAGCGCATCGTCGACGGAACGGTCACCGTCGCCGTCTCCGGACGGGAGATCGGACAGATCAACGGGCTCGCCGTGTTGACCGCCGGCTCCCTCACGTTCGCATTTCCGAGCCGTATCACCGCGACGATCGGCGCTGGATCCGCGGGCATGATCAACATCGAGCGCGAGTCGCAACTCTCTGGATCGATCCACACGAAGGGCTTCTACATCCTCGGCGGGCTCTTGCGGCGGTTGCTGCCGACGGCCCACCCGCTGGCCTTCTCGGCGTCGATCGCGTTCGAGCAGAGCTACGGCGGCATCGACGGCGACTCGGCCTCCGCGGCGGAGATGTGCTGCTTGCTGTCGGCGCTCACGGACATCCCGCTGCGCCAGGACTTGGCGATGACCGGCGCGATCGATCAGCTCGGCAACGTCCAGACGGTCGGCGCCGTCTCGGAGAAGGTCGAAGGCTTCTTCGACACCTGCTCGGACATCGGCTTGACGGGGACCCAAGGCTGCATCGTGCCGCGAGCCAACGTCAGGAACCTGATGCTTCGCCACGACGTCGTCGAAGCATGCAGTGACGGGCGCTTTCACGTCTACGCCGTGGCGCGCATCGAAGAGGCGTTGGAGCTGTTCACCTCGGTCGAGCCGGGGAAACTCGACGAGGAGACCGGGCTCTATCCAGAGGACACGATCCTCGGCATCGCGCTCGACCGCGCCTACGCGTTCTGGAGCCTCGCCAGCGCCAACCCGAACAGCTCGGCTTTCGAGGGGGCGGAGGAGCGCGAATTGCTCGACTCCGACGAGCCTCAGCGCTGAACACGCCCTCGCTGTGCTAGCCCGGTTCCCTCACCACGATCCGTCTGATTCGCCGTATCTCGTTGCCCTG
>JBBDIB010000065.1:0-6105 GCA_040880665.1 Planctomycetota bacterium
TCGACGGCCGCGGCGACCTCGTCGAGCTCGAGCAACTTGCCGAGGTCCTCGTCGCCCTGATCGACGCGCACCAGATGGACGCGCTGCTCCGTCGGGGCGCCGAACGCGGCCAGCATCGAGGTCGGCGTGATCAGGAACTGGCCTTCCAGCCCGAGCCGTTCGGCCAGTCGCGTGAGCTCCGGCTCGAGCCGGTGCGTCGAAGCGCCGTGCGCGTGCAGCTCGCGACCGACCCGTAGCACGAAGGCTTCCTGCAGGCGCAGGTCGTGGTGCTCGTCGAAGAATTCGGACAGGAGGTTGGTCGGCACGCGCGCACTATCGCCGAAACGCCGCCCCGATGCTCGTCGACGCTTGCGGTCGCCGCCGCGGTGGCGCCGCGCGCCGGCCGAGGCGAGGATGGGCGCGATGATTGCCCTAACCCTCAGCGTCCTCGCCCTCGTTTCGCAACAAACAGCGTCGCTCGCGACCCGGGCCATCGGGGAGGTCGACCACGATCAACTGCGCGCTTGGCACGACCGCGCAGCGGGCCAGCCGCACGTCGCGGGCACGGCGGGCGACCGCGCGCAGATCGAGTGGATGGCGAAAGCCTTCGACGACTTGGGCCTCGAGGTCGAGCGCCAGGAGCTGTGGCTCTACCTGTGCCGACCGGTCGCGGCGTCGCTGACCGTGCTGCACGCGGGCGACGAGCTGGAGCTCTCGCTGCGCGAGCCCGGCGTCGAGGGCGATGCGCTGGTCGACGACGAGCGACTCTCGTTCGGTTGGAACGCGTACAGCGGTTCGGGCACGGCGACGGGCGAGGTGGTCTTCGCCAATCGCGGTCGCAAGGAAGACTTCGAACACCTGGCGCGGCTCGGCGTCGACTGCAGCGGCAAGATCGTCGTCGCGCGCTACGGCGGCAACTACCGCGGCTACAAGGCCAAGTACGCCGAGGCGGCGGGCGCCGCGGGTTTGGTGATCTACACGGATCCGGCGGACTCCGGCTATGGGCGCGGGCGCGAGTGGCCCGAGGGCGGCTGGGCCAACGAGCGCTCGATCCAGCGTGGGTCGATCCTGACGCTGCCCTACTACGGCGACCCGCAAACTCCTTTTCGCGAATCGACGCGGGACGCCGAGCGGCTCGCGCCGGACGAGCTGGCGCTGCCGAAGATTCCCGTGCAACCCATCGGCTGGGGCGCCGCCGCCGAGATCCTCGCGCGCATGGACGGTGCCGACGTCCCCGAGGGCTGGAGCGGCGGACTCCGCTGCGCGTATCGCTTGACCGGTGGCTCGGAATTGCGCGTGCGCGTGTCGGTCGAGCAGGAGCGCCTCGTGCTGCCGACCGCCAACGTGCTCGGCACGTTGGTCGGCCGCGAGTCACCCGACGAGTTCGTCGTCGTCGGCTGCCATCACGACTCCTGGAACTTCGGTGCGGCCGACGCGACGTCGGGCCTGATCACCGTGTTCGAAGCGGCGCGCGCGTTCGCCGCCGCGCGCGACGCGGGCTTCGTGCCGCGCCGCTCGATCGTGTTCGCCGCCTGGGCGGCTGAGGAGTTCGGCATCCTCGGCTCGGCCGAGTGGGTCGAGGCGAACGTCGAGCGTTTGCGGTCCAAGGGTGTCGCGTACATCAACCTCGACATGGCTTCGATGGGCCTGGACTTCCGCTCGTCGGCCTCACCGCTGTTGCACGACGTCATCCGCCGCGCGGCGCGCCTGGTCGAGCATCCAGCGTTCGACGACGGGCGCTCGGTGCATGAGGTGTGGTCACACAGCGGCTTCGCCGCCGAGCCCGGCGAACCTGCGCGCGAGCCCACGCTCGGCAGCCTGGGTGGCGGATCCGACCACGTGGGCTTCCTCGCGCTGGGCCTCGTTCCGTCGGCGAGCCTCTCCGGCGGCGGCTCCCGGGGCGACGCGTACCACTCGAACTACGACCACCTGGCGTGGTATCGACGAATCGTCGGCGAGGACTATCGCGCGGCGGGCATGATCACGCGCATGGCGATCGCGACCGCGGCGCTCCTCGCCGACGAAGCGATCTTGCCCTACGACGTCGGCGCCCTCGGAACCGAGTTCCAGGGCCACCTGCGCTCCTTGACGCAACGGGGTCGGCAGCTCGGCTTCTTCCCGCCCGGCGACGCGGTTTGCGATCGCGCGCTGACGGGGCTCTGGCGCGCGGCGGGCGCGATCGGAACGGGGGCTGCGCTGGCCGAGCTCTCCGACGACGCGCGGAACGCGCGCTTGTTGGGGCTCGAACGACGCTTTCACCTGGAAGCGGGCCTGCCCGGGCGGCCGTGGTTCCAGAACCTGTTCGTCGCGCCGGACGAGACCACGGGCTACGAAGCCTGGATGTTGCCGCTGCTCCGCTACCACGTGGAGCAGGGCGACCGAAAGGGCTTCGAGGGCGCCGTCGCGCGCTATCGGCGGCTCTTGGACGAGCTCGCCCGTGACGTGCGTTAGCGCGGTTCTTGGGGCTCAAGCTCGTTCCAACCTGCGTCGATAGGGAAGGCGGAAAGGGCCGCAGCCCTGACCGCGCGCGCAACGTGGAATGCGCGCGCACGGAACAACCCCGGTCCGGTCGAGATCACGCGCGGCGCGTCCGCGAGGGCACGACCAGCCAGTCGTCGGAACGGCCGAGCCTCGGCCGACCGACGCACCTCCACCGACGGGCGCCTTCATTCGAAGCCCGCCGGACTCCTGGGATGGGATGCTGGAAGAGGAGGGCGCTCACCGCGAGCGCCCTCCTCTCTTGCGTTGGCCGTCGCGCGCGCCGCGTCGCCGCTATACTGCTCGGCTGAAACTTCTTCCCACAGGCCCCAAACGTACAGGAACGCCATGCCCATCGACGTCGGCACCGAAGCACCGGACTTCACCCTCAAGAACCAGAACGACCAGGAGTGGAAGCTCTCCGCGAACCGCGGCAAGAACGTGGTGCTCATGTGGTATCCGCTCGATTGGAGCCCGACCTGCGAAAAGGAGAACTGCTCCATCTCGTCGGAGCCCGCGTTCGCGACCAACGACGACACCGTCGTCGTCGGCATCTCGCGCGATTCCGTCTGGAGCCACAAGGCGTGGAAGGAGGCGAAGGGCATCCGCCACGACCTGCTCGCCGACCCCATGCTGGCCGTCACGAAGCAGTACGGACTCGAGCACCCGGCGGTGCCGTTCATCAGCCACCGCGCGACGGTGATCGTCGACAAGCAGGGCAAGGTCGCGCACGTGCAGGTGCAGGAGAAGACGCCCGAGGCGCGCGACTGGGAAGAGGTTCGCGGCGCGCTCGCGAAGCTCGGCTAGCTCACCACGATCCGTGCGTTCACGCGCGAGCGGGCGTTCCAGTCACGGGCTGGAGCGCCCGCTTGCGTAGCAGGACAACAGCGGCCAGCACCAGCAACCACGCGGCCGCGCCGGGGCCGGCGCCTGGACCGTCGACGCGTGCCGTCGAGCAACCGCCGCCGCCGCTCGCTCCTCGATAGGTGTAGCCCTCGCCCAGCAGCGCGGCGCGACCGCTGGCGGCGTCGCGCAGCAGCACGTCGACGACGCCCGGCGCGCCCATCGGCGTCGTGACGCGCACGGTGGTGGCGCTCACGACTTCGAAGTCGGTCCCGAGGACGCCGGTGCCGCCCGCGGCGAGCCCAGCACCGAACAGCACCTCGGTGATGCCGTCGAGGTTCGCGCCGGTCAGCTCGAGACGCGTCCCCCCGGCGGCGGGCCCGGCGGCGGGCGCCGTCGCCGAGACGCTCGGATCGGCACCCGCGACGTACTCGAAGGGTGTCGCGTCGAAGCCGCCGCTCGGATTCGTGATCTCGATCGATGTCACGCCGCGCGCGCCACCGCTGGTGACGACGTGGACGAGGCTCGACGACTCGAGCGTGACGTCGTCCTGGACGTCGCCGTCGATGCGGACGACGAGTCCCGGTTGAAAGTTGCGGCCGCTGATGCTGAGCGCGGTTCCACCGGCCGCGCTGCCGGCGGTGGGCAACGCGGAAGCGATCTCGGGAACCGTCGCGCTCTCGAACGCATCCCGGAGGCGGCCCTCGACTCCGCTCGCGTCGATGACGACGACGTCGTGCAAGCCAAGCTCCGTGGGCTCCGTCACCAGTTCGAGCGTGTTCGCGTCGTGGCGCACGAGCCCGTTCGCGGCGCCGTACCAGCGATCGCCGATCACGACGCGCGCTCCCGCGCCGAAGCCGGTTCCCGACACGAACACCTGCGTGCCGCCGAGGTTCGTCGCGAACGCGGGCGAGATCGCGGTGACGGTCGGGTCGGGCGGCGTCACCTCGATCGCTCCTGGCAAGAACGCGCGGCGCTCGATCGTGTCCACGAAGTCGAGGTCGA
The DNA here is from genome assembly GCA_040880665.1 of Planctomycetota bacterium. Lineage (GTDB taxonomy): Bacteria > Planctomycetota > UBA1135 > UBA1135 > JBBDIB01. Next base: position 4,306 of record JBBDIB010000065.1, read on the forward strand.
CGAGACCGGGCGGCTCGTCCGCGGGCACCGTCACCGTGAACGTGACTTCCGAGCCGAGCCACGAGATCGGCGTGACGATCAGGTCGGGGTCGGAAGCCGTCAAGGTTCCACCGGTATAGAGCCCGTTGCCGCGCACGGTCAGCGTCGCCGTCGTCCCGGTGATCGCTCGCAGGGGATAACGGTCCGACGCCTTGCCGAGGTTCACCGAGACGTCGTCACCGACGAAGAGGCTGCCCAACGCGAAGGCCTCGCCGCTTTGGACCGCGACGGCGAAGGCGTAGGTCGCGGGCTCGAAGTCCGTCTCGATCGTGTACCAGCTCGACAGGTTGCCGGCGGCCACCGGCTCGTCCAGCGGCAGCGCCGTGACGCTGTACTCGCCGGGCAAGAGCCCTTCGAGCTGGAATGCTCCCGTTGCGTCGGTCAACGTTCCGGCGGACGAACGCCCGTCCGCATCCGTCGCCACGACGTAGGCGCCGACGACGGGGGTGTCATCCCCGGCACGTCGAACGCTGCCCGTGAGTTCGGCAAACGAAGCCGTGGGCGCCATGCGGCGCAAACCCGTGCGCTCGTCCTGCGAAAGGCTCCTGTGCAGGATGTTGGTGGGATCCACGAAGGGATGCATCACGGCGCCGGCGCAACCGGTGTGGTCGAGCCCCAGCAAGTGCCCCAGCTCGTGCGTGGCGACGTCCTGCACGTCGAAGTGCAGCGCATCGCCGTCCGTCGTGAAGCGATAGCCCTTGCCGTTGAACAGGATGTCCGCGTCGAGGATCCGTCCACCGGCGTCGAACAGGATCGGAGCCAACGCGACGATGCCGGATCCGTCGGGGAACCAGCCGCTGGTGTCGTCCTCGTCGAAGAGCACGAGATGGATGGAGCGCGAACTCCAGTCCTCGCGCGCGCGCTCGTTTGGATCGAGGTTCTCGACGATGCGAAAGTTCGAGCCCTCGACTCCGTTCCATTCATCGACCGCGAGCCGGATCGCGACCGCGTCGCTCTGGTCGTCGATGTCCGCCGAACCGCGGTCGCTGATCACCAGCGAGATGTCGTCGGGGGCGCTCCAAGAGAGCGGCTTCCCGTTGCTCGGGTGCACCAGTCGCACGTTGGCACCGATCCAGGCCGAGAACCAGGCCAGCACGAGACCCGCGAACCCATGCACCAACCAACGCTTCATCGCGGTGAGCGACGACGGCCCGCGGCGATGCGCGCCAGGAAGTCCGGGTAGGCCAAGGCGCGCTGCTCGACGGCGCCGGAGACGACGACGTCACGCGCCATCGGGCTCTGACGCACGAAACGGCGACCGTCCGCGGTGCGCGCCACGCTCCACTGACCCTGCGCCAAACCGACGGGCAAGCGCATCCCGGCGTCGTTGGCAGCCGACAGGAAGACGACGACCTCACCACCGACGTCGAGGCTGGGCACACCGGCCAGCAGCAAGCCCTCGCCGGATGCCAGGACGCCACCGGGCAAGGTCAGCCAGCGGAACGAGCGCGGCTCGCCGGCGTGCGTGCGGTCGCAAGCCAAGAGCACGTCGGTCACGATGCGCCCGTCGCGACGCTCGACCAGCTTGGTCAGGACGCGACCCTCGAGGATCAGCTCCGCCTCGGCCGCCAGCTCTTCCAGCGACATGCGCACGGCCGTCCCCGCTTCCACGGAGTCGACGCGCGGCCCGCCGTCGGCAACGATGGAGACGAGCACCAAGGAGAGCAGCGTGACCGGGACGAGGAGCGAGCGCATGGCGATCCCGAGTGGATCGGCCGATTCCGGCGCGCCCTTGAGCGACCCCACGCGAAGAGGCGCTTC
>JBBDIB010000065.1:6115-8748 GCA_040880665.1 Planctomycetota bacterium
TCCCACCCCCGTCACGGGGGCGGGAAGCGCCTCTGCCTGGCTCCGCGCGCTTGCCGCGCGATGCCTACTGCCGCGCGATGCCTACTGCTGCACGATCCTTACTGCTGCACGATCCTTACTGCTGCACGATGAACGTGCCCAGCCCGCTGAGGCTGAAGATCGCGCCGGGCACGCCGTTCGAGCTGAGGTTCAGCCACTGGGTGTAGAGCGGCGCCCCGATCAGCGAGATCTGGTTCGGCAGGCCGAGCGAGACGCTGGCCACGCCCGCGCCGTTGGCCACGGCCAGGTTCGGGAACTGCGGGTTCACGTACAGGCTGCAGCCCGTCCAAAGCGGCGAGAAGATCGAAAGATCGAGCGGCAGCGGCACGCCGGAGTACGTCGTCGCGTTCGTGGCGCCGTACATGATCACGATGTCGCCAGCGGCCGAGCCCGTGTTGCTGACCGAGACGATCATCGGCGGCGCGGAACCACCGGGCAGCGAGTCGACGCGGGGCAGGCCGAACATGCTTTGACGCGGCAGCGGTCCGCCGAAGGTCGAGCACGCTTGGCCCGTGACCTCGAACCAACCGTTCGTGTACGGGAAGAGGCCGGCCGGCATCGCGCTACCGGTCGTCACGAAGCCGATCGGCAAGGACATCACCGCCGGATCGAGCGTGTAGACGGGCGGCGCCGGGTCGGTGAACGGCGGGACGACGCCGATGCCCAGCGGGTTGTAGGTGGTTGCGTCGAACACGTGGAACTCGGCCTCGCCGACGTCCATCGCGTCCCCATCGCCGTTGGCATCGCGGAAGCGGTGCACGGACTTGCCACCGAACGCGAGGTCGAGCACGTAGACCCAGTCGCCCACGCCGCGCATGCCGAGGATCTTGTCCATCCCCTGCATCGGGCCGGTGTTGCTGCCGTCGTAGAACAGCGTGACTTCACCGGCGTCGTTGACGTCGTTGTCGTTGTTGTTGTCGACGCCCTTGTAGATCAGGCCGTTGAGCGCGAGGCTGTTGACGTTGAGGTTGAAGGCGCTCGTGCTGGAGGTCTCCGAGGCGAAGTAGTAGCTCTCGGCGCCGGCGTCGTTGACGTAGGCCGTGTGCATCAAACGCACGAACGAGCCGGTGGTGCCCGACGAGGGATCGACCTCGGGGTCGCGTAGCACGGTGCCGAAGTCCGGGTTCACCGGGTACGCGGGGTTCTTGCCAATGTAGTTCAGGAAGAGGCGCGCTTCGTCGTTGAGCGGGTTGCCATCGCCGTAGCCGTCGGCGAGATCGCCGTCGCCGTTTTGGTCTTCGAGGCGGAAGATGCAGTCCTCGCTGCTGGCCGCGGCCGAGCTGAAGCCTTCGTAGCCGATCACGGCGCCGCCGCCGATCGCGGTCAGCCATTGGAAGTCGTCGCCGCTGGCCGCCGAGTTCGATCCCGGGGCCACACCGTCCGCGCCGTAGCCGACGGTGAAACCGGAGCCCAAGATCAGTTGATCGACGACGTCGGCCACGCCGTCACCGGTCGTGTCCTCGAGGCGCCAGACGCCTTCGTGCGTGTCGAAGTCGGAAGAGACCCACACCGCGCCGTCACTGGTCAGCGTGAGCCCATCCGGGTCGATGTCGAAGCCCTGTCCGCCGGCGTCCCAGAAGAGCGTCATCTCCTCCGCGCCGATGCGCCCGTCGCCGTTCAGGTCGGTGCCGCGACCGACCGCGTCGGCCGCCGCGCCGAAGCCGCTCGACCAGTAGACGGCGGCGGTGCCGTTCTCGTCGCGCGCCTGAACACTGACGATACCGAGCGTCGCAGGGTTGGCGACGCCGCCGGCACCGGTGTCGAAGCCTTGCAGGTCGCTAGCTTCGAAGAACAGCACGCACTCGCTGATGCCGCTGATGAGTTCGTCACCGTCTAGGTCCTGAGTGCGGTAGACGCGGCCGTTCGTCGCGTCGCAGATCAAGGCGTCGTCCAACTGGGCCTGGCTCGCGCCGATGAGCGCGCCGCAGGCCAAGGCGGCGTAGGAGAGACGTTGTACTTTCATGGGTGGCTTGGGGGTCGAGGGAGGCGCAGATCGGGGAGGCGCCGAGGGCGGTCGGGCGCGGCGAATCACCACGCCCACGTTCTACGCGTCACAGGATAGGCGGGCGATCCCAAGAGCGGCGCGTGGAGCGCATGAATTGTCCGTCAACGGCCGCCATTGAGCTACCAGTTAGGAAGCCCTTTCTGGCTGCGCCGCGTGGCCTGGAACCGACCCGTGGGAGATCCGCGGGACCCACGCGCTCGGGCAGGGGTAGGTTTTTGTCGTGTGCGACCGCCGCCGCGGAACTCCCCCCACACGTCCCCCTCCCCGCCCTCGCCCATGGATGCCGATTCTCTCCTCGACGACCTCGCACGCCGTTACGGCGTGCCGCGCGCCTTCGGACGCAAACTGAGGCCGCTCGTCGCCCGCGCGCTGACGTCGAGTCCCGACGCCAAGCAGCGCATCCTCGACATGATCGATCGCAGCTTCGCCCAGGAATCGCTGCGCATGGACGAGCAGCCGACCGACCGCGAGCGCGTGCGCGAACTCTCGGAGACGGACCGCGAGGTGCTCCGCACGGTGGCGGAGATCCTGCATCAATGGAAGCCCCCGGGCGGGCTCGGCAACACCGGCTGAAACGCCGCTGTATGCC
>JBBDIB010000065.1:8758-20333 GCA_040880665.1 Planctomycetota bacterium
CGTGCCGATCCGGGGGTTCCGTGCGCCCTGCGCAGGCTCCGAGCTAGAGGTCGCGCGGCTGCTGCTCGTTCAAGCGCTGGCGCAAGCGCTCGACTTCGGCGCGCAACACCTCGAGCTCGGCGTGCAAGTCGTCGCGTTCCCGCTCGAGCAGCAGGCGGCGCTCGACTTCACGACCGCGCTTCAGCGCGGCCTCGCGCTGACGCTCGGCCTGCTCGCGCTGACGCTCTGCCTCGCCACGTTGGCGCAAGGCTCCTGCGCGTGCGCGCTCGGCCTGCTCGCGCTGACGCAACGCCTCGCGGCGCGTGGCTTCTTGGTTGCGGCGTAGTTCCTCGCGCAAGCGCGCGGGAGCACGCCCGCGCTCTTCGCTCGGCGCCTCGCGCTCGAGGCGGCGTTCGAAGCGCTCGACCCGGGCTTCCAGGCGCCGGCTCAGGTCCTGCATGCGGTTGGAGAAGCGCTGTTCCCAGGTTTGCAGCCGCTGCTCGAGATCCTCGGCGCACTCGCCGCAGCGGAACTCCAATTCCTGGAGTTGCTGCGGGAGGTTCTGCAACAGGCCTTGGAGCCCGTCCTGACCCTCGAAGACGTTCCGCAGCGGTCCCAGCATGCGGGGCAGGTCCTCCTCGACATCGAACTCGAACTCGCGCGTCTCCCCATCGGGCTTGGCGAAGAAGCCGTGGATGACTCCGTCGTCGACACCACCGCTCCAGCGGAAGACGCGCACGTCGCCGTCGTCGTCGAGGCGCAACTCGGTCTCGACCTCCACCTCGACCTCGGGTGCGGGGTCATGAGCGCCGTTCACGCTCGCCCCGGCGTCGCGTTCGACGGGCCGACCTCCGGCGCCGCCGAGGGCGAAGCGGAAGGTTCGCGTTTTGCCGTCGCGCTCGACGACGACCTCGACCGTTTCACCGGCCGACTTCCCGCCCAGCGCCCGCGTCAGGCCCGCGATGTCGTTCACGGGCTGGCCCTCGACCTCGACGAAGCGATCCCGCGCCGCGAGCCCCGCCTGGGCGGCCACCGACCCGGGCAGCACCTCGACCACGACCACGGCCGTGGTGTCGCCGTCCTCGCGGGCGCGTTCGGTGATCTGGACGCCCATCGTCCCGTCGACGGGCTTCGCGCTGGGCGCGACCGACTTGGACTGGCCGAGCGGACGCAACCCCAAGCGCACCAGGGGACTAGCGGCGGTCGCGCGGGGAGCGTGCGACCCACCCGCCGCCGGCGGCACCGGCGGCAGCGTGGCGGAAGGCGCCGCCTGGGCCGCGGAGGGCGCGAGCGGCGGGGACGGCGGCGGCGGCGGGGAGGCGGCCTGGAGCGGCGCGACCAGGAACAGCGTGGCGAACAACATGAGCGATACCTCGATGGATCGATGAGAGCGGGAGAGCCGTCCAGGAATACGCGGCGCCGGGCGTTCGGTTGGCGGATTCGTCGGGCGGTTCGACGCACGGCGAGCACAACCGCTCAGTGGCTTGGCGCTCATGGCGCGAGGGCAGCGCCTCCCGTGCGGGAAGCGCTGCCCTCGCGACCAAGCCCGGATGGGCGATCGAGGCTCCTCGTTAGCGACGCCGGCGACCGCCGCCCTTCTTGTCGTCCTTGGCCGACCACTTGTGCGTGATCTTGGCGACGGCGCCCTTCTTGACCTCGACCTCGGCGGTCTTGCCCTTGCCGAGCGTCTCGTGCCAGAGGCTGAGCTTGTAGGCGCCGTCGGGGACGTCCGCGAGCGTGAACTGGCCCTCGGCGTCGGTCACGGTGTAGTGCGTGTCGGAGGAGACCACGACCCAGGCGTTCATCCACGAGTGGATGTCGCACTTGGTCTCGAACTCCTCGGCGTGCTCCACCTTCGTTTCGAGCGCTTGGCCGCCCGACACGTTGCTGTTCTTGTTCTGGTTCTTCTTCGCGTAGGTGTGAATGTTGTGGTTCGTGCCGTCCGAGTTCGTGAACTTCAGCGTGGCCCCGGCGGGCACGACCTGGACGTGCGGCTCGAAGCGGCAGGCGATCTGGTCGATCACGATCGGCTCCTCGGGGATCTTGACCTCGTAGCCCTTGGCCTCGAGCGAGACGACGACGTTGGCGATGCCGCCCTTCTCGCTGATCAGGAGCGAGCGGTCCTCGAGCGGGACCTCGCCCATGCATCCCTCGGACTCCTTCGCGCCGACGTTCAGCGGCGGCTTGGGATCGGGGCGCTCACCGTCGAACACGATCGAGCCGGTGACGGTGCCGGCGGTGACTTCGGCGGTGGCTTCGGCGGCGGCGTCCTGGGTCAGGGCCGCGTCGGACGACGCGGCCGGGGTGGCGGCGCCGGTCTCACCGGCACCGAGGGCGTAGACGGCAGCAGCGCTGCCGAGGGCGAAAACGAGCCAGAAGGGCTTCATGGAGATGTCTCGGTCGAGGTTCGGAGGAATGGACGGGGCTGGTCTTGGAGCTGCAAGCAGCAGATTCGGGCGAGATGTTCGCCCGACCGCTGCGCCGGCGTCCAGTGGGGTCCCCGTAGAAAGCTATGGACCTTGCTTTTCGGGCGGGCAAGGCCTGTTCGAGCCCTGATTCCGGTTCGAGCCTGATTCAGGGCGCGACCCAGGACCCGCCGTGAGCGCTGGTCAGTTGGCCATCGCGGCGCGGTCCAGGTTGAAGAGCCAGAGCAGTACGTCTTCGATCTGTTCGCCGCTGGGCTTGGGCACGAATTCTTGCCAGTTGGACTCGCCGGCCGCGAAGTTCGCGGGCATGGCCGTACCGGGGTAGATCTTCGCCGGCGCCTCGAGCCAGGCGCGCGTCCAGTCCGGGCGCAAACGCTCGCGCGTGTGGCTCAGATCGGGAGCCCAGGCGATCGGCCCTTCGGCCGTCGGGGGCTCGCCCATCAAGAAGTGGCACTGGGTGCACTTGGGTCCGTTCAGCACCAGGTTCCCGACCTCGTCGAAGAAGTCGGGATGCGCCGTCATGAGCGGGCCGAGCGTCGTCGGTTGCCGCTGGGCGATCGCTTCGTACGACGGATCGACCGGACCGTCGATGGAGAAGCCGCGCACCGCCGCCAGCTCTTTCAGCTTCGGCAGGTTGGCGGCGATCGGCACCGGGTCGCCGTCGACGATGCCCTGGATCTGCGCCGCGGTGATCGCGATGCCTTCCGACGCCGCCAGCTCGGCCATCTCGGTGGCGGTCAAGTCTTCCTCGATCAGGAAGCGCCGCGCGAAGGTGCGCGGCCACGCGCGCTCGGCGGCGTGCGCGAAGTAGTCGGCGATCGCGCCCGCCTCGCCGTCGGCATAGGTGAACGTGGGCATCCGCACGCGCAACTGCTCGCGCAGCGGCATCGGCGCCAGGAGGAAGCGGAAGAACCAGTCGCGCTGGAGCTTCTCGCCCTCGCCCCACAGGACGGGCGGACCGTAGGTCCAGCGCACCTTGTCGTAGGGCTCGTCCTGGAAGTCGCGGTAGACACCGTCGACGTCGCGGACCTTGCCCTCACCGTCGGGGTCCGCGCTGAGCTGCACGTCCACGTCGTTCGCTTCGTCGTAGACCCACGGCGCCAGGTAGAAGCCGGTGATGACGTCGATCATGTCGCCGCCCCAGCCGGGGAAGGTGCGCACGCTGGCGACGTTCTCGATCACGACGTTGTCGCCGCTGACGCCCAGGCCCGGAACGGGTTCGAGGAGCCGTGCTGTGACGTCCTCGAGCTCGAACTCGGGGTCCTCGTCCACGTCGCGGATGTAGTCGACGTAGCCGGCGACGTACTCGTCGAAGCCCGTCATCGGCGGCGGTAGCAGTTCCCCGTCGAGCGCCAGGAGTTGACCGCGCACGCGATGTGGATTGCCGTCGTTGTCCTCGAACTCGATCAGCCCGGGCTCGATCGAGTGGCAGGCGGCGCAGTTCTTCTGACGCATCGCGCGCAGGCCCTTGTCCATCTGCATGTCCGCCGCGCTCGGCACCATGCGGGCGCGTTCGACCTCGTCCTCGACCAGGCCAGCGACGAAAGTCACGATCGAGTCGACCTCGGCCTCGGTGAACGGGAAGCGCGGCATGCGCAACTTCTCGGTCGGGTTCTTGCGCTTGTCGCGATCGAACGAGCGCGGCGCGCGCAGCTTCTGCGCCAGCCACGGCTCACGGTAGGCCTTGAGCTCGTGCACCTTGTGGTGGAACCCGGCCTCGCCGAACTTCTCGACGCTCCATCCCATGTCCTTGGCGATGTACTCGTGCATGAAGCCCCAGTCGAGCTTGTCGACGGTCTTCGACGACCACGTCGTCAGCTCGGCGCCGATCGGCTGCGCGTTCTCGAGCCCGGGGATGTCGTGGCACGAGTGGCAGCCCTGGTTCAGGACGTACTTCTCGCCGACCACGTGCAACAGCACGTGATCGTCCTTCCACTCTTCCTCGAAGCGGCGCGCCAACTCCTTCCGGTCGGTGCGGTTGAAGTACCAACGCGCTTGCTCCTCGAGCACCTCGCGGTCGTACGGCGAGGCCTTCGCCTGCCAACCGGTCGGCACGTCGGTGAAGTAGCCCTCGGGGTCCGCGGTCATGTACGCGACGATGTCGGCGGCCTCCTGGTCGCTGAGTCGGAGGTCGGGCATCCGCGTCTCGGCCCAGTAGGCGGCCGGATCCTTCAGCCAGGCGAAGAGCCACTCCGGCGTGACCTTGGTCGCGATGCCGCGCAGGTTCGGACCGTGCTCGTTGTTCGTCCGCACGCGCAGCGCCGGGTCGCGAGCTTCCGCGCGCTCTTCCTCGGTGAACGGCGCCATGTTGTGACATGCGAGGCAGCCGACCAGGCGGAACTCCTCGCGCCCGCGCTCCGCATCGCCTTCGACGGGCAGCGGAGGGAAGACCTCGTCGCGCCCTTGGTCCCAGATGAACGCGCTGACCGCAGCGACCGCGGTCTCGTTCCATTCCTGTCCGAGGATGTCGCGACCGGTGCCGTACTCCGCCTGCACGATGACTTCGTTCGGCGCGTAGTTCTCGAGGTGGAAGACCTGCGGCATCCACGTCGTCGGGCGGAACGCCGTCGGCTCCGCGATCCACGAGGCGACGAACTCGGGGCTGGTCTTCCCGCGAATGCCGTGCAGGCTCGGGCCCGGCTTGCGCTTGGTCGGGAACCACTCGACCTTGTGGCAGGCGTAGCAGCCGAAGCGCTCGAAGTTGCGATAGCCCTCGGTGACCTTGGGCGCGTCCTCGGCGATCAGCTCCATCGAGTCGGTGTGGCACTGCACGCACGAGCCTTCGATGTGATTCGACGTCAGCATCGGGTAGTCCCAGTGGTGCTGCTTGTGCCAGTGGTACTCCTCGTTCCACTCGTCACCCTCGGTCTCGTTCGACGGACGGTGGTCGGCACGCGTGAAGTCGAGCGCCTCGCCCGAACCGCGGTGACAGATCGTGCAACCCACCTGACTCATCGGGTGCGGCGACTTGGCCGTCAGGAAGAGGTCCAAACGCGGGTGCGAGGCATAGGGCTGCTCCTCGCCGTCATAGCCCGCCTGGTCGATGGCCAGGTGGCACGTCTGGCACATGTCGATGCGCTGCTTCTTCGTGAAGTTCAGCTCGAAGGTCAGGTCCTCGAGCACGGTCTTCTTGACCTGCAGCGTCGGGCCGATGAAGTCGAGTCCAGGGAAGTCGCGGATGATGTTCGCGATCTTCGTCGGCATGTCCTTGGGGTCGAGCGCGTCGCGCTTCGCGCGCGTCAGCTCGATCGACTTGGTGGACTGCTTGACCTCGAGCTCGGCCACGGTCACCTCGCGTTGGAAGTCCGCCAGCGCCTGCGTGGCTCGCTCGAGGGCCAGGTCCTTCTGCTGCTTGATCCCGTCGAGGCGGTACATCTCGTCCTCGTAGGTAGCGAGCTGCTTCCAATCCGCGGCGTCGTCGCCCTCGAGAACGTGGTGGAGCCGCTCTTCCTCGGTGCCCCAGCGTTCCCAGTTGTAGATCTGCTTGGCCATCTTCGCCGCCTCGGTGGCGACGAAGGCTTCGTGGCGCGCTTGGCGAAACTCCTCGGTGGCCTGCTCGAGTTCGGTCTGGCGCGACTCGAGCCGGGCCTCGGCCAGGCGCAACTGCTCCTTGCGCTCGGCCTCGAGCGCCAGGGCGGCTTGGGCCTCCGGCGTCGACAGCTCGGCCTCGGCCCGCTCGAGCTCGATCTGGGCGAACTCCCGCTGGTGTCGCTTCCAGGGCCGCTGCCAATCGTCGATGACCATCCAGAACGCTGCGATGAACAGCAGCAAACTGGAGCAGGCGAACCACTTGTTGAGGTTCGGAACGTGATAGTGCGTGTCGCCGCGGTCAGCCATCGCGTCGGTATCGGAAGAGGAGCAGTGGGGTCGGTCGCGAGGTCGGTCGGTGATCGGTCCAGGTCGGTCGGCGCGTCGCCGTCAGACGTTGAAGAACCACTCGGGGATGCCGACGATGTACTTCAGGTTGATGGTCCAGCGCAGGAACATCTTGATGGGCACGAGCCCGAACCAGAGCAGGAGGTGCATGAACACGTTGAAGCGCACGAAGCCCATCTCGGTGACCAGCTTGCGCAAGAGCGTCTTGCCGAGCAGCATCGGCACGACGCCGAAGTAGCCCAAGAGGAGCAGGATGCCCGGCGCCTCGCGGATCAGCGGCGAATCGGGCGCTGGCGTCGAGAGCAGGTCGACCCAGAAGTAGGTCGAGAGGTCGATGTTCACGAGCGGTTCGAGCTTGTGGATGTCCCAGTACTCGAACGGCCCGAAGAACGACCAGTTGGGGCCGCGCAGGAACGTGCCGAGGATCACGAACGCGATCCAGAACAAGAGGAACCCGTACCAGAAGAACGCGATCGCGAACGGGCGCTGCTCGAAGGTGTAGTAGCCGTTGCCCTTCGGGTTCGTGTCGAGGTACGGGATCGCGCAGAGGCCCACGACGATGAAGCTCGGCAACAAGACGCCGGCGATCCAGGGGTCGAAGTAGACCAAGAGCTCCTGCAGCCCGAGGAAGTACCAGGGCGCCTTCGACGGGTTCGGGGTCCGCGCGCTGGCCGCGGGCTCTTCGATCGGCGCGCCGATCTTGATCGACCAGATCACGAGCAGCGCCGTGAACAGGAGGATGCAGATGAACTCGGTGAAGACGAGGTCGGGCCAGGTGAAGACCTTCTGCTTGCCCAGCTCGGCTTCGAGCGTCGGCTCGCCGCGCTTGATGCGCTCGTCGTTGTTCACCGCCTGGTGCAACGCGAGCCACGTCAGGAACACCACGCTCGCCAAGAGGATGATGATCGGGACGTTGTCCGGCTTCGTGATGATCGTGTTGAAGTCGGGGTCCGACCACGCACCGACGAAGAAGCCGGTCATCCCGAGCATCGTCACGATGATCACGATCGGCTTCGCGAAGAACTTCCGGAAGAGGAGAATCACCGCCAGGAGCGAACCGCTCCCCACGAAGAAGATCGTCGGCTGGAACAACCAGTCGACGACGGACTTGAACCAGTCCGGAAAGCCGAAGGCGGCGAGGGGCTGCAGCATCGGAGGAGGGGGAGAAGCGGCTCGAGGGGGAAGCGGTGCCGAGATGAGTGCGGGAGGTCGCGCGCGCGTCGCCTTGGGAACCACGCCGGTCGGGCGCGGTTCCCTACGACGAGGAACGCCTAGAGGGGGCCGGAGATCCCGCCGTCCTTGCGGACGCGCCAGAAGTGCACGGCCATCAGGGTCGCCGCGGCGAGCGGCAGTCCCAGGCAGTGCAGGACGTAGAAGCGCAGCAGCGCGCCCTCGCCCACGAAGCGGCCGGCCAGGAGGCCGAAGCGCGCGTCGTCACCGGCGTGGATGAAGTTGAGGCCGCCGAACGAGAGCAGCGAGGCGCCGGGACCCTCGTGACCGAGGAGCGGCGTGGCGCGCGCCATGTTCGAGCCGACCGTGATGGCCCAGACCGCGAGCTGGTCCCACGGCAACAGGTAGCCCGTGAACGACAGCAGCAACGTCAGGACGAGCAGGATCACGCCGACGTTCCAGTTGAACTCGCGCGGCGGCTTGTACGAACCCGTCAGGAACACGCGGTACATGTGCAGCCAGACGGTGATGACCATCATGTGCGCCGACCAGCGGTGCAGCTCGCGCATGATGCCCAGCGGCACGTGCTCGCGCAGCGCGAAGATGTCCTGGTACGCGTACTCGGCCGTGGGCCGGTAGTAGAACATCAGGAGCAGGCCCGTGATCGTCTCGATCAGGAACAGGAAGAACGTCAGCCCGCCCATGCACCAGGTGTAGGAGAGGCGGATGCCGCTCCGCCGCACCTTCACCGGGTGAAGGTGGAGGAAGGTGTTGGAGAGGACCGCGAGCGCCCGGTTCCGCGGCGTATCCGGGTAACCGTGGCGGAAGACCGACCGCCACAGTTGCGTGTTCCGGACCGCTTGGAGGAGCTTCTGCATCGGGGGGGGAAAGAGAAGAGCTCGAGAGGGAGTGTGCGAGGGAGGCGGCAGAGGTGCGGCCGCGCTTCGGGGGGAAGAGTGCCGGGAAGAGCGCCGGCTTGGCGGACATCAGGCGTAGAACAGGTAGGCACCGTCCATCGACCACTGCCCCTTCTCCTGCTGGTACTTCGTGTTCTTGTCGACGAGGATTTGACCGTCCTCGGCCATCACGACCTTGTAGCGCTCGAGCGGCCGCGGCGCCGGTCCCTCGATGTTGAAGCCCTCGACGTTGAACCCCGAACCGTGGCAAGGGCACTTGAACTTCTCGTCGGCGCTGAGCCAGTTGGGCGTGCAACCGAGGTGCGTGCAGACGGTGGACAGCACGTAGAAGCCCGTCGTCTCGCGCACGATCCAGACGCCGAACTCGGCGGTGAAGCGCTGGTCCACGGCGTTGACGGTGAACTCCTCGGGGAAGCCCGCCTTGAACTCCTGGGGCGGCTCGTAGAGCACGTTCGGAAACAGGAACCGCACCGACGCGCCCAGGAGGGCCGCGGACGCGCCCGAGAACGCCAGCCAGCCGAGGCCCGCCATCGAGAACAGCCCGCGACGGCTGATTTCGCCGCGCAGGGGCGCACGAACGAGCTTGCGCTCGCCCTCCGCGTCAGCCGCGGGTTCGGCGCTCTCGTCTTGCTTGTCCTTCACTTCCGCCATCGCTTGATTCGCCGTTCCTTGATTCGCCGAGGCCGCCGCCCGGAGGGTTGCCTGCGGGGGGGGTCGCGGGGTGGGGTCTCGTCGCCAGGTTCTCGCCCTTCGGCCGGGACAGAATGATGTTGTGAAGCCGCGTTGGCAACCCCGAGCGGGGGTTTGGCCCCCTGGAAACGCGCTTCTGGACGACTCGGCCAGCGCCCTACTCGGAGCGCGCCAGGAGCGTGCGGGCGAGCGAGCGGATGCTAGCGTCGGGGTCGTCCTCGGCCAGGCGCTCGAGCTCGCTGTCCGCGGGCAACCGGTCGATGGCCGCCAGCGCCGTCAGCGCGCGTGTGCGGCTGGCGGAAACGTGCTCACCGCGCACCCATTTGCCCGGCATGTCACGTCTTTCTTCCTCGTAAACGTCCATCGTCAGCATGGAGAGCAGCACCTCCGCGCCGGCCGGGTCGCCCTGCTCGGCCAGCGCCAGGGCGGCGCTGCCGCGCACCTCGAGCGAACGGTCCCCGAGGGCGCGTTCGAGCGCCGTCACCGCAGCGGGGATCGGGAAGTTCTGCAGCGCGATCGCAGCGATCGCGCGCAGGCCAAGGTCCTCGCTGTCGAACAGCTCCACGAGCCGCTCCACCGCCAGGCGGCGCTCGACGGGCGCGAGCGAGCCCCCCAGCGAACCGAGGATCATCGCGGCCTGATAGCGGAACTGCCCGCCGGGGTCGAGTCGGTCGTCGAGGCGCAGGAAGTCGGCCAGTTGCCCGATCGCTGCCTCGTCGCCGAGGTTGGCCAGCGTCGCCGAGAGCGCCAGCGGGATCGCCACGTCGCCCGCGTCCTCCACCGGCAAGCGATCCTCGAGCGCGGCCTGCAGCGAGGGCACCAGGTCGGGGCCGATCCCCCACTCGCCCTTGCGCCCGTCCCGCTCGGCCTCGAGGTCCTCGAGCACCTGCCGCATCAGGTTGAACGCGGCCTGCCGACTCTCGTTCGCGCCGCCGCTCATGACCTTGGCGACGTTCTCACGCGGCGTCGTCTCCTCGCCCGCGATCGCGCCGAACAGCACGAAGACCAGCACGAGCGCCATCACGATCACCGCCGGAACGACGACCAGCGGCACGAGCAGGTTGCGATAGGGACTGGTCGAGTCGTCGCCGGAACGGGGCGCGGAGGGCGCGCCGTGCTCGTCGTCGGGATCAGGCACTTGAAGCTCGGTCACGGGGAGAGGTGCACGGGAAGGGGTCGGGTCGGGATGTCAGACCGGGGGATCAGACTGGGAGATCAGAGAGCCGCCCCATGACGGGCAGTTCGCCCACCAGCGGCCGGACGTAGTCGAGGAACGCCGGCGAGATGTCGTTCGTGCCGGCGCGGAATTCTACGTCGAGATCGCGCGTGACCTTGGCGACGTCCGCGAGATCGGCGCGCTCGATGGCCACCTCGTAGGGCTGGTTGGAAACCCGTCGAATCACGATCGAGCCGTGCGGATGCTCCCCGGCGGTCGCGATGCGCACCGCGGCGCGTCCGACCTCGCGCGCCTCGCGCGCGTCCGACGCCGACCAAACGCCCGCGAACGAGCGTTGCAGATACCCGAACGTGTCGGCGCGCACGCGC
This sequence comes from Planctomycetota bacterium, assembly GCA_040880665.1. Classification (GTDB taxonomy): domain Bacteria; phylum Planctomycetota; class UBA1135; order UBA1135; genus JBBDIB01. The sequence goes on from JBBDIB010000065.1 coordinate 19,362, forward strand.
AGCTTCGAACTCAAGCGTCCGCCCAGGCCCTGCTTCACCGTGTCGGCCAGGAAGTCGCCCAACGCGCCCGAGCCCGACAACTGCACGTTCCCGTGGCTGTCACGCTCGGCGCTCTCGAGCAGCGTCTCACCGTTCGGCCCGTGGATGCCTTCGCTGACGGCGACGAGGCAGCGGCCATGACGGTCGTACATGCCCGCGACGTCCTCCAGGAAGGCTGCGGTGGTGAAGCTCTCCTCCGGCACGTAGATCAGGTGCGGACCGGCGTCGGGGTACTGGCGCGCCAGCACGCTGGCCGCGGTCAGCCAACCGGCGTGGCGCCCCATGATCACGTCGATCTTGATCCCCGGCAGGCTGCGGTTGTCCTGGTCGTCACCCAGGAGCGCCTGCGCCACGAACTTCGCCGCCGAACCGTACCCGGGGCAGTGATCGGTGACCCGGAGGTCGTTGTCGATCGTCTTCGGCACGTGGAAGAGTCGCAGCTCGTACCCGTCCGCGACCGCCAGCTCGTTCAGGAGGTGCGCCGTCTCCGCCGAGTCGTTGCCGCCGATGTAGAAGAAGTAGCGGACGTCGTGCTTCTTCAAGACCTCGAGCGCGCGCGCGCCGTCCTCGGGGGTCGGCTTGTGTCGTACCGAACGCAGCGCGGCGCAGGGCGTCGTCGCCACGGTCTCCAGCGTCGCCATCGATTCGAGCCCGAGGTCGATCAACCGCTCGTCCAAGATCCCTCGAATCCCGTGCAGGGCGCCGAGGACGCGATCGATCGCGGGATCCTTGACCGCGGTCTCGATCACGCCGACCAGGCTCTGGTTGATGACGCAGGTGGGACCGCCGGACTGGCCGACGAGAGCGTTGCCGCGGAGAGTCATGGGACTGGTGGGGTGTTGGAGATCGAGGGAGCCGCCGCACGGAACGGGCGAGCAGGCTAGCCCGGTTCCCTCACCACGATCCGTCGGATTCGCCGTATCTCGTTGCCCT
>JBBDIB010000066.1:0-552 GCA_040880665.1 Planctomycetota bacterium
CCCCCCCCCCCCCCCCCCCCCCCGGGGGGGTCGAGACCTAGGCCTTCTTGCGACGCTTGGTCGCCTTCTTCTTGGTGGCCTTCTTGGTGGCCTTTTTCTTGGTCGTCTTGCGCTTGGCCGCCTTCTTCTTGGTGGCCTTGCTCTTCGTCGCCTTGCGCTTGGTCGCCTTCTTACCGGCCTTCTTGGCCGGGCGTTTGGTCGCCTTGCGCGCGGTCGTCTTCTTCTTGGTGGCCTTGCGCTTGGTCGTTTTGCGCTTGGTGGCCTTCTTACGAGTAGCCATGTATCTAGTTCTCCTTGGGAACGGTGTTCCCGAACGGGGCAAGCCCCTTACCACGACATCAAGAAGTGCCATCGGCGTGATCGCGGAGGAGCTGTCCCTCGAAATCGGAAACTTTTTTGACAGCGCCGCTGCGCGCCGCGCCGCGAGGGCCGTCGACGCGCTCCCCGCGGGCACGCGGCGGCGCCTGTGCGCAGCGCAGGGAGCACCGAGGAACGCGCGTCAGCGTAAGGACGTACGCAGCGAGCCGTGGTGCGCGACAGTAGCGCACCACG
>JBBDIB010000066.1:562-13758 GCA_040880665.1 Planctomycetota bacterium
TTCGGACCGTGCGCTCGGCGCACGGCACGTCTCAACGGCTTCCTACAGTAGGTCGTCGAGCAGTTGCGTCGCCGCATTGCCGAATCCGGAGGCGAGCCCTGCTGTGCGCTCCTCCGCTTCGACCTTGGAGAGGATGACGCGGATGCGCTCGCACGACTCCTGCGCGTAGAAGCGCACCATGCCGAGGTTCGTCCGCGCGTCGAACAGCGTCGCCATCAGCGTGCGATCACCGACCAGGTGGAGCTGGATCGAGTCGCGGCTGCCTTGGTGCGACATGACCCGGAACTCGGGTTCGCCCAAGAGGCGGGCCATCTCGCGCGTCGCGGCGAACGAGCCCGCGATCAGCGCGGCGACCGACTCCTCGGACGTCTCCATCGGCTCACCCCGGCGCGTCACGAGATGGCCGTCGCGATCGACGAGCAGCACGGAGCGCGCCTTCGAGAGCTCGAGGTACTCGTCCAGCTCCGCGTCGAGCAGCGCCACGTCCTCTTCGTAGTAGACGAGGCGGTTCTGCTTCAGTGTGTCGTCACGGTTCATGGGGGTTCTCCTAGCCAAGCACGTTCAGGACAAGCCAGGCGCCCACCGCGCCCAGCGTCGCGGCGACGCCCACTGCGACAGGCGTCTTCCACGCATTCGTGGGCTGCACAGGAGCGATCGGCCGACGCGTCACGCTCGACTGCTTCGCCGCCTTCGAGCGGCGAGCCGCGCCCGCGACGGACGGAGCGGCGGACGGTGACCCGGCCGCGGCGCTTCGGGGTCGCGCTGGCTTGGCGGGTGCGGCTTCGGTGCGACGCTCTTCAGCGCCCAACAAGGCCTTGCGCTGCAACTGACGCATCGCCGTCGCCGACGTGTTCGGATCGCCCGCGCTGACGGCCACGGGCTCGTGCGTCGCGGCGTCCTCGTACGGATTCTCGTTGGCTGCGGGCATCGGTGCGGCCGGTTCTTCGACGGGCGCCCGCGGCTTGGCGGGAGCCGGCGCGGGAGCCGGAGTGGGAGCCGGTGTCGGCGCAGGTGCCGGCCGCGGAGTGCTGCGCGGCGTTTCGCCGGCCTCCTCCATGATCGACTTCAGAACCGTTGCGGCCAGCGACTTGAGCGTCGGGAACACGCCCTGTCCGGAGCTCGCGATCGCCTCGAAGGTCTTGCCGCCGTGCAGGTTCAAGTGTTGCTCGAGCTCCGACACGCTCATCGCATCGGGCAGGTCGCGCTTGTTGAACTGGATCACGTGCGGCAGTGTCGCGAGGCTCTTGCCGTATTCGTTCAGGTTCTCCTCGAGGTTCCGGAGCGACTGCAGATTCTGCTCCAACATCGAGGCGGCCGAGTCCGCGACGAAGATCACGCCGTCGGTGCCCTGCAGCACGAGCTTGCGCGTCGAGTTGTAGTAGACCTGGCCAGGCACGGTGTAGATCTGGAACTGCGTCCGCATCCCCCCCACCGTGCCGAGGTCGAGGGGCATGTAGTCGAAGAACAGCGTGCGATCGCCATCGGTACTGATGCTCGTGAGATCACCCCGGTTGCTCTCGGGCGCCCGTTGGTGGATGACCTCGAGGTTCGTGGTCTTGCCGGACATGCCGGGCCCGTAGTAGACGATCTTCACGTTGACCGTCTTCTGGGCGAAGTTGATTTGGACCATGGGTCAGTTGCTCTTGGATCGAATGCTGGACTGAGAGGCGGGCTCGTTCTCGGAAGGGAATGCGGGTGCGGGCAGCGGGCCCGGCGGCTCGCTGCGGGCGCTCGAGCCACGCTCGTAGCGCCTGGCGATCCCGTCGACGGCCATCCGAACGGGCTCGAGATCGAGTCCGGCGGAGACCAACACGACGAGGACCGAATGTTTGATCACGGTCATGAGGAGCGAGCCGCGTGAACCGTCCATGACGACGCGGCGCGGCGCGCGCCAGGAGGCCGGCGCCACAGCGAGCTCTAGATCGCCGAGCCAGCCGGTGGCCACCGCGGCGAGCGCTTCGACGGTGCCGTGAGCGCCGATCTCCTGCGTACCGTCACCCACGTCGACGCCGGGCGAGGCCACGGGCACGCCGTCCTTGGTGACGAGCAGCACGAACCGCACGCCGGGAGTCTGCGCCAATTTTTCGAGGTGTTCGATCATGCCGCTTCCTCCAACTCGCCGTTGGCGATGCCGGACAGTCCGACCAGCTTCTGCTCGACTTCGGGGCAGGCGCGACCTTCGCACCACACACCCCCCGCGTCGGCGGGGCCGGGCAAGACGGAGAACGAACCGAAGTCGCCCTCCATTTCGATCTTGCGGATCGTTCCCAAACCGAGCCGTCGCGCGGCATGACGCGAGCTACGCATCACCCCGCGGAGTCCGCGCGCCATACGCTCGGCGCTGGCGCCCTTCCAACCTTGGACGAGGGCGGTGTCGCCGCGCAGGTAGATCGCGCCCAACACGCTCGGCATGGCGGATAGACTGCGCAACTGGCCACGCACGTCTCCGACGGGAGGGCCGAGGTTGCGTGTCGTCTGCTCGTCGTCGTCGACGAAGCGGCCGGTTTGTTCGACGCGATGCAGGCCTCGTTCGAAGCTCGGTTCGCGGTCACCACGCTCGACGAGCACGCGATACTGCGCCTCGAGCTCGCGGTCGCCCGGCGCCAGCCGCAGGAGCCGCTCGGCGGCCTTGCGCGCTTCGCCGAAGGCTCCGATGCGCGTGGCGAAGCGCATGCGGAGTCGCAACTCGCGCGCGTCGCCCGGGGACAGCTCGTGCAGTCGCTCCAGGGCCTTGACGAAACGCCGCCCTTGCTCGCGACCGCGATCGGAGAAGTAGCGTTCCAGCCGAACTTCGGAGAGCGCCACGTGCGCGTCCAGGTGCTCGGGTGAGTGCTCGAGCCAGGCGAGGGCCGTTTCCTCGGCACGCTGCAGCTTGCCCGACTCCATGAGGGCCAAACACAGATCTCGCCAGACGGCGGGACGCGGGGACTCGGCGAGTTCCTGCTTGAGCGACGACACGCGTTCCTCACGCAGCGCACGCAGCGCGCGTTCACGCAACGCGGTCAGCTGGGGATTCCCACAAAAGCGACCCAAGCCCTCAGCGCACACGCCATGAACCTCGGGCATGCGTCCGAGCAGTACATACTCGTTCGCCAGATTGACGTAGTTCTCGGGCGTCGGCGCTTCCGCCACCAGCCGCTTGGCGTAGCGAAGTCGGTTCTTCGCGATCATGTTGCGTACGAAGTTCAAAGTGTGAGGGGCTCCTCCCGTCGGCTAGCGTCGTTCGTCGAGCGCTTGTTGAAGCACCCGGATGTTGCGTTCGATCTGTTCGGACTCGCTCCAATCGTCGCCGCCCAGCTCGAGCGCGCGTTGTAGCTCGGCGATAGCGCTCACGAAATCACCGCTGCGCGCGCGATCGCGGCCGCGCTCCATGGCCCAAGCGGCCTCCTCGAGCGCGTGCTGCAGCGACTGATCGCGCAGCAATCGCTCGCGGTCGGCTTCGCGGATCAGGCGGTCCAGCTCGATACGCAGTCGCCCGCGCTCCTCGAGTGCGCCGAAGCTGCCGAGCCAAACCGGATGCCGATCCACGAAGCGTTCGACGCCGTTCAGGCGTGCGCCCACGGACTCGACCGTTCCTGCGTCGTCGCCTGCCAGCGCTCGGTACTCGTCGAAGAGGCGTCGCTCGCGCAAGCCCAACAGGACGAGGAGGACCGAACCAGCGGCAACCAACAGCAGCTTGCGCACGCGGTTCTTGCGCTCGTCGTGTTTCTCGATGTCGGCGAAGCGGAGGTCGCGGATCGTGCGGGCGACGTCCTTGCGCGTCCGGTCCAGGAGCAGCACCTCGCGCAGCACTTCGATCGCTTCGGCGTTGCGACCATTCGACATCAACTGGCCGGCCGCGGCCAGGTGCCGGTCGACCAAGCTCTGCACCATGCCGAGCCGGCGCATGAGCGCGGCGTGGTCCCGCTGGACACCGCGATGCTCGGGGTCGTGCTCGAGCAGGAACTCGAGCACGGCGAGCGAGGCTTCGGGCAATTCCTCGCGCTCCATGCGAGCGGCGAGGCGCCGTCCGATCGACACCTGATCGAGGCCCATCTCCGCCAAGACCTCGGGCCGTCCGAGCCCCAGCACGAAGAGCGCTTCCAGAATGTCGGCATCCGTCTCGTCCCCTCCGTCCGAAGCGACGAGCACCTGGACGCATTCCTCGAGAAACTCGCGCTCGAGGTCCGCCACCGCCGCGATGCGGCTCTTTAGGTGTAGAGCCCGATCGCCTTCACGGGAACTGTCGCCGTTGATGGCGTGCGTGGCGTCGCGGACGATGAGGTTGGAAGTCATGGGACGAGCCCTCGATGAAGGGCCTGCGGGAAGCCTCTTCGGCGCGGCCGGACGTTGTCCTGAAACGGTGATCGAAGAAACGAACGCGGCCCGGCCAAATCGCCGAGCCGCAGCTCTTCCATGGGAAGCGCTTTCCGAGAGGTGCCGGGCTAGCCCGGTTCCCTCACCACGATCCGTCGGATTCGCCGTATCTCGTTGCCCTGCCGACACTTCCCTCCCTCACCGTGCTCGACGACCCGCAAAGGTCGCCTCCGCGCGCTTCAGTCGCGAAGCCTCGACAGGACAACGATTTACGACGAATCCGATCGAATCGTGGTGAGGGAACCGGGCTAGAAGACCGGTGCCACGCTGACCATCCCGGAGGCATTGCCAGCCAGGTCGGTCAAGCCTGTCACGGCGATCGTGTCGCCGTCGACGAGCGGGGCCGCGAGCGTCAACCGCACTCGGTGCGCTGCCAACGCGTCGGCCGACGTGACGGTCTGCCCGCCCGACGCCGTGTAGTTGCCTGCGTTCGTTGCGAAGGCGGGATCGACCGCCTCGTCGAAGTGGACGTCGACCACGGTCGCGCCCACGCCGACGCGGAAGTTGACGAAGGCCGTCTCGAAGTTCGGATCGTCCGAGTCGCCCTGCACGGAACCGTTCACGTCGGCGTTGGGGCTCATGACGATGCCCGCGTGGTTCTGAATGTCGGCCGCTTGCACGTTGATCGCGCTGCCGATGGACAGCTCGACCGCGTCGCTGAGCGTGATCACGACGCGCGCGTTCACGCTGTCCCAGTGCGCCGTCGCCCCGACCAGGGAAACCGGCAGACCGGCCTCCGTGATCGTGTAGTTGGAGAGGTCCAGGCCCGAGGCGAGGCCGATCGGCCCGCTGTAGCTCAGCTCGAAGCGATCGTTGCCCACGCCGGCCACGGCGACGCCGACCGCCGACTGCAGCACCGGGCCCGTCGTGTCGGCGGCTCCGATCGCGTGCGTCGCCAAAGCGGCGTTGCCAGCGAGATCCTCGACCGTCACGTCGACCGTGTCGAGCACGTCGACGCCGCCACCGAAGGACAGCCGCACGGTACGCGGACCGAGCTTCGTGGCCGAATCCGGAGCCGTCGCGCCGTTGAGCAGGTAGTTGCCGAGGACTTCGGCGTCCGTCGGATCGATGGCTTCGTCGAACTCGACCAAGAGGTCCGTCAGGGATTGCGCCGCATCGAGACGTGTGTTGCCTGCACCTGCGGCCAACGCATCATTGCCGATCGCCGCCACCGTGGCCGAGTTCACGGGCCCGGTCATGGTCACACCTTGCGCGGAGACCAGGCCGTCGACCGTCAGCGTGTGAACGCTTTGGTCGAAGCTGTAGGCGCCGTTCTCGCCGAAGGTGATCGTCAGCAGCGTGCTGCCGTCGAATTCGAACGTGGCGCGACTGAAGTCCGCAACATCGGTGCCGTTGGTCAAGCTCCAGTTCGCCGGATCGAAGAGGCCGAACGTCGACACGGGCTCAGCGAAGGTGACGATCAGGCTGTCGTTCGCATCACCCGAGACGCTCACGTGCTCCGGCGCGGCGCCGAAGGGGTCCGGCTCGGTCGCGCTGGCGGCGACCATCGGGAAGCTCAGCACCGGCACCATCTGGTTGCCCGCCAAGTCGGTGATGCCGCGCACGTCGAGCGTGTTGCCCGCCGTCATGCCCAAGCCATAGGTCAGGACCGCGCCGCGGCGATCGGCATCGACCATCACGGTCGGGGTGCCGCCACCCAGGTCCGAGCCGCCCGAGTCACGCACGATGTACCGCGTCAACCCGGAAGCCAGGTCGTCGAACTCCGTGGCAGCCTCCGAGAAGCGCACGTGCACGACGTTGTTCGCGGGAGCGTTCTCGTACCAGACGGACTCGAGTTCCGGCAGATCCGATTCCGCGTCGACGGCGCCCTCGAAGGCATTGGACGTGACGGTGTTTCCGCTGACGTCGCGCATGTTCGCGAGCGCCACGCGGAAGTCGTCGCCGCCCTGGAAGTAAAGATCGTCTCCGCCGTCGAAGGTCAGGGTGGCCGAGTCGGTTCCGGCCGTGTACACGATCGAGGCATTCGTCGCATCGAGCGCCGTGCCGACCGGCGACTCGACCGTCCAGTTCGTGGCGTCGACGACCTCGGCTTCGAACATCGCGTCGTCGAACGTGACGACCAACGTGTCGTTGTCGACACCGCTGATCGCGTTCGCGACCGCGGCCGAGATGCTCGGGGCAGCCATGTCGGAGGACGTGATCGCGCTGGCCAGGACCGGAGCCATCGCCGTTCCCGCCAGGTCGATCACGTTGGCGACGTCGACCGTGTGCTCGCCGGGGACGGCGATGGCGTCGAGGACGATGCGCACGACGTCGCGCCCGGCTTGCAGCGTGGCGGACGTGACGTTCGCACCGCTGCTGAAGGTGTAGTTGCCCGTCGTTTCCGCGGTCGTCTCTTCGACGTCTTCGCTGAAGGTCACGTCGAAGGTCAGTCCATCGTCGTCGATGCCACGGTTCTGGACCACGCTGGAGAGCGTGGGCGGAGTCGTCTCGCCGCTGACCGTGCCCGTCGCCGTCGCGACGAAGTCGGTGCCATCGATGCTGCGCGGCTCGTTGCCGGCCAGTGCGCCGAACTCGAACGAATCGCCGTTGACGACGTCGGTCGCCAGCGTCACCCGGAGCGTCTTGGTCGACTCCGTGTACACGAAGGTCGCCGCACTGATGTCGATCGGGGTCGCGACCGGCGATTCCAGGTACCAGCGTCCAGCGTCGGCGGCCACGCTGGGATCGAGGGCGTCGGTCATCACGGCCGTGATCGTGTCTCCGCCGCTGTTCGCCACGGGCTCGACCGTCGGCACCACAGAGAACGCGTTCCCCGCCAGCGACCCGTCCGACACCACCGGCACGTTGAGCTGCTCGCCCAACGGGTTGCCGTGGGCGTCGACGAGGTTGTTCAAGCGCAACGTGTTCACGCCCGGAACGATCGGTCCCGAGTAGGTGACGCGGACGATCTCCGGCGATCCGACGACCGGCGCGGCGCTGGTCGCGAAGACGGGGAAGGTCGCGCCGAAGTTGGTCGTGATCGCGGAGAAGACCGGCGACATGGGCTCGCTGAAGGTGAGGTCCACGACGGTGCCGAACTCGTTCCCGCCCGCGGCCGACACGAGGTTCTGGACGACCGAGGTCAGGGTCGGGGCGACGGCATCACCGACCCCCGCTCCGTTCACGCTGCTGGTCGCCAGGGCGACATCGGCCACGCTGACGACGCCCGCGCCGGCCGTGAAGTCGAAGCTGCCGAACACGTCCGCGTTCGGGCCCAGATCGACGGTGAGGACCTGCGTCGCAACGTCCAAGGAGAACGTCGACCCGGTCAGGTCCATGTCTTGCCCGTTGTTCGTCAGCGTCCAGTTGGAAGCGTCTTCCGCGAACGCCGTCACGACGCGCGGCCCGCTGAAGGTGACGGTGATCTCGTCACCGCCGACGCCGGGATTCTGGACGCCGGAGACCGTGAAGCTGGGGCCCGTGTCGTCCGATGTCACGACGGCTCGCGGGCTCGTCGAGAGCCCGCCTGCGGCGACCGCGCGAACCGTGTGCGACGGTGTCACGCGCGCGTCCCAGCCGATGGTCACGGTCGCATCGTCGACCGTGACGTCCAGCGGCGTCTGACCGCCACTGGCGCTGAAGTTCTGGGTATCCAGGCCGGTGCTGACCGGCGCGGCGTAGACCAGAACCGTGGTCTGGCCGGTGGGATCGAGGGTGAGATCCTGCGTCGCGCTCGAGAGCGCAATCGTGTCGTCGCTACTCGAGCAGGCGGCCCCGAGAGCTAGCAGGGTGACGGCGGCAAGGCGGCGGACGTGGGACAGCGACATGGGACAAGCGTTGTGTGGTCACGTCGGCGCGTCCGAGGATGGGAGCGCCCGACGGGGAACGATGGGGCTGTGCAGCGCCTCACGACGCTCACGAGCAGAGTCATCGGGTTCCCGGGTCGATTCACTTGAGCCCTCGGGGTCGCGAGGTCGTTCTTGGCACCCGAGGGCGCGTGCTGCGCGGTGCCCCGAGCCCCTCAGAGCACGCGCGGCCGCAGGACCGAGTCGGCCAGGAACGGCCCCTGGGCCGTCACGCCACCCGCCTGCAACAACCACGGCAAGCCAACCACCGCCGACGAATTCGGGATCGAGACGTCCAACCGAGCCCGCGTCGGTCCATCGGGAATCCCGTCCGCCCACAGGATCGGCGCGCTCGGCTCCAGGAACATCGTTCCCAGTCCGGGGTACAGCCACGGCGTCGCCGCCTCGATCCCGAGCGCGAAGACGCCGAGCCCGGGCGCCGCCAGCTCGAGGCTCGCGGTCAGGCTGCCGCCCACCCGCGTCGCACTCGTCAGGACGAAGTCGCGCTCGCCCGTGTCGAAGTGCTCGACCGCACCGGTCGCGATCAATTGGTTCGCGTGCCCCGCCTTGTAGGCGACGACCACGCGCGTTCCGTCGGGCGCCAGGTCCAGGTCCTCGACGCTTCCGCCCAGGTCGCGCGCCATGAGGACGAGCTGCTGGGGCACGTCGATCAAGAACAGCTCGGGGCCGCCGTCCGCGGCACCCCACGTCCCGACGACCAGGCGCTCGCCGTTCGCGCTCAGCGCGAGGCCCGCGGGATAGTTCTGCCACGCTCCGCCGGATTGGCTGCCCTCGAAGAGCAGCGCACCTTGGGTGTCGTGCACGGAGACGCGCACGTCCGTGGTCGCCGGATTCCACCACGCGATCGCGAGCGTGGAACCGTCCGCGGACCAAGTCAGCTTGCCGCCCACCTCGGGGCCGGTGGCGGCCAGGTCGAACGCGGATTGGAAGCCGGTGCCGTGATCCATGGCGACGCGCACGAAAGCTCCGTCCGCGTAGGCGAGTTTCGTTCCCGAGTCATCGAGCGCCGCGCGGCTGCCCGTCGTCCCCCAGGACCCGATGACGCCCGTCCCGTCGAGCACACGCACGACGCCCGAGCTCGAGACGGCGGCGCGCGAGCCGTCGGCGGACAGCGAGAACGCGCGCAGGTTCGTGCCCGTCAACGGGACGGAGACGAGGTCCGCGCCCGTCGTCGCGTCGGTCCAGGTGACGTCGATGCGGCTCGCGGTCGCGCTCTCGGCAGCGCGCACGACGCGCCCCACCGAATCGGCTTCGAACAGGACGCGGCCCTGGAAGCCGAGGTCGCGCGTCCAAACGGGAGCGAAAGCCGCGCCGCGGGCCGCCGCTTCGCCGTCGTAGCGGCGCAACTCGTAACTGCGGCCGCCGGCCGCGCCGGGGAAGCCGCCCAGGGCGAAGAGTCCGCGGGGCGGTCCCGCGCTCCGGACCTCGATGGCCCCGGTCGAGCCGGTCCAGTCGAACGCCAGATGGAGCGGCGCGCCGCTGGTGTCGGCGCTCGCCAAGAGCGCCACGCCCGACGCACCGACCGAGGGCGCCGCGAGCACCCACTCGCCTTCGCCCACATAGCGAACAGAGCGCGGAATCCACGGCGCGGACACGTCCGAGGACCACTGCCAGCGGTCGCCGGGGGCGAACGGATCGTCGGAGGAGGACTGGGCGCCGAGCGCTCCCGAAAGGAGGCTCACGACGAAAAATGTTCGGAGCAGCATGGTGTAGCGGGCCCTCGGCCCACCGAAACCTATCCCACTCTCCGGCCTCCGGTCGGCGCGCGGCCTTGGACGCCTGGCAGCTCGGAAGCTACCCTGCGCGATTAGGTTTCCCGGCGGCTGCCCACGCGGGCCGCGGCCGCCTTCCGCGCGCGCCAACGCGACCCCCCGTGTCGTCCGACAGTGTCATCCGATGAAAAAAACCGCTCTCCACGACCATCACGAAGCGCTGGGCGCCCGCATGGTCGATTTCGGCGGCTGGCACATGCCGGTTCAATACGCCTCGATCCTCGATGAAGCCGTCGCCGTGCGCGAGCGCGTCGGGCTCTTCGACCTCGGGCACATGGGCCGAGTCCGCGTCACGGGCCGCGACGCCGTGGCGCTCGTCGACCGCGTGGCGACGAATCACTGTGCGAAGATTCCGGTCGGCGCGATCCGGTACAGCCTGTTCTGCCGCGAGAACGGCTTTCCGATCGACGACCTTCTGATCTATCGCGATCCCGAGGACGTCTACCTGGTGGTCAACGCCGCGAACACGGAGGCCGACCTGGCCTGGCTGAACGAGCACCGCGGCAACATGGATGTCGAGGTCGTCGACGAGACCGACGCGACCTCCATGCTCGCCGTCCAGGGACCGAAGGCGCTCGAGCTGATGAGTCTGCTGGTCGAAGGCGACGCGCTCGGTGACCTCAAGTACTACCGCTCCACGTTCGTCGACGCGTTCGGGATCGAAGGCGTACGCGTGAGCCGCACGGGCTACACCGGCGAGAACGGCTTCGAGCTGTACCTGCCGCGCGACGAGGGTCCGCGGGTTTGGGATCGGCTCGTGACGGTGGGCGCGGACCTCGGGCTCGAGCCGATCGGGTTGGGTGCGCGCGACACCCTACGCCTCGAGGCGGGCATGCCGCTGTACGGGCACGAGATCGACGCGGAGCACGATCCGATCACCGCCGACCTCGAGTTCGGCATCGCGCTGACCCCGGAGAAGGGCGACTTCGTGGGACGCACCGCGCTCGAAGGGATGCGCGCGGAACGCACGCACAAGGTCGTCGGTCTGGTCTCCGAAGGGCCGCGGGTCCCGCGCCAGGGACAGGTCGTCCTCGACGGTCGGACGGCGATCGGAACGATCGCATCCGGCGCCAAGTCGCCCATGCTGCAAAAGAACATCGCCACGGCGCACGTACCGCTCTCGCACGCCGAACCGGGCCGCGAATTGGTCGTCGACTTCCGCGGCAAGCCGCAGACCTGCCGCGTCGTGGAACTGCCCTTCTACTCGCGCACGCGCAAGAAGTCGTCCTGATCGCGCTTCCTTCCTCCGCTCCCTACCCACCTTCAGAAGCCAGCAAGAGTCCTCCCATGCGCCCCGACGATCGCAAGTACACCAAGAGCCACGAGTGGGTCCTACTCGACGGCGACACCGCCAAGGTCGGCATCACCGACTTCGCCGTCGACGAACTTTGCAGCGGCAACGAGGGTGACCTCGTCTACTGCGACTTGCCCGAGGTCGGCCGCATCCTGGAAGCGGGCGCGACCTTCGGCGAGATCGAGTCGGTCAAGGCCGTCTCGGACCTCAACACCCCGGTCGGTGGCGAGATCGTCGACGTCAACCCGGTCATCGCCGAGCACCTCGAGATCCTGGCCAAGGATCCCTGGAAGGGCGGCTGGATGATCAAGCTGAAGGTGACCGATGCGAGCCCCCTGGACGAGCTGCTCGACGCGGCCGCGTACGAGGCCCACATCACGGCCGATCAACATTGACGGCCGGTGCCTGGAGGCTCCTCCGTCACTTCGACGGAGAGCCCGGGCTGCAGATGGCGCGTGACGAGGCGTTGCTCGAGCACGGCGGGTCCAGCGCCGTGCTGCGGCTCTACACCTGGCGCCCCGACGCGCTGTCGTTGGGCTACTTCCAGCGCTTCCGCGACGTGCCGGCAGCGGCCGGCGCCACGTCGGTCGTCCGGCGCTGGACGGGCGGCGGCGCGATCCATCACGCAGACGAGCTGACCTTCGCGATCGCCGCGCCGCTCGAGCACGCGCTGTACGCGGGCCCCGTCGTCGACTCGTACCGGCGTGTCCATGCGCTCGTCATCGAAGCCCTCGCGCTCGTGGGCGTGACGGCGCGGCTCCGCGGCGACGTCGCTCCGCTCGCGTCGGATCGAGCCGGGAGCGGCATGTGCTTTCACGCATCGACGCCCGAGGACATCGTCTGGGACGCTGCCAAGGGCGTGGGCTCGGCCCAGCGGCGGCGCGGCGGGCGCGTGCTGCACCACGGTTCGATCAAGCTCGATACGACAGCGCTGGAAGGCCCGATCGCCACGGCGAAGGTGGACGTCGCCCGGCTGGAAACGGCGCTCTTGACCGTCTTCGGCCGGCGCTTCCGACTGGTCGCCGACGAGCTGACGCCGCGCGAACGTCGACACGCCGCAGACCGCGCGGCTTTCTTCCGGTCGGACGCGTTCGTGCACCGCCGCTGACAGCGCCGCGAATCGTGCCGCAAACCGTGCCGCAAACCGTGCCGCTTGCCGCGGGCACTCGAAGAGGGTTACCCCGCCAGGACTCGAACCTGGAATGACTGGACCAAAACCAGTTGTGTTGCCAATTACACCACGGGGTAGGTGTGGCCTCTTGTGCGGCGCGAACGATAGCGAGCGGCTCGCAGCGGGTCAACGCCTCGCCGCGGTCTCCAAGGGTTGTCCGCGCAGTGCGCGCAGCCCGAGCGCGAGGGCCATGCGTCGGGAAACGGCGCGCAACCGCTCGCGTCCCCAGGCCGCGGGGTAGCGGTGCTCGATCGACCAGGTCCGTCCGGCCCAGTGCACACCGAACCAGATCGTGCCGACGGGCTTCGCCGGCGTGCCGCCCCCCGGACCGGCGACGCCGCTGATCGAGAGCGCCAGTTGGGCGCCCGCGGCGCGGAGCGCCCCCTCGGCCATCGCGGCGACCACGGGGCCCGAGACGGCGCCGTGCTCTTCCAGCAGCGCGTGGGGCACGCCCAGCACCGCTTCCTTGGCTGCGTCGGAATAGGTCACGTAACCCCGGCTGAAGACCTGACTGATGCCGGGGACGGAGGTCAAGAGCCAGGCGGCCCCCCCGCCGGTGCACGACTCCGCCAGCGTGATCGAAACGTCGCGGGCCAGAAGTTCCGCGCCGAGCACGTCCTCCACACGCGGCAGGCGGTCACCGGCGAAGCCTTCGGTCAAGAGTTCGGCCGGGAACGCGGCGTGGATCCCGGCGGTGGCTGCGCGCACCCGCTCGGCTGCTCCCGGGCCGCGCGAACGCAGCGTGATGTAGAGCGTGTTCTCCTTGGCGGAACAGCCCACCAAAGGATCGGCGG
>JBBDIB010000066.1:13768-96926 GCA_040880665.1 Planctomycetota bacterium
CCCCGACGGTCTCGGCGAAGGCGCTCTCCGAGATGCCGAAGAGGGCCAGGCGATGGACGACGTAGTCGTCGACGTGCCCGAGGCGCCGGGCGAGCCACGGCCGCACCTCGCGCTCCCAGACGACGTCGAGCTCGCGCGGCGGCCCGGGCAGCACGACGACCTCGGAAGCGCTGTCGCCAGCGCGGAAGCCCGGCGCCGTGCCGGCCGCGTTCGGCAGGATCGTCGCGCCTTCGGGCAGCAGCGCTTGGCGTCGATTGGACTCGGGAAAGGCGCGGCCGAGGTCGCGAAACAGCGTGCGCAGCGCCAGCACGGTCGCGGCGTCCTCGCGCAAGCCCACGCCGAGCGCCCGCGCCACGCCGTGGCGCGTGACGTCGTCCAGGGTCGGCCCCAGGCCGCCTGCGACGAAGACCCAACCCACGTCGCGGCGCGCGCGCCGGACCGCGTCCTCGATGTTCGGCTCGTCGTCGCCGTGCACCTCGAGACGGCGCACGGTGACGCCGAGATCTCCGAGCGCTCGCGCGAGGTAGGGGCCGTTCAGATCGGGATGCGCGCCGGCCAAGAGTTCGTCGCCGACGAGGATCACGATCGCTTCGCCGCGCCGCGCTTCCTGGGCCGCATTCGGCGGCTCGGTCACGTCGCCACCGCCGCGCGTCGGGCGCGCCGCGCCAGAACGCGCGCCGCGAGGATGCCGAGCTCGTAGAGGAAGACCATCGGGATCGCCAGCATCGACTGGGTGATCGGATCGGGCGGTGTCAGGATCGCCGCGAAGACGAAGGCGCTGATCGCGAAATGCCCGCGATAGCGCGCCATCGTGCCGGGCAGGACGATGCCGGCGTAGCCCAGGAAGGCCATCAGGAGCGGAAGCTGGAACACGACGCCCAGCGCGAGACAGAGCGAGCGCAGGAAGACCAGGTACGCCTGCAGCGTCACGCGCGGCAATCCCGTCTCGATCTCGCCCACGTTCAAGAAATAGACCGCGTAGGGCACGAGCGCGAGGTACCCGAAGCTCGTCCCCAGCACGAAGAGCAACATCGAGAGCGGGAAGAACGCGCGGATCGCCCGGCGCTCGCGCTGGTAGAGCCCGGCCGCGACGAATTGCCACAGTTGCCAGAACAGCACCGGCGAGCCCACGAACAGCGCGAAGTAGAGGCAGATCTGGAGCTGTACCGTGAACTTCTCCGCTGCGCCGATGGTCTCCGGGCGCTTGGAGAAGCCCATCAGCCGCCAATCGTCCGACAAGGGGTCGGGATCGATGCAGTACTCGCCCTTGGGAGCCCCTTCAGCGACGGCGCGCTGGGCTTCCTGGACGTAGTGCACCTCGAGCATCTCCATCGCGTGGAGATAGGGCTCCTCCACGAACAACGTGATCGGGCTCCGGAAGACCCACGCCACGGCGAACGCCAGGGCCACGGCAGCCAGCCCCTTCAGCAGCCGGGACCGCAGCTCGTCCAGGTGCTCCCCCAGCGTCATCCGCGACCCTTGGAACGGATCCTCTGCCTCTTCCTCGGGTGCCTCGGACGTCATGGGGCACCATTACGTCCCGGCTCGCTCTCCGCTGCAAGTCCCCTCGACGTTCCGCACGCGAACCGTCGGCGCACGAACCGTCCGCGCCAACGACGACGGCCGCTCATCCAGCGAGTGGATGAGCGGCCGTCGTCCTGGGAGAGCCCGCGCGCTATTCGCTGGCGCTGGCGGCGAAGAACTGGCGCACGTCCTGCAGCGGCACGATCTCCACGCCCTGCGCTTCGGCGTTCTTGTAGACCGCCAGCTCCGAGGGCTGGATCGGCTCTTCCAAGGGCTCGTTGGTGTCGGGGTCGGTGTACAGCTCCGAGCCGACGATCAAGAAGTGCGTCGTCGCGTCGAGGCGCGGCTGCACGTTGATGCCCATCCGCTCGAGGAAGATCGTCAGCTCGTTCTGGGTGTAGGCGCCCGAGAAGCGACCGACCAGGACGGCGTTGCGGCCACCGGTCGGGTCGTACAGCTTGTTGATGATTCTGTCGCCCTTGGCCACCGGATCGAAGCGGTCCACGACGTCGTAGAACATCACCTCGGCGCGGTTCGGCTCGATCCGCACGACTTCGCACATGCCCTTGTAGCCGCCCTCGAGGTCGCCGGCGCGCACTTCGAAGCGGGTGCCGGTCGTCAGGCGGTTGTTCGAACCGATGTTGATCCAGCCCAGCGGCAGCTCGCTCGAGGTGGCGATGATCTCGCCGTCCGGCTTGCTGGCGTGCGGCTCCTTGGCGAACGTCGTCAGCTTCGCCAACGACTCGATCTTGGTCTCGCGGGCCTGGAGTTCCCTTTGCAGCTCGCGCTCCCTGTCGGTCATCTGGGCGCGGGTCTCACGCACGGTCAGATCGAGGTTGGTGTTGGCCTCGTTGGCGGTCGCGAGGCGATCCTCGAGTTCGCTCTGACGGCGAGCGGCGTTCTCCTCGAGGTCCGAGATCTGGCTGCGAAGGTCCGCGATCAGGGTGTCCTTCTCGCGGCCGATCTCGGTCGTCGCGACGCGCGCCTGGGCCAGCTCGCCCTCGAGCGACGCGATGCGACCCTCGAGCTCGGCCAGCTTCAGCCCGCGCTGGGCGTGGGCATTGATGATGGGCTGGACGGCCTGACCGAAGTTGGTCACGCTCGAGCCCAAGTCCGGGAAGGCCCGCTTGAAGTCCTCCAGCGCGGCCAGGGCCAGCTCGGGGTCAGCGGTCGTTTCGGCCGAATCCTCGTCGTAGAAGCCGAGCGCCAGCGAGATGGCGCGCGTGACGCCGAATTGAGCCTCGCGCTTGGCATCCGCCGCGGCGGCGGCCCGGATGGCCTGATCGGCGCGCTCACGCTGCGCCGTCATGTCGCTCTGAGCGATGAACGCGAACGCCAGCCCGGCGAGGAAGAGGACGACGAGGACGATGATCCAGACGGCGCTGACGCGCGCGGCACCGCGATTCGAGGGAAGTCGCATGGACGATGGGCAGGTGTTCTGGGAAAGGAGGGGTTCGAGACGGCGCGTGCTGGCCGAGGGGGATCTCGAACGCGTGAGGGAGTAGTATCCGGGTCGAGTCGCCGACCGCAAGCTCGGGGAATCTGGAATCTGGAGGCGCCCGGTCCCCTCCAGCGGCCCGGTCCCTCCAGCGACGGCTGCCAGGCGGACCGCTCAGCGGTCGGATGGCGGCCGGGAAGGGCCTCGGACCCACTCGCTACCCCCGCCGCCCGCTTTGGTTTCGGTGGGAAAGTTCTCGGTGGGAATCTCTGACCCCCCTCGGATCCCCGCGCTGAGCATGGAGCACCAACCCTCCCCTTCCGAAGACGCGGCTCGCACGCGGGTGATCGGCGTCCTAGGAGGAATCGCTAGTGGCAAGTCGCTGGTCGCGCGGCGCTTGGCTGGCCCGACGGGCCTGGTGCTGGATGCGGACGCGCTCGCGCACGAGGTGTTGCACTCGCCGGAGGTCGTGCGCCGGATCGTCGAGCGCTTCGGCGCAGGCGTGCTCGACGCCGAGGGGAAGCCGGATCGGGCCGCTCTGGCCCAGCGGGTCTTCGATCCCGTCGACGGTGATCGAGCCCGGGCCGAACTCGAAGGCTGGATCCATCCCCGCGTTCGTGCCAGGATCTTGGCCCGTCTCGATGAGGCTCGTCAGTCGGGCGTCCCGCGCGTCGTGCTGGACGTACCGCTGCTCCTCGAGAACGACGCCCAACACGGTTTGGTCGCGCTCTGCGATGCCTTGGTCCTGGTCGATTCCGATCCGGCCGAGCGAGATCGCCGCGCGCAGGAAACCCGCGCTTGGGAACCGGGCGAGGTCGCGCGCCGCGAAGCCGTGCAGATTCCCCTTCAAGAGAAGCGCCGTCGGGCGCACGTCCATGTCACGAACACCGGCACCCTCGCCGACCTCGAACGCTCGATCGAACGAGCAGAACTCGCCCTCGAGCGTCTCTGGAGCTAGCTCCCAATTCTCCCCCATGGCCAAGAAGCGAACCTGGCAGAACCGTAAGAAGAAGTTCCGACCGCAGGGCAGCGCCGCTGCCATCGCCGTCTTGGACGAGCCCGTCGTCGACACCGAAGCGCTCCCGGCCGATTTGTCCGACAGCGAACTCGAGGAACTGCTCGAGAGCCTGCCGAAGCCGACGCGCAAGACGAAGCCGAAGGCCGTCGACTACGTCGAATTGGTGCAGAGCAACCTGACCGAGCTGCACGAGATCGCTGCGAAGGAAAAGGTGGAGGTCGAGAACCAACGTCGACGCCGCGACCTGATCTGGGCGATCACCGAACAACGTCTACGCAAGCACATCCCCGTCCGCACGACGGGCGTCCTGGAGGTCGTCGGCGACGGTCACGCGTTCTTGCGCAGCCACGAGAACTCGTACCTCGGAACGGAAGAAGACGTCTTCGTGCCGCAGTCGCTGATCGATCGCTACGCGATGCGCACGGGCATGACCCTCGAAGGCGAGCTACGTCCGCCGCAGGAGGGCGAACGCTACTTCGCACTGGCGTCGATCCGCACGATCGACGAGGGCAAACCCGACGACGCGGTCGGGCGCACGCCGTTCAAGGAGCTGGTGCCGCTCTATCCCGAAGAGCGCATCATCCTGGAGGGCGCCCCCGACAACCCGCTCGAGATGCGCATCGCCGACCTGGTGACGCCGCTCGGGCGCGGACAGCGCGGCCTGATCGTGGCGCCGCCGCGCACGGGTAAGACCGTGCTCTTGCATCAGATCGCGAACTCGATCGTCGAGAACGCGCCCGACGCGCACCTGATCATCCTCTTGGTGGACGAGCGACCCGAGGAGGTCACGGACTTCCAGCGCTCGATCCCCGAGGGCAAGCGCGAGGTCGTCAGCTCCACCTTCGACGAAACCTCCTCGCGGCACCTGCGCGTCGCGCACATGGTGATCGAGAAGGCGCGCTCGATGGTCGAGGCCGGCCGCCACGTGGTGATCCTCCTGGACTCGATCACGCGCCTCGCGCGCGCCTCGAACAACGAGGCGCCGTCCAACGGCAAGCTGCTCTCGGGCGGCATCGAGGCGACCGCGTTGCAGTTCCCGAAGCGCTTCTTCGGCAGCGCGCGGAACATCGAGAACGGCGGCTCGCTGACGATCCTCGGCACGGCGCTCGTCGAGACCGGCTCGAAGATGGACGAGGTCATCTTCGAGGAGTTTAAGGGCACGGGCAACATGGAGCTCGTGCTGGACCGCCGCCTCTCGGACCGCCGCATCTATCCCGCGATCGACATCAACCGCTCGGGCACCCGGAAGGAGGAGAACCTCTTCACGCCCGAAGAGATCGAGCGCGTGTGGATGCTGCGCAAGGTGCTCAACGAGTTGGACCCCGTCGAGGCGATGGAGATGCTGATCCAGAAGATGCGCCGAACGAAGGTCAACGGCGAGTTCCTGATGACGATCGGCGGTTCTTCCTAGTCAGTTCGACCGCGTGCGCTGCGAGTTCGAATCCGGGTGCGCCGTTGGGTCGGTACGCTCGGCCAGCTCGCGGAAGTTGTTCGGCGCGTCAAGCGACCCGTCGCGTGCCGTCAACACGCCCGCGAGCTGCTCGAGGGCGTAGCAGAGCGGAACCAATTCATCGCGCCGACCGCGCGCCGTCGCGTCGATCACGAGGCGACAAAGACCGGCGAGGTGCTCTTCGAGCGCCGTGCGATCGAGGTGCTTCCACGTGAACAGCCAACGGTTCTTCTCCAACATGCACTGCACGAGTTCGCGCGGTACGACCTTCCCGATCGTTCCGCGGTGCAGGTGGTCGACCACGGAACGCGGCTCGACGACGACGCGCAGCCCGGCGCGCCAGACGCGCCACGACAAGTCGATGTCTTCCCAGTAGAAGGGCTCGAACGACGCGTCGAAGCCACCCAGGCGCTGGAACAGTTCGCGCTCCAGGAGCATGGTTCCCCCGACCGCGAACGCCACGTCGATCGGTGCGTCACCCAGCTCGACGGACTCCTCGCGCGACGCGGGCAAGTTCGGCTGTCGAAAGCTCACGAGCCCGCGCTCGAAGCGGATCGCGTTGATCGATTCGATGTCGTCCGCTTCGCCGCCGAGCCGGACGCGCGGCGCCACGAGCCCGACATCGGCTCGCGACAACGTCTCGAGCAACGGTTCGAGAAACCCCGCGTGCACGCGCACGTCGGTGTTCATCGAGAAGATGTGGTCGTGCCGAGCTGCCTCGATCCCGGCGCTGAGCGCACGGGCGAAGCCGCTGTTCTCGGACTGACGCACCGCGACCACGGAGGGAAAGCGCGTCGCCAAGTGCTCGACGATGGCGCCCGATCCGGTGTCGTCGACGACGACGACCTCGTCGTCCAAGCCGCGCCGATCGAGTTCGGCGAGCAACACGGGCAAATTCGCGTCCAGGAGTTCCGGCAGGTCCAGAGACGGCAGGACCACGCTGACCGGCCGCTTCACGACGCGCCCCCTTGCGTCCAGCCGCGGACGCGGTTGCCGAGACCGGTACGGCGCAGCAAGCGTCCCAGCCAACCGCGGTTCACGCGGGCCGACACCGCTTGCATCTCGTCCCGACGCCAATGCAGCTCGCGATGAATCTGCTCGAACGCGCGCCGATAGCTATGAATCGGTGACTCCTCGGGACGAGAGTCGTCCCCTGCGGCCGCTTGCAGCGGCTCCAACTCGTCCTCCAAGAGGCGGGTTTGGGCTTCGACGGCGGCGAGCGCCAACTTCGGCATCGCGGCCAGATCCTGGCGCGCCCAGGCCAACGCCTGGCGCAGACCGCTGACGTCGGCACCCAGTTCCTCGAGTCGTTCGGTCAGGCGCTCGAACGAAGCGACGAGTTCGTCGCGGCCGGTCTCGGCGCGCGTCAGGCTCTCGCTCGCTCGCTCGAGGTTCTCGTGCGCTCGCTCGAGGCTCTCCCGGTACCAAGTCGCCTCCGCTTGCGCGGCTTTCACTTCGCCTGCCAAGTACTCCCGCGCGCGAGTCAGATCTTCCATGGCACCCTGGCGCCAGGACAACTCGCGCGAGCGCTCGGCATGTTCCGCCTCCAACCATGCGTTGCGCCGCGACTCCGCGCGCAACTCGCTCGCGGCGTCGAGCTCGAGCATCAGGCCCGCGCTCCACGGCCCGCGGTCCGCGCCGAGCTCGAAGTGACTGGAAAGCGCCGTGATGCCGCCGACGGCGCGTCGAATCAACTCGTCCGTGGGTAGATCGGACAACCGCTGGAACCGCGCTGCCGGCTCGCCGAGCGAGCGCGGTAGCCGATCGCGCTCGCGCGCGAGACGCTGATCGCGTTCGGCGACGAGCGCCGCGTATCGAACCTCGAGCTCCGTCGCCTGCGTCGCGACGTCCTTCACTTCGGTTGCAGCTCCGCTGAGTCGCTCGAACAGCCCAGGCTCGGTCGCGAGTCGGCGCAGCGTCGTACGCAGCGACTCGACGTTGCGCGCCTCGAACAAGAGCCCGTTGACCTCGTCCGTCACACTCTCGGGCATGGCGCCGTAGTTCGCGGTCACCACCGGACGCCGCGCCGCCAATGCCTCGCGGATGACGAGCGGCTGATTCTCGGCCCAGATCGACGGCACAACGACCGCATCCACCGAGGCGTACAGCCCCGCCACCGCGTCGCGATGATACGCGCCGGCCATGCGCGCGCCGACGCGCGCCGCGGCTTCCTCGAGGCGCGCGCGATGCCCCGCGTCGCTTGTGTAGCCGTGGACCGTCAGCTCGCACACGTCGGCGAGACCGTCGAACGCCGCGAGCAGATCCTGCACGCCCTTGTGCTTCGAGAGCCCGCCGAAGAACGCCAGTCGCAACTTGCGACCCTCGAGCGGCGGCGGCGGTGCGAGCACTTTCAGCTCGTCGAGTTCGAGGCCATAGGCGAGCACCTCCATCCGCTCGGCGTCGAAGCCGCCTTCGACGAGGACGTCGGCCAGATGTTGCGACGGCGAGATCAGGAGGTCGACGCAGCGAAAGGCATCGATCCGCGCAGCGCCGAGTTCGCGCCGCAGCTCTTGGCTGGCCTCGATCGCGTCGGCTTCTCCCGCTCCTTCCAGCACGGCCGACAGAGCCGACTGTTGCTCGTCCGTGAGCTCGTGCTCGAACATGCCGAGCTGGTAGTCCTCGAGCCCGAAACCGTGCAACAGCTCGATCGCGCGATCACAACGCGCGCACGCGTCGGGATCCTGGCGCGCGCCACAGTTCTCGAGGTCCGGACGCAAGAGCGTGAAGCGATGACAGATCGCGTAGAAGTCGTGCGCGGTGTACACGACCGGGATCGAGCGTGTGTGCGCCGCTCGCAACAGCCCCACCCCGAGCTTGAGAACGTGCTGGAAGTGAACGACCTCGGGTCGAACGTCGTCGAGGAACAGGCCGAACTCTTCCGCCGCGCCCGGTAGGTCCAGCGCCTCGCGCTCGTTGCGCGGGTGCTCGTTCGTTGCGAGCCAGTGCACCGTCGTCCCAGCACGACGCTCGACGCGCGTCGCGAGATGGCCGAGGCTCGGGTCGGTCCGGCGCGTGAAGACGTGCACTTCGTGTCCGCGCTGCGCGAGCTCGCGCGCGAGGCACTCGGTGTAGTTCTCCACTCCGGTCCGCTCCTCGGGGGGATAGCCGTGGACGACGAAACAGATCCTCATGGGGATGAGGCCCCCTTATCGACTCCACGGCCCGCCAGCGGAAGAAGATTCGTGGAGGAAGCTCAGGCCATGAAGGCGCCGTTGTTCACATCCAGCGTGTGCCCCGTCATGCCGCGCGATGCCGGAGACAGCATCCACGCAATGACCCGCGCGATCTCGGCCGGCGTGCTCATGCGGCCGAGGGGGACCTCCCCCAGTGCGCGCTCGCGCGCTTGGGAAAGCGTGATGCCCAGCGCCTCCGCCATCCCCGTCAGGCCCTGGGTCGCCATGTCCGTCTCCACCCAACCGGGCGCGATCGCGTTGATCTCGTGCCCCTTCGGCGCCCACTCGATCGCGAAGGCGCGCACGAGCCCGAGCAGACCCGCTTTCGACGCACAGTACCCCGTGTAGCCGCCGACGCCGATGCGCGCGAGGATCGAGCTGACCACCACCGCTCGCGCAGCCGGCGCCGCCCACGGCTCGAACGCGCGCAGCGTGTTGTACGTCCCTAGCAGGTTCGTCTCGACCAGCTCGTGAAAGCGGTCCTGCTCGCCGGGTGCATTGGGCCCGCCGATCCCGGCGCATGCGACGACGCCCGCGAGGGAGCCATGCGAACCCAAGGCTTCGCGGAGCGCGGCGCCGTCGCGCACGTCGACCGCTGCGACGCTCGAGGCCGGGCCGCCGGCAGCAGCCGTTTCCGCGAGCGGCGCTTGCCTGCGGCCGACGAGCACGACGCCGTGGCCGGCTGCCGCCAACTCCAGCGCCACGGCGCGACCGATGCCGCTGCCGGCTCCCGTGACGACGATCGTGTTCTTCCCTGCTGCCATGAATGCGCTTCGTACTCGGGGTCCTTGGGTGCGCCCGCAGTGTCGGGCGGAAAGGGATTCTGCCGCGACCACGGTGGCGGTCCAAGCGCGCGAGCGATTCCGAGGTGGTTCGTTCAGGCCGGCCAGGTGGCCCTCCGAAGGGTGGGCCCGGAAGGCTTCCGCATGGGCGCGGAAGGAAGGCAAAGGTATGCAACAAAACAACTCGAGGGCGAGCTCCGGCTCGGCCTCCGCCAACGGGCGACGTGGCTTCACGCTCGTGGAGCTCTCCATCGCCATTACGATCCTCATGATCGCCATGGTCAGCATCGCGGCTTCGACGTCGCGTATGCACTCGTTGCGCAAGCAGAACCACGAGCGCACGATCGGGCACAACGGCCTGCGCTCGATGGCAGAGCGCATCCACGCGGCTTCGTACGGATTCTCCGACGAACCGGGGAGCTGGGCGACGAACCTGCTCGGGCGCTACTCGCCCGGCGGAGCGTTCGGCGACGAGTTCGACGTGCTCGGGCTGTCGCCCGTCGCCGGTGAACCGTCCGTCGGCAGGATCACGATCCTCACCGACGAGACCTTGACGGATGCGGCGCTCGGCACGCGCATGGGCATGCCCCGCGACCTCAACGGCGACAGCGCCGCGGACGACGCGGACGTGAGCCTGAACGCGCGCATCCTGCCCGTCGTGCTGACCATCCGCTGGCGCTCGCGCGACGAGGTGAACGAGCTTCGCCACGGCTTCTACGTCCTGGGGTATTGATCCATGCAGCACATACGCACAACGACCGCACGCGCCGGTTTCACGCTCGTCGAGCAGATGATCGTCCTGGCGCTGTTCGTCACCGTCTTCCTCTCGGGCCTCGCTCTGATCGAGTCGGGCCGCAAGTTCTCGTCGACGACGCTCGGTATCGCCAACGTCGAGGATCTCTCGCAACAGATGCTGCACAAGCTCGAGCGCGAGCTGTCGAATGCGCGCGGGGCCGAACCCATCGCCGTGCTCTCCGTGCCCCTGGCCGGCGCGGAGAGCGGCACGCTGCTGGTCGACTCGACGCTGGGTTTCCCGCCCGCCGGCACGTTGCTGCTGGCGCGCGGCACAGCGCGCGAAGAACGCATCCAGTACGCGTACCTCGACCCGAACCAGATCGCGTTCAGCAACCTGGGCCGCGGCGAACAATGCACGCAGCCCGCCTCGCACGACGCGTCGGACCCGGTCCTCTGGTCCGGTCTCGCCGAGCCGCTCGACAATCAGACCAACCCTGCGGCCAACATGTTCGACGGCACGGCACGGGACGGCAACGGCCAAGTCTTCTTCCGCGGTGATGGGACGGGGTTCGCGTACCGCGTGCCCGTCGTGCCGCCAGGCGGCAATAGCATGCTGAACGGCGACGAGCTGTTCTGGGGCGCCGAGATTCCCGGCACGGGCGCCACGACCAATGGTTGGGCGACGCTCTACTTCGAACCGCGGGAGACGATCTCGGAAGCCGAGGTGGACCAAGACCTGAACGGGGACCGCGACAAGACGGACACGTTCGACGTCGGCCAATTGCGCCGGCGTCAGTGGAGCGCGACCGACCCTCAGAACATTCACTCGGACGTGGCGATGGGACCCACGGCGCTGCTCCAGGAACGGTGCAACTACGGCGGTGACCTGGATGGCGACGGGTTCGACGACCCCATGTTCCTGTGGAACCCACGAACCAACGAACTCGCTGTGCGGCTGTTCCTGCTGGGCCGCTCGAAGACGAACACCAACCTGGTCCGACAGGCCCAGACGGTGATGTTCCTCCGCAACGAGCCGGAGCAACTGCAGAACTGATCGACGACAGGAGTCCGGACGCCCAGCGTCACGGAAACGCACCATGAAGAACACTCACCAATTCGAACGGACGCGCCTCGAGCGCCGAGGAATCGCGCTGATTCCGACGTTGCTCATCGTGTCGGCCATGACGGTCTTCGTCATGGCCCTCTTCTCGGCCGTCCTGGCGGGCAAGAAGACCACCAACCTCCACACGGACGACTACGAACTCTCGAGCGCGGTCGAGAGCGTGGCGATGCTAGCGACCGAGCGACTGTGGTCGGACTACTTGGCCAGCGAAGGAGGCGCGGCTGGCAACATCGGGAGCTTCCGCGACTTCCTGTCGGACCAAGGCATCGCAGCCGACGCCGGCAGCCAGCCGCCGACGCGCGAGCAGGGTTTCGACCTCTTGCCGCTGCTCGACCTTCCGGTCGTCCGCGGGACACCCACCTTCAACAACGTCCGCATCGAGTCGATGCGGGTCGTGCGGCGCGATGTGGCGACCAGCGACTCGACGCAGCTCTGGATCACCGTTCAAGCCGCGACGAATCGCGGCCTGGGCATCGTGAATCCGGTGCTGAATCGCGCGGTCCAGCAGGTCTGGACCGTCGAGCCCGAGCAGTTCGCGGGCTTCGACTACGCAATGCTGGCGAACAACGTCAACTGCATCTTCTGTCACACGCAGGTGGACTCGGTCGAGCGCTGGTTCAACCAGAACTCGGAAGACTATGGGACGTTCGACCGCATCAAGGTCGGCACGCTCGAGAGTCTCATGCTGCGTCACGACATGATGGGCGTGAACTCTTCGGTCAACGACATGGATGCGGACGCCGTCATCGCCGGCACCCTCTACAGCCGTGGACCGGCGATGCTGCACGACGGCTCGCCGATCTCGAACTGGAGCGACCTAACGCTGCAATCGTTCGGCTTCGACAGTGAGGGCAGGGTCCTCGAGGACCAGTGGGGAGGCGAGTCGCTCGTGCCGCTCGCTCCCGCCGGCGATCCGCCGCAACCGCTAGAGAACCTGTACGTCGGCTACTCGAGCGACTACTCGAGCATGGTCGACGGCAACCTGCCGACCGAGTTCCCGCCGCCGATCCCGGACAACGGTGGGATCGACCCCGTGAGCGGAGCCCGAACCACCGCTGGTGCCGGCGATCGAGTGATCGACGACAACGAGTTCTTCGCGGTCGCCATGCAAGCGGAAGGCGCGATCACGGCCGGCGTCCTGAACCTGTCGCCGCACAACGCCAGTCCGATCGACACGGTGTCCGAGTACTCACACGCCGTGTTCACCGGCAACCAGAGCAGTCTGCAACAGTCGGTCGAGGGCAACGTGATCCTGACGGGCACCGCCACCAACCCGATCACGATCGACGGAACCGTCGCCATCGATGGCGACCTGGTCATCAACGGTTACGTCAAGGGTGAGGGGACGCTGGTCGTGCGCGGCAACGTGTACATACCGACCGACGTCCAGTACCTCGACGGCGCCGATTCGAATGGCAATCGAACGTTCGGGCTCGCCGCCGATGGGACGACGAACGCTTTGGCGCTGAGCGCGGGCGGCAACGTCGTGATCGGCGACTACCAGCGTCCGTCCGGCTACGCGTCCGGGTCGAGCGAGATCGTCACGGGCAGCCCCAACGCCGCTGCGAGCGGCAACGAGGTCAATGCCTGGAACTTCAGCCTGGCGGAAATGGCGCTCTTCAACCGCGGTGAATGGTCTCGCACGCAGGAGTTCCTGCCTGGGCCGAACGGCGCGATGGTGCCCAATCCGCACTACGCGACCTACAACGACCCGGGATCCGGCGAGTTGTACGTGCCGCGCTACTATCGCTACGGCGTGGACGACGTCGTCCCGATCTACAACGTCGGCACGACGATCACGGACGGTTCGGGGAACCACGTCTCGCACTTCTACGATCCGGCGCTCGACACCTGGATCTCGGACTCGAACATCCCCGCTTGGGAAGTCTACGCCGAAGTGCCGCTGGACTGGAACTCACTCTTCCTGAACACGCTCGACCCGTCGGACCCCAACGAGGCCGACCTCTTCGACGCCGGCGGAAATCCGATCGCCGTGATCCGCGAGATCACGCCGGGCGGCGGCTGGATCAGCGACGCGATGTACAAGGAGGGCGTGCGGTACTTCGAGGCCTCGGTGCATCCGCACGGCGAGCCGATGAAGATCGACGGACTGCTCTACACCAACAACGGGATCTTCACGCTCGTCGCACGCGACTCGCCGATGTTCGGCCGCATGGTGCTCAACGGCGGGATCGTGGCCGCGGACCTCGGCATGCTGGTGCCGGGCAAGTACGACCCGACCAACGCGCTGTCGAACCAAAGCGCGCTCTCCGACTACGCGGTCGGACTGCAGCTGAACTACGACAAGCGGTTGAAGGAGCTGCTGACGATCGCCAACCCGCTCCAGGTCCAGCTCCGTCGGACGCTCTGGAACCCGACCTCGAACCTGCAGTAGCGCTCGCCGCCCGCGGTGAACTGAAGACGCCCCCCCAACCCCGGGCCGGGGTGGGGGGGGCGTCGCGCGTGACGGGCCGCGGCGATCAGTCGTTCTGGGCTTCCAGCCAGCGTTCCGCGTCGATCGCCGCCATGCAGCCCATTCCGGCGGCCGTGATCGCTTGACGGTACTTCTTGTCGGCGATGTCACCGGCCGCGAAGACGCCCTCGACCGAGGTGTAGGTTCCGTCATGGACCACGACGTAACCATCCTCGTCGAGTTCGAGTTGCCCCTTGAAGATCGCCGAGTTCGGAACGTGCCCGATCGCGATGAAGAGACCCTGGCAGGGATGTTCCCAGACCTCTTCCGTCTCGGGGTTCTGGAGCCGCACAGCGCGGATCTTGTTGTCGTCACCCACCAGGATCTCGTCGATCGTGGCCGGCACGAGGAACTCGATCTTCGGGTTCTTCTCCGCGCGCTGCAGCATGATCTGCGAGGCCTTGAACTCGGGCCGGCGGTGCACGAGCGTGACCTTGGAGGCGTAGCGCGTGAGGAAGTTGGCCTCTTCCATCGCTGAGTCGCCGCCGCCGATGACGACCAGCTCCTTGTCGGGGAAGAACGCGCCGTCGCAGGTCGCGCAGGCGGAGACGCCGCCGCCGCTCGCCATCAGCTCCTTCTCCTTCGGGATGCCGAGGAGGCGCGCGCGCGCACCCGTCGAAATGATGACGGCGTGGGCCTGGTACGTCGCGAAGTCCGAGACCACCGTGAACGGGCGCTTCGAGAAATCGACCTCGGTCACGTTGCCGAACTGGATCTCCGTCCCGAAGCGCTCGGCCTGGGAGCGCATGTCCGCCATCATTTCGGGACCCAGCACGCCTTCGGGGTAGCCGGGAAAGTTTTCGACGTCGCTCGTGATCGTCAGTTGGCCGCCGGGCTGCATGCCCTCGATGACGACGGGCTTCAGATTGGCTCGCGCCGCGTAGAGGGCGGCCGTGTAGCCGGCCGGGCCGGAACCGATGATGACGACGTCGCGAACTGCTTGGGTCATGGCGAAAAGTGATCGGGGGGCAGGGGCGAGGGAGTGTAGGACCCAAAGCTTCCGCGCAGAAGGCCCCCTGGTGCTTCCCGGTCACCCGGTAGGCTGTGGCCACGATGTCGACGCATGTGATGAGCCTCTGGGAGACGTGGCGCGAGCCGCTCGTGGACCTCGCCCGGCGCCTGCGTGACATCGCGCGAGCCAGCCTCGTGGACGCGGACGCGGCCGGACGCCTGGAGCTCGCCTCCATCGCCAACCGGGGCGCGGGCGACTGGACCTTCGGGATCGACCTGGCGCCCGAGCGCGAGATTGCGCGCTGGCACACCGAGCGAGCGCGCTCGGCGCCGCTCTCGGTACTGACCGAGGACGAGGGTTGGCGCCACCTCGGACCGGGCCCCGTCACCAACTTCCCCGCCGGCGCCCCGCGCCTCGTGTTCGACCCGATCGACGGGACGCGGCCCCTGATGACAGGGCTCGGCTCGGCCTGGGTCTCGATCGCCCTGGCGACGGGCGACGGACCGCCCACGATGGACGACGTGATCGCGGGTGTCCTGGTCGAGATTCCGCCGCTCGGGCGCAGCGACAGCGCGGCGCTGGTCGCCGGGCCCGCGGGGCCCGCTTTGCAGGCGCACCAACGCCTCGGTGAGGCACCCGGCGTTTGGCGCGAACTGACCGTCGACGACGACGCACGCGTCGACCACGGCTTCTTCCCGCTCGTCCGCTATCACCCGCTGCAACGCCTGGCGCTCGCGCGCCGCGAGGAAGCTTTCTGGCGCCGGGTCGCCGAGCTCGAAGGTGCGTCCCTCGACGTCGTGTGGGACGACCAGGTGGTCTGCAACGTCGCGCAACTGGTCTCGGTGGCGCGCGGTCACTACCGCGCCTGCATCGACGCGCGCGCGCTGCTCAACGAGCACGAACGCACGTCGTTCCCGACGTCGAAGCCGTACGACGTGGCCGCCGCGCTGCACGTCGCGCGCGCGGCGGGCGTCGCGCTCGAGGGCGCCGACGGCGGACGGCTCGACTTCCCGCTCGATGCGACGACGCCGATCCACTTCGCCGCGTACCACAACGCCCCGACGCGCGCGCGCCTCGCGCCGCACTGGCTCGCCGCGCTCGACGAGACGCGCTGATCACGCTGTCGGCGCGCACTCCGCGTCAGCCCCGATCGCGCGAGAGGTCGAATCGTCCCAGGACGCGCGCGCCTGCCACGATCCAGGCCACGTCGATCAGCGTCATCGCGACCAGCATGCCCGCAAC
This sequence comes from Planctomycetota bacterium, assembly GCA_040880665.1. Classification (GTDB taxonomy): domain Bacteria; phylum Planctomycetota; class UBA1135; order UBA1135; genus JBBDIB01. The sequence continues at coordinate 29,679 of JBBDIB010000066.1, forward strand.
CGCGAACCCGAAAGCGAGACCCGCGGGCAGCGCGTCACGCAAGCCGACGTGGAGCAGCGCCGCGAGTCCGAGCGCCACGAGGAAGGGGACGAGCAGCACGGCACGCAGGAGCAGCATCAGGATGCTGCGCCCGGCGTGGACCAACGCGCCCTCCTGCCCCGGCAGGTTCTTCACGGGCCACAACAGCCAGACGACGTTGTCGAGCGCGCTCCAGTTGAAGACGAAGAGCGGCAGCACGACGAGCACCGCGAGCAGCCTCGGTTCGAAGCCCGAGAAGAGCAGCGCCTGGATTAGGATCGCCGTCGTGAGCAGGCCGCTGACCAAGAGGACCTGTGGCAGGATCATCGCCGTGAAGACGCGCCACCGGGCGACGGGCCACGCCAGGACGGACTCCATGCGCGGCAACTCGTCGCGGAAGTCGAAGCGCAGACCGGAGCCGAGGTAGGCCGCGCCGAGGCCCGCCACGATCGCGGCCGAGGCCAACGCGGCGCCCTCCTCCACGTCCATCGACACCTGCGCCAGGAACACGACGAACGACAGGACGAGCACGGAGACGAGCAGCGTTCCCTGCGACTTGCGCATGATCGCGAGCACCTTGCGCGCGAAGATCGCGCTGAACGGACCGCGCGCGAAGGGCAACGACCGACTGCTGCCGGCCCTGCGGTGATCGACTTGGATCCACGAGGACCCGCCGGCGCGCAGCCGGCGGAAGCGCTGCGCCACGCTCGCGGCCGTCTCCAGCGAGAGCTCGCGAAAGTCCACCGGCACGCGGATCGTGAAGAGCGCCAAGCCGTACCAGAAGCCGAGCACGAGGCAGAGCCAGAGCGTGCGCTCGATCGGCGATGCCGCCGTCATGAGCTTCCAGTACGGAACCGCCGGCAGCGTCAAGGTGCGAAAGACGGGATGCTCGAAGATCGCGGACGCGCCGTTCGCCGTGACGCCGACGTCGATCTTTGGGGAATCGGTCAACGAGAGGTAGACGCCCAGTCCCAAGGCGACCGCGCCGAGCACGGTCAAGGGGCGCGCGACGCGGCCCAGGCGGCGCGCCCAACCGGACTCGAGCCGGCCGAGCAGGATCGCCGCCAACTGGTTCACGACCGGCAGCGTCTGGAATGCGATCGTGACGCCGACCCAACCCCAGATGGGAACGGGCAGCCAACGCCCCGCGAAGAGCGCGATCAACAGCGTGCCGGGCAGCGCGCGCAAACCGTTGACGAACAGTCGATAGCGCACGAGGTCCGCTCGGCGGAGCGGCGCCGCCAACAGGCGCTCGACCTCTTCCTCCGGCAGATAGAGGCCGCGATGTTGCAGCGCGCCACCCAACGAGAGCAAGGCGAAGATCCCCAGCAGCATGCGCACGCGACCCTCGTCCGCCAGCGACGCACCCGACTCGACCTCGGGCCCCAGCGCGATCGCCAGGATCCACGCGCCGAAGAGCAGCACGCCGAAGAAGGCGAACACCGCGCCGCGCCACGAGCGCAGCCGTCGCAGTTGGCGCCTGACCGCGCCGGTGAACTTCGCGCGCACCAGGTAGCGAAGCGCCGGCTGCGGCAGGAGGCTCAGGTTCACGCGGACTCCTCGTTCGTCGCCTCGACGTCGCCGGTGATCGCGAAGAAGATCTCCTCGAGGCCACCACTCCTGAGGGCGCGCGCCTCGGCGAGCGTGCCGTGGAAGACCTTGCGACCGCGATCGAGCACGAGGATCTCGTCCGCCAGGACCTCCACGAGATCCAGGAGGTGCGACGAGAGGATCACCGACGTTCCGCGCTGCGCCCAGCCCCGGATCGCTTCGCGCGCGGCCCGGATGCCGCGCGGATCGAGGCCCGACAACGGCTCGTCCAAGAGCAACAGCGCGGGCTCCGGGAGCCAGGCACACGCGAAGCTGAGCTTCTGGCGCATGCCGCGCGAAAGCTCGCCGCCGAGCGCGTCGCGCTTCTCGACCAACTCGAACAGGCGCAAGAGCACCTCGGCGCGCGACGGCCAGGCGTCGACCTCGAAGAGCCGCGCCGTGAACTCGAGATGCTCCCAGACCGTCAAGGAATCGAACGGCGTCGGATCGTCGGGAACCCAGCCCAAGTGGCGCTTGGCGGCCACGGGCTCGGCCTCGACGTCGTGCCCCAGGATCGCGACGGATCCGGCCGTCGTCGGCAGGATGCCGGCGATCATGCGCAACGCCGTCGTCTTCCCCGCCCCGTTCGGCCCGACCAGCCCGAGGATGCGTCCCGGCGCGAGGTCGAGGTCCAGCGGCTCGAGTGCACGCGTGCCTTCGTAGTCCCGGGACAGCCCGCGCACGCTCAAGGTCAAGGGCTCGCTCGTCGATTCGGAACTGGTCGCGTCGTTCATGGAGTGCGAGAGCATAGCCCAGTAGGATCCCACGGTGATCCGCCGCCTCACGCTCCGAATCCTCGCGCTCCTGGTGGGCCTGATCCTCGTGGAGTTCGCGCTCGTCCTCGCGATTCGCGACGGCACGATCTTCGGGCGCCCGTTGCCGCCCTACGGCGCCGTCAACAACGCCCGTCAAGCCGAGTGGCTGGATCGCTTGCGTTCGGACGAGCCGTTCCAATTGGCTCGCTTCGATGCCGAACTCGGTTGGGAATGGGTACCGGGAGCCGTCAGCGAAACAGGCGACGTCCACCTCAACGCCCAAGGAGCGCGGGGCACGCGCGAGTACGCCGCACGCCCCCCGACCGGCGTCGTCCGGTGTGCGTTCTTCGGCGACTCGTTCGTCTTCTGCGACGAGATGGACGACGCTTCGACGTTCGAGCACTACCTCGAAGATCGCCGTAGCGAGCTCGAAGCGCTCAACTTCGGCGTCAACGGCTACGGCACCGACCAGGCGCTCTTGCGCTTTCGCCGGCGCGGTCGCGACCTGGGGGCGCACGTCGTATGGATCGGAGTCCTCGCCGAGAACATCGGGCGTAACGCGAATCGCTTCCGTCCGTTCTGGAATCCGAGGAGCGGCTTCGCCTTTCCGAAACCGCGCTTCGTCCTGGAGAACGACGAACTCGTGCTTCTGCCGCAGCCCTTCGCCGATCGAGCGGAACTCGCCCGCGCCTTCGACGACGGCTCGATCGTGCGCTTGCTGAGCTACCGCGATCACTGGGCCGATTGCCCGGATCTTGGCGCGCTCGGCTGGTCGCGCAGCGCGCGGCTCGCCGGGCTACCGCTGGCGCATCACGCGCGCAATCCGCTGCGCCTCTGGGGCGACGCCGCGGGCGAGCCGCGGCGCGTGACCCTGGCGCTGCTCGCGGCCTTTCAGGCCGAAGCGCTGGCCGCCGGCGCCGAGCGCGCGCCCGTCCTGCTGTTCCCGAGCCGCGAGGACCTTCTCGAGGCACAGGCCTCGGGTGGCGAGCGCTGGGCGCACATCCCGAGCGCCCTCGCGGCGGCCAGCATCGAGTTCGTCGACCTCATGGAGCCCTTGCTCGAGCGGCAGGAGCTGCTCGAGCGCGATCCCACCCTGGGCACGCTGCACTATGGGGGGCACCATTCCACGATCGGCAACGATGTCGTCGCTCGAACGATCGAGCGTTGGCTCGTCGACCAGCGTATCCTGACCCCCGTCGACCGAGGAGCGTCGACGAACGACCGATGACCGAGCCCTTGATCACCCCTATCGCCGTGCTGGCCGCGCTCGACCGGCGCGACTTGGACTCTGCGCTCGAGGAGACGCTGCGCGCGCTCTCCGCCGAGAGCGGCACGTTGCACTTCCTCGGCGCCGACGGGCAGCTTCACCTTGCCGCCCACGGCCCCGGCATGCCGGCGCAGGTGCTCGACGTGATCCGCACGATCCCGGTCGGCAAGGGCATGGCCGGCCTCGCCGTCGAACGCCGCGAGCCCGTGGCTGCCTGCAACCTGAAGACCGACGAATCCGGCGACGTGCGCCCCGGCGCGAAGGCGACCGGACTGGAAGGCTCGATCGTCGTTCCGGTGCTCACCGACGACGACGAGGTCGTCGGCGCGTTGGGCGTCGCCAACCGCGCACCACGCACGTTCACGAACGACGAGATCGCAACGCTCACGGCGATCGGACGCGCCCTCGCCCCCCACCGGGCCTGATCCTTCAGCATGCGTGAAGCCAACGTTCCGCCGTGGGGCCTCGTACTCGTGCGCCTCGCAGTGGGCTGGATCGCGCTGTCGTCGGCCTGGCACTGGGCGCAGGACGGGCTCTTCGATGGCCGCGAGCTGACGTTCGTCGTGCGCCAAGCGCTCGAGGGCAAGGGCGCGATCAGTCGCTGGTGGGGTGAAACGGTGTTGCTCGCGAACCCCGAAGCCGTCTTGTTCCTGTGGAAGTCGATGGCCTTCGTTACGGGCTTCGGCTTCCTCTTCGGCGCGCTCGTGCGACCGATCGGCGCGTTCGCCGTGCTCTTCCTCCTGAACGCCGCGGCCTTTGGGCCGGACGGCTCGGAGCGACTCGCGTTGTTGCTAGCCGTGTGCTGCTTGGGCTGTGCCAGCTCGCACGCGGGGCGCGGCTTCGGCCTGGACGTGCTGCTCGATCCGACGCTCCCGTCCTGGCTGACCTGGACGAAGGGACGGCGACGCACGCTCTTCTAACCACCGGCGCTCGTCGCGTCAGCCAGCGAGCACTGGCGCGCCGACCGGCTGCCACGTGCCCAACGCGCGCACCTGCGCGAAGCGTGCCGACTCGCCCAGCAATCGAGCTCCAGTGCCGTCCGGGTGATCGAACTCGACGAGGAACGTCTCGCCCGCGCCACCGCTGCGGTCGATCACGCTGAAGCGCCGCGCCCCGCGCGACTGCAGCTCCATGCGGAGCGTCTTCAGCGTCCGCGCGCCATACACGGGACCGAGCAGCGCGGCGGTTCGCGTGCCCCGTTCAGAAGCCCTTCGTTGCGCCCCGCGCGCGACGGTCCAAAGCCTGACTTGCGATGTGCTCCACACCTCCCCCACGACCGCGAGGCGCGGTCGTGCGAGGAGCGCCAGCGTGAGCGCGCCCGGCGCAGCGCAGTTGCGCGCGAGTCGCACGAGAACGAGCTTCCGGCGACCAAGTTCCACCGCGCACAGCGCGTCTTCGAGCGCTACAGCATCCACTTCGGTGTCAGGCCACCCGAACGCGCTGGCCTCGCGCGGCGCCGGATGCACGGCCGCGACTTCCTGCTTTCCATTGTCGTCCATCCCGCCTTTGGGGCCACCACGGCCAAACGCCATCCCACCGAGGGTCCAGGTTGCGAGCGAACCATCACGCGGCTCGCCACGGGATCGAGGTTCGGCCACAGATGCCGCGCGACACGATCCGAAGCAGAGGAACTTCGTCGCCTCCCGCCGCGCCCCGCCCGAAAGCCCTTCCAGCCCGATTCCCTCACCACGATCCGCCTGCTTCGCCGTATCTCATTGCCCTGCCGACACTTCCCTCCCTCATCGTGCTCGATGACCCGCAAAGGTCGCCTCCGCGCGCTTCAGTCGCGAAGCCTCGACAGGACAACGACCTACGACGAAGCCGACCGAAGCGTGGTGAGGGAACCGGGCTAGGATGCTCCCATGCCTGACCGATCGAACCCGGGTTCCGACGCCCCTGCCGCGCGCGGGACGGGCCGCGGGCTGTGGCTCGTGCGGCACGCCGAGGTTCACGAGCGTTGGCGCGGCAAGGCCTACGGTGACATCGACGTGGAATTGTCCGCCGCCGGCGAGGCGCGCACCGAGGAACTGGCGCGCGACCTGGCACTGCTCGCGCCCGGCCGCATCCTCGCTTCGCCGCTGCAACGTGCTCGGCGCCTCGGCGAACTCGCGGCGCGGCACGCGAACGTCCCGCTCGAGGTGGAGCCGCAGTTGGCCGAGATCCATCGCGGCCGCTGGCAAGGGCTGGCCGTCGCCGACCTCGACGCCGACGAGGTCCGTGCGTTTCGGCTGGATCCCTGGCGCTGGAAGGAGCACGGCGGCGAGTGCGACTTCGACGTCGCGCAACGCGTCGTGCCGATCCTCGAACGCCTCCTCGATGATCCTGGCCAAGAGGTCGTCGTCATCGCGCACCTCAACGTGATTCGGGTCGTGCTCGCGCTCTGCCTCGGCGTTCCGCCCGAGCGCTCGTTCGCGTTGCGGATCGATCCGGGCGCTACCGCGCTCTTGGTCGACGCGCCGCGCGGCTGGCAACTGTCGGCCACGAACGTCCTTCGGCCCAGCAGCATCGCCCCGGAGTTGCGGCCACGATGAGGGTCTTGTTCGTGTGCCCCTTCGTGCCGTGGCCCCTCGAGAACGGCGGCAAGATCCGCACGTACCAGTTGCTGCGTGCCGCGGCACGCGAAGCGCAGATCGACTTGGCCGTGATCGACGACGGCACGCCGCGCACCGAGGCCGAAGGCGCGCTGGCGGAGGTCGTGAACGACGTGCATTGGTTCTCGCGCGAGCGCGCGCCGCTCACGAAACGCCTCGTGCGGCCCAAACTCGAGCGGTGGTTCCACTCGCCCGCCCTCGAGCGCTTCCTAGGCACGGCGAAGGGCTACGACCTCGTCCACCTGGACGAGATGCTCTTGGTGCGCGCTCTGCCGCCCGGACGAACGCCCGTCCTCCTGCACCACCACAAGCTGGATCGGGTGCTCTACGAGCTTCTGACGCGCGACGCGGGTCCGAAGCGCCACGTCGATCTCTTCAAGCTCGCGCGGCTCGAGCGCGAGGCGACGCGCCGGTTCCCCAAGCAACTGTTCTGCAGCCGCGAGGACGCCGATCTTTTCCGCGCAACGCATCCGCGCGTGGAGCCGTTCGTCCTACCGAGCGGCTTCGATCCCGACGTCTTCGCACCAGCACCGTTCGACGAGCGCGACCCGTCGCGCCTCCTGTTCCTGGGTTCGATGGACTACGGCCCCAACGTCGACGGCGCGCGCTGGCTGATCGAGGACGTCCTGCCGCGGCTCTCCTCGGCGCTGCCGAGCGTCAAGATCGAATTGGTGGGCGCGAATCCCGGCGCGGCCGTGCGCGCGCTCGCCGGGACGCGCGTCGAGGTCACCGGGCGCGTCGCCGACGTGCGCCCGCACCTGGCGACGGCAGGCGCGCTGGTTGTGCCGCTCTCGATCGGCGGCGGCACACGGCTCAAGATCGTAGAAGCGCTCGCGATGGACACGCCCGTCATCAGCACGACGATCGGCGCCGAAGGCTTGGGGCTCGAACATGGACGACACCTGTTGACGGCGGACGACGGCGAGTCGTTCGCTCGCGCGGTGCTCGAGCTGGTCGGCGATCGCAGCGCCGCTCGGCGCCTCGCGGAGACCGGTGGAAGTTTCGTCCGCGAGCGCTTCCCGTGGCCGCGGCTCGGCGCGCGACTGGTCGAGATCTGGCGCGACGTCGCGTCCGCCTGACGACGCGCGTCAGGATCGCCCGCCGAACAGTCGGCCGAACAGCGAGCGCTTCGGTGATCCCGCGGGCGTGCGGCGCGTGGCGATTCCCGCGATCGGATACGCAAACCGCGGCAGCGCGCCCGTTCCCTCCAGCACCAACTCCGCGTACGCGTGCTCGAGCTCGAGCGCCAGCTCCCCGTTCGTACGCGGTTCGGCGGCGAATGCCCCCCACGCAGCGCGCGCTTCGGCGTCGTCGTGGAAGCGCTCGAGTGCGGCGATCCAACCCGCGCGGTCGTCCGCGCCGACGACGATGCCGGCGGCTCCCCCGGCTGCGACCGAAGGCAGATCGCCCGCATCGCTGACGAGCACCGGCAAGCCCGCCGCCCGCGCCTCACGAACCGTCAAGCCGAAGACCTCCGCCCAGCGCGAAGGTGCCGCGACGCCGTCGAGCCGCGCCAGGATCGCCGGCAGTTGCGCGTGCTCAAACGCGCCCATGACGCGCACGCGCGGCTCGCGCTCGCTTAGCGCTCGCAGCTCCGCGATGTAGCTCTCGTCGCCGTGATAGCTGGGCAGGTTCCCGTGGATCTCGAGCACGAGGTGGGGCGCGTTGGCCGCCAAGAGCGCTCGGGCCAGCTCCAGGGCGCCCTTCGAGGGCAGCACGGTGCCCAGGACTCCCAACCGCAGCTCGCCGTCGTCGGGCTCGCGCGCCGAGCGCAGGCTGGCGGTCCGCTTGGCCAACGTGCCAACGTCGACGCCGTTCTCGACGACGCGCACGCGCGCCGCATCGAGTCCGGCGCGCACGAACACGTCGCGCGCGGCGGCGGACGGTGTGAACACGCGTTGCGCGAGTCCGAGCATCTCGTGCGCGAAGCGGGTGCGCTGCTCGGCGGCGGCCGCATCGTCCTCGACGGGTGCGCCGCCAGGACCGCGGCGCTCGCCGGCGCCGGACGGCATCAGGTGCGGCCACGTCTCGGCGAGGCACGGCGCGCAACGACTCGGCGTAGCCTCTCGGCACACCTCTCCATCCGTGCGCAACATCTGGCCGCGTGGGCACAGCGACCAGTAGTCGTGCAGCGTGACGGCCAGCGGCCGACCCACGTCCGCGATGGCGCGCAGCGCCGACAAGCCGAAGCCCGTCGCGTGGTGCACGTGCACGAGATCCACGGGCACCTCGGCCAGCCACGCGTGAATCACGTCGTCGGCGCGCGGGCTCTCGACGAGGTCGGCGAGCGCGCGGTGATCGTGGTAGCGATACGCCATGCGGCGCACCGCGACGCCGCCGACCTCGGTCTCGGCGACCGTGTACGGCTCGAGCCCTTCGCGCGTATCGAGGCACAGGACGTGCACTCGGTGCCCCCGCGCCATGAGTTCGCCGGCGAGCCCCTGGCAGTGCGTCTCGACGCCGCCGAGGTCGGGAGTCCAGCCGTTGCACAAGAAGCCGATGTCGAGTCCCGTTCCTTCCGCGTCGAAGACCATGCGACGGTTCTAGCGTGTCCGGGCCGCGGCGTGAATCGATTCGAGCGCTTCCAGGTGCGCCGCGAGCGAGACCTTCAGGCCCGGTGCCGTGAGGCGCGTCAATTCACCGTCGAGCGCGCGCCCCATCAGCCCGGCGAGCGCCGCCACGTCGCCGGGCTCGAAGAGGAAGCCGGTGACGCCCTCTGCGACGACCTCGGCGATTCCGCGAACGCGACTGGCCAGCACGGGCACGCCCGCCGAACGCGCTTCGAGCACGGCGAGCGGCGCGTTCTCGTCCCACAACGAGGGTACGACGAGCGCCGTCGACGCCGCCAGCACCTCGGGCGCGCCGCCGGGCGCGAACGCCGCGCCGCGGCGCACGCGCGCGCCGTCGATCCCGGCCAGCACGCGCGGTGCATAGCGCGCATGACGCCCGACGCTCGGCGCACCGTGGAGCACGACCTCCCAGGGCTCGGGCCGCACGCGGGCCAGCTCGCGCGCCGCGCCGACGAGCACGTCGAGCCCCTTGTGCGGCGCGAACTGGCCCAGGAACGTGAAGCGCGGAAGCTTGGGTGGTGCGCTGCCGCGAACGGCCGCGTACGGAGCTTCGTCGAACGCGTACGGCAGCACGCGCACGCGCTCGCGCGGCAGGCCCAGCGTCAGGAGTGGCTCGGCGATCACCTCGGTCGGTGCCACGATCAGCGTCAAGCACTCGAGCGCAGCGCGCACCGCGGCTTCCCGGCGCGCCAGATCCGCCTCCACGACGACGCGACCGAAGCCTCCGAACGCGGCCAAGAGCTCCGCCGCAGCGCGCCGCAGCGCCACCTCGCCCGCCGAGTGGTCGAAGCGCGCCGGTCGTCGCACGCAGCGCGCGCAGACCGCCGGCGGCTGAGGCCCGTGGCAGTGCACGAGATCCGCGTCGAAGAACTGCCCGCGGTGACAGGCGAGACCATGGTCGGTCACCGTCAACACCGAAGGGATGCCCCGTTCGCGCGCCACGCCTGGAAGCCCGATCGAAAGCCCCCACAAGAGGTACGTGAAGTGGACGCAATCCGGCCGCCAGTCGTCGAGCGCCGCTCGGAAGGCGCGTTCGACCTCGGGATCGTGGAAGCTCGGTGTGAAGCGCTTCTGGGGGTCGCCCGCGTTGTGCAGCAAGCGGACGGGCACGCCCGCGACGTCGACCGATTCGAGCGTGTAGCGCGGCCGCGAACCGTCGCGCACGGGATGCAGCACGCGCACCTCGTGACCGCGCGCGATGAGCCCGCGGACCATTTGGTCCGTGTAGAACTCCGTGCCGAAGGAACCGCGCGGCGGAAAGCCGTTGGAGACGACGAGCAGCTTCACGGGATCGCCGGGGTCACGGGGCGCGCTGGATCCAGCCCTCGTCCTCGAGTGCTCGCAACTCGCGATCGGCGACCTGGCGATCGAACCACGAGCGACGCAGGACCTCGCGCACGTCGTTCAAGCGCCCGTACCACGCTTCCGCGGCGGCGGCCAAGCGTTGCACTTCGGGTCCGGGTGGCAGGGCGTGCACGTACCCTGGCTCGGGGAAGCGCTCGACGGTGCGATCGTAGGCGCGAACGGCGGGCTCCCCCGGTTGCAGGCTGCCGCCCCAGGAGCGCACGAGCGCAGCGTCCGCTCCGTGATCGAGCTCGAGCGTCTCGACGACCAGGCGTGGACCGATCGAGGCCCACCCCCCCAAGAGACCCAGCGAGGCGAAGCACTCGCTCCGCACGCTCTTCTCGCGACCGTTCAACACGGGCACCTGCGAGACACCGTGCATGGCGAACGGGATGGGCACGTCCGCCAACCCGAGCAGCGTCGGCGCCAGATCGATCCCGCTGGCGAGACCGTCGATGCGGGTCCCTGCCGGCAAGAGGCGCTCGCGCAGCTTCGCCGACGGCCGGATGATCCACGGGACGTGCAAATCGGCCATCGAGTAACAGCCGCTGGCGAGGATGCGACCCGCCTCGCCGAATTGAACGCCGTAGCTGCCGATGACGACGATCGTCGTGCGCTCGTTCCGACCGGTGAGTTCGAGGCCGTCGAGTAGCCGCTTGAGCTCGCCGTCAAGACGCCGCACGTGGCCGTCGTAGAAGGCGCGGTGCTCGGCGATCGACAGCGATTGGCCGCGCCAGCGCGACCGCGGAATCGCGTAGAAGACCTCGTCGGTGTTTCCCACGGGCGGAACATCGGCGTCAATGGCCTTTGCGCGGAAATAGCGCTCCCACGTCGGCGACGGCAACTGCCACGCGCGCTCGAGATCGTCGAGCTGCATGTAGGCGAACCAGTCGCTCGAGCGCGGTAGTCCACGCAACCAACGGCCGAGCGGATCGGCGAGGGCGGCCAGCCCTGCGTCCTCCAGCGTGGCGGGCGGACGGCCATCGACGTCCTGACCTTCGGTGCTCGTCCAGTGCGCGAAGCCACGCCGGAAGCCGCGCGTCGGCGCCAGGTTCTCGTGATCGACGAACGCCGCCGTTTCCCATCCGTTGGCCAACAGCTCGACGGCCAAGCTCGGGTACGGTTCGGGCAAGCTCCAGCTCCAGGCCAGGTCCTCGACCAACGCGTGTTCGACGCCTTCCGGCAGGAGCCGCTGCACGGGCAAGGGATCGCAACCGGTCAACAGCGCCGCGTGAGCCGGCAAGCGCCGCGGCGACGAGCTGAACGCCTCTTCGAAGAGCAGGCCGTCGCGCGCCAGCGCCGCCAACGTGGGCGCGGTCTCGCGCTCATGCCCGTACGCTCCCAGGTGATCGGCCCGCAGTCCGTCGATCGCGATGACGAGCAGTCCCTGCCCCGAACCCACGTGCGCGTCGGGACGCCCGCACGCGAGCGAGACGGTGAGTCCCGCGATCAGGAAGAGGAGAGCGACGCGATCCATCGGAGCAGGATCGGACCTTGGAGCTCCCTGGACAAGCTTGGAGTCGACGGCCACCGCTCGCGCGCTGTCCGTGGACCCCTTGCGACGCGCGAACGCCGTGACTACGCGTCGCTCGTTCAAGCGAAGAGCCGCGCGCTCTCGAAGGCGCCGGGCGCGAACCGCAGCGTGCGCTGGCCCTCGACGAGGCGCACGCGCCGCAGGAGCGCGAAGTGGAATACGAGCGGATTGGCGCGAAACAACTCTTCCAGCGGATCTCGATCCGCTTCGTCGAGGAAATCCCGGGCTGCGAGCTGCCAGGTCGAGATCAGGGGATCGACGGCGGGCAAGGGATAGTCCGAGGCATAGACCAAGCGCTCGTGCAGGCTCCGCGCGCCCAAGAGTTGCTGCAGGACGCTCGGGTCGCGATTGACGAACGCGGTGGCCGAGAGTCCGCCGAAGAGCTGACCCTCGAAGCGCGGCTCGGCCATCATGCGGAGGAACAGCTCGAAGCTCTCACGACCGTCCTCCCCCGTACCGCGGTCCAGATCCAGCGAACGCCCGAGGCTGCCCGAGTGGGCGACGATCACCGTGACGCCGGCCTCGAGCGCGCGCCGCAGTCGCAGCGGGTTGCCGAACTCCTGGAACTCCGGCGCATGCACCGCGCGTTCGAGACCGGCGTGCGAGATCAGCACGAGGCCGGAGGCGGCGAGCGCTTCGAAGAACGCGTCACAACGGGCCGAAGCCGGGTCGATCCCCATCGCGTTCGGCAACCACTTGACGGCGCGGGCCCCGCCGCGGCGCGCGCGCTCGAGTCGCTCGACGGCATCCTGGCGATACGGATGGATCGAGACCGCCGCTTCGTAGCCGGGATGGTTCGCCGCCAACGACAGCACTCGTTCGTTCGCCACGTGGAACGTGGAGCGGTCGCGGCGTTCACCGCCCGACTCGTCGACGTGAAAGTCGAAGGCCAAGAGCATCAGCCGCGCGCCGAGCGGCCCCAGGCCGGCAGCGTGCAAGGCCTCGAGCCGCGTCAGGTACTGTTCGTCGGCGAATTCGACGTCGCGAATCCCCGCGGCTTGCTTGTACACGTCGAACTGCAGCCGGCGCGACGGGGCCCAGTGCGACTCCATGTCCGGCGACACCCAGGATTGACCGTCGTCTCCCGTGCCGTAGCCCACGAGGTGGACGTGCATGTCGCACACGCGGCGGAGATCCACGCCTTGGGTGACGTCGGCGACCAGCGCGCGGGCCGCGTCCGACAGCTCGTCGAGCGGCACGATGGGCCGCGCCCGCCACCACCAGGGCAGGAAGTAGCGGAGACCCACGAGGCCGGCCGCCGACGTGGCCGCGGCGCCCAGGAAGCGCCGGCGCGAGAGAAAGCCGGTCATCGCTCGAGCGCGAAGACCGCATCCGCCGGGACCCAGCCGCGCTGCCCGCCGTCGGTCGCGACTCGCACCCAACCACTGAGCTCGTCGAGGCGCTCGACCCGCGCGCCCGGCACGAGTTCGCCCGTCGCGCCGCGCTCGGTGGTCGGCTCGCTCTGCAACTTCGGCGCGCGCTCGGCGACGACGAGCATGGGGTCGGTCTCGGCGACGGCGAACGCGCCCAGCCAAGGCACGCCGGCGAGCACCGCGAGCGCTGCGGCGACCAGCACGAGCCGCCTAAGGGCGAAGCCTCCGAGCAACGCCTCAAGCGTCCCGATCACGGCGAACAAGGCCAGCCCGGCCAGAGCAAGATTCCGTCGCTCGGACGCCCGGAGCGACGTGACCAGCCTGCGTCCGGTCGCACCGAGATCACCGCGGTCGTAGGGCTCGAAGCCCAGCTCGGCGCGCGCGAACTCGAGGTTGCGCCAAGCCTCAGCCGAACGCGGCGCCAACCGCACGGCGATCGTGTACCAGCCCACCGCGTCGCCGCGTCGGTCGCTTCGCCACGCCGCGTTGCCGAGATCGAACGCCAGTTGCGCGCGCGCGGCGTCGGAGATGCCCTCCGCCTCGAAGAGCGTCGTCCAGATGGTTTCGGCCTCCGCGTAGGCGCCGCTGCGATAGGCGTCGACGCCGCGCTCGAACGCGGCATCGACCGGATCCTCCGCCGCGGCGAAGAGCTGCAGGAACGCAAGCACGATCGGAAGGAAGCAGCGCATGGTTCTAGAGCCCTCCCGCCAGCGCTTCGTCGGCGGCGGCCAGTACCTCGGCGGCCGGCACCGGTTCGGCACCACCCCAGGCGGCTGCGGCGAGCCGCGCGAGCGTCGCGTCGACGACGGGTGCCGCGGCTGATGCGGGCAAGAGCTCCTGGGCCCGCGCACCCTGCCAGGCCTCGCGCGAGCGGTACGTGCGCGCGGCGAGGAACTCCTCGAAGGCGTCCAAGCGCTCGTCGGGCGTCGCGGCGCGCGACAACGCGCGCTGGAGTCGGCGCCGGGCGCCGCGACGTCGTCGCGCGCGCGGTGCCCCAGGGTCGCCACGGCGCGCGCGCACGACGCGCCGCAACCCGAGGACGAGGACCGGCACGACGACGAAGCCCCAGACCAGGGCGCGATCGCCGACGAGGCTGGTTGGATCCCGGGCCTCGGACAAGGGGCGCGTGTCGATGTCGTCGATGTCGGGTCCGAAGCGCTCCTCGCGCGGCAACCCGTCGTCGAGCGCCACGGCGCCCGCCAGCTCGCGCACGCGGATCGGGATCGGCTCGGTGCGGACGGTGCGGTACTCCATCGTCTCCGGATCGAAGATCACCAGCGGCACGGGCGGAATCTCCGCCGTGGTCTCGTCGAGTGCCGCGAGGTCGTAGACCACGCGGCGACGGTCGAGCCGCTTCTCCTCGCGCGTGCCGTAGACGCGAAAGCCCTCGAACTCGTCGCTGCGCGCCAGATCGGGTGCCTCGAAGAACTCCAGGTTGGCGGAGCCCGTCCAATCCACGGTCAACTTGATCGAGTCGCCGACGACCACGTCGCGCGAATCCACACTGGCGCGCGCGGTGATGTCGCCGACCGCCCCCGAGTAGTCGAAGGGTCGGTTCGCTTCGGGCAGCGGGACGACCGGGATCGTCGCTTCGACGGGACCGACGAAGTACTGCTTGATGCGTTCCGAACGAAAGAAGCCTTCGCGCACGACGCCGAACTCGAGGAAGCTCTCCGGCAGCTCGATCGCGCCCGCGCGCGTCGGCAGCCAGCGCTTCACGATGCGATAGCCCACGTACTTGCGCCCGTCTCGCACCACGTCGTCGATGCGCTCGGCGCGCACGCGTTCACGCCGGTTGACGTTGACCTCCGAGGGGCTGGAGATCGATGGCCCTTCGAGTTCGATGAGCCCCGGCAACCCGTTCCACCAGGGCAGCGAAAGGTCCGCGTACACGCCGCCGTCCGGGTTCGTGAACCCCGACGCGTCCCAGCCGAAGCGAACCTCGACGGTGAAGGCCTGACCCTCGACGACGCGCGACGGCGTCGCTGCGACCTCGAGGAACCCCAACTCGGCGCCCGAGACGTCGCGCACGACGCGCAGCGATTGCGGTCGCGTGGAAACGCGCCGACCCTCGACCTCGAGTTCGATCGGCGGCACTTCGAGATCGCCCACGCGCTTGGGCGTCAGGCTGAGCGACCATTCGAGACTCGAGCGACGCGTCATGCGGCCGTTGACGATCTCTGTGAACTGTTGACGGCTGGGGCCCGATAGCGCCCCGAACTCCAGTCCGTCCACGGTCGGGATCGAGAGCACGCGCGCGGCGGTCGTCCCCTCCACCGACAGCGTCAGGGCGACGCGCTCGCCCAGCTTGACGACGCCCGAGGAGAGCCGCACCGAAACGCTGGGCGCGGCCTGGGCGAGCGCGGGGGCGGCGCACAAGGCGAGGGCGAAGAGCACGCTCTGGAGTCGTTGCATGGGGGAATGAATGCGCATGATCGTCGTTACCAATCGCGCTCGACGGGGACGCGCCGGGCGCGCTCGAGGGCGGCCCGCACGCGCTGGCCCTCCTCCTCCAACGCCTGGAGGCGGTCGAGCAGGCGCTGCACCTCCTCCTTCGTGAGATAGCGCTCGGTGGGCTCTTCGGGGGTCGAAGCGGGCGGTGTCCCGTCCTCGGACTCCTCCGCTTCGGGTTGCTCGGACGGATCTTGCTCGTCACCGGGCTCTTGTTCGTCACCGGGCTCTTGCTCGTCACCCGGCTCTTGCTCGTCACCCGGCTCTTGCTCGTCGCCCGGCTCTTGTCCGTCGCCAGGCTCTTGCTCGTCGCCAGGCTCTTGTCCGTCGCCAGGCTCTTGCTCGTCGCCAGGCTCTTGCTCGTCGCCGGGCTCTTGCTCGTCGCCAGGCTCTTGCTCGTCGCCGGGCTCTTGCTCGTCGCCCGGTTCCTGTTCTTCCTGTTCCTGCTGCTGCGCTTCGAGTTGATCAAGTTCGCCGAGGCGCCGCTGGATCCATTCCAGATTCGCGCGCGTGTCCTCGTCGCGCCAATCGAGCGCGAGCCGCTCGAGGAAGCGCTGCTTCGCGAGCGCGTAGGCTTCGCGCGTTCCCGCTAGAGCCGTGTCGAAGTCCTCGGGTGCGGCGTCCGAAGCCACCGCGCTCCCGTTCGACGCCGGCGGCGCGACGAGCGCTGCGAAGCGCCGCTCGGCGTCGGCCAGTCGCACCCAGCCGAGGTCGTAGGTGGCATCGCGGCGCAACGCGCCAGGACCCGCCAACGCCCGCGCGCGCTCGAAGGGCAAGAGCGCCCGCGACGCCGGTGACTCCTCGCGCTCCTCGGCCAGCACGACGCCGATGGCGAAGGCCACGCGCGCGCGATCGGGCTCGGACAATGCCTCGCCCGACTCGAGCGTTTCGAGCGTGCCGACCGCCGTGCGCCAATCGCCCGACCGCCACGCGGCGCGCGCGTCGGCGAAGCGCGCCACCGCCTCGCCACCGGCGCCCGAGACGGCGCTCAAGACGGCGCACAGCACCAAGCCCCTCACTCGCGCCCTCCGCGGCGTTCGCCGAGGAAGAGTTCGAGGCCCAGGCAGGCGAGCCCGAGCAACCCGAACCACTGGTAGCGATCGTGCGGCACCTTGCGCGTGCCGCCGGAGTTCTCGCGCCCCTCGAGTCGCGTGATCCGCGAGCGGAACAGCGTTTCGAGTGGTAGCGCGGCGTTCTCGGTCGAGAGGTACGCGCCGTTGGTGCGCTCGGCCAGGCGTTCGAGCGTCGTGCCGTCGAGTCGCGTGACGACCTCGTCGCCTCCGGGCCCGACGACGAACTGCGTGGAGCCGTCGGGGCCCACGACCGGGATCTTGCCGCCGCCCTCGGTGCCGATTCCCACGACGAAGACGCGAATCCCGCGCTCCTCGGCGATCTTGGCCACCTCGAGGCCGCGCCCCGAAAGATCCTCGCCATCGGTCAGGACGACGATGGCCTCGTGAGCGCCGGAGCGGCCGTCGAACAGACCCAACGCCGCCTCGAGCGCCACGGCCAAATCCGTTCCGCCCTTCCGGTTGTCCGCTACGTCCATCGCCTCGAGGAAACCGACCAGCGTGGTGCGATCGCGCGTCAACGGCGCGATCTCCCGCGCGTCGCCCGAGAACGCGATCAGGGCCATTCGATCGCCGCGCAAGAGATCGATGAGTCCGCGCACCTCGCGGCGCGCGCGCTCGAGCCGATTCGGCCGCAGGTCCTCGGCGAGCATGGAGCGCGACGTGTCGACGCACACGACGAGGTCGAGGCCCTTCTCCAAGACCTCGCGCTCCGTCCAGCCGCGAACGGGTCCGAGGGACGCGAACGCCAGGAGCGCCAGCGCCGCGAGCGACGCCGCGTGCCGCAACCGTTGGCGGCCGGGCGAGTAACCGGGCAGGAACGCGCTCAGTCGCCACGCATCGACCAGCGCCCGCACTTCGCGCTGGGACGCGCGCCGTCCGCGCCACGTCACGAGCCACACCAGCGCGACCAACCCGAACGTCCAGGCCTGGGCGGGAGCCAAGAGCTCGAAGCCGATCATCCGATCCTCCTCGCCCAGGTCGCGTACGAGCCTTGTGCCAGCGCCAGGAGCACCAGCGCGGGCACCAGGAACAAGCGGTAGAGGTCGAACGTCTCCTCGAAGCGTTGTTCGCGGCGCGGCGTGCGCTCGAGCCGTTCGATCTCGGCGTAGATCTCCTCGAGTTCGTCGCGGGCACGCGCGCGGAAGAAGCGCCCGTCGGTCAGCGCGGCGATCGCTTCCAGTTCGCTGGTGTCGAGCGGCTGATCCGTCGCGACGTAACCGCGGAACGGGTCGTGCACGTAGAGGTAACGGGCGGCGTAGATCGTGTGCACCCGAATGTTCGATTCGGCTGCGAGCGTGGCCGCCTCCAGGGGCGGGATGTCCTCGACGTTGTTCTCGCCGTCGGTCAACAGGACGACGACCTTGGACTCGGCATCGCTGTCGCGCAGGACGGAAACGGCCTTCGCCAGCGCGACGCCGATGCCCGTGCCGTCCTCGGCACGATTCGTGACCAGTTCGACGCCGTCGAGAAAGCCTTGGATCGCACCCACGTCGAGGGTGAAGGGGCACAAGAGATGCGGGAAGCGCGCGAAGGTGATCAGCGCACAATTGTCCGACGCGCCCTCGACGTCCTGCATGCGGCGCGTGGCGAACTCGCCCACGACCTGCTTGACCACGTCGAGCCGCGTGCGGCCCGCCTCCAGATCGTCGAAGCGCATGGAGCCCGAACGATCGACCACGAGCGCGATGTCGACGCCCTCGCTGATGACACTGCGTTCCTCGCTGCCGCGCAGTGGCCGCGCGAGCGCGACGACGACCAGCACGACCCCGAGCCCTTGCAGCGTCGGCGGAATCCAGCCCAGGCGCTGAGCCAGGCTGCGGCGCGGCTCGACGGGCAGGACGGAGACGCGTCCCACGACGCGCGACTTCCGGCGAGACCCCCACCAGGCCAAGAGCGCCAGCACGGGCAGCGCCGCCAGTACCCACGGGTCGGCGAAGGAGTAGCCGCCGCCCAGGTCGAAGCCGCTGGCCGCGGCGCTCTCGACCGCTTGGATCGTGGCGCT
Source organism: Planctomycetota bacterium (assembly GCA_040880665.1). GTDB lineage: Bacteria > Planctomycetota > UBA1135 > UBA1135 > JBBDIB01. The sequence goes on from JBBDIB010000066.1 coordinate 48,247, forward strand.
CAAGCGGCGACCTCCTCGGCCGGTTGAGCCAGTTCGTCGAAGAGGGCGCGAGCTTCACGCGCGAGTTCCTCGAGCGCCAGCGAGCTCGGTCGCTCGCCGGCGTACTTGATGCGCGCCAACGCGCGGAACAGGGCGCAGAGGCGCTGCTCGGTCGCGGCGTCGAGCCCGGTCGCGGCCACGCCGAGCCATTCGTCGTCGGTGGCGCCCGGCCAGCCGGGTCCGCCGCGCGCCTCGACGGCCTCGCGTGCGAGCGCCGTCACGCGAAAGGCGGCGTCGCGCAGCTCGGCGGTGGAAGCAACGGCCAACCGGTCGAGGCCCAGCGTCGCGACGCGCGCCCCGAGCGGCTCGCGCGGCGTGCGTTCGTCGCGAGGCGACCGATACCGCCGCAGGACGAATCCCAGCGCCAGCGCGACGACTCCCGCGCCCAAGAACCACGGCCAGCGCGCGGGCGCGGCGGCGCCGCTCAACGCCAGGCTGTCGGACCAACCGATCAAGGGTCGCGGCGCCTCGGCATCCGCGGCCAGGACGGACGTCACCGTCAACACCGGCGCGCTGTCCGCGAGCCCCTCCTCGAGCGCCAGCGCGCTGACGAGCGGCGCGAGCGAACGCTCGCCCGGTTCCAGCGAAGCGACGGACCAGCGCCAACGTGTCACCGCGCGTCCCGCGCCGGCGCGGCTCGGGGCTGCGCGCTCGAGGGACAGGACGGCCCACGTGTCGTCGAACGCCAGCTCGGCGTCGAACGGCTCGTCCAACACGCGTCCTTCGTCGACCTCCAGTTCGAGCGTGACGGTCACGGGCTCGCCGACCTCGACGGCCAGCGGCTCGGCACGAAGCCGCACGCTGGCTTCCGCGGCGGACTCCGCGGCGGACTCCGCGCTGGCGAGCGGGGCGCGCGTCGTCGGTGCGCTCGCCAAGAGAGCGAACGTCAAGAGAACGAGCGCGTTCACGCCGCCCCTCCCCGTCCGCGCCGCGCGAACAAGCCGAGCAGCGCTTCGCCCACGTCACCGTCGGTCGCGACCTCGAGCTGATCGGCGCCGGCCTTGCGAGCCGTGCGTTGGAACTCCAGTCGCCGCTCCGCCGCGCGGCGCGCCCAGTCGGCGCGCACGGCCCGCGAACGCGTGTCGACCTCGACGCTGTGCCCCGTCTCGAGATCCTCCAGCAACAGTCGACCGGCGGCGGGAAGCTTCTCTTCGAAGGGGTCGACGAGGCGCACCGCGATCACATCGTGGCGCCGCGCGAGGCGCGCGAGCGGGCGGCGATAGGCCTCGCCCTCGACGCCGAGGAAGTCGGACAACACGAAGACCATGCCGCGGTGCCGCAGATGGCGACCGGCGTGCTCGAGCACCGTCGCCAGCGCGCCGCCGGAGTTCGCGCCGGTGCCCTTGCTCGTGCCCGGCGCCTCCGAGCGCGCCGCGAGCACCTCGCGCACGATGCGCGGCACCTGATGCGGCTTGTTGTCGGGCGGCAGCGTCAGACCCGGCTCGTTGGCGAACAGACACAGACCCACTTGATCCTGGTTCGCGCCGGCGACCAGCGCGAGCAGGGCCGCGAGCTCGGCGGCCTTCTCGCGCTTCGAGTTCTCGCGGCTGCCGAAGTCCATCGAGCGGCTCGTATCCAGGAGCAGGAGCAGGGTCAACTGCCGCTCCTCCACGTACGTCTTGACGTGCGGCGCGCCCGTGCGCGCGGTCACGTTCCAGTCGATCGAACGCACCTCGTCGCCGGGCTGGTACGGGCGCACCTCCTCGAACTCGATGCCCGAACCTCGCACGCTCGACCGGTAGGCGCCCTGCAGCGCCCCCGACACGAGGCCGCGGATCCGAAGCGAGATGCGACGGACCCGGGCGAGCAGATCGGCATCGACGGACGTCCCAACCACGTTCGAGGCTTCGGCGGACACGGAAGGCTGCGCTCCTCGCTTCGTCAGGGCACCGGAACGACTTCCAGCAAACGGTCGATCAGGTGATCGCTCGTCCGCCCCTCGGCCTCGGCTTCGTAGCTGGCTGCGATACGGTGCCGCAGGACGTCGTGTGCGATCGACTTGATGTCGGCGGGCGTCACGAAGGCGCGGTGATCCAGGAAGGCGTTCGCGCGCGAGACGAGCGCCAGCACGATCGATGCGCGCGGGCTGGCGCCGAACTGGATCAAGGGCTCCAGCTCCGGCGCGCCGTACTTGGCGGGAGCGCGCGTCGCCGCGACGAGCCGCACGATGTACTCGCCCAGCCGCCGGTCGAGGTGCACCTCGTCGACCAGGGCGCGCGAGCGCACGATCGTGTCGAGGTCGACGACCGGCTGCAACTTGACGAAGTCCTTCGTCGTCGCCATGCGGTTCATGATCTCGAGTTCCTCGGCCTCGCTCGGGTAGCCGACGATCAGCTTGAGGAAGAAGCGGTCGACCTGGGCCTCGGGCAAGCGATACGTGCCCTCCTGCTCGATCGGGTTCTGGGTCGCCAGCACCAGGAACGGCTTGGGCAGCGGGAACGTCTCGCCGCCGATCGAGACCTGGCGCTCCTGCATCGCCTCGAGCAACGCCGACTGGACCTTCGCGGGCGCCCGGTTGATCTCGTCCGCCAAACAGAAGTTGGCGAAGATCGGACCCTTGCGCGCCTGGAACGTGCCGTCCTTGACGTGATAGATCTCGGTGCCGACCAGGTCCGACGGCAACAGGTCCGGCGTGAACTGCACGCGCGCGAAACTGCCGTGCACCGCGCCGGCGAGACTCGAGACCGCCAGCGACTTGGCGAGACCGGGCAGACCCTCGAGCAAGACGTGACCGCCCGAGAGCAGCGCCAGGAGCAACCCGTGGACGAGCGCTTCCTGGCCGACGATGACCTCTTGCAGACTCGCTTCGAGGTCGCCGACCCACGCGCTCTCACGCTGGATGCGCTCGGCCAGGTCGGAGGTGGGAACGGTCTCGGTCGTATTCATGGAGCGGGGAGAGGAGTGGTCGCGCGGCGCAACACTCTACGAGCCCGCTCCAACGCCGTTGGAGGGAAATCGGCGGACGAGGGTGCGGACGTCGCCCGCCGGAAGGTCGCCGCCCGCGTGGGCGGCCGCTGCTACAGCGCGAGCCGTAGGCCGATCTGCAGGTTGTCGCGATCGGCGTTGTTCGAGCCGACGTCGACCGACAGCGCTTCGTAGCGCGCGAAGATCGACAGCTTGTCCTGGACCCACAGGTGTCCCTCGGCCCGGAACCCGATGCCGTCCGCATCCTCGCCGACGTCGTTGTCGTCGTACAGGTGGTAGAGACCGCCGGCGCTGAACTCCAGCAAGCGCGTCGGACGCCAACGCGCCCCTAGATCGACGCCGAGCCCTTGGCCCACCTCGCGGCGGGTGTCCTCCTCGAGGTACGCGAGGTCGAGCGTCCAGTCGAGGTTCGGGGCGATGGGCGCGTGATACCCCACGCCGACGACGAGGTTCGTCTCGTCGATCTTGGCGCCCATCTGGTTCAGCTCCGAGTCGGCGAGGCTGGCGAAGAAGCGGAAGGAGTCCGCGATGCCGAGGGAGGCCTCGAGCTTCCAGCCGTCGGCCTCGTCGCTGAAGTCGCCCACGTCCGAGAGCAGGTAGGAGCCCTCGAGGTAGGAGTAGCGCAGCGCGCGGGACTCGGACGCGCTCCAAGGATGAGCGTCCCAAGGCTCGTCGGCGGAGTCGCCGGACACCGACGCACCGGTCCTCGCGACCGAGGCGCCCGCGAGCAGGGTCAGGGCGCCGAAGGCCAACAAAGAGGAGCGGACGAGCTGCTGGGGGAGCGACGGCTTCATGCGGTGGCAGATCGGGGGGGAGGGCCGGGGGCTCGGCGTGGCCTGGGGGAGGCACATCCGGAGGCACAACGGCATGGGAGACTCGTTCGGAGCCGGGACCGGCCCAAGGTTGTTCCAGTTTCCCCCCGGATACACAAGCCAAGGCCCGAGGAAACCGATCGCGAACGGAATCTCTCTCTCCAAAACGGCGCGGGCACCGTCACAGGCCCAGCCGCCGACGCAGCTCGAGGAAATCCTGGGCGTCGGGACCCGGGCCCGCGCCGACCAGCACGCAGGGCATGCCCGCCGCGCGCGCGCCGGCGCGGTCCACCGCTTCGCGATCGCCGACGTAGAGCACGCGCTCGGGGTCGAGCCCCCACGCCCGCGCCGCCGCCAGGAAGCCCACGGGCGAGGGCTTGGGCGCATCGATGTCGGGATCGCTGGTGCAGGCCATGAACGAAAGGCGCTCGGTCAGGCCCAGCGCCGCCAGCTTCTGGCTGACCGGATAGTCGGAGAGACACCCGAGCCGCCAGCCGCGAGCTTGGGCCGCATCCAGGAGCGCGCCCAGGCCGGGGCGCGCCGCGGCGACGAGCCGCGCCAGGGGACGCTCCAGCATCCACTCGCCGACGATCGCTTCGACCTCGGCCACCGGGACGCCGGTGCGCCGCGCCGCCTCGGACGTCTGGCGCAGCGCCATCCCCGGGCCCGAGCCGCGCAGCTCCTCGTGCAGTGCGCGATACGTGCGCAACACGCGGATCGCGCGCAGGGCACGCCACGGCTTCGCGGTCATGACGATCGAGGCCAGGAGCTCGAACGCCAAGCCGCGCCGCACGGGCCGCGCGTCGTAGAGCGTGCCGTCGAGGTCGAACAGCAACGCCTCGATGCGGTCGAGGTCGGGGAACGCCATGGCCGAGAACGCCGTCCGCCGCTCAGCGATCCTCGGGCGTCACGCCCCCCGCCCCGGCCCGGTCGGGACCGGCCGGGCGATTGCGCGGCAGGCCCGGCCAGGTTTCGAGCTCGCCCAAGAGATGCGTCACCGCGGCTTCCAACTGCGGATCGCCGCCGTCGAGCATCTTGGCCGGGTCGTCCATGACCTCGATGTCCGGCTCGACGCCGTAGCCCTCGACGCCCCAGGTTCCATCGAGCTCGTAGAAGGCGAAGCGCGGAACGGACGGGGACGCCCCGTCGATCAAGGACGGATTGCCGGAGATCCCCACCAGCCCGCCCCAGGTGCGGCGTCCGATCAGCGGGCCGAGCTCGCTCTGGCGGAAGTAGTACGGCAACGCGTCGCCGCCCGAACCGGACCAACCATTGATCAGCATCGCCTTCGGTCCGTGATGGCCGACCGGCGGCCAGGTCCAGTCCTCGCCGTGGCGGATGGCCCAGAAGTTCCGCAGCGGACGATGCAGCAGCTCGATGAAGCGCTGCGGGATCTGCCCGCCGCCGTTCCAGCGCTCGTCGACGATCAAGGCGTCCTTGTGCATCTGCCCCAGGAACTGGCGCATCAGCTCGTTCTGTCCGTTCCGGCCGGTGTCGGGCACGTGCACGTAACCGATGCGGCCCCCACCCAGCTCTTCGACGCGCGCACGCTTCTCGGCGACCCAATCGCGATAGCGCAGGGCGCCTTCGCTGGCCAGCGGCTCGACGAGCACGGTGCGCTCGTTGCCGTCACGCGTCGGCTTCGAGTTGAACACGAGTTCCGTCGGTTGACCGGCGGTGCCTTCGAGCGCGGCGTAGACGCTCTGCGTCGGATCCACGTCCAGACCGTTGACCGCCAGGAGGTAGTCACCGACCGCGGCTTCGACGCCATGCACGGCCAGCGGACTGCGAGCGTCAACGTCGTAGTCGGCGCCCAAGATGCGCTCGATCCGGAACGCGCCGTCCGCCACGCTCCACTCGGCGCCGAGCAGCCCGACGGCGCGCGCCTCGCCGCTCGACTCGAAACCGCCCGCCGGTGGCTGGCGGTTGTAGGCGTGCCCCACGTTCAGCTCGGAGATCATCTCACCGATCAGCCAATGCACGTCCTCGCGCGAGGTGGCGTCCGCCAACGCCGCGGTGTACCTGTCGCGGAGTCCGGCCCAGTCGACGCCGTGCAAGCCTTCCTCGTAGAAGAAGTCGCGGAACAGACGATAGACGTCCGCGATCAACTGCGGCCACTCGGCGCGCGGGTCGATCGTCGCCCGCATCTGCCCCAGCGCGATGGCTTCGAGCTTGGCCTTGGGTTCCAACTCGATCCAACCGAGCTTGCTCCCGTGCAGGACGAGCGCGCGGTCGCCCTTGGCCGTCGGCACGTAGCCGCCGGGCATGGGGTCCAAGATCGTCTCCGGCTCGTCCTCGCCCAGCTTCATCCAGCGCAGCACGGGCTCGTCGCCCGTCGTCCCGGTGCGGGGGCGTTCCACGAAGTAGACGCCGCCCTCGCCGCCCTCCAGGTTCGCGAGGTTGCCGGCCGCGACCGGCAGCAGCAGCGCTCGCGCTTCGAAGCCCTCGATGGCGATCACGAGCGGCTCGTCCGGCTCGGCGTCGGCGTCCTTGGCGTCGTCGTCTTCCTCGGAGGTTTCGTCGTCGGACTCCGCTTCGTCGTCGGATTCTTCGTCGTCGGACTCCCCTTCGTCGTCTTCGTCGTCGCCCGCTTCCTCCTCGGACTCGCTCTCGATCTCCTCGCTGGGATTCTTCGGCAGCCAAGGATTCTCGACGTCGCCGCGCAGCGGCACCGCCAAGAGCGTGCGCGAGTTGGTGTAGATCCAGGTCACGCCGAGGTCCTCGTAGATCGGTGAGAACTCGCGCGACGAGTGGAAGTAGAGCCAGTCGCCGTTCCGATCGAAGACCGGGTTCGAGTCGTCGAACATGCCCGAGGTCACGACGTGCGTCGCGCCCGCCGCCAGATCGTGCAGGTAGAGCGCGTCGAGCCGCGACTCGGGATGTTGGTGGCTCCAGGCGAGCCAGTTGCTGTCGGGGGCCCAGCGCGCCGCCACCGGATTGCCGGCCAGGTTCGTGTGGATCCGGGAGTGCTCGCCGGTCGCGACCTGGACCACGTGCAAGCCGCCGTCGTTGGTCGCGAAGCGCAGGCGCTCGGAGTCCGGCGACCAAGCCAACTCGCTCTTCCAACCTTCCCCGAGCGACGTCAACGTGCGTTGGTTCGTCTCGTCGGCGCCGTCGAACGCGGCGCCGTCGATGCGCCGCACTGTCAGCTCGTACTCGCCCGTGCGATCGGAGAAGTACGCCATCCAGCGGCCGTCGGGACTCCACGCGGGCTCGCGCTCGGCCACGCCATCGGTGCGCGTCAGGTTGCGCGTGACGCCCTCCTCGACCGGCACGTCGAACAGTTCGCCGCGCGCCTCCACGAGGATGCGCGTGCCCGACGGGCCGGGGCTAGCGCCGGCCAGGAAGGGCTCGACCTCGAGCGTCTGCGTGACGAGCCGACGCCGCTCACCGGGCAACTCGACGCGCACTTCGACGCGGCGCTCGGTCTCGAACTCGTAGCGAAAGAGCTTGCCGCCGGCGGTGAAGACGACGTCCTGGGGCCCCATCGCCGGGAACTTCACGTCCGTGTCCCGAAAGTCGGTCAGGCGCCGTACCTCGTCGAAGTCGAGGTCGTGCGCGTACAGGTTCATCCGACCGTAGGGCCCACGGTCCGACAGGAACACGACCTGGCGCCCGTGCCACATGGGCGCCGCGTCCGTCCCTGCATGGTCGGTCAGGCGACGCGACTCGTGGGTCTTCAGGTTGAACAACCAGATGTCTTGCGCCATGCCGCCCTGGTAGCGCTTCCAGGTGCGGAACTCGCGACTCCCGGGCGTGTAGGCGAGCCACGTCCCGGTCGCATCGAGCGCGCCGAACGTGCCGTAGGGCACGGGCAGCGGCTCGGGCTGACCGCCGTCGGCGTCGACCTGCAAGATCCGGGCGGCGCGCGGCAGGCCGGAAGCTTCGCTCGACCAGTAGAAGAGCGCCTCGCCGTCCGGCGTCCAGTCGTTGAGCATCTCCTGCCCCGGATGATGCGTGACGCGCACGGGCCGACCGGCGGCGATCCTGAGGCGATAGAGGTCCGTGCCGCCCTCGTAGCCGCCCATGAACGCGACCTCGCTGCCGTCCGGGCTGAAGCGCGGCAGGCTCTCGTTGCCCTCCACGGTGGTCAGGCGCCGTGCGACGCCGCCCTCCTTCGCGACCAACCACAGATCGCCGTCGTAGCGAAAGACGATCTCGGTCGCGCTGACGTCGGGAAAGCGCAGGAGCGCCGCGTCGGGGGCGACCTGGGCCTCTCGGGAAGCCGCGAACAGGGCCGAGCAGGCCGCCAGGAGCGAAATTCGAAGAGCGGGCGCGGAGAACAGCATGTGCACGGCGGGGGTGGAAGTAGGCCCTGGGGGCGGGGCCCGCAGGATAGCGGCGAGCGAGGCGGCCTCGCGAGAGGACTCAAGGAATGCCGCGGCGCGCTCGAAAGACTCCAGGGGCCCGTTGGCCCCCCGATCTCAGGCGACTCCCCGGCGACCCTCACGCGACGGTTCGATCCCATGCAACGCAGCACGCGACTCTTCCTTTCCCTTTTCGGCTGCGTGGCCTGCGCGAGCTTCGCGACCGCCGCCATCGCACGCGACGCCGAGCGCGCCGCCGCCCTCGAGCGCGCGCGCGTCGAGCAGGTGCTCGTCCTCTCCGAGCGCACGGCCCGCATGCTGGGACAGCTCCACGACGTGCCGGACCTCGTGTTCGTGCACGGTGCCGAGGAGGGTCGCTAGATGGCCCGCCGCCAAGCGCTGACGCCGGGCAAGGCCGCGCTCCTGATGCTGGGCGTCGGGACGCTCGCGCTGATGGGCCTGCCGGGCTTCGGGCCGGACGCGCCGCCCGCCGGCGCGCTCGCCGGCGTCGTGCTCGACCCCTCGGGTGACACGCTCTCCGGCGTCGAGGTCGCGCTCTTCGACGGGCAGACCCTCGAGCTGGTCGAACTCGCCAAGAGCGACGCGTTGGGCCGCTTCGCGTTCCAGCACGCGCCCTGGAACCACCACGTCTTCGCGAACCCGGCCGCGTCCACGGGGCTCGTCCCACGCTGGGAGCTGGACCGCGAACGCAGCGATCCGGGCGTCCTCGAGCTGGGCCTCGACGCCGGCACGCCGACGACGATCACGGTCACCGACGAGGCGGGCGCCGTGCTGCCGCGCGCCGAGGTGCGCGTGATCGACGGCCACGACGACGCGGTCGTCGCGCGCGTGATGACCGACGCCGCGGGCCGCGCCACGGTCGTCCTGCCGGACGAGTACCACCTCGGCGTGCTCGCCGCGGACGAGAACCTCGCCCCCCACTGGATCTACGCTGCCACGCCGAGCTCGTCGGAGCTGGCAGTCGCGCTCGAAGCCGGTCGCTGGATCGAGGGCCGCGTCGTCTCGAGCGACGGCGATCCCTTGGCAGGCCTCGTCGTCTCGGCCTGGAACCGCTCGAACGGCGACTGGCGTTGGCTCGGGTACGACCTGGCGCGCGCCGACGGCTCGTTCGCGCTGCTCGGCACCGGGGCGACGCACCTGCGCGCGCTCGATCCCGAACAAGCCGTGTTGCCGGGCGCCTGGAACGTCGACGCGCTGGAGGGACCGCTGGAACTCTTGCTCGACCCGGGCGAGCCGCTCTTGATGCGCATCGAGGGCGACTCCCCCGCCAGCCGCGTGTGGGTCTACGACGAGCTGCGCGGCCTCTGGAGCTGGGGCTCCGCGACCGATGCCGGCGGCAGCCTGGCCGTCCAGACCGCCGAACGCGTCACGATCCACGCCGAGCCCCTCGACGGGCGCGGCGCGGCGCTCGAGGAGAGCGTCACGCGCGAACCGGGCGCGCCGCTGGTGCTCGGGAAGCGCGAGTAGGCGCCGACGGGCACTCTGGGACGTGACTGGCGGGGACATCGACGCTACGCCGTCGTAACCCTGGCCGTCTCAGGGGAGCGTACGGCCGGCTCAGGCGGTAGGCTGAGGGCACCGGCACGGGGTTTGCTCGACGCGGTGGGCGAAGCTCCATCGCGACCGCTCCTCGGGGCCCGCGCTCCCCTCACGATCTCCCATGCACAGCTCAGCCCTGCTCCTCGTCGGCCTTCTCGGCCTCGTCGCGTGCACCGCTCCCGCCCAACGGGAACCCGCGCTGGTCGGCGTCCCCTATGAGGCCAAGGGCGAGGTCGTCGTCGACTTCGGCGCGCTCGTCCCCGCGGCCGAGGGTGCCCGAGAGCAAGCGACGCCGGTGCGGCTCGAGCGCGTCTCGGCGGGCGTGCCGTGGCCGCGCGGTGTGGTCTCCGTCGACGGCGAGATCATTGTGCTCGCGCGTGGACGTCACCGGAACGCGGGCGGCGTCGACCACTCGATCGAAGACTTCACGGGCTGCCTGTTCCGGATCGACCCCGACATCGCCGAGCCGGTGATCCCCGGCGCGCTGGCCTCGCCCCGCGTCGCCGCCAACGCGGCACTGCTCGTGCGCGCCGATCCGAGCGTCTTCCAACTGCCCGATGTGACGAAAGCGCCGATCGACGACGTCTTGATGAGCCGTCCGTACTGCACGCTCATCTTCGATCCCGTCTCGCGCAACCTGATCGTCTGCGGGTACAGCGGCGTCGACCTACCGGCCAAGCGGTTTCGCAAGAACGCGACCGACGCGATCTTCCGCTACGACCTCCGCACCGAACGCTGGCACACCGTCGAGCAGCACGACGCCTCCGTCGTTCCGCCCGAAGAGCTGGGCTACGCGGTCAGCAACGTGCACTACCCGCACCACGATCCCGCGCTGAACGCGGCACCCCACGGTTGGCTCAACGGCCCCAACGGCGGCTGTGTCGTGGGCGAGTTCCTGTACGCCGCGGCGAAGGACAACCACGTGGTCGTGCAGTACGACCTGACGGCCATTCGCGAGGATCCCGACGCGGGCTGCCCGCCGAGTCGCGTTGTGCTCGATTCGATGGTCGAGCTCTCGAGTCCGCGCGGAAGCGCGCTCACCGAACTCCTGGGCCCCAGCGCCATCGCCGTCCAGGACGACTTCCTCTACGTCGGCTACCGCACCTCGTCGGTCGTCGTGCGCTTCCCGCTGGCGCCGAACGGTGATCTGGTGCAGCCGCTCGCAGCCCAACTCGTGGCCGTCTTCGAGCCCTGGGACAGTGAAAAGCAGCGCTCCGCGAACCTGATCGACCTCGCCTTCGACTCACGGGGCGAGCTGTTCGTGTCGTGCTCCAGGCCGGGCACCATCTGGAAGGTCGGCAAACCCGATCCGGAGCGCCCCTTCTACGGCGACAGCCGCGGCGAGCGCCCCCTCAAGGCGCCGCCCTACGCGGACCTCACGTTGCTCACGGGGAAGCCGACCTCCTGCGGCAATCTGCACTTCGACGCGCGCGATCGGCTCTACCTGTGCGCCGGCAGCTACGACACCGAGTCCGATCGCATCGCCGGTGTGATCTACCGCGTGGTCGCGGACGAGCCGGTCCCGGGTAGCTGAAGGGGCGTCGCTCGCGGTTTCTGGCTAGGAGCCTGCGTCACGGGTGGCAGTTCGCCAGGCACCGATCCTCGAACCGATCTCAGCGTCGTGCCAAGGTCCCCAATGGCATCCAACCATGGGGAACTTGTCACTCCTTGATCTCGATCCGATGCTCGGCACCTGGCGAACCGCCACTCGTGACGCAGACTCCTAGGAGTCTGCGTTGGATCGCGCTGCCCGTTCTGGCGGTGATCGCGGGCGCCTGTCGCGCGGTCGCGGACGCTGCCGGGCAGCCTGCGCGCGGGCCGTGCTTCGAGCTCGTTCGGTCGGCCGACGACGCTGCGCCCTTCAGCGGGCGCGCGTTGGTGTTCCTCTCCCGGTTCGAGCCCGAGCCGCGCACCTGGAACAACCCGGCGCGGCTCGAACCCGTTCTCTCCGCCGACTTCGAGGACGTCGCGCCCGGCGCGACGCTGCGGCTCGACGCGAGCAACACGCTGGCGTTTCCCGCACCGCTCGACGAACTGGCGGGCGGCGCGTACTGGGTGCAAGCTGTCCTCGACGTCGATCGGCACGCGCCCTTTCCCGGCACGGCCGACGGCAATCCGGCGTCGGCGCCCGTGCGCGTCGAGCTGGGGGGCGGGCGGACGCCGGTCGTGCGACTCGTGCTCGACCGAACGATCGCGGCGCGTCCGCCGGCCGAGACCCGCACGGTGCGGGTCGTCGAGTTGCCCTCGGAGCGACTGTCGCGCTTCCACGGTCGCCCGCTGAGCCTGCGCGCGCTCGTGCACCTGCCCGAGGCCTGGTTCGAGGAACCCGAGCGACGCTTTCCCCTGCTGCTCGACATCGCGGGGTTCGGCGCGACGCTGGCGGGCTTCCGCTCGGTGGACTGGCCGGCGCCGCCGATCGACAGCGAGGACTTCGTGACGGTGTACCCCGATCCGAGTTGCACCTTCGGGCACTCGGGCTTCATGAACAGCGACACCAACGGGCCCTTCGGCGACGCGCTGGTGGAAGAGCTGCTGCCGCACCTCGAAGCTCGCTTTCGGTGTCTCGACGAGCGCGAGGCACGCCTGCTCCAGGGCCACTCGAGCGGCGGCTGGGCGGCGCTCCAACTGATGATTCGCTATCCCTCGCACTTCGGGTCGGTCTGGGCCAGTTCGCCGGATCCCGTCGACTTCCGCGACTTCCTCGGCGTCGACCTCTACGCGGAGAACGCGAACCTCTACTACGACGCAGCGGGGCGCGCGCGCACCTTCTGTCGGCTCGGCGGTTGGACGGTCAATCACACGCTCGAGCACGCGCGCCGCGAAGCCGTGTTGCGCGGCGGCGTGCTCGAGTTCTTCGAAGCGCTCTTCGGTCGGCCCGGCGCCGACGGTCGGCCTGAACGCTTGTTCGATCGCGCGACGGGCGCCGTCGATCCCGCCGTGTTGACGCGCTGGCGGCGCCACGACCTCTCGGTGGAGTGTGCGGCGCGCTGGGACGAGCTGGGGCCGCTGCTCGAGGGGCGCGTCCTCGTCACGATCGCCGACAACGACAACTTCCTGCTGCACGGCTCGGTCGACCGTCTGCGCCGCAGGCTGGCGGGCCTCGGCGGTCACCTCGACGTGTACACGCTCTCCGGCGATCACTTCAGCCAGCTCGGCGACCCGCACTCGAGCCGAGCGACCCGGCGCCTCGTGGATCGCTTCCGTGACTGGCGGGACCGCCCGTGAGGCGCGCTTCGACGCGATCGCCCCGCGCGGAGAAGATTCGTGACGCCGGTGCGTATACCGTTCCCGCGTGTTCGCCTTCCCCCTCGGTCTCTTCGCGCTCCTCGGAGTCCCCGCCGTGGTCGGGCTGTACCTCTTTCGGCGGCGCGCGCGGACACGCACGGTCAGCGCGCTGTTCCTCTGGGATGCGCCGACGCCCAGTGCCGCGACGGGCCGTCGCGTGGAGCGGCTGCGCACCGACGCCTCGTTCTGGTGCGAGCTTCTCGCCGCGCTGATCCTGGGGCTCCTGGTCGCCGGACCGCGCGGCTGCGGCACGCAGCGCGCGTCGCATCTCGTCTGCATCCTCGACGGCTCGGCGTCGATGGCCGCGGTCGACGACGACGGCAGCGCCGCGGAGCGCGCGAGCGCCTGGGTGGCTGACGAGCTGGCGCGACTGGGGCCGGGCTCGCGCGCGACGCTCCTGGTCAGCGGGCCGCGTCCGCGCATGCTCGCCGGCCCAGCGGCGTCGATTGACGCTGCACGGCTGGCCCTCGCGGACTATCGGCCTCGGCACGGCACGCACGACCTGGGCGCGACGCTCGACCTCGCGCGCGAGTTCGCGCGCGACGGCCGGCTGCTCTTCGCCACCGACCACTTCGACCTCGCTGCGGCGGACGAGCGCACGCACGTTCGCTCCTTCGGTCGACCGTCGCCCAACGTGGGCATCGTCCACGCGCTGCGCGAGCGGGACGGCGGGCGCGACGTCGCGTGGGTCACGGTGCTCAACGCCTCGGATGCGCCTCGACGGCGCACGTTGACGACGCGACTTGATGGTCTGGACGACGCGGTTCAAGTGCTCGAACTGGAGCCCTTCGAGCGTCGCGTCGTTCGGGTCGAGCTCGACGCCGACGCGCCGGCCGTGACGCTGGAACTCGACGCCGACGCGCTGGCCATCGACGATGCGGTGCGGCTCGAGCCGCCGCCCGCACGCACGCTGCGCGTGCACGTCGCGTTGCCGGCGGCGACGGCGGCGGCGCTCGGGATCGACGCCGCGGGCGAGCGCTGGGCCGCGGCGATTGGCGACGCCGTGGTCGCGGCGCGCCCCGCCGACGCGCACCTCGTCCTGGGTCCGTCGAGCGCGCCCCACTCCTGGTCGTTCGAGTTCGTCGAGGGCGCCGACACCGCCTGGCTCGGGCCCTTCCTGTTCGACCGCGGACACGCGCTGACCCACGGCATCGGACTCGACGGCGCGGTTTGGATGGGCCGGGGCGACCTCGAGGTCGAAGGCACGCCGATCGTCTCCAGCGGCGCCCGCACGCTGCTGGCCGAGCGCGTGTCGGCGCACCGCCACGTGTTGTCGGCCAACCTCGACCCCGCTGCGACGAACCTGGCGCGCACGCCGGACTGGCCCATCCTGCTGTCGAACTGGAGCGAAGCGCGCCGCGCCGATCTGCCGGGGCCCGCGGCGACGAGCTTGGCGCAGGGCGAGACGCTCGGTTGGCGCGGACTCGCTCCGGGCACGTACACGCTGGTGGAACCGGACGGGAGCGAGCGCGAACTCGTGACGGACGGACGGCTGGCGCTCGATCGACTCGAGCAGCTCGGCGCCTACAGCCTGCGCGCGAGCGACGGGGCCGAGGTCGGTCGCTTCGCCATCCACTTCGAGGACGCCGACGAGTCGAATCTCGGCACGCGTTCCGCCGGCGAGCACGCGGCCGAGTTCGCCAGCGCCGAGCTCGAGACGCGTCATGCGGCGCTTCTCAACGCACTGTGGGCCGCGGTGCTCGCGCTGACGCTGCTCGACGCCTACTTCCTGTGGTCGCGTCGTCACGGACCGGCATGAACTTCGACGCTCCCTACTGTCTGCTGCTCGCCGGCCCCGCGCTGTACCTCGTCTGGCGCTGGCGCGGTTCGTCGGCGCCGACCACCGCGCTGCGGCTCGCGTTGGTGGTGCTCGTCGTCCTCGCATTGGCGGGTCCGCGCTGGCAGCGCGGAACCCAGGGCCGCGACCTCGTCGTCGTCGTCGACCGTTCGCGCTCCATGCCCGCGGGCGCGGAGGCGACGGCGCTCGAACGCATCCGGCTGGCCGAAGCGGCGCGCGAGCACGGCGATCGCGTCGGCATCGTGACCTTCGGCGCGGACGCTCGCATCGAGGCGCTGCCCGACGAAGGCTCGCGCGACCGCGGCTTCACGCTCGCCATCGACGCCGATGGCTCGGACCTCGCCGGTGCGCTCGACACGGCGCTCGAACTGGTGGACGCGGAACGCGCCGGCGCGTTCTTGGTCGTGAGCGACGGCGAGGTGCGCGGCGCGAGCCCGCTCTCCGCCGCGCGCCGCGCGCGGGCGCGCGGCATTCCCGTGCACGTCCTGCCCCAGGCGCGACCGCCGGTCTCGGACATCTCCGTCGAGCGGCTCGACCTGCCGTCGGAGGTCGCCGCCGGCGAGCCCTTCCAATTCGGCGCTTGGCTGTTCGCCGACGCGCCGGGCCAGGTCGCGTACGTCCTGTCGCGCTCGGGCACGGTCCTCTCGCGCGCCACGCGCGAGTTGCGCTCGGGCTGGAATCGCATCCTGTTCCGCGACGTCCTCGACGAGGCCGGCATCGGCGTCTATCAACTGCGGATCGAGGGCGCCGGCGATCGCGTGCCGGAGAACGACTTCGGCTTGGGCGCGGTGCTGGTGCGCGGTACCAAACCCATCCTGATCGTCAACCACGACGGCCGGCCCGACACGCTGAGCGAGACCTGGCGCGAGGCGGGCCTGGACGTCGTGGTCGCGACGCCCGAGGCGGCGCCGCTCGACGCGCTCGGTCTGGCTGGGTTTCGCGCGGTCGTGCTCGAGAACGTCGCCGCGCGGCGGCTCGAGCCGGCGTTGCCCGCGCTGGCCGAATTTGTGACGGAGCGCGGCGGCGGTCTGCTCATGACCGGCGGCAAGGCGTCGTTCGGCATCGGCGGGTACCAGGGATCGAGGCTCGATCCCTTGTTGCCCGTTTCGATGATGCTGGAGAACGAGGACCGCAAGGTCGGCGTCGCCATCGCGTTCGTCCTCGACCGCTCGGGCTCGATGGGCGCCAGCGTCGCCGGGGGCCGCACGAAGATGGACCTCGCCAACCTGGGCACGATGGCGGCCATCGAGCTCTTGTCGGGCCTCGATTCCGCCGCGGTGATCGCGGTCGACTCGAGCCCGCACACGATCGTCGAGCCGCGACTGGTGACGAGTCACAGCGCGTTTCGCGAACGCGTCCTCTCCATCGAATCCGCCGGTGGCGGCATTTTCGTGCGCACCGGTCTCGACGCCGCGGTCGAAGTGCTCCGCGATACGGACCACGCCAACCGGCACATCGTGCTGTTCGCCGATGCTGCCGATGCCGAGGAACCCGACGGCGTCCTGGAACTGGCGCGCGAGCTGCACGCGACCCGGAACACGTCGCTCTCGGTCATCGCGCTCGGCACGGAGTTCGACGCCGACGCGCGCTTCCTGACGGAAACGGCGCTCGCGGGCGGGGGCTCGATCTACTTCGCCACCAACCCCGAGGAACTGCCCGCCCTGTTCGCGCGGGACACGCTCACCGTCGCGCGCTCGGCGTTCATCGAGGAGCCTACGGGCGCCGTGCCCTCGCCGGCGATCTTCGGCTTGGGCGAGCTCGCGCTCGACGACTTCCCGGTCGTCGACGGCTACAACCTGAACTACTCGCGGGCCGATACCGACATCGGCGTCAGGACGACCGACGAACACGCTGCGCCCTTGTTCGCGTTCCACCACGAGGGTCTCGGACGGGTCGCGGCGCTCGGCTGCGAAGTCGGCGGAACCTTCGGCGCCGGGTTCGTCGCCTGGCACGACGCGGGGCGGTTCCTCGTGACGCTCGGCCGCTGGTTGGCGGGTCAGGAAGAACCCGCCGCGTTCTATCCGACCGTCACGCGCAACGGTCGCGAGGCGGTCATCGGCGTCGAGGTCGATCGCGCGACCGCCCCCGACACGTCGGGCTTGGTGGCGCGTCTGCGCTCGCCGCGCGGCGACTGGACCGAACACCGACTCGAACGCGTGACGCAGGACCGCTTCGAGGCGCGAGTCCTGCTCGAGCGCGAGGGCATCCACCTCGGCACGCTGAGCGTACCCGGCGAGGATGGTGAAACCGTCGTGACGTTGCCCCCCATCGCGCTGCCCTACTCGCCCGAGTACGAGCGCCCGTTCAGCGCGCAGTCGGGCGAGCGCTCGCTCCAGGAGGTCGCGCGCGCGGGCGGCGGCGAGGTGGATCCGCTCGGCGACGCCGTCTGGCCTGCGGCGCGCGCGCGCTCGGCGACCGAACGCATCTCGCGCCCGCTCGCGCTAACGGTGCTCTTGCTCGCACTGCTGGAACTCGCCGGACGGCGCCTCGGCCTGTGGGCGGCCCTCGCCGACCGCCGCGAACGCCCGCGGCCGGCGGCGGAGTCGCACACGCCCAGGGCGCCGCGCCCGCCGGCCGCGGCCGCGCCCGTCTCGAAGACGGCCAGCGTGGCGGACGCCATCTCCAGCGCCAAGTCGAAAGCCGCCCGTCGAACGTCGCGCTGACGTCGCTTGGCACGGCGATCGAGTAGCCTCGGCATCCATGCTTCTCTTCCTCTCCCTCGCCCTGGGTACCTTGCAAGACACGCCTCACACCGGCCGCGCGCCGCTCCCCGACGCCGAGCACATCGCCGAGCTGCCTGCGGACGGCGGAGCCGAATTCAATCGGCTCGTCTTCGAGGCCAGCCCCTACCTGCGGCAGCACGCGCGCAATCCCGTCGATTGGTATCCGTGGGGCGACGAGGCCTTCCAGGTGGCGGCCGAGCGCGACCTGCCGGTGTTCCTCTCGGTCGGCTACTCCACGTGCCACTGGTGCCACGTGATGGAGCACGAGTCGTTCGAGGACGCCGAGGTGGCGCGCCTCATGAACGAGAACTTCGTCTGCGTCAAGGTCGACCGCGAGGAGCGCCCCGACCTCGATCACGTCTACATGAGCGTCACCCAAGCGCTGACCGGACGCGGCGGTTGGCCGATGACCGTTCTGCTGACGCCCGACGCGAAGCCCTTCTGGGCCGGCACGTACCTTCCGAAGGAGAGCCGTTTCCAACAGGTCGGGATGCTCGAGTTCCTCCCCGCGGTCCGCGAGAGTTGGAAGACGCGGCGCGACGAGATCCTCTCCAGCTCCGAAAGCATCGTGCGCGCGATCACGCAGCGCTCCGGCTCGCAGCCCGGCGCGTGGAAGGGCGCCCAGGCCCTCGCGCTGGCGGCCGAGCAGTTGGAGGGACGCTACGACCCGCGCCACGGTGGCTTCGGCCAGCGGCCCAAGTTCCCCGTGCCGCACCAACTCCTGTTCCTCTTGACGCGCTACACACGCAGCGGTGACGCGAAGCTGCTCGAGGTGGTCGAGCACACGCTGCAATCCATGCGCCTCGGCGGGATCTGGGATCACGTCGGCTTCGGCTTCCATCGTTACTCGACCGACGAGCGCTGGTTCCTGCCGCACTTTGAGAAGATGCTCTACGACCAAGCGCTGATGACGCTGGCCTACACAGCCGCGTGGCAGGTGACCGACGACCCCGCGTATCGCCGCACGGCGGAAGAGATCCTCGATTACGTCCTACGCGATTTGACGTCGCCGCGAGGCGGCTTTCTCTCGGCGGAGGACGCGGACAGCGAGGGCGAGGAAGGCTTGTTCTACGTCTGGTCGCCGAAAGCGGTGCGGGCGTTGCTCGCGAAGGACGACGCCGAATGGTTCATCGAGCGCTTCGGCCTGACGGACGAGGGCAACTTCCTCGAGGAGGCGACGCAAGTGCGCACGGGCAACTCGATCCCGTTCCTCGAACAGCCGCTCGACGACGCGGAGCAAGAGCGCTTCGCCGACATTCGAGAGCGCCTGTTCGCGGCGCGCGAGAAGCGTGTGCATCCCTTCAAGGACGACAAGGTGCTGACCGACTGGAACGGCCTCATGATCGCGGCGCTCGCGCGCGCGGCGGAAGCGTTCGACGAACCGCGCTTCGCCGAGGCCGCCACGCGGGCGGCCGACTTCGTCACCGCCGAGTTGCGTACGAAAGAGGGCCGGCTGCACAAGCGTTGGCGGGCGGGCCAGGCGGGGCTCGACGGCACGCTCGAGGACTACGCATTTTTGTCGTGGGGCCTCTCGGAGCTGTACGAAGCCACGCTGGAGCCGCGCCACCTCGCCGTGGCGCGCGAGTTGGCCGACACCATGATCGCTCACTTCCACGACGCCGAAGGCGGCGGCTTCTTCCTCTCCGCGGACGACGGACTCGAGTTGTTCGTACGGGCCAAGGAGATCTACGACGGCGCCCTTCCCTCGGGCAACTCGGTCGCGGCGCTGGCCTTGTTGCGCCTCGCGCGCATGACCGGCGAGGTCGAGTACGCGACGCTCGCCGAGGAGATCATGCACAGCTTCGCGGGCTCCGTTGCGCCGAACCCGAGCGCCTACACGATGCTGCTCGCCGCGGTCGACATGGCCGAGGGACCGTCGCACGAAGTGGTCATCGCCGGCGACGCCTCGGACGTGCGCACGCAGGCGCTCCTGCGGACGGTGCGCGCTCCCTTCCTGCCTTCGCTGGTCCTCTTGCACCGCCCGCTCGAGCCCGACGCCGCCATCGCCGAGATCGCGCCATGGACCACCGATCAGATCGCGATCGACGGACGCCCGACGGCTTACGTGTGCCGCGAATGGGCTTGCGAGTTGCCCGTCGACGACGCGGCAGCGCTGGCGGCGAAGCTGTCCGCTCGCGATACCGAGCGCTGACGAGTCGCTGGGCCGCGCTACTCGAGCAGGCCCGCGGGCACCAGTTGCTCGTGCACCTGAGCTTCGATCGCGGGCCCGACGACGGCGCTGACCCAGGTCGCGCCGAGGCGCCGGGCTTCCGTCTCGAGCTCGTGATTCCAGCGCGCGAACCGCTCGAGGTAGCGCTGGCGTGCGCCCTCGTCGATACGCCGCTCGAGACTCGCGCCGCTCTCGGCGTCGATCAGGCGCTGCTCGGTGTCGCGTGGCGGTGCGACGTCGGTCGCCCCGAGCACCTGGATCAGCGCCAGCCGTCCCGCCGTCCGCGCGACGGGCGCGAAGAGCGACTCGGGTGCGAACGGCACGAGGAAGTCCGAGATCACGATGCGCAGCGATCCTGTGCGAAGTCGCCCCCCTGCGCGCCCGAGCGCTTCGGGAAACGGCAGCGTGGCGTCGGCGGTGAGGCCCTCCTCGAGGAACACCGTTGCGTCGACGGCGCGCGGCTCGTCGTCGAGCGCGAACAGCAAGGTCTCGAAGCCGGTCCGCCGTCCCGCTTCGACCAACACCGCGGTGAGATCGACGGCCAGCGCTGCCTTCTCGTCCTCTACGGCGAGGCTACGTGAGCAATCCAGGAAGAGTTCGAGCCGCGGGCGGAGCTCTTCCTCGTATTGCTTGACCAGCAAGAGATCCGTGCGCGCGTACGCACGCCAGTCCAGGTGGCGGACGTCGTCGCCCACCGTGTAGGCCCGTCGATCCTGGAACTCGAGCGAGCTGCCGACGCCGCGCCCCGAGCGTTCACCCGGCAGGCCGCCGCGGCCGCGGAAGCGCGGCGCGAGCTGGAACCGCTCGCCCGCTCGGCGCGCCGCTCGGCTGGGAATCGGCACGCGTCAGGCGCGCCTCGCACGCGAGGCAGCGAGTACTTCACGAACACCGTGGACGACGCCCGGCAGATGCAAGAGGACGAGAGCGAGGCCGATCCCGCCCAGCGACCAGGCTCGGGGTTCGCGCAACAGCCGGTGTGGGAAGCCCTCGAGGGTCGGATCGAAGCTGTCAACGACCTCGACGGGGTTGCCGATGTGCTCCATGACCTCCGGTCCGCCGCTCGTGAACAGGAAGAGCACCATGGTCGGCACGAGGAACGACAAGAGCGCGAACACCGGCATCGCGACGCGCGCAACCACCCGCAACGCGAGCCGTCGCGACCACGGCCGAAAGACGAACGCGGGCACCGCCATGTAGATCCAGGTGTACGCCACTCCGACCCAGACGACCAAGCGGGACATCGTCGCATCGGGCGAGGTGACCGATGTCGCCGGCCACACACGCAGCGTCAGCGCGACCGCGCCCAACCACAACCCGAGGTGCAGCCAATACCACGCGACCCCGCGCCCGCCTCCGGGCAGCCAGGGAGTCGACAAAAGCGCCAACCAACGGCTCTTCGGAACCTCCAACTCAACGCGCCGCCCAAGACCGCGCCCCTCGGTCACGTAGAGCGCGGAGAACACGGTCAAGACCAAGACGCCCATGAGCGTGAACGCGCTGAACACCTCCGCGATGCGACCGATCGCCAGGTAGAGGCTGGTAGCCCACCACCAGGCCGCGACCAGGATCACGCTCGAGAAGACGCGCAGACCCGTCGAACGGTTCTCCTCCTCGTGTGCGAGACGTGTGCAAGCGAAGACGAACAAGTAGCCGCCGACCACGACCAACGCCGTCACGATGCCCCAGATGGCCTGCTGGCCAATGGACGACCGCAGGTCCGTGGGGTGCTCCAAGGTCTCGCTCGCGAGCACCACGGCCAGGAGCGCCCAACCGCTCAGGAAGAGCCCCAGCAGCGCCAACAGGAACGTGCGCGCGAAACGGCCGCGGGCGGTGGCGGACAGGCACAGGGCCAAGTTCGTCAAGAACGCGGTGCTGAGCGCCGTCAGCAACAGGATCACTCCGAACGTGAACAGATCGAGCCCCGGCATCAGGAACGAGAAGACGAGGAACGGCCCGAACGCCGAGAACCAGAGCCCCGCTTGTAGCAGCGCGGAGAGCAGCTTGCCGAAGACGATGTTCCGTGGCCGCAGGTTGGACAGCACGAGCAGCTCGTACGTGTCTTCGTCCCACTCGTTGCCCAGCGAGAGGAAGGCCGAGAAGGGAACGAAGAGGTGGACCGCGAAGCTGAGCGCCGCATAGACCCAGATGAAGTACGTGTCCCCCGACGGCTCGCCGCCCGCCTGCGTCGCGATGACGATGTAGAGCAGGGAGAACGACATCGCCAGCACGAGCGTGATCCAGAACAGGACCTGGAACATGCGACCGCGCAACGCTTGCCGCAGCGCTTGCAGGAAGATCGGGTTGAGGTGGTCGGCCGCGTTCATTGCACCCGTCCCCGCGTCACGTCGAGGAACACGTCCTCCAAGCCGACCGCATCCGAACGGAACTCCGTGATGGGGACTCCGCGCGTCACGAGCCGCGCCAAGAGCGCCGCGCGGCCCTGTTCATCGCCGGAGAACCGTACGACGAGCCCTGCTTCTTCGGCGTTCGTCGCTTGCACGCCTGCCTCTTCGAGCAGGGCGCGCTCGAGCGCTTCGAGCGGCCCGAAGCTCTTGACGTACAAGAGCTGCGTCCGTTGGCGGAGCCCGCGCGACAGCTCGTCGACCCGACCCTGAGCCAGCACGACGCCGCGCTCGATCACGATGATCGAATCGCACATCTCACCCAGCTCGGAGAGGATGTGCGACGAGATCAAGATCGCCTTGCCCATCCCGGCGAGCGCCTTGACCAGTTCGCGCAGCTCGATGCGCGCGCGCGGATCGAGCCCCGAGGCCGGCTCGTCCAGGATCATCAAGTCGGGATCGTGCAGCAACGTCTTCGCGAGGCACAGCCGTTGCCGCATGCCCTTGGAAAGCTCACTGGTGTCCTTCTCCAGCAGATCTCCCAACTGCACGAAGTCGACCAGTCGACGAATCGTCTCACGCCGTTCCTCGCGCGACAAACCGTACGCGCGCGCGAAGAAGTCGAGGTAGTCGTGCACGGTCGTCGCCGAATAGGCGCCGTACGCATCCGGCATGAAGCCGAGGCGCCGGCGAACCTCGCGCGCACGGGCGACGACGGACTCGCCGTCGATGAACACATCGCCACCATCCGGAAGATCCAGCGTCGCCGCGATCCGCATGGTGGTGGTCTTGCCAGCGCCGTTGGGACCGATGAAGCCGGCGACCTCACCGCGTTCGACCCGGAAGCTGACCCGGTCGACGGCGTTGAACGAGCCAAAGGTGCGCACGAGGTCGCGCACTTCGAGAATGGCGTTGGTCATCGCCGAGAGCCTACGTCGACGAGCCCCAGAATCACGTGACGCGCGAAGGCGACGCGCGTCGCGAGTCCCATGTCGTCGACGGCAGGATTGGCTTCGTCGAACAGCGCCAGGTACGCCCCGCGCGGCAGCTCGAACGACTCCAAGAGCCGCGCGTACTCGGCGCGTAACTCGTCGTCGATGGCTCGGCCCGCCACCATGGCGGGCAGGTCGGGGTAGCCGACCTGTCGCAAGCGCTCGGCAAAGGTCTGCCACGTCGAGCGCGCCGACGAGGCTCGCTCGATCGGTTGGAGCGTCGCGGTCGCCCCGTCGGCGAGCGTGCCCTCCAGTCGGTGACAGCGCCCGTCGCCGTCGCAAAACACGAACACGTCGAGTTCCACGCCCAGACCGTTGGTCGCGCGCCAGGTGCCGTCCGACGGCTCCAGCAGGACGCGTCCGCGAAAGGTTCGGTCGGCGAAGAGCGTCTGCTTCTCGCTGCGCCTGACCGGTAGGAAGTCCCCCGTCAGCACCAGGCCATCGTCTTCGTCGAGCTGATAGCCCAGGGCCGCGCCACCCTCTGACCAAATTTGCTCCGGCAACAGCGCGCTACCGTCGCCCGGCCGCAGCGCGGACGGCGACAGCCCGCACCAGAGCGAGCGCAACAGAACCGTCGAGGCACGATGCGCACGCTGATCGAGCACCGTGTAGCCGTACTCAGCCGTCCGGTTGTCGATGCCGGCGGTCCAGAACCCGGTCCCGAGGATGATCAGCGAGGCAACGAGCGCGATCGCGGGGATCGTCAGCGTCAACAGCATCGGCCGTTGGATCCGCCGCAGGACGAGGAAGTTGACCGGTCCGATCAACAGCGCGAAGAGCGCCAGTCCGAGCAGCATGGTGCGATAGGGAACGCGCTGCAGGCCCGAGATGTACGGTCCGCGGTCGAGGTCGTCGGGCGGCGGTCCGGCGCCTGCGGCGTTCGGGTCCGCGATCAAGGGTTGCGGTGGTGCCGGCGTCGGATGCTTCTCGAGAGCCCAGGTGAGCAGCGCGCGACTCGCCGCATCCTCGAGCAGCGTCGCCTCGGTGTCGAGCGTCGCCAGAAGGCCCAAACCGTAGGCGACGACCGAGGCCTCGGGAACCGGCTCGGCGCGACCCAGGAAGCGCGCCTCGAAGCGCCCCACGTCGGGCCGGGCCTCGACCAGTTTCGTCGCGGCGGGACCCAGGAAGACGACGCTGCCTCCGAGCCGCGCATAGCGCAGCACCGCCGCCAGGACGTCCTCCGTCGGCAGTCCGCTCGCGGTGTCGACGACGACGGCGTCGAGCGAGGTGTAGGCCTCGAAGCGCAGCGGCGCCTCGTCGAAGGCGACGGCGGCACCGGACGCGGTCAGGTAGGAACCGCCGGCGTACGTGCGTTCGTGGCCGACGCTCCGTGACCAGTCGTCCACCTTTCCTGTCGTGACGCTGCTCGACGTCAGTACGACGTAACACCGGACGGGCTCCTCGCTCGCAAGCAGATGCGAGCCCGCGTCCCACGCTGCTGCCTGTCGCAGTCCCTGCCGTACCGTTAGCTGCAGCGCCACGGTTTGCATGCCGCGGGAGCGAGCATAACCCTCACGCTGGAACGCCGGAAAGAGCAGCGTGAAATCGCTGACGCCCGGAGGTGCCGCCAACGAACGGGAGGTCGACGACGAATCGCGGAAGCGCCCGAGAGTCACTTCCACCGACTTGGGCGACGCGCTCTCGTTCTCGACGCGCATGCGGACCGGCACGTAGCCCTTCGAGCAATGCTGGGGCCAGTTCATGCTGGCCTCGACGCGCAGGCCGACGTCGGGCATCACCACCTCGGCGCGCTGTGCCGCGAGCGGCAGCGCCAAGGTCGCCAAGCACGCGCTGACGAGTGCGAGCGCCCTCACGCGCGCACCAAAGCATCGGGCAGCGCGTCGCCGACCTCGTCGACCACGTCCAAGAGCGCAGCGACGATCTCTCCGCCGTCGACACGATCTAGCCGCGCCTGGTAGTCGAGCACCAGCCGGTGCGCGAGCGCGGGTCGCGCCACGCGCCTGACGTCGTCGAAGCCGACGTTGGGCTTGCCCTCGAGGAGCGCGTGGGCGCGCGCCGCCGCCGCGATCGCGATCGCTCCGCGCGGTGACGCGCCGTACTTGACGTAGCGCTCCACGAGCTCGCCGCCGCCGCGTCCAGCGTGCGTCGCGCTGACGAGCCGCGCGATGTAGGACGCGACGGCGCGCGGCAGGAAGATGCGGTCGACCGTGTCGAACAGTTCATCGAGGCCTTGGGCGTCGATCACCGGTTCCAGCACGGGCGACCGTCCGCCGCGGCGTTCGGTCAAGATCTCGACCAGCGTGTCCGCGCCGACGCCGCTGACGTCGAGCCGGAAGAGGAAGCGGTCCAATTGCGCCTCGGGCAAGGGATACGTGCCCTCGAGCTCGATCGGGTTCTGCGTTGCGAGCACGAAGAACGGCGCGGGCAGGTCGCGCGTCTCGCCGAGCACGGTCACCCGCCGCTCGGCCATCGCTTCGAGCAGCGCCGACTGCGTCTTCGGCGAGGCCCGGTTGATCTCGTCCGCCAACAACAGGTTCGTGAAGATCGGCCCGGGGTGGAAGCAGAGGCCCCGCGAGCCCTCGCTCTCCTCGAGCACGTGCCCGCCCGTCACGTCGCCGGGCAACAGGTCGGGCGTGAACTGCAAGCGTCGAAAGCCGAGACCCAGGAGGCTCGCGAGGCCCTTCACCAGTTCGGTCTTGCCGAGACCGGGCAAGCCTTCGAGCAACATGTGTCCGCGCGCGAGACAGGCGACGAGACACGCGCGCGTCAGTTCGCGTTGGCCGAGCAACACGCGGTCGAGCCCCGCGCCGATCGCCAATGCGCGCTGGCGCGCTTCGGCGACCTCGGCCGGAGCCAAGAGACTTTCCTCGTTCATCGCGTGATTCCCCTCGGGTTCTAGTTCGTTCATCGATCGTCGCTTCCAGCGGTCGCGGCGCCGCCGTTAGAGTCGAAGAAGGCGCGCACGGCGCGCCGGTGGCGCGGCGCCACGCGGCGTCGCCAGGTGCGTGCACCGGCCGACGTATCGGTGGCCGAGCCGCCGGACGGCCCTTCTTCGGGCGCGACCTCCGGCACGGCTTCGCCGCGCGCGACCAGCTCCGAGTGCTCGCGGTCGAGCTGTGTCGCGGCGGGCAACGCCCGTTCGGCGAAGCGCGCCGCCTGGTCCTCGGTCTCGCCCGCGAAGCGCAGCGGCGCGTCGCCGCGCCCGCGCGAGAGGCCGACATCGCCGTCGACTCCCGCGCCGACCGCGCCTGCCAGGCCGGCATCGCCCGGGCCGGTCGCGGCGAGTTGCCCGCGGAGCTGCTCCAACGCCTGCTCGCCGAACGCACCGCTCGCCGCCAGCTCGCCGAAGCGCGACGACAGTCGTTCGCGCAAGGCCTCGCCCAGCGCGGCCGCCTCCGCGGCGTCGAACGCCCCGGCCTCGAGCGCCGACAGTCGCTCGCGCAACCTCGCCGCGTCGGCCGACCCCAGCCAGCCGCTGCCCGCGGCCTCCGTCAGGGCGGCCGCGAGCGATTCGAGTGCGAGTTCGGAGCCCTGGCCCGCAGCCGCGCGCTCCGCGGCCGTGCGCAGCGAGGCGAGTTCGGCATCGATCCGCGTGCGCGCCGCGGCCAGCGCTTCGGCTTCGTGATCCAGCCGCTCGGCCAAGCGGTCGAGCGCCTCGTACACGCTGCTTGGATCCGATTCGTCGAGCGTCGACCGCAGTTGCTCGAGCCGCTGAGCCAAGCGCTCCACCACTTCGGGATCCAGTTCGAGGCCCTCCAACGCTTCCAGCCGCTCGGCCAAGCGCTCGATCCAAGGCAGGAACAACTCGGTGGGCAGCGCCACGGGCTTCGGAACGCCGAGCAACACGCCCGCGAGCAGGATCCCCGCCGCACCGGTGACGAAGCGCAGAGGTCGCTCGCTGGAAACGCGGGGCAGCGTCCGCGAACGGCCCAGTCCAGCGCGCTCGACGGAGCGCTCGAGGGCGCCGTCCCAGCGCGGGTCGGGTCGCTCTGCGCCCGTGATCAGTACGCCGGATCCGCCCGCGCGTCGGTCGAGCCACGCGATCGCCACCCCCGGCGCGAGCCGCGCCGCCAGCGCGCTACGCACGCCGGCGACGACGCCGAGCACGACGGGAACCGCCGCCGAGTACCAGGCCAACCCGGCGCTGATGCCGAGGCTCCAACGCGCAGCGAGGATCGCCGCACCCACGACCAGCGCCGACCAGAACAGCCAACGCGCCGCCGCCTCGAGGAACGAGGCCGCGAGCACGCGGAATTCGAGGCGGCGTTCGAGCGAGCGGACGGAGGCGGGGGGCGGCATGGCGACAGCTTGCTTCTTACGCAGAACGGCTGCGAGATTTCACGCGGGATCGACGCTCGTCACGAATCGCTGCTCGCCCCGCTCTCGTCGTCGAACAATCCGTGGCGCCGGAAGCCGTCGGCGTAGCGCAGCACGCGATCCACGTACGCGAAGATTTCCGACTCGCCGGAGGCTCGGCGCTCGGCGCGCCACTGCTCCCAGCCGCCGGCCGCCGACTCGAACGCCTTCAAACGCCCCGGACCGGCGTTGTAGGCCACCAGCGCGCGCTCCACGTCCTCGTCGTAGCGCCGCAGCAACCACGCCAGATTGTTCGCGCCCAAGCGCGCGTTGAGTTCGGCATCCTCGAGCAACTCGGCCGGCGTCGGCGCTGGCAGGCCCATGCGCTCGGCCCGCCACTGGGCCGTCGCGGGCATCAATTGGAAGAGCCCCAACGCGCCCTTGTTCGAAACGGCGCCGGGGCGTCCGCTCGACTCCGAGATCATCAGGCCGGCCAAGAGATAGATGTCGACACCGGACTCCGCCGCGGCCGCCTCGAGCGGCCCGCGCTGCTCGAGCACTCGGCGCTCGGCGAACAGATCGCGGGCGGCGCGGACGACCAACCGGCTCTCGGCGCGAAAGAGCGTCGCGCCCAGCAGTCCGACCAGGGCGAGCAGGCCGGCGACCTGCCCGATCCGCAGCCAGCGCCGCGTTCGCCGCCGACGCAGTTCGGCCCGGGTCGGTGCAAAGAGGGAGTACACGGGCTCCTTATTGTGCGAAGCGTGCGTGGATCTCCAACCTGACGGCCTCGACCTCGCGCTCGCGCAGTCCACCCCGCGTCGGCGTGAGTTCCAGGCGTCGTCCCAGCAAGCGTCCGAGCTCACGCTCGGCCCGTTGCGCGAGGTAGCGCTCTTCGTCCGCCAGCCGTTCGCACAGGTAGAGCGCGCCTTCGCGCGTCCCCGCGTCGCGGAACTCCGCAGCGGCCGGCGGATGGCGATCTTCCCGTTGCAGCGCGGCGAGGTACCACGCCAACGCGTCGTCGTGCACGACCTGGTCCCACCAGCTCCACCACGACTCGGCGGGATCGCGCGCTCCGGCATAGTCGGTGCCGGTCAGGATGGCCAACTCCGAGGCGACGCGAGCGTCGTCCGTGTGATCGGTGAGCCACGCGATCAGGACCGGAGCGGCGTCGGGCACGCCGCATTCGGCGAGCAGCAACGCGGCTTCGCGACGCGTGCGCGGCGCGGCCGAAGCCGTCAGGCGCAGGATCTCGTCGACCGCGTGCGCTCCCAAGCGCCTGAGGCCCTCGCGCGCTGCTTCGAACGAAGGATCGTCCGGGCCGCGCGCGAAGACGCGCGCCAAGAGTTCTGCGGCGGCGGGGTCCTCCAGCTCGGCCAGCGCTTCGACCGCCGCCAGGTTGAAGGCGGGCACGGGCTCGACCAGCGCCACCAAGAGCGCATCGCGCACGCCCTCGCCTCCGAGCCGCCCGATCGCGTACAAGGAAGCGATGCGCACCTCCGGCGACGAAAGGCGTGCGCGCAAGAGCAGTTCGTCGCGCGCGCGCTCCAGGCGACGGTCGCCTGCGGCGCGAATCGCCGCGACCTCGACCGACGGATCGGGGTCGCCCAACAGCTTCAGGAGTCGATCCTCGGCCGCCCGACCGTCGATCTCCCCCAACGCGGCGGCCGCAAAGCGGCGTGCGCGGGGATCGTCCGACGCGGCCAAGAGCGAGGTCGTCGCGAGCTCGCTGGCAGCCAGCACGCTGACAGCAGCCGGCTGCGCCTCGTCGCCCCACGCCAGGACCGCGCGTTCGATCAGGTTGTTCGCCAGCGTGGGCGGCACGACGCCGTCCGCGTTACGCGCGGCCTCGATGCCGATCTCGAGCAACGCCGTCGCGCGCGCCGTCAGGTAGCGCTCCTGGAAGACGACGTCGAACAAGCTCGGCAATTGCGCCGCCGACAGTCCGCCGCGCGGCCCGGTCGAAAGCTCCACCAATTCGGCGATGGCCTCTTCGCGCCGTTCCTGTCGTCCCTCCGCGAGAAAGGCCAGCACGTAGTCGCGACGCTTGGCGCGCGCGCGCGCCGGATCGGCGTTGCTCTCCCAGAAGGTGCGCTCCTGGAGCCAGAACGCCTGGCGGTCCGCGAAATCGGCGCTGGGGAAGTAGCGCTGCCACGAGTTGGTCTCGACGAAGGCGTGCACGCGCTCCGAGACGACGTCGAACCACGGTGCCGGCCGCAACGCCGCGATCTCGAAGCGCTTGCCTTGCTCGCCGACGGCGATGTCCAACACGCGCAGGTTGGCCAAGAGGTTGCGCTCGGTGCGCGGCAAGTGCTGCACGCCCAGCACGCCTTCGGCGTCGAGGAACTGGGTTAGCGCTCGCACCTGGCTCTCGGTCAGGTACACGATGTTGGTGGACGGCGCGACTTGGGTGCGCGGACGACCGACACGCGGCCCGAGCAGGAGATCCCCGCTCTTCGCACCACCCTCCGACCCGGAGGTGCGAGCTGTCGACCCGTCGCGCAGGAAGAGCTCGAGCTCCAGCTCGTCGCCCGGTGCCAGCGCGATCACGGCCCGACGCGCGCGGAAGTTCGGCGCGGCCTCCGTCCACCAGCGCGCCCATTCCCCGCCGTCGCTGCCGAAGGCTTGGCCCGAGATGCGCTGCAGTCGGCGCTGAACGGGTCCTTGCAGCGACGCGAAGTCCGCGTGGAACTCGGCACCCGAGGCGATGCGCACCAGTTCGTGCGGGACGGTCTGATCCAGCCACTGGCGCGGACCGGGAACGGCGCTATGGAAACCGATGCCCGCGAGCGCGGTGGCCGCGGCCCCGACGACCAAGGCGTCCTTGGAGCGCAACGCGTCGCGCAAGCGTTCGACGTGTCCGTCGTCGAGCAACGAACGGCGACTGCGATCCTCGCGTTCGGCGATCGCCAGCAACGCGTACGCTGCGCCGCGATCGAAGTGTCCGGCTCCGAGCGCGCGCTCGAGCAAAGCCTCGTCGAGCGTTTCGCTGACGCGGTCGGCCAAGGCGCTCGCCGCGGCCCAGGCCACCGTCGAAGCCGAGTCGCCGAGCTTGTCGACGAGCGCTCGCTCCACCGCGGGGTCGTCGATCGTCGCCAGCAGCTCGACCGCGCGCTGACGCGTGTCGCGACGCGACGCGCGCAAGACCTTGGTCAGCGCCGCGAAGTGACGCGCATCGACCTTACCGTTCAAGCGTCGCGCCGCGGCCGTGCGCATGCCGCCCGTCGGATGGTCCAACAGCCGCACCAAGTAGTCCGGCGAGACGATCACCGGGTCGGCAGCGGCCAGCGCGTCGAGCACTAGCGTTGCGACGCGACTGGGAAGCTTCCTCGTCAACCGATCGGCGACGCGGCGCCGATCGTCGGGCGTGCCTCCGCGCAGCAACACCCGCGTCGCCACCAACAACGTCGCGTCCGTGTTGCCGGCGAGCGCCCGACGCGCGGCCGCGAGCCCGACCTCGCCCAGACGCGCGAGCTGTTCCTCGGCCTCGGCGACGATGGTCGAGTCCAGCTTGCGCGCCGTATCGAGCTGGTCGAAGAGAAAGCGCGCCCGCCCCTCGTCGTCCGCGCTGTAGGTGCTGGCGAGCGCGCCGGTCGAAGTTCGACCTTCCGGCAACTCGAGCTCGCCCGTGGACGCGCCACCCCCGGGGACCGGCGGCAGCTCCGGGCCGGCCGGCCTGGCGGGCACGCGACGACCGCCGGCAGGGATGTCGAGCTGGGCGCCGAGGCCGGGCGCGGCCAGCCAGAGGGCCAGAACGAGCTTCACGAGGGGGCCAACACGGAGGGATCGTTGCAGCATGAGGGGGGTACCCAGCGGAGCTCTCACGGCTACCGACCGCGGCTCCTAGGGGGGGTGCAGTCTAGTCCTTCCCGGGTTGGCTCAGGGACCGCACCGACAGAAGCCGACAAGAGAGGCTTCAGCGGGCCATCGGATTCCCCTGCTGTCGCCCCGACTCG
This sequence comes from Planctomycetota bacterium, assembly GCA_040880665.1. Lineage (GTDB taxonomy): Bacteria > Planctomycetota > UBA1135 > UBA1135 > JBBDIB01. The sequence goes on from JBBDIB010000066.1 coordinate 79,410, forward strand.
CCGCTCGCCCTGGCTCCGGACCCGCCGCCTCCATGACCTCTACTCTCCCCGAGATTCCGCCTGCACTGATTCAAGCGGACAAGCTGCCGAGCTTGCCCCTCGTCGCCACCGAGATCCTGCGCTGCATGCAGGACGACGATGCGACGCTCGAAGACCTGACCCGCGTCATCGGCCGCGATCCGGCGCTGGAGAAGAAGCTGCTCGAGCTCGCCAACTCGGCGATGTTCAGCACCGGCGGGAGCCCGATCACGACGCTGCAGCGGGCCGTCGCCCAGCTCGGCCTGAAGACCGTCGAGTTGATGTCGCTCTCGTTCGCGCTCGCCGGCGCGTTGCCGACCCAGGACGCGGGCGGCGGCCTCGATGTCGCGCAGTACTGGCAGCGCAGTGTGATCGGCGCCGTCGCGGCGCGCACGCTCCTCGCTCGACTGGGATCGCACGAGACGGACGAAGCCTTCCTCGCGGGCCTGATGGGTCACATCGGCAAGCTGGTCACGGCGCAATGCTTGCCCGATGACTACGCCCCCGTGGCGCGGGCGGCAGGCGGCTGGCCGTCGCTCGCCCAGGAGGCTGCGGCACTCGGCTTTCACTCCTCGGACGTGTCAGCGGCGCTGCTCGCATCGTGGTCGCTGCCGCCGCGGCTCGTCGAGCCCGTAGCCTACATGCTGCAAGCCGAGGCGATGCCCCTGGGCGTTCTACCCGAGTCGCGCCGGCTCGTGCCATTGATGCAACTGGCCCAACTCGCGGCGACGACGCACTGCGAGGAGGAGCGCGGTCCCGCCTTCGCCGCGTTCCAAGCCGGGGTCGAAGAACGACTGGGCTGGACCAGTGAAGATATCGATGTCTACTTCGCCGAACTGGACCTCGGCATCGGAGAGCTGGCCCCGCTGTTCTCCCTGTCGCTCGAGGACCGCCTGAGCCCGGCGGAGATCCTGGCCGACGCCCGTTTGCAGATGACCCGGATCCGCCTCCGGACCGCGGCCGAGCCGACGAAGACTGCCCTCGGAAAGGAGGGCTTGCGTGAGCAGACCGAGACCGACCCGCTGACGAAACTGGCGAACCGCAGCGCGCTCGACGAATTCTTGGGTCGGCACCTGGCCGCACGTCGGAACGGCACCGCGGCACGCGCGCTCGGAATCGTCAAACTGGACATCGACCGCTTCCAACACTTCAACGAAGCGCACGGGCGTGAAGCGGGCGACGACGTCCTGCGCATGGTGGGCTACGTGCTGGCGCACGAGACGCGCAAGCTCGACCTCGCCGCACGTTACGGCGGTGAGGAGTTCGTCGTCGTGTGTCCCGAGACCAACCCCTTCGGCTTGAAGGCGCTCGGCGAGCGTCTCCGCAAGGCGATCGAGGGCCAGACGGTCATGGTCGACGGCCGAGAGCGACGCGTGACCGCGAGCTTCGGCGCGGCTTGCACGACGCGCATCGGCGCGGCGAGCGACGGCGAGCAGCTCCTCGAACTGGCCGATCACTACCTCGCCAAGGCGAAGGAGAACGGCCGGAATCGCTGCGAGGTGTACCCGAAGATGCAGCTACCCGACGCCGCCTAGGAGTCTGCGTCACGGGCGGCGATAGCGCGCGTGGATCGCGGGCTCGCTCCTCAGCAACTCACGCGTGGCGGCGACGAGGTCCGCGTCCTCGACGACCTCTTCCAGGGCCGACGCGCTCCAGCCCGATTGTCGCCGTCCGAGCAGCTCGCCCATCCCGCGCTGGCGCAGATCCTCCTCGGCGATCACGAAGCCGTCCTCGGTCGTTTCGAGCGCCCGCATGCGGCCCTGGCTGCCGCGTTTCGCCATGAAGATCGCGATCGCTGCGCCCGCGCCGCGCCCGACGCGGCCGCGTAGTTGGTGCAATTGCGCGAGACCGAAGCGCTCCGCGCCCTCGACCGCCAGCAAGGTTGCCTCCGGCACGTCGACGCCGACCTCGACCACGGTGGTCGCCACGAGCAGGCGCGAGCGCCCGTCGCGGAAGCGATCGAGTCGTGCGTTGCGCACGGTCGTCGGCAACCGTCCGTGAACGACCTCCAGCCCGAACTCCGCCAGGGGCCCGGCCGACAGCCGTGCTTCGGCCTCTTCGATCGAGGCCTCCTCGCCGACGATGCGAGGCACGATCCAGAACGCGCGCTCGCCGCGCGCCAGGCGCTCGTACAGGTGACGTTCGACCCGTTCGCGTTCGCCCGGACCGACGACGCGCGTTCGTCGGCCGCCGCGACCGGGCGGAAAGCCGTCCAAGCGGACGGTGTCCCAGTCGCCATAGAGCGTCAGAGCCAACGAGCGCGGGATCGGCGTCGCCGTCATCACGAGCGCGTGCGCCTCACGCCCGAAGAGCGCGCTGCGCTGCGCGACGCCGAAGCGTTGTTCCTCGTCGACGATGCCCAGCACCAGGCGTCGAAACTCGACGTTCCGTGACACGAGCGCCGTCGTGCCGATCGCGATCTCGATCGCGCCGCTGCGCAGTCCCTCGCGCAACGCGCGGCGCTCGGCACCCGCGAGCGAACCCGTGACGAGCGCGACCGAGTGTCCGCGCGCCTCGAACCAGGGCGCAAGCGACGCGCAATGTTGCTCGGCGAGCGTCGCCGTCGGCGCCATCAGCGCCACCTGGCCGCCCGCACGAACGACCGCGTCCGCCACGCACTGCGCGACCAACGTCTTGCCCGAGCCGACGTCGCCCTGCAACAAGCGGCGCATCGGGCGCTCTTGCCCCAGCTCGGCCAGGAGCGTCGTGATCGCGTGCTCTTGTCCCGGCGTCCAAGCATGTGGCGAGTGCTCGCGCGCGGCAGCGATCGAGGCGGCCGTCGCCCACGCCGCGCCCCCGGCTCGGCGGGCCCCCAACAGGCCGGCCTGCAGGACCAGCAACGACTCGAGTGCCACGCGCCGGCGGTCGGCCGCCTCGCCGTCGCCGGCGTGCAGCTTGCGGACGGCGGGCTCGAGTTCGCCCAGCCCGTGCCGCTCGCGAAACGCGGACGGCAACTCCTCGACGAGCGTCGCGCCGAAGCGCTCCAGCGCGACGCCGATCACGCGCTGGATCAGTGCGCTGCCGAGCCCCTGCGTCGACGGGTAGACCGCCGTCGTCGAGCCCTCCGGCCCGAACTCGCGCGCGCCTTCCTCGAAGCGCGGCGACGTCAACACGACCTCGCCCGAGTGCAACGCGACCTTGGCCTCCAGCGCGATCTCCTCACCGCGCACGGCCCACTCGCGCGCCTTCGGGATGCGCCAAGGTTGGTTGAAGACCGTCACGCCGATCTCGGCCGCGCCATCGTCGAGCACGAAGCGCAGCGTCGAGCGGCGCGGACCGCTTCGAAAGCTCTGCACCTTGGCCAGCTTGCCGCGGACGCGCACGAGCTCCCCCACCAAGACCTTCGCTTCGGCGATCGAGCACCACGAACCCGCGACCTCGTGGCGACGCGGCAGAAGCAGCAAGAGATCGCGCACCGAGAAGACGCCCAGCCGCGCGAACGCGGTCGCGCGCAGCGGCCCGATCCCCGGCAGTTCGGTCAGGGCGACGCTCCCGGGACGCGTCACTTGCCCTTCGCGCGTCCGAGGAACTTGCGGAACGCCGCCAGCGCGGGCGGGCCTCCGGGCACGGGGGGCCCCAGCGGGTCGAAGTCGCGCAGGGTGTCCTCGCGCGGCTCGGCGCGCACGCTCCACCACATGGCTCCGCGCCAGTCGGGGCGCTTGGCGAGCAGCGCGCACTGCCCGGCGAACGAGTCGGCGGCCATGCGCTGCCAGGACGGATCGGGCGCACCGACGGCGGTGCCGAATCGCCAAGCCTCACGCGCGGAAGGAGCGCCCGCCACGAGCACGAACGGCTTGCCGTCGAGCAACCGCAGCGCCGGCGTCAGCAGTTCGCCGAACCCGCGCTCGACCTCGCGGCCGCTCTGGGGCCGCGCGTCCCAGGTCGGAACGCAGTGCAGCGCGACGAAGTCGAGCGCGTCGGTAAAGCCGAGGTCGGACACTTCGGCCCACGCGGACCGGTCGCCTTCGGTCAGCGGACCGATGCGCGTCGTGTAGCCGATGGGACCCGCGAAGACCTGCCGCACACGCCCCACCAAACGAGTCCAGGCGGCTTTGCGCGCGGCCAGTAGTTCGCGCAGCCCGGGGTTCGTGGTCGGGGCGTCGCGCGAGCGCGTCAGCGAGCGCAAGCTCGTTCCGATCAGTAGGAATTCGGCGCCCGCCGCTTCCGCCGCAAAGCCCAACTCGCCCAGCCGAACCGCGTAGCGCTCCTCGAAGCGTTCGACCAATTCGATCGATTGCGCGGCGTCGTCCGGCCAACTGGCCAGGCCGCCGGAGATCGGCTCGAGCTGAATCCCGACGCGCAGTCCGACCCGGCGGGCGATGCGCGTCGCGTAGCTCAGTTCGAGCGCATCGTCGGCCGAAGCGTCGAACCGCGGCGCGCCGAAAAGGGGCTCGCTCTGTGTCAGAGTCGGTCGGAAGGTGAAGATGACCGCGTTCGCGCCCGCTACGTAGAGATCCTCCAAGCGCTGCTCGAGCGCGTCGTGCCAATAGCCGGTGCGCGCGACGTCGCGCACACCGGGACGCGCGAGACCGCCGACCATGAACGCGCCCGCCAAGGGCTCCGCGGCGAAGTCACGCCGCGCTGGTCCCGGTCGCTCTTGCGCGAGCCGGCGCAGCCACCGCTCGAGGCTGGGCGCGATCGTCGCCCACAGGCTCTGGGGGACGCCGTCGCGCCAGTAGCGACGCAACTCGTGCGCGTCCAACGTCGACGCCAAATAGAAGAAGCCCAGCGCGCGCATCGCCGCGTCGCGCGAACCGGGGCCGCGTCGCAGCGACTCCATCGAGAACAGGCACTCGACGTCCCAGCTCGGATCCGAGCGCGCCCAGGCGGCCGCGGTGTCGCGCAAGGACGCTCCGCGCATCCAGTCGCTGGCCGCGGCGCCCGCAGCGTCCAGCATCCACGACCGCGCAGGCGGACCCGCGATCGCGACCGCGGCGGCGGCTGCGCAACCGGCACCGCCGTCGTGCGCCAAGCCCGGCACGAGCAGCGCGTGCACGCGGCGCTCTTCGGTGTTGACGGCGACGATCCGCCCGCCGACGCTCGTCGCGCCGCCCGCGAACAACGCGACGCTGCGCGGATCGTCGTGCACGTACAGGCCCGTGCGCGGCCCGTCGTCCTTGCCGAACCAGCGTTCGGCGACGGCTTCGGCTCCGAGGCAGCGGTCGACGTAGCGCCGCAGTCGGCCCTTCTCGCGCGGCGGAGGCGCCCACAGGACGAGCTCGTCCGTTGGCACGCGCGAGAGGCGCCGCAAGCGTTCGAGGAGCGCCGGAACGCGGTCCGTCGGCTCGCCCACGAGCGAACCGTCGCGCGCCAACTCGGCCACGAGGACGGGCTCGCCCTCCGACCAGATCTCGAGCCCGGGATGCACGCCGACGGGCAGCCGAATCAGGCCCGCGGCGAGACGCTCGATGTCGTTCGAGAAGATCACCGTGACGGGCAGTCCGGAACGCTCGGGGTCCGCGAAGCACGCGACGATCCGATCCGTGCCGCCCTCGTAGCGTCGACCGGCGAACTCGAACCCGGTGGCCGACAGCTCGACACCCGTGCGCTCGACCAGGGCTCGCGCCGCCTCGGACGCGTGGCCGCCGACGACGACGCGCGCCGCGTCCCCGCGTCCGCGCACGCCCGTCAAGGCGGTGCGCACTCTGAGGTCGATGAGCCAGGGCTCGATGCGTCCCTCCAGCAGCGCCTCGTCGGGGTCCACGATCACGTCCACGCCGGCCGAGCGCCAGAGCGCGTCCTCGAGCGTCGCGGACCCCTGCGCCGAAGCGAGGCCGGCAACGAGCAGCGGAGCGAGGAGATGGAGGCGCGGCATCACGGGGCGAGCAGTGTAGGAACGCCGACCGAGCGCGCCCAGCCGTTACGATGCCCGCCATGATCTTGCTGCACTCGCCAATCGTCCTAGGGACGCTGCTCGCGGCGGCGCAGGGTGCGCTGGACGAGCCGGCGCCCCTGATCGAACTCCCGCCGATCTTCGCCGACGGCATGGTGCTGCAACGCGAGACGAGCGTCGCCGTCTGGGGTGCAGCCAACCCGGGCGTCGAGGTTCGACTGGGGACCTCGTGGTCGACGAGCGACGTGGTGGGCGTGGCCGGAGCCGACGGACGCTGGCGCGTCGAGGTCGAGACGCCCGCGGCCAGCGGCCCGCACGCCTTGGTGGCGAGCTCGGGGGACGGCGCCGAATTCGTGGCGCGCGACGTGTGGATCGGTGAGGTCTGGGTCGCCGCCGGTCAGTCGAACATGGCCTGGACCTTGGGGCCCGGCGTCGGTCCGGGCACCGCTGGCTGGCGCGAAGAGGTCGCGCGCGCGAACCTCCCGTTGGTCCGATCCTTTCGGGTCGAGCAACAGGTCGCCTGGGCGCCGCGCGAGGTGGCGCCGAGCGCCGGCTGGGTGTCCGTCACGCCCCGGACGGCGGGCGGACAGAGCGCCGTTGCGTACTACTTCGCGCGGCGACTGTGGGAGGAACTGGGCGTGCCGATCGGCATCGTCGAAGTGGCCTGGAGCGACACGCGCATCGAAGCGTGGACGAGCGCTGAAGCTTTGAGCCACGACTCCGCGTTCGCCGCGGAACTCGAGCGGATGGCCGCGGCGGCCGCGGACCCCGGCGCCGAAGAACGACGGTCCGCCGAGCGCTCCGTCGAGTGGATGGCCGGGCTGGAAAGGATCGATCCGGGGCGCCGCGAGCGCTGGACGGCGAGCGCGATCGAGAGCCACGACTGGCGCTCCGTCGACCTGCCAACCACGTTCGCCGAACACGGCGAGCGTCACTACGACGGCGTCGTTTGGTATCGCCGCACGTTCCGCCTTGCGGACGAGTGGTTGCAGGGCCGAGCGGGCGGTGATGCCGCCGCGTCCCTGTCGCTCGGTCCGATCGACGATCGCGACACGGTCTGGGTCAACGGCGTTCGCATCGGCGGCCTCGAGACGGCGGGTTCGCACGCGACGCCGCGGCGGTATCCCTTGCCGCCGGGGCTGCTGCGCGCCGGCTCGAACACGCTCGCGATCCGGGTGCTCGACACGGGCGGCGTCGGCGGGCTGACGGGAGCGCGCGACGACTTCTTCGTCGAGCGAGCCGACGGCGCGCGCGTCGAGCTGGCCGGTCGCGGGCTCTGGCGGCGCGGCGCGTCGCTGTTCGAACTACCACCGGTTCCGCCGGCGTCCTGGCTCGACGAGCAGCGTCCCAGCGCCGTCTTCAACGGCATGCTCGCACCGTGGATCGGGTACGGCACCGCGGGGATCCTGTGGTACCAGGGCGAGTCGAATCGGCTCTCTGCCAATCGCTACGCGACGCGCTTTCAGCGCGCGTTGCTCGACTGGCGCGCGCGCTGGGGGCGCGGCGATTTGCCGGTCTACTTCGTGCAGATCGCGCCGTACGCCTATCCCGGCGACCGCGGCGAGGCCGCCGAGCTGCGCGAAGCCCAGGCGGCCGCGTTGCGCCTGCCCGCCACGGGTATGGTCACGACGACCGACAGCGGCGATCCCAAAGACATCCATCCGGCGAACAAGCGCGTCGTCGGCGAACGGCTGGCGAACCTGGCGTTGGCGCGTACCTACGGGCGCACCGAACTCGACGTCGAGCCGCCGCGGCCGGTCGGTTGGCAGGCCGACGGCGCCGAGCTGCGGCTCGTTCTCGACGAACCGATCCGCTTCCATGGCTCTGCGCCGGGGCCGTTCTACCTAGCCGGTGAGGACCGCCTTTTTCGGCCGGCGACGGCGCGCGTCGAAGGAGGCGCTATCGTGCTGTCGTCGCCGCTCGTTCCGCGTCCCATCGCCGCGCGCTTCGCCTGGGGCGCGGCCGACCGCGGCGATCTGACCGACGCCGCGGGACTGCCTGCCGCGCCCTTCCGTACCGACGATTGGCCGAGCGTCCTCGACGACGGCCCCGCCTTCGACCCGCGCTAGAGATCCCGTGCTGCTCTACTTCGTTCTCACGCTGCTTCTGGTCGCCGGCTGCTCCTGGGGGCCCGGCATGCACCTCGCGTTCGGCTCGTTCGTGCTGCGCGAGGCGCGGCGGCGCCTGCCCGCACGCACGGCGAACCTGTTGCGGTCCGAGCGCGACGCCTTCCTCTACGGCAACGTCGCGGCGGACATCATTTCGATCAAGGGCTGGGGCGGTCACCACAACCACTGCCACCGTTGGACGATCGTAGACGAGATGTTGGAGGCCGCCGAAACTCCTCAGCAGCGCGCCTTCGCGCTCGGATACCAGGCACACCTCGCGGCCGACACGATCGCGCACAACCACTACGTGCCCTACCACCTCGCGCGCTACGCGCGGTCGAAGGGTTTCGGGCACATGTACTGGGAGATGCGCGCCGACAGCTTCGTCTCCGAAACCGTCTGGCGCCTCGCCACGCGACTGAAGGACAACAGCGACCTGCGCGCGATGGACGCGCTCGTCATGCGCTTCGTTCCCAAGCGTGTGCTACCCGACATGGCCAACCGCATGCTGTTCGATCACGTCCTGATGGTCGCGCAGCGCGACACCTGGCGGCGTGCCGTCGAGCGCGTGCACGAGGCCTCGTCGGCTCCGCTCGACAGCGCGTTCTTGACCGAGTTCCGTGACGCTTCGCTCGAGCGCATCCTGCTGACGCTCGATGGACCACCCCACGCGCTGGCGCACGTCGATCCCACGGGGCGCGAAGCGCAGAGCGCAGCTTGGTTGATGCGCAAGCGGACCCTCGCCACGACGGTCTTGACGTCCACGCGCGTGCGCGTGGCGGAAGAGGTGTCGGCGCCCTTCCTCGAGGGCATGGAGACGCCGCCCGAGTCCTCGGGACAACCCCTTTGGTAGCCGGCGCGGCGCCTGGACGCCGCGGCATGTTCGCGCTCGTTCGCGAGGTGCCCGACTTTCGCCGCCTGTGGCTGGCCCAAGTGGTCAGCCAGGGTGGCGATTGGCTGAACCACATCGCGCTCTTGGTCCTGATCGGGCGGCTCGGCGGCGAGCGCGCCGCGGCCGGCGTGGGCTTCTTGTTCGGGCTCGAGATCGTGCTGCGCATGCTGCCGACGACCTTCATGGGTCCGATCGCCGGTGGCGTGGCGGATCGATTCCCGCGGCGCACGCTGATGATCGGTGCCGATCTTGTGCGCGCGTGCGTGGTGCTCGGCTTCCTCTTGGTTCGCGATGCCGACGACCTGTGGCTGCTCTACACGCTCAGCGTTGCACAGATGTCGGTGGCATTGTTCTTCGATGCGTCCCGTTCCGCGTCCACGGCCCAATCCGTGCCGCGCGCGGATCTGCAGACGGCGCACGCACTGACGGCCGTCACCTGGAGTTCGATGTTGGCCATCGGCGCGTTCCTGGGCGGAACGTTGGTGGAAGCGATCGGTACCGACGGCGTCTTCGTCCTGGACTCCCTGACGTACCTGATCAGCATCGCGTTCCTGCGCAAGCTGACCGTTGGGCGGATCCCCGCCAGCATCGATGTCTGGCGCTGGGGCGAGGTGTTGCGCTTCAAGGACATGGCGCAGGGCTGGCGGCACGCGCGGGAGCGCGGCGTGCAAACCTTCGTCCTCGCGAAGGCTGCCTGGGGCGGTGCTGGCGGCTACCTGGTGGTGCTTGCGATCGCGGGGCGTCACTACGAGGAAGCGGGCCTCGGCGCGGGCCTCGCGACGGGGCTCCTGTTCGCCGCGCGCGGGATCGGGACGGGGATCGGGCCCGTCTTCGCGCGCCGCGTGTTCCCGGGCGACGAGAACTCGTTGCGCTGGCAGATCGCCGCGGGCTTCGGCATCGGCGCCGCGGGCTACGCGCTGTTCGGCGCGGCGACGTCGTTCCCGATCGCCGTCCTCGGCATCGGCCTCGCGCACACGGGAGGCAGCAACCTGTGGGTCACGAGCAGCGTCCTGTGGCAACGCACCGTCGACGACGCCTACCGCGGCCGCGTCTACGCGCTCGAGGTCTTCGCGATGACGCTGGCGTTCTCGACCTCGGCCCTCGCGACGGGGCTATTCTACGATCACGTCGGCCGACTCGACCTCACGACGTGGGTCGTCTCGGCCTTCGTGGTCGTCGCGGGCGTGGTTTGGACGCTGATCGACCGCCACAGACTGCGCCGCATGGCTAGAACGAGAACCACCTGACCACGAAGTCGGTCATGTCGCCGTCGTTGTTGAGGTCGCTGCCGGCGCTGGCTTCGGACGTGATGAAGGCGCCGCCGGAACCGGGGTCGATGACGACCGAATCGCCGGCCCCCGGGCTCGAAGTCGCCAGCGGGACCGGGTTGCAGGCGGTCAACGGGTTGCGGAAGAGCACCAAGTCGGTCTTGTCGCCATCGTCGTTCCAATCCGTGTCGTCGGCGGTTTCGTCGACCCGGAAGAAGACGAACCCGCCGCTCATCGTGATGCCGGGTGCCGTCTCGCTGACGGCGAAACCCAAGCCGTCGAAGTCGAGCACCGGACCGGCGGCGAAGTCGGCCCAAACGGGCAGCGCGTCGACCGCGTCGGCATCCTTCTGGACGAAAGCGCAGCCGATGTTGGTGTTCAAGTTCAGGTTCGGCACGCGCTCGGTGTAGGTCATCGCGAGGCGATTCGAAACGGGATCGGGGCGCATCCAGGTCGTGCCGGCGAAGGGTTCGCCCGCCACGCCGGTGCCGAAGCCACCCGTGGGATGCTGGATCGTCCAATCCGCGGACGCGCCGTCCGCCGGATCCAACCAGGCGACGAGGGCGTGATCGCCCGGCTCGCCGTCGATGTCGGTCATCTCGCCCGCTTCGCTGATCGCCGCGATCAAGCGATCGTTGAGCCAGGCGAGACCCATCGAACCGCCTGGCACCGAGATCTCGACCGCGCGCAGGATCGAGTCGCTGGTCACGTACGGCGAGTTGGGAGCCGCCGTCGCCCAGCGCGCCACCGCGTCGTCGAGAAGCCCGTCACCGTTCAGGTCGCAGCTCGCGTCGGCTTCGTCCGAGAGCGTCGCGACCGCACCGTCCGGATCTCCGGCCAACGCGATCACGCGACCGAAGCCGGCGAGTCCCGTGTTGCCGACCGCGCCGGGCGTTCCGGCCAAGAGATCGGCGAAGCGCACCCAGTGCAGCACCTGATCATTCGTGTCGACGTCGGGCGCCATGCCGAGACACGCCGCGGGCAGGAAGGGCTGCGTGAAACTCGGATCCGAGTGGTCGTTCAGGCTGACTCCGCCCTGGTCGGCTTCGTCCACCAACACCGCGATCAGGTAGTCGTCGCCGGCGAGTCGGCGCGCGTCGAGCGGCGCGTCCGTATCGAGCATCGCAAGCCCCGTGTTCACGACCAGCGGTGTCGTAGCGCGCCCGTCGAACACGGCCAGGACCGTCTCGTCCAGGCTATCGGTGTCCGCGTTCAGATCCACGCCTTCGAGCACTTCGTCGAGCGCCAGGAAGACCAGCCCCTCGTCCTCGCCCAGGAGGCGCGGGCTGAGCGTGCCACCCGCGGCGGTCTCCACCGGTTCCACCGTCGTCGGCGCGCTCGCCAGGACGCGCCGGATGGTGGTGTCGTTGGGACCGGGCGTAGTCGACTCGTAGAAGTAGAGCGCGTCGCCAACCGCGATCGCCGTCTCGAAGCTGCCCAGAACATCGACCGTGGCCACGTACTCCAGCGATTCGGCCGTGTCGTTCCAATGCAGGATGACCTGATCCGTCGCGCCGTTGACGCCGTCGTAGTCGGTATCGTCCTCGGCCTCGTCCACCCACAGGAAGATTTCGCCGCCCGCGATGAACGCCTCCTTCGCAGCGACGCCCAGGTTGCGAACGCTGCCCTGGTTGAAGCGCGCCGTATGCGCGACGAGGTCGGTCGTGTCGAGGTCGCCGTTGAGGTCGGTCCCCCCGGCGGTCAGGTTCTCGGCGGCCAGGAACACGACCCGTCCACCGCCGACCGTCAGCGGGCTCGCCAGCGGCGTGGCCACAGAGGAATTCCGAACGACGAACGAATCGCCGTCATCGCTCTCGGTGCAAGCGACGAGGAACGTGAGAGTTGCGAGGAAGGCGACGGATGAGCGCATGGGGAGGCCGGGAGGCGAGGAGGGGAAGTGACCGCCAGCACGGTAGCGGAGCGCCGGGCGCGGCGAAAGGTCGGCTGGCAATCGCTCCTGCCGCAACGCACACTACGGCCCATGCGCGTGCTGCTCGCGGCTGCCCCCCATCGCGACACGTTCGGCTACTCGATGCCGCCGCCCGGGCTGTTGCGGCTGGGCGGCGCGCTGGAGCGCGCCGGCTTCGATGTCGCCCTCGAAGACCTCCCCCACCGCGTGGCCGCCGGGGTGCTGCCCGCGGACGACGGACTGGGCCAAGCCGCCGCAGAGCTGCTCATGGCGCGCGGACGCTTCGACGCGATCGGGCTCTCGGTCATGGGCGCGACGCTGCCGATCGCCATCGCGATCGCCCACCATCTGCGCGAGCGCGCGCCCGGCGTGCGCCTTTTGCTCGGTGGCCCCGGTACGACGGGCGTCGATCACGCGCTGCTCGAGCGCTTCGACGCGTTCGACGCGCTGGTGCGCGGCGAGGGCGAGGTGACGCTGGTGGAGCTGCTCGAGCGCTGGCGCCGGAACGCCAACCTTGTCGGCGTGGCGGGCGTCACGTGGCGCGCGCCCGACGGCGTCCGACGCGAGCCGGATCGTCGTCCGCTCGACGACCTCGGCACGCTGGCGCCGCTCGCGTGGCATTTGCTCGAACCCTTCGCTGCGTACTCGGCGTTGGCCGGCGGCGACGAAGGGCTCGTCCCGATCGACTCGGGTCGCGGCTGCGTCTTCGACTGCTCCTTCTGCACGATCGGCCGCTTCTGGTCGCGCCGTTCGCGCGTGGTGCCCGTCGACGCGTTGCTCCGGCAGATCCTCGACGTCGCGACGCGGCCCGGCGCCGCGCACGCCTACCTGTGTCACGACATCTTCGGCGCGAATCGCGAGCACGCACTCGAACTCTGCCACGAACTGGAACTCCGCGGCGCGCCCGTGCCGTGGGAGTGCCGCGCGCGCGTCGACCACCTCGACGACGAGTTGGTCCGCGCGATGAGCCGCGCCGGCTGCTATCGCGTCCTGCTCGGGATCGAGTCGGCGTCGCCCGCCGTGCGCGCGCGCAACTCGAAGAACATGGCGCCGGACGTGGACGTCCTGGCCGCCGTCCGGCGGCTCGTCGACGCTGGCATCGTACCGATTCTGTCCTTGATCCTCGGGCTGCCGGGCGAGGGCGAGCCCGAACTGCGCGCGTCGCTCGACCTCGTCCGCGACGCAGCGCAGCTCGGCGGCGTGAACGTGTCGCTGCACCTCGTCAACCCGCAGCCGGGCTGCGGTCTCGGTGAGGAGTTCGGCGCCTCGTCGCGCCCGGTCGCGGACATCCCGCCCGACATGGCGCTGGGCGCGGGAACGACGCGCGCAGAGCTCGAGCTGATCGCCGCGCATCCCGACCTCTTCTCCTCGTTCGCGCTGTTGACGGGGCTCGCGGGCGGCGAGGCGCACCTCCGGCGCCTCTACGCCATCGCGCAAGGGCTGCCCCCGCTGCTCGAACGGCGCCCGCGCACGTTTCAGCGCCTCGGTGCGGCGCTCGGGCTCGACACGCTCGACCTCTTCGACGCGCTGGCGACGACCGACCTCGAGACGCTGGCCGCGAACGATCCTTGGATCGTTGCGACGGCGGCCTGGGAACACGCGCTGGAGCACGCCGTCGAAGCGCACGCGACGCCACTCGCGCTCGACGTCGACCCGACGCGGTCGCGCGACGCCGCCACGGGACCCGTCCACCTGGCGATCGTTCGCCAGGGCGAGCGGGTGCGGACGACGCGCATCTCGGCCGTGCTCGCGCACGCCCTCGCGCGCGCCGCATTCGACGACGAGGCCAACCATCCCGCCGAGGCGCTGCTCCGGCAAACTCTGCACGATGCCGGGCTCGCGCCCGCGCGCACGACCCCAGCATGATTTCGACCCCCTCGTTCCCGATCCGCCTCGTCTTTCCGCCGCAGGGCCACTTCACGCAGCCCTACCTGGCGCTGCCGTGCATCCAGGCCTGGCTCGAGCAGCACGGCTTCGACGACGTGCGCACGATCGACGCCAGCATCGAGGCGTACGACCACTTCCTGACGCCCGAGCACCTCGTCTGGTCGCGCGGCGCCGTCGAAGATCGCTTGCCGCTGGCGCGCTTTCGCGAGCGCGAGCGCCTCGAGTTTCGTGAACTCGACGCCTATCGCACGGCCGTCGAGAGCGCGGTTTCCGCCGAGACGGTGATCGCCGAGATCGCGGAGGCCAAGCGCACGCTGCGCAGTGAGGCCGCCTTCGATCGCGACCTCTACGTCCCGGCGGTGCGGACGATCTACCACGGCTTACGCCTCGCGTCGGCGGCGCACTTCCCTAGTCGCTTGACGCCGCACAACTTCACGATGCGGTATGCGAACGATCGCTCCGCCGAGGTGTTGGCTGCGACCGAGGACGGCATCGAGAATCCCTTCGTCGACTACTTCGAGCGCCACCTCTTGCCACGCCTCGTCGCCGAACGCCCGCGCATCGTCGCGCTGTCGGTGATCTATGGCAGTCAACTGATTCCCGCGCTGACGCTGGGCCGCATGGTGAAGCGCGCGCTGCCCGACTGCCACGTCACGGCGGGCGGCGGCTTCCTGGCCTACATCGGCAAGAAGCTGATGCACGCGCCCGGCGTCGACGCGTGTCTCGACTCGATGATCTTCTTCGAGGGCGAAGCGCCGATGCTGAAGCTGGCCGAGACGCTGCGCGCCGGTGGCGACCTCGCGGGCGTCGGCTCGACGATCTGGTTCGACCGCACGAACGGCCGGGTCGAGACGATCGAGAATCCGGCGATGCACCCCATTCGCCTCGACGACGCGCCGCTGCCCACGTTCGACGACCTGCCGTTCGAACTCTACTTCTCGCCCGAGACGGTGCTGCCCTTCGACATCAACCGCGGCTGCTATTACGGCGAGTGCTCGTTCTGCACGCTGCCCACCGTCATCGGTCCCGGATACCGCACGCGCCGCGCGGACACGATCGCGGACATGGTCGTCGACGTGCGCGATCGCTTCGGCGTCAGGCACTTCAACTTCATCACCGACTGCATGCCACCGGGCATGATTCGCGATCTGCCGGACGAGCTGATCGCCCGCGACGCCGGCGTCTACTGGTGGAGCGACGCGCGCGTCGAGCCCAAGGCCTACACGCTCGAGGGCGCCCAGCGCCTCTTCGAATCGGGTTGCCGCAAGCTGCTCTTCGGCTTCGAGACGGCGACGCCGCGCCTCCTCAAGATGATGAAGAAGGGCCAGAGCGTGCGCTCCACGCTCGAGGTCGCGAGAAACTGCACCGACGCCGGGATCAGCGTCACCTTCTACGCGATGGTCGGCTTCCCCACCGAGACGCGCGAGGAAGCGCGCGCGACGCTCGCCTTCTTGGTCGAGAACAACGACGTCGTGCGCGAGGTCTCGCTGCAGACGTTCCATATCGACGAGGTCGCCGAGACCTACAGCGATCCTGCGCAGTTCGGCATCACGATCCTCGACGATCCGGCGGCGGATCTCGAGCTCTACCACGACTACTTGTCGGAGTCGGGCATGACGCAGGAGGAAGCCGCCGAGATGTTCGCCGAGATGATGGCGGGCTTCGCCGAGCACCTGCCGCTGTTCTCGGGCGACAACATTTTCTACTTCATGCAGAAGAGTCACTACTTCCTGCACCTCGCGCGCGGCACGACGCCCGACGAGTTCGGACGCGAGTCGCGGCGTCGCGCGACGCGGCGCGCGAATGGCGACGCCGATCCCGAGCTGGCGCTGCCCGCGCACTGGAGCGCACTCGACCTGCCGTTCTCCTACACCGAAGTCGTCGCCAAGCTGGCGCACCCCTTGGCGCAGGCGATCCGACCCGACTTCCTGACGGGACGCTTCGTCGAGGGCGCCGAGCAGCGCGCCGAAGCGGTGCTGGGCGGCGTCGAACGCAAGCCCCGCGCCTTGGTCTACGGCCGCGGCGCGGAGTTCCTCGAGCTGCGCTCCGACGGCGTGCGCGCGCTCGAGGCCCTGGACCCCCCCGGCTCGTTGGGCGCGCTGCTCCCCCGCGCGGCTGACGGGCACGCAGCCCTCGACCACTTCGCCACTCGCTTGCACCGCTTCGGTTTGCTGGAACGACGCGTCGAACGAACCGTGTCGGTGTGATCGCGACCTCCATTCCCCTCTTCTCTCACTTCCCGAACGACGAAGCTCATGAGCAGTGAATCCCCCGAAGTTCCGAGCCGCGAACAGCGCGAAGGCCCGATCGACAAGACCCAGGCCGCTGGAGAGCCCGCCAAACGCGCCGACGCCACGCCGCTGGCCGAGAAGATCGGCTTCGCGAAGCTCGATCTGACCGTGGAGGAAGTCGAGGAACGCATCAGTCCGCGTGAGACGAACGTATTCGATAAGTAACGACTGCGTAGAAGTGGTCGATCGCGGACCCTCGGAGGCGAACTTGCCGTCGATTCCGTGGGTCGGCCGCCGCTCCGCCTGCGTACGGGGTGCGAACCTTTCCCCCCGACCGACGACGCATCCGATGTGGAAATTGCTTCTCGCCTGCTCGGCTCTCCTCACGGCGGCCGCCCTGATGGCGGCCTCGTTCCTGCCGGCGCCTACCGCCGCGCCGCAATCGACCCAGTTCGTCTCGGTCGGCTTCATGAGATCGTGGCTCGTGAAGGGCGATGGAGCCGTGTACATCCGGCTCGAGGCCTTCGAGGAAGCCAAGCCCGACCAGGGCTCGCGCCTGCTCTGGTTCCGCTCTCCGGCCACGCAGACCACTGCGACCAACTTCGAGGACCAAGCGCTTGAAGTCGCGCTCTTCTTCGACATGGCGCAGAACGCGGACAGACTGCTGCAGATCATCGCGGACGCAGACCGCGACAAAACGGGAGAGACTCTGGAATCGGCGTATCGGATCTCAGGGATCGGCCCGTCGCAGTAGGTCCGCTTCGGCGAGTGCCTCGATTCCGGCTCGGGGGCCGTAGTGCGCCCCGACGGCGACGGGTAGTTTGTTGACGATGCCTCGCTCAGCCGGGAACACGATTTCGACGCTGACCCGCGCCGCACGGCTCCGGGGACGGCGAACGCCACGGTTCCCCCGGGCGTGGATCGGCGCGCTCTTCCTGGTGACGGCGCCGTTGTCGGCGGTGGCGTCCGGCGTGGTGGCGTCCGGCGTGGTGGCGTCCGGCGTGGTGGCGTCCGGCGTGGTGGCGTATGGCGGGCACACGGGTGCTGTCGCCGCTCGTGCCATCTTCGACGACGCGCTCGAGCGCCTGGCGTCGTTCGGTCGCCAGCAAGCCCGCTCGAGCCGCCGGGTCACGGAGGCGCGCGAGGCGGCGTTCCGCGAGTTGCTCGACGCGGCGCGCGCGATCGTCGTCGAGCAACCGGCGCGCGAGGCGGAGCTGATCGCCGCGCTCACCTACACCGCGGGCACCGGCGTCGATCCGCCGGACCTCGTGGCCGAGGCTGCGCTCGACGCGCTCGAACGAGCGCTCGTCCTCGATCGCGATGGCGAGGCGCTCGTTCAGTTGGTCGAGCACCTCGCCGACCGCGAACCCG
>JBBDIB010000067.1:0-19735 GCA_040880665.1 Planctomycetota bacterium
ACAACGATCTACGACGAATCCGATCGAATCGTGGTGAGGGAACCGGGCTAGAGCGGTTTGCGCGCGTACGCACACATGCTCGATTCGAGCACTGGGAAGCGCGTCCGCAGTGTGTGCAGCAAGCCGCCGTCGCCCGCCGGGGCGCGGCCCGAGAGCTGCAACACTTCGAAGCCGGCTGCCTCGAGCCCGAAGGTCAAGCTGTTCGGCGTGAAGTAGTTGATGTGGTGCCACGTGTCGTAGTGGCGGCCGCGACGCGCCTTGGGCTTGAGCCCGACCTTGCCGGTCAGCGTCTTGAAGCGCGCGGAGAAGGAGCCAAGGTTCGGTACGCCGACGTAGGCCACCCCGCCCGGCGCGAGCAGTTCGAAGATGCGTTCGAGGGCGCGGCGCGGCTCCTTCAGGTGTTCGAGGACCTGGTCGAAGACGATCGCTTGATACGGCGCGTTCCCCGGCTCGGTGACGAAGAGGTCGCCGACGTAAGTTTCGAAGCCGAAGACTTCGCCGACCCGGAGTGCCGCCTCGCGATCGACATCGATGCCTTCCACGCGAAAGCCGACTTCCTCGGCGACGACCATCTCCATCCCGTCGCCGCAGCCGATACAGAGGCAGGTCCCCCGGGGTGCGACCGCCGCGAAAGCCTCCAACTGACGTCGCTTGCGCTGCTTGCGATCCGGGTCGAAATCTCGCGTCACGGATTCGGGGCTGCGATAGTGCGCGTACAGTTCGTCGAGGAACTCGTCCGAATACCGCGGGTCGAGGAACAAGAGCCGGCAGTCGTCGCAGCGGCTGATCGTGAGCTGTTTCGCGTCGTGATCGAAGGCCCGAATCGACGCCGAAGTACACAGCGGACAACGCTCGAGAGGAGCATCGAGGCCCACTGCCGGCGCAGCGCGGCGACGTGCGGCGAAGTCCTCTCGTGATGAGGTTTGAATGGACAACAGGCTGGTTGGCGAATGCTGTGGAAGGGGGGCGGAGTCAGGGTCCCGACCGCCGATGACGCGGGACGATGCGCACAGGCTAACGTCGGGAGGGAGCGCTCCGGGGCTTGGCGTGGACATCGACCTTGCCATCGACGATTCGTCGCCTACAGCGGTTTGCGCGCGTACGCGCACATGCTCGATTCGAAGAGCGGGAAGCGGGTCCGCAACCGGTCGAGCCAGTCGCCGTCGCCCGCCGGCGGGCAGCCGGAGAGCTGGACCAACTCGAAGCCTGTCGCCTCGAGCCCGAAGGTCAGGCTCCTCGGCGTGAAGTAGTTGATGTGGTGCCACGTGTCGTAGTGGCGTCCCCGGCGGGCCTTGGGCTTCAAGCCGAGCTTGCCGGTCAGCGTCTTGAAGCGCGCCGACACCGAGCCGATGTTCGGCACCCCGACGTAGGCGACGCCGCCCGGGGTCAGTAACTCGAAGACGCGTTCGAGGTACCGACGCGGCTCCTTCAAGTGCTCGAGCACCTGGTCGAAGACGACCGCCTGATAGGGCGCGCTCTCGAACTGGGTGGTCAGCAGGTCGCCGCCGTAGGTCTTGAAGCCGTACAGCTCGCCGACGCGCTGGGCCGACTCCGAGTCGATGTCGATGCCCTCGACGCTGAAGCCGACTTCGCTCGCGACGACCATCTCCATGCCGTTGCCGCAGCCGATGCAAAGACAAGCGCCTTGCGGCGCGACCGCGGCGAAGGCCGCCAGTTCGCGCCGCTTGCGTTGCAGCCGGCCGGGGTCGAAGCCGCGCGTCAACGATTCGGGGCTGCGGTAGTTGGCGTACAACTCGTCGAGCTGCTCGTCCGAGTACCGCGGGTCGAGGAACAGGAGTCGGCAGTCGCTGCAGCGGCTGATCGTCAGTTGCTTCGCGTCGCGATCGAAAGGTCGGATCGACGCCGAGCCGCACTGGGGACAGGCGGCGAGCGGCGCGTCGAAGCCCGCGCTGCGGCGCGCGCCGAAACCTGCTTGGGACGATGTTTGGAGGGACAAGGCGCGTTGGTGGGGCGAGCGTCGGTGGCGCGGATCAGAACGTCCAGCCGAGGCCGAGGCTCACACGATTGTCGGTGCGCTCGGCGCCGGCGGCAGGTGTGTTGTCGTAGAGGAACTTCCACTGGACCTGGGCGAACATCGAGTCCGTCAGGTCGGCCTTCACGCGCGTCGTGGCGTTGCCGTAGACGTCGTCCGCGTCCTCGAGCGACGGAAAGACCGTCGTCTTGTTCTCGAACCGCATGGTTCCGGTGAGGTCCATCCCGAGTTCGAACATGGCTTGCGCGGCGATGAACTCGTCCTCCATGCCGTCGTCGAACTCTTCGTTGAAGTAGGTCAAGCCGATCTCACCGCGCAGATTGTCGACGTGTCCGGGCTTCGTGACTCGCTTCCCGTCCTCGTCGACGCCCAGGTCGATGAACTGGTAGCCGAGGCCGGCGCCCGTCGTCCAGCGCAGATCGAGCATGGCGAGTTCGTCGGTCATCACCATGGCGTCGACCCAGCCGTACGTTTTCTCGCTGAAGAAGCGGTTGTACTTGAGGTGGGCGGCGGCGTTGCGCTGCGTCAGCTCGAAGTCGCCGCCGTCGGCGGCCTTCTGCTTGCTGTAGTTCCAGTACGCGTTGGCGATGTAGCGGTTGTCACCTACGCGCCGCTCGGCGTCGAAGTCGACGGACGCGGCGCGGATGTCGGTGTTGCCGTCGGCGTAGTTGAGCCCCACGTTGAACGTGCCGGTCCAGCTCTGGAGAAAGCCTCGGGTTTCGACTTCGGTGGCATCGTCGTCGGTCAGGGTGGCCGCCGGGAGGGCGGCCGCAATGCTCACGAAGAGCAAGGGAGCGAGAAGCATGGGGGGGCTTGCTTAGGGGGTCGCGGGAGGGGAGGGCGAGCAGTATAGGCCGCCGCCGAGCGCTCCGCGACGCGCGGCCCAGGGCGTCCTGGGCCCGAATCCCGCGCGCTTCCATGCAAGGAACCGGCGAAGATGGGACCTTCATGGGCATGGCCTCCGCGTCCCCGTTCGACTTCGAGCCAGAGCGACCGATCACGCCCCACGAATTCGCGGAGCAGTTCGGTGCCGTTTCGCGCTCGCTCTGGACGCTGGCGGCGGGCATCGCAGGCGATGCGAGCGACGCCGACGACGCTGTTCAGGAGGCGGCATTGCTGGCGTTCCAGCGGCGCGCGCAATTCCGTCGTGGGACGAACTTCGCGGGTTGGCTCGCGACCTTCGTACGCCACGTCGTGAACAACGCCGGCCGCAAGCGCACGCGTCGGGCGACGCACGCCGTCGATCCTGACAGTTTCGCGGGGCTCGCCGACGAGGCCCGAGCGCCGATCTTCGCGATCGACGAACGCGGCGCACTGCGCGAGGGCTCCGGCGCCTTCGACGATGAGGTCTCGAGTGCGTTGAGCGAGCTGGCACCCGACGCGCGCGCATGCCTCTTGCTGCGCGTCGTGCTGGAGCACAGCTACGCGGAGATCGCCGCGATCCTGGCCCTGCCCGAAGGCACGGTCGCCAGCCACGTCCACCGCGCGCGCGCCGCCCTGCGCGAGCGGCTGCAACACGAAGCCCGAGTGACGAGAATCCGATGAAGAACTGGAGCCACGACGATTCGATGAAGCGTGATGAACTGGACACGCGCATCGACGAAGCCTTGCAGCGCCAATTTCAGCCGCCTGAGAAGCTGTCGTTCACGCCGCGCGCGAGCGCTGGCGGCGCGGGCTTCCGGCGACCCGTCGTGTGGGCTGCGGCGCTGCTCGTGTGCACGGCCGGAGTGCTCTGGTGGCCCAGCGACGCGCCGTTGGCGCCCGGGGTCGACCCCGAGGGCTTGGCCGCCGAAGTCGCACGGCCCGAGCGACCGAACTTGATCGAGATCTACGAGCAGATCGCCACCTTCCCCGATCCGGTCGACGACTGTCGCAGCGGTGGCGCCTCCGCCAGCGTCGTGCGCTCGCTCGAGAGTCGCTGTGGTTCCAGCTTGGAGCTGGAGCCCGAGACCGCGCGTTTGCTCGTTGGGCCGTTCTCGAGCGCCGAGTGGCCCTCGGGCACGATGATGGCCGGCTATCCCGACGGCCCCGACGAGGCGCCGGTGGTCATCGTCGCCGAGTGCTCGGACTTCCAGTCCTGCTGCATCGACCTCGGGGCGGTCGGCGCGCGCGGACTCCAGCACTTCTCCACCGAGCACGGCGGCGTCGTGCTGACCGAGATCACGCCGCACGCCGAACCGCGGCTCTTGGCGCGCTTGACGGCGCGGCCCTGACGGCGCTTAGCGCGCAGGTGCCGTCCAGCCGTGCTGTTCGGGGCGGTAGGCGACGTCGTTCGTCGGAAACTCCTCCAGCAGTTCGACGGCGCGCAGGATCAGCGTGTCGCGCTGGGCGACGAGATCGTCGGGGTCGTACTCGACCAGCTCGTGCGGCTCGACGCCAAGCCCCTCGATCCCGCGGCCGCCGTTGAAGCGACCCTTGTTCGAGCGCGTCGAGACGTACAGCGAGAACAACTTCGACGGCAACTCGACCGTCGTCTTCTGGGACGACATGCCCGCGGTCGGACTCTCGCCGATCATGTACGCGCGCCCGTCCTCCTTGAACTGACCGCTGAGCGTCTCGCCGGTGCTGACCACCGTGCCGTCGACGATCACGACCAGGGGGCCGCCGAAGGGACGCGTACCGCTCGAGGTGTACGTGGCGCTGCCGCCGTGCTGCCAGGTCACGCCGGGCGGAAGGAAGCGTCCGAACACGGCGGCGTGATCCGTACCGCCGCCCGAGTTGCCGCGGAAGTCGAGCACGAGGCCCGGCACGTCGCCGAGCGCCGCGAGCATCACGTCCAACTCGGCGGGCAGGTCGCCCGGTGCGCGGCGCAGATGAATGTAGCCGTGTCCGCTCGCGAGCGTGCCGTAGTGGTGATCGCTCTCGGTGCGCGTCAAGCCCTCGGGCAGGAAGCCGGGATGCGCGCGGAAGCGCCGTCCCTTGGCGTAGGTCAGCGTGCGCTTCTTGCGCTTGCCCTCGAACTTCAGCTCGAGGTCGAGTCGCGTCCCGACGGGCATGGCCGGGCCGTAGCTCATCAGTTCGAAGCGCGCGTGCTGGTCGGTCGAGAAGCTGCGTAGGTCGGACATGCGCTCGACCTCGGCCTCGATCCACTTCAAGGGCGACTTGCCGTCGATCTTCGTGAGCTCCATGCCCGGGACGAGCCCGAGCCCCGCCGCATCACCGCTGGCCGACTTGACGTAGACGTCTTTCCCGATGCGGCACATCGTCAAGCCGGGGTAGGCGTACTCGACGGCTTCGTGCCACGGCACACGCGTCGGGTTCTCGACGCGTGCGTGGCCGTCGCGGAGGCGGGCCAAGAGGCGCGTCATCAGCAAGAGGTGCTGCGAGTCGTCCTCGACGTCCTTCGCCGCTCGCGTGAATTCCTTCCGGACCCTCTTCCAGTCGATGCCTTTCGACTCGATCAGCGGCGCGCACTGCGCTTCCAACTGCTCGAGCGCGAAAGCGACGTCCGCGGCGTAGTCGATCTCCACAGCGGGAACGAGGGCCAAGGTCGTGGCCGTGAGAAGTGCGAACATAGGAGTCCTCCGTGGCTTTGAGCTTCGATGATAGCCTGGAGCACGTTCGCCACTTCCACACCGGAATCACGCACCGGAATCAAGATGATGCCCCTCGCTCCTCTTTCGCTCCTTCTGGCCGCCATGACGCTCCAAGACGTCCGAGGTCCCGACCGCGTGTCGAGCCTGCCCCACGCGACCCGTTCCGAAGTCTTCGCGACGAAGGGCATGGCGGCGACCAGTCAGCCGCTGGCGACGCAGGCGGCGATCGAGATCCTGCGCGCGGGCGGAAACGCGATCGACGCCGCGATCGCGGCCAACGCGGTCCTGGCGCTCGTCGAGCCGACGGGTTGTGGTCTCGGCGGCGACCTCTTCGCGATCGTCTGGTCGGCCGAGGAAGGCGGCTTGGTCGGGCTCAACGCCAGCGGGCGTTCGCCGGCCAGCCTGACGCTCGAACACCTCCGCTCGCTCGAGATCGATGCGATTCCGCCGCACGGTCCGTTGCCCGTGTCGGTGCCGGGCTGTGTCGACGGGTGGTGCGTTCTCTCGGAGCGCTTCGGCGCCTTGCCGCTGGCCGCCGTGCTGGCGCCGGCGATTCGGTACGCGCGCCAAGGCTTTCCCCTCAGCGAGCTCGTGGCGTACTACTGGAGCCGCAACGCGAACGTCCTTTCCAAGTATCCCGGCTTCGCCGAGCAGTTCCTCGTCGACGGACGCGCCCCCGCGAAGGGCGAGGTGTTCCGGAACCCGAACCTGGCCAGCACGCTGGAGGCGATCGCGAAGAACGGCCGTGACGGGTTCTACGCGGGCGAGGTCGCCGAGCGCATCGGAGACTTCATGGCCGAACACGGCGGATTTCTCACCGCCGAGGACCTCACCGCGCATCGCAGCACGTGGGTCGCGCCGGTGTCGACGCGCTATCGCGGCTACGACGTCTGGGAGTTGCCGCCCAACGGGCAGGGCATCGCCGCGCTCCAGATGCTCAATCTGCTCGAGCCCTACGACCTGGCGGAGATGGGCTGGGGCAGCGCGGACTACCTGCACCACTTCGTCGAGGCGAAGAAGCTCGCCTTCGAGGATCGTGCTCGGCTCTACGCCGACCCCGACTTCGCGAACGTGCCGGTCGCGAAGCTGATCTCGAAGGAGTACGCGAACGAACGCCGCAAGCTCATCGACTCGAAGCGCGCCGCCCAGCGCTACGACGCCGGTGCCCGCTTGCAGGATGGCGACACGATCTACGTCGCGACCGGCGACGCGGAGGGGAACATGGTCTCCTTGATCCAGAGCAACTATCGCGGGATGGGGAGCGGCATGGCGCCGGACGGGTTGGGTTTCGTGCTGCAGGATCGCGGCGAGCTCTTCGACCTCGAGCCCGGCCGCGCGAACACGTACGCGCCGGGGAAGCGGCCCTTCCACACGATCATTCCCGCCTTCGTCACGAAGGACGGTGCGCCGTACTTGGCCTTCGGCGTGATGGGCGGCGGCTTCCAGCCCCAGGGGCACGTGCAGGTCCTCGTCAACATGCTGGACTTCGGCATGAACCTGCAGGAGGCCGGTGACGCCGCGCGCTGGGAGCACGCCGGTTCCTCGCAACCGACCGGCGAGCGCATGATCGATGGCGGCATCGTCAGCGCCGAGTCGGGGATCGGCGCCGAAGCGCGCGCGGGTCTCCGCGAACGCGGACACACGCTCGGCGATCGGCGCGGCGTGTACGGCGGCTACCAGGCCGTGATGCGCCTGCCGACGGGCGTCCTCGTGGGTGCCAGCGAGTCGCGGAAGGACGGGATGGCCGCGGGCTACTGAGCGCAGCGCGCCGGCGCTCTACTTGCCCAGACTCGCGACGAGCGCGCGCAACGCGGCTTGCGTCTCGTCCGAGAACCACATGTCGACCAGGTCGTCGTGCGGGTCGAACTCCTCGCGCGCGTCGAGCGCCGCCCACAAGGGGCCGCGCGCGACGTCGCGCGCCCAACGCGCCGCGATCGGCGGCAGCGCGAGTTGTTCCCGCGCCCAGTCGAGCGCGCGCTCGAGCACGTCTTCCTCGGCGGCCAACTCGTCGACCAAGCCGAGCGCCAGCGCTTCTTCCGCGCTCCACAACTTGCCCGTCGTGCTGATGCGCTGCGCATTGCGCGAGCCGGCGACGAAGCGCGCGGCTTCGTGGATCACCCACGGCATGTGCAGTCCGACGGCGACTTCGTTGAGACCCATCTTCGATTTGCCCGCCGCCAGCACGCGGTATTCGGTGAACAGCGCCAAGACGCAGCCGCCAGCCGGCGCGTGCCCCGTCAACGCCGCGGCGACCGGCACGTCCGAGTGCGCGAGGCGCGAGCACAGCTCGAAGAAGGCGCGCCAGGCGTCGGATACGGCGGCGCGGTCGAGTGCCAGGAACGCCGGCACGTCGAGCCCGGCGCTGAAGAGCCCGGGGCGCCCCGACAGGATCACGGCACGCGCGCCCTCCTCCGGCGCCGTGCGCACGGCCTCGGCGAGCGCCACGATCAGGTCGGGGTCGAGGGCGTTGACCGGCGGTCGCGCGAGGCGAAGTTCGAGGAGGCCGTCGTGGTCGATTCGTTCGAGCATGGGGATCGTTGTGGAGTCGGGTTCGACGCAGGATACTTGCGGCATGGCGAAGAAGAAGCAGTCGACACGACGCAGCAAGGCGGCCGTTGGACTCGTGGTCGGGACCACGAAGGGCGTCTTCCTCCTCGAAGCCTCGCGCTCGCGCCGCGGCTGGACGCAGCGCGCACCGGCGCTCCTGGGCTCGAAGGTATTCGACGCGCGCGCGGATCCGCGCCGGCCCGAGCACATGCTAGCGACGGTCTCGGGTGGTCACCTCGGGCCGACGGTCTTTCGCTCGACGAACCGCGGGCGTACCTGGACCGAAGCCAAGTCGCCGCCGCGCTTCGGCACGTCGAAGTCGAAGAAGCCGACCAAGCGCGGCGGCACGCGCGGCCACACCGTCGCCGTCAACTTCTACCTGGCACCGGGACATTCCGACGAAGAGGGGACGTGGTACCTCGGGACGGCGCCGCAGGGCCTCTTTCGCTCCGAGGACGGCGGCGACACGTGGAGCGAGGTCGAAGGTTGGGGCCACCATCCCAAGTGGCACAGTTGGACGAAGGGCGGCGCCGACGCGTCGCCGGACGGCGCGTTCCTGCACTCGATCCAGGTCGACCCCCGCGACGCCAAGCATCTCTTCGTGAACCTGTCGATGGGCGGCACCTTCGAGAGTCTCGACGCGGGCGCTTCCTGGTCGCCGCTCAACGCGGGCGTCGCGATGGACTTCTTTCCTGGCGAGCCGCCGGAGTTCGGGCACGATCCGCACTCGATGGTTCAGCACCCGGGCGATCCCGACCGGCTCTACCAGCAGAACCACTGCGGCATCTACCGGCTCGATCGCGCGCTCGGAACCACGTGGAGGCGCATCGGCGAGCGGATGCCGAAGTCGATCGGTGACATCGGTTTTCCGATGGTGCCGCATCCGACGGATCCCGAACGCGTCTGGGTGTTCCCCATGGACGGCACCGAGCTGTGGCCGCGCACGTCGAAGCAGGGCAAGCCCGCCGTTTACGCCACCACGAACGGCGGCAAGCGATGGCAGCGGCTCGACGCGGGCTTTCCCGAGCGCGACGCCTGGTGGACGGTGCTGCGCCAAGCGATGTGCGCCGACGACCGCGCGCGGGGCACGGGTCTCTACCTAGGCACGACCTCCGGCGAGGTCTGGGCCAGCCGCGACGAGGGGCAGAGTTTCGCCTGCATCGCGCGTCACCTGCCGCGCGTCCAATCCGTGCGCTTCGTGCGATGGAGTTGACGGTTCACGTCGGCAGCATCCTGTTCGAGTACACGGGCGGACGCTCCGAGCTCGTCGTCGAGGGCTCCGACGTCGCCGAGGCGCTCGCGGACCTGGATCGAAAGTATCCCGGAATCAGGTTTCGCATCGTGGACGAGCGCGGCGCGATACGGCCCCATGTGCGACTCTTCCTCGACCAGTCGCTGGTCGAGGACCTCGGCGTGCGCCTTCGGGCGGGCGCCACCCTCCACGTTCTGGGAGCCTTGTCCGGTGGATAGTTTCGGTGTCGGACTCGCGAGCGTCTTGCTTCTCGGCGTCAGCGCCCAATGGCTGGCGTGGCGCTTCAAGGCGCCGTCGATCCTCTTGCTGCTCCTCGTCGGCTTCGCCGTGGGGCCGCTGTGGGAGGGCATCTTCGCTGAGCCGCTCCTCAACGTCGACTCGTTCTTCCAGCGTGAGGACTCGCTCCTCGGTGCCGTCGGGCTGGCCGTCGCGGTCATCCTGTTGGAGGGCGGACTCTCGCTTAGGCTGTCCAAGCTCGAAGGAGCAGCACGTGCCACGCGCAACATGATCCTGCTCGGTGCACCGATCACGTTCGGGCTCGCGACCGTGACCGCGCACTACATCCTGGGTTGGGACTGGCCGTTGTCGGCGTTGATCGGCGCCATCCTCATCGTGACGGGTCCGACCGTCATCATTCCGCTCTTGAACCACGTGCGGCCGGCGGGCAACGTCGCCTCCGTCGTGCGCTGGGAAGGGATCGTCACCGATCCGATGGGGGCGATCGGCGCGGTGCTGGTCTTCAAGTTCATCGATGCGGGCGGCGCCGAGGGCTACACCTTCGTCGATACGCTGCGCGGCTTGGGGATCTCGCTGGGCGGCGGTTGCGTCGCGGGAGCGGTCGCTGCCTTCGGCTTCGTAGCCTTGATGAAGCGCCGGCTCGTGCCCGACTTCCTGCAGACGTCGGTCGCGCTGGCGCTCGGAGTCATGGCGTTCACGCTGGCGAACGAGCTCGAGAAGGAGTCGGGGCTCGTCGCCGTCACGTTCATGGGCGTCATCCTGGCGAACCAAAAAGGGGTCGTCATCGAGCACATCGTCGAGTTCAAGGAGAACCTGCGCGTGCTCCTCATCTCGAGCCTCTTCATCGTCCTGGCTGCCCGATTGCCGTGGGCCGAGGTCCAGCGCGTCGAATGGCGCGCGTTCGCTTTCGTGGCGGCCTTGATCCTGGTGGTGCGTCCGATCGTCGTGCTCCTCGCGACCTTGGGCTCGGGGCTCACTTGGCCCGAGAAGGCGTTCGTGGCCTGGATGGCACCGCGCGGAATCGTCGCGGCGGCCGTGGCCTCGGTCTTCTCGCTCGAGTTGGCCCACGCGGGCGTGCCGAACGCGGACCAACTCGTGTCCGTCACCTTCGTCGTAATCGTGGTGACCGTCGCCGTCTACGGTTTGACGGCCGCGCCGGTCGCCAAGGTGTTGGGGCTGTCGCGCGGAAACCCACAGGGCGTGCTGCTGGTCGGCGCGCACGCGTGGGCTCGCCAGATCGCCGAAGCGCTGAAAGCGGCGGGTGTCGAGGTCCTGTTGGCCGACACGAATCGCCGCGACATCATGGCGGCGAAGATGGCGGAGCTACCGGTGCACTACGGCAGCATTCTGGCCGAAGACTTCGAGGACGAAGTCGAGCTGGACCGTATCGGTGAGCTCTTGTGCTTGACGCCGAACGACGAGGTCAACTCGCTCGCCTGCATCCAGTTCGGCGGCTGGTTCGGACGCGACCGCGTCTTCCAACTGCCGCCGGTGACCGAGGACTCGGTCGGGGAAGGGCCGCGGCCGCTGCACCTGCGTGGTCAAGACCTGTTCACGGATGAACTCGACTACTGGGACATTCAGGCGCGCATTCGCTCCGGCGCGGTCATCAAGCGCACGCGCTTGACCGAAGCGTTCACGTTCGAAGACCTTCAGGCCGAGTACGACCGCGAGTTCGGCGATGCCGAAATCGTGCCGCTGTTCCAGGTCCACGCCGGGCCGTCGCTCGAGGTCGCAGCCGCGAACCACCCGATCGTCCCCAAGGTGGGCAGCGTGCTCATCGCTCTGATCGGTCCGCGTCCGCGCCCCTTGAAGCCGAAGGCGCCCGCCGAACCCTCCGAGTTGGCCGAACCGGCTGACCTGGCCCAACCGACGGAACCGTCCCAATCGCCGGAACCCAGCGAGCAGGACGCGTCCGCGAGCTAGGAGTCTGCGTCACGCGCTGGGCGTTTTCTTCGGGCGAAAGACCTGCACCACCTCGGGGTTGCCCTCGAGGAAGGGGCCGCCGATCAGGTCGATGCAGTAGGGGATCGCCGGGAAGACCGCATCGAGGCAGACGCGGATCGAGCCGGGCTTGCCGGGCAGCGTGACGACCAGGCTCGTTCCGACGATGCCCGCGGTCTGCCGGGACAGGATCGCCGTCGGAACGCCCGCGGCCAGCGAGGCGGCGCGCATGGCTTCACCGAAGCCGGGCAGGAACTTGTCGCAGACATCGTCCATCGCCTCGGGCGTGACGTCGCGCGGCGCGGGGCCCGTGCCGCCCGTGGTGCAGATCAAGGCACAGCCTTCCTCGGCCAGACGCCGCAGCTCGGCGGCGATGTCCGGCCGTTCGTCGGAGACGATGCGCCGGACGAAGCGGCAGTCGGTCGCGAGGTAGTCCGAGAGCGCCGTCTCGATCGCGGGGCCGGAGAGGTCCTCGTACTCTCCGCGGCTGGCGCGGTCGCTGACGGTCAGGATGCCGATCGTGGGTCGTTCGCTCATGGGGTAAGGAGGTGGCTTCGAATTCCTCGGCGTGCACGGAGTTTCGGGCGACAGTGTATGGGCTGCGGAGCCTCCTAGAGCAAGCGTTCGAGCGCTCGCACCGTCGCCGGCCCGTGACCCGCGAAGTGGTTGTTCGCGTAGACGTAGGCCTCGGGCACGCCTTGCAGATCCTTCAGGAAGGCGGCCCAGCGCTCGAGTCGGTCGCTGCGGTCCACGACGATGCGATCGAAGGTCTTGGTGTGCGCCTCGACCGCTTGGCGATCGCCGATCAAACGGCAGTAGACGAAGTCCGTCGTGACGAGATCGAAGCGCTGTTGGAACTCTGCTGGATGCGGCATGTACGCGAGGTCGACGAGCACCAGCGCGACACCGCGCGCACGCAGGAGGTCGAGGAGCGGCGTGTCGACCCAATGCTTGTTGCGCACTTCGACGGCGAGCCGTGGCACCGGCGACAGTCGTTCGAGGAACCCGTCCAAGCGTTCGAGAAAGGGCTCGACGCTCGGGAACGCGCGTTGGTTGAAGTACGGGAACTGCAGCACCAAGGGCCCGAGGTTTCCCTCGAGCGCGCTCATGCGTTCGACGAACTCGAGTGCGTCGCCGCCGACGCGTTCCCAGACCAAGACCGTGTCCGCGTCCGGCCGCGGACCGTCGCCCGCATGCACGATCGTGCGCGGGAACTTCGCCGACACCTGGAAGCCATCGGGCACCGCGCTCTTCCAGCCCGCGACCAGCTTGCGGTCGGGCATCCGGTAGTACGTGACGTCGGCTTCGACCGTCGTGAAGTGCTCCGCGTAGTGCGCCAGGAAGCCACGCGGAGGCGTGCCGGGCGGATAGAACGGTCCGACCCAGCCCTTGGCGGACCAACTCGACGTTCCGAGTCGAAACCGCGTCGGGCTCATCGATACCGCGGTTGCATCAGGTTCCAGATGAGGCCCAGGGTGAACGCTTCGCCGCGGAAAGTGCCCTGGTCGGCCTCCATGTGCGCGATCTCGAGCGAGACGGACGCACGCTCGCTCCATTCGTAGCGATAGCCGGCGCCAATCTGGAACAGGAGGCCCGAGCCCACGTCGGCGCCGCCGCCACCACCGGCGCCGACCTCGCCCACCGCGAACACGACGTGCCGCCAGTCGTCGAGCGGACGCGTCGAGAACTTGGTTCCGAAGAAGCCTTCGGCGTATCCGCCGATATTGCCGGACCACGGCCCGAACGCGCGCCCCGTCAGCGCGAACCAGTCGGTGATCGGTTCTTCGATCGCGACCCCGAGGAGCGCGATGCTGCTCTCGTACTCCGTGCCGTCCTTCTTCCGCGCGTCGCCGGAGATGGAATAGAACTTGTGTTGCAGCGACACGCGCGTGCGCCCGACCTCGATGTCGTCGCTCGACAGTCCCTCCTCCAGAAGTCGCGAGCGCGGGTAGTCGAGTGCGAGTTCCGGTCCCGTCAGACGCCGCTCGATTCCGGCTCCGAGCGTGCGCGTCTCGAAGCTTCCGTCGGGATACTCCATCCAGCCGCCTTCGACCGCGAAGCCCCAGGCGGAGGCGAGCTGGATGTGAAGGCCCACCGACGTGCGCCAACCGAAGCCGCCGCCCGTATCGACGTCGCCGCCACCGCCCGCGCCAGCCAGCGCCTTCAGCTCGAGGCGCACGCGCTCGGAGCCCAACGGCAGCGAAGCGCCGAGTCCCGCGAGGCCCATGGCGAAGCCGTCGACGCCGCCGCCGACCGCGCCATAGGCTTCGACAGGCACGAAGAAGTAGTCACCCAGCACGTAGTCGACGCCGATGCCGAGCAATTCGATGCCGTCGAGCTGCGTCCCGTCACGCCGGCGTGAATCGCTCGACGGGTCGAGCCGTTGTGCCATCGCGCGCGCGCGGATCGTGCGGCGCACGACGGCGCGCTCGGGAATAATAGAAGTGCGCTTCGAGTGCCGCGCCTCGAGGAGCTCTGCGGGAATCGTCAGGCCGAGCGCGAGGTGCGTGTCCTCGATCTCGCCGTCGGGCGTGTTGACGTGGGCGCCTTCGACGCGCAGCCCGAACAGGCCCAGCCGCCGCTCGAGGGCGACGAAGGGGCGCAGGAAGAGCCCGTCGAACTCGGCGTTGCCACCGCCGCCACCGCCGCCGCCGAAGAGGCCGACTTCGACGCGCCAGTCGTCCGCGAACTCGTGCCGCCAGCCGGCCGTCACGCCGCCGACGAACAAGCCGCCGCGCGACCCGCTCGCGGCGCCGTAGCCGCCGAGCCCGAAGAACACGCCGGGAAGAGCCGCCACGCGATCGAGCACGTCGACGTGCAAGCCGACGAGACCCAAGCGTCCGACGTCCGACGAAAAGCTCTCGCCGGAGAGGCGCCAACGGACCGGCTCGCTCTCGAGCGCGATGTCCTGGGCGTCGAGCGCGAGCGCGAGGCAGGCCAGTGCGAGGGCGGAGCGAATCATCCGCGCCATCCTACGGCGACGCGCCCGGAAGTCCCGCGCCTCCAGGCTACTGGTGCAGCTCGAGCTGGCGCCTCAGGCCCGCATGATCCGGGAACAGCGCGAGTCCATTGCGCCAGATCTCGATGGCCCGTTCGCGCTCTCCAGTCTGTGAATAGAGGTTTCCGAGCATGAGATAGGGGTCCGGCGTGCGTTCCTCCTCGGCGAGGCTCGACTGCATGTCGATCAGCGTTTCGAACTCGGAGATGGCTTGCGGCGTCTTGCCCAGGAACGCGGGCCAGTTCGAGAGCGAGACGGCCTTCATCATGCGCGCTTCGTAGTGCGTGTCGTCCAGCTCGATCGCACGGGCGAACGCCGCGTCGGCCTTGGTCGCGTACTCGCCGGCGAGCGGACCCTGCCCGACGTCGAAGATGCGATACAGGTAGGCCGTGCCGAGCGCCAGTTGGGCGTCTGGGTCGTGCGGCGAGTTCTCGGCCAGTCGTTCGAGTTCGGCGATGATCTCCTCGCTCCTGCCGGCCTTGGAGAGTCGGCTCCACAGCTCGTGCATCTGGTCGCTGGAGATGCTCTCGTCGGTGACCAGTTCGATCAGCTCCTGAAGGGAGAGCGAGCCGAGGTCGCGCGCGTCCCGCTGACTCGCGCTCAGTCGCGCCGCTTCCGGAGGATGCGCCGCCATCCAACGCGCGACCGCGGCGTCGAGCGCTTCGTCCGAGAGGGCCGGGATGCGTTGCGTCGCGCTGGCCAGCGAGCTGCGTGCTCCTTGGCGTTCGCCCTGGATCGCGTTCAGTTCTGCCCGCAGCTCGTCCAACTGCGCGGCCAACTGCGAGACGCGATCCTCCAGCGTGCCGCCGCGCGGCGCCGCGGAAGCGCCTAGATTCGACACGGCGAGGCCGGTTCCGACGATCGAGAGGGCGAGGAGTACGACGACGAGGGGCAGCTTCATGGGGACATCCTACGCACTGCGTGCCGCTTCATTCTCGCCTCGCGCGCCGGCGTTTCGGCGCGAATGAACCCGAGTGCCGCGGGCCGGGCTAGAATCGGGGCCCACCCCTCGCCGGCTCTCCCTTCATGCGCTACGTCCTCGGTTTCCTGTGTTCCTTCGTGCTCGCCCTGACCGTGGCCGCGGGGGAGCTCTCGATCCACGTGCTGCGCGTCGGTTCGGCAGGGCAGGGGCTGGCGATCTTCATCGAGGGGCCCGATGGAACGCGCGTGATGATCGACGCGGGCAACAACGGCGACGGCCTCGGCGTCGTGCGCCCGTACCTGCAGTCGCTGGGTGTCACCGATTTCGACTACGCCATCGCGACGCACTACCACACCGATCACATCGGCGGAATGGACGAGCTGTTCCAGCAGGGCTACCTGCCCGACTTCGCCGCCTACGATCGGGGCGACGCGAACCGTCCGACGAACAGCAGCGTGACGAGCTACGTCGCTGCCGCGGGAGCCGTTCGCACGACGGCGACCGTCGGCACCGTCCTGCCGCTCGGCGACGGGGCCGTGCTGGAGATCGTCGCCGCGAACGGCACGACCAGCGGCGGCGTCACCAACCTGACCGGCGGCGAGACGCAATACGAGAACGCGGCCTCGGTGGCCTCGCTCGTGCGCTACCGCGACTTCGAGTTCTACGTGGGCGGTGACCTGACCGCCGGCGGCAACGGAACGCCGGACCTCGAGAGTGCGATGGCCGCGACGATCGGGCAGATCGAGGTCGTCGTCGCCAGTCACCACGGTTCGTTCACCAGTTCGAGCAGCGCGGTCGTGAACGCCTTCCAACCGTCGCTCGTCCTGTACTCGGCGGGCTTCGACAATCCCTACGGGCACCCCGACAGCCGGATCGTGGAGCGCTGGTCGACGCCGCTCGCGACGCGCGTCCAATGGTGCACGTCCGCCGGTGACACGGTCGGCGCCTTCGAGGCGCAAGGATTCACCGAGGTCGGCGAGCACGTCGTCATCCGCACCAACGGCGAGCGCTTCACGGCTTCGGGCGCGGACCCGGGCGAAGAGCTCTATTTCACGACGCACGAGAACCCTGGCCCGATTCCGACCGTCGCCGGCGTCAGCGGCCCGACATCGTTGGCGGTTACGGAACTCTTGATCGATCCCACGCAGGCGTCCGACAGCTTCGGCGAGTGGTTCGAGCTGACCAACGTCTCGACGCAGCCCGTCGACCTGTTCGGGACGCGCTTCATTTCGGGCGGCAACTCGTTCACGCTCGCGAGCCGCATCCTGCTGCGCCAAGGCGAGTCGATCGTTCTCGGAGACGACGGCAAGCGCTACCGCAACGGCAACCTGTTCGTGCATACGGGTCCTTCGGCGGGCATGTTCGACTTCGCGAACGGGAGCGGCACGCTCGCGGTCCAGAACCAGAACGGACAGTCGGTCGAGTCGGTGCAGTGGGGCGGCGCGAACCTCCCCGTCGTCGCGGGACGGAGCGTTTCACGCCTCGCCGCTGATGCTCCGGGGACGCCGACCAACTTCGCGTTGTCGACGAACGCCTGGGCGGCCGGCGCGGACAGCGGTAGCCCCGGCGCGCTCGATCCCAACGACACGACGGCGTGGACGGCTGGACTCTTCTCGCCCGATCCGTACGTCGGCGGAACGAGCGAGTTCTTCCTCAGCTCGCTCCAGGATCCCGGCAGCATCTACTTCCTGGGGCTGTCGCTCGGAGTCACGCTGCCGGCGACCATCTTCGGCCAAACCTGGTTCCTCGCCGCCGACCCGTTCTTCTTCGCGCAGTTGTCGAACCCCGACCTCTTGGGCGTGCTCGACGCAGGAGGTCGGCACGAGCTTGGCATCGATCTGCCGGACGTGCCGAGCCTCGCGGGTACGACCATCTTCGCGCAATTCATGGTGCTCGAACTGGCGCCGACCCTGGTCGGTCTGCGCTCGTCGAACTTCGACGCGCTGACGATCCGGCAGTAGGCTGCGTTCCCGCGCTCGCTCGAACGGCGAGCTCAGCGGATAGAGTCCCGGCATGGCCCCCCCGAAACGATTCAGCGTGTTGCGCGATCCGGTGCACGGCGACGTGTACCTGACTCACGAAGAGATCGCCGTGCTCGACACGGCCGCGATGCAGCGGTTGCGCGGCATCAAGCAGTTGGGCACGGCCTACGTCGCCTATCCGGGCGCGCTGCACACGCGCTTCGATCACTCGATCGGCACGCTGCACATGACGCAGGCGATGGTGGAGGCGATTCAGCGCAACTACGAGCTGGATCCGCGCGGATCGCTCGGCATCCCCGAGGACGAAGCGCGCGTTATTCGCCTGGCGGCGCTCGTCCACGACGTCACGCACATCCCGTTCGGCCACAACATCGAGGATCAAACCGGGTTGTTCCATCGGCACGACTCGGCCTATCGCTACCAGCGCGCCCTCGACCCGAAGACCGAATTGGGGGGCTTGTTGGACGAGCTCGGGGCGCGCGGCGACGTGCTGAAGACGCTGCTGGACGCCCCGGGCGAGAGCCATGGCGTGCCGCCGTACTGGAGCCAGGTGATATCGGACACGCTGTGCTCGGACATCCTCGACTACCTGCAGCGCGACGCGTACTTCACGGGTCTCAAGCTTGGCATCGATCCGCGCGTCACGAACTACTTCCGGATCGATCGCAAGAGCTCGAATCTGTTCGTGGATCTCGCCAAGCGCGACCTCTTGCGCGAGGACATCCTGAGCGAGATCGTGCGGCTCCTCGAAGCGCGCTACTACTTCTCCGAGCGCGTCTACTACCACCACGCGAAGGTCGCGGCCGGCGCGCTCCTGGCGCGCGCGGTCGAGCTGGCCGTCGTCCACGACCTCGTCGTCGAGGCGGACTTCTACGACCTCGAGGATGCAAGTTTGCTCGAGTTGCTCTCGAATCGCGCCGACCGAGCGCGCGCCGATGGCCGCGCCGACGTGGCGCAACGCATCCACTCGCTCGTCGACCGATTCCGGCGCCGGCGTCTGCTGAAGCGCGCTGCCGTGTTCCCGCGCTATGCGAACAAGGCGGTGCAGGAGCGGCTCGTCGCCGAGTTCTTCTCCGCCGAGGCTCACAAGCAGCGCGCGGCCGCCGAGGCCCGCGTCATGGATGTCGTGCGCTTCGCGACCGGGCGTGAGGTCGAGGTCATCTTCTACTGTCCGGCGGCGCGGATGCAGCTCAAGGAGGCGCAAACGCACGTGCGTTGGCCGGGCGAAGCCGACGTGCGCCCGCTGGCGCACTTCGCCGAGCGAGTGCCCCGACTGGCGGACTTGGAGCGCGCGTATCGCGACCTGTGGAAGTTCTACGTGTTCGCCGATACGAGCGATCCCGCGATCCTGGCCAAGGTGCAGGCGGCCAGCCTGGCCGAGTTCCCGGGCGCGACGAACGTCTACCGGATCGACGTTGCTGATTGAACTCGCCATCGCGTTGGCGCTCTTGCACCCTGACTCGGAGTCGAGCTCGGTGCTCGTCGTGGAAGGGCGCACCGCGACCTGGCAACATCGAATCCAGGTCGCGAGCCTCAGCGACGCGCTCCCCGGCATCGACTACGACTACGACGGCGAGTTGAGCGCGGCCGAGCTGCGCGACGCGCGCGCGGCGCTCGAGCGCTATGTCGGCGAGCACTGGCGCATCGTCGTCGACGAAGCGCCTGCGACCTCGACGCTGCTTCAGCTCGCTCCGTCCGAAGTCGCCGGGTACGTGGTCCTGGAGCGTCGTCTCGTCGCTACGCGTTCGCTCCGGCGCTTCGAGCTCGTCGTCGATCCCTTCGCCGAGAAGGATCCGTGGCATCGCTCGTTGGTCGAGGTGCGCTTCGGCGATCGGCCGCCGTGGCCCGTCGCCTTCGGCGCCGGCGTGACGCGGCGTGAGGTCGTCGCACCCGAGCTGCGCCGCCGCTTCACGTTCCTGGACTTCGCCGCGCGCGGGGCGCGGCGGGCCTTCGTCCTACCGCATTTCGCGGCGCTGCTCGGCTTGGCGCTCGTTCGGGGCGCGAGCCTCCGCACGGCCGCGGCGTTCCTCGGCGCGGTCGTGCTGGCGGGCGCCGCCTCGCTGCTGGGCTTCACCGCTCCCTTGCCGTTCACCGCGTTGTTCGTGCCGGGTGCGGTCGTCTTGTTGGCGGGCGAGATGCTCCTGACGAAGGAGCCCTTTTGCCGCGCTTGGACGGTGCCTGCGCTGGGGGCGGGAGCGGCGCTGGCGCTCGCCGCGGCCCTCGCGCCCTATCCCGTCACCAGCGATGTGCGGGCGAGCGCCAACGTGGGGCAACTCGTCGGCTGGACGGCGACGACGCTTGCTGCTGGTGCCGTGGAAGCCCGC
>JBBDIB010000068.1:0-57108 GCA_040880665.1 Planctomycetota bacterium
CAGACCCGCCCCGCACCGAACAGAGAGCTTGCGACACGTGATTCACCCCCCTGGAGAGACTATGACTGCGCCTCTCGGTTCGATGGGCCGCACCCTTCTGGCTGGCTGCTGCGCGGCGCCGTTGCTGGCGGTCGCGCTCGGTGCGCAAGCGACGGTGGTCGCGGTCGGTGACGTGATCGCCACGGCGAACGCCGTCCCGGTCGGCACGCTCGCCAGCGTCACGGCGCACGCGGTCACGAGCCCAACGAGCTACACGATCCACGGCGTGCTCGCGGGTGCGCCCGCGAACACCGACGAAATCTTGTTCGGCCCCGACGGGTTGTTCCTACGCGAGGGCGACCCCGTGCCCATGCCCAATCCCACGGGGGCTGCGATCACGGGCTTCGGCACGATCGCGCAGGACACCGCGGGGCGGCTGGCCTACATCGTCAAGGGCGGCATGACGGCCGTCGGTGGCGCGTACGAAGCGCTGTACTTCGGGCCACGGCAGATCTTGCGCACGGGCACTTCGGCCGCTGGCGTGGGCTTCGGTGGGGAGGCCGTGTACGCGGACATCGTCTCCTTCAAGCTGGCGCGCGGGTCCAACTCCTGCTCGGCGCGCTTCCTGGTGCGCGTTGACGTCGACACGCCCGGTGGCTTGTTCGAGGCCCTGATCGACATCGAGTCGGGCTGCGGCGTCGTCGAGAACCCGGCGCGGGTCTTGGCCGTGGGGGACACGCTCTGTACGCAGCCGACGTGCACGGCGCAAACCGGGCCGATCTTCGATCTGGCCGACACGCAGGACGGCTACGCGATCAACGCGAGCGGTGACGTGCTGGTTGCGTGCAGTCTCTTCACCCTGCAAGGGATCGCCGGCGCCGTGGCGCGCAACGGTGTCGTCGACGCCTGTGACCTGTGCACCATCTGTGGCGGGCCGCTCGTCTGGGGCGAGGTGGGCCGACAGCTCGCGCTCAGCGACGATGGCACGCGCGCGGTGCGCGGCAACCTCGTGGGTGGCGACGAGGTTCTGCTCATGGACGGCTGCGTCGTGGCGCAGCGCGTCGGCCTCGCGCCGACCGGCTTGCCGGGTCCGCTGACGAGCCTCGGACGCGTGTTCCTGGCGGAGGACGGCGTGCCGTTCTGGTTCGGCGCCTGGACGGACCCCGATCCGGCTGGTGGTGTCGCGATCTTCCGCGGCGACACGCCGGTCGTTCAACGGGGCGTGACCGTCGTGGACGGCTCGGCCGTCTGGCGCATCCTCGATTCTCCGGGCGCGTTCTGCGCGACTGGGCGTTCGGGCTTCGTCGCCTTCGGGGGCGAGCTCGTCGACGGAACGACGGGCGTCTTCGTCGTTCCCACGGCGCCGCCGGTGGTGGCAAGCTCGATCGTCCAGGTTCCCGGATGCTACAGCCTGAATACCGCCACGCTGACGCAGACCGGCGGGTCGGCGCGCATCGGCGACGTGTTCCTGATGGGCCTCGATCAAGCGCAGGTCGCAGGTGCGGTGCCGCAGTTGTTCTTTGCGAATCGCGCGATCGTGACGCCGTTCGATCCCTTGACCGATTGTGGGCTGACCTGGGTCTTCGGCGAAGTCATCCTGGGACTGGGCGGGCCGAATCCGGTCTTCGGTCCGATCGGAGCTCCTTGGACCGGTGTTGGACCGTCGCAGTTGGCGCTGGGGGCGCCGCTCGATGCGATCAACCTGATCGGCCAGACCTGGTACGTACAGGGCATGTTCATCGACGTTCAGGGCCTCACGTCGAACGAGCCGTTGCGCACGACGAACGCTCTCGCGGTGACGTTCGGCTCGCCCTAGGAGTCTGCGTCACGGGTGGCGGTTCGCCAGGTGCCGAGCATCGGATCGAGATCAAGGAGTGACAAGTTCCCCATGGTTGGATGCCATTGGGGACCTTGGCACGACGCTGAGATCGGTTCGAGGATCGGTGCCTGGCGAACTGCCACCCGTGACGCAGGCTCCTAGGAGGCGATCGCGCGAGGTGGCCGCTACCATGCGCGACCCCCATGCTGCTCGAGATCCAAGACGTCGTGAAACGCTACCGCTCGCCCGACGGCGAGCTGCAGCCGGTGCTCGACATCGAGCGCTTCACCCTCGACGAACGCGAGCAGGTCGTGCTCGAGGGGCGGAGCGGCTCGGGCAAGACCACGCTGTTGCACCTGATCGCGGGCCTGTTGGTGCCCGACGCGGGCTCGGTCGTGATCGACGGCACGCACCTCGAGGCGCTGTCGGAAGCGCGGCGCGACGCCTTTCGCGCGCGGCACATCGGCTACGTGTTCCAGCAGTTCCATTTGTTGGGTGGCTACACCGCGCTGGAGAACGTCGTGCTGGGCATGTCCTTCGGGCCCGGGATCGATCGGCGCTACGCGCGCGAATTGCTCGAGCGCCTCGGCATGGGCGAACGCCTGCACCACACGCCCGAGCAACTCTCGATCGGCCAGCGCCAACGCGTCGCCGTCGCGCGCGCGCTGGCGAACCGGCCGCGGCTCGTCTTGGCGGACGAGCCGACGGGCAACCTCGACGCCGTCAACGGCCGCGAAGCGTTGGCGCTGATTCGCGAGGTCGCGCGCGAGCGTGGCGCCGCGCTGTTGGTCGTCTCCCACGACGAGCTGGTGCTGTCGGCGTTCGAGACGCGCTACGACCTCGCCGATCTGAACCGCGTCGAGAGCGCGAGCCACGTATGAGGACGCTGTTCCTGATCGTCCGGAAGAGCCTCGCGAACCACGCGCTCTCGACCGTCGTGACGGTGCTGTCGGTCGCGCTCGGCGTCGGGCTGGTGATGGCGGTCTTCAACGTCTCGACCCAAAGTCGCGCCGCGTTCGCCGGCGGGCCCGTGGGCTTCGATGCGGTGCTGGGGGCTCGCGGCAGCAAGCTGCAACTCGTCCTCAACACCGTCTTCCACCTCGAGACGTCGCCGGGCAACCTGCCGTGGTCGCTGTACGAGACGATCGCGGCCGACCGGCGCATCGAGCTCGCGATTCCCTACGCAGTGGGCGACAACTATCGCGGTTATCGCATCGTCGGGACGACGCGCGAACTGTTCACCGAGTTCGAGCTGGTCGAGGGTCGCGGCCTCGAGATCCCGCCGCCGGGTCGAGCGTTCCAGCCCGACAAGATGGAAGCCGTCATCGGTGCGACGGTGGCGCGCGACCTCGAGCTGCGCATCGGCGACGTGATCCACCCGTACCACGGCATCGTCTTCGACGAGCGCGCGAAGCACGCCGAGCAGTACGTGATCGTGGGCCTCGTCGAGCCGACGAACTCGCCCTCGGACCGCGTCATCTGGATCCCGATCGAAGGCATCTACCGCATGGGCGGTCACGTGCTGCGCGGTTCCGGCGAGGCCTACGAGCCGTCGCCCGAGGCCGAGATCCCCGACGGGCACAAGGAGGTCAGCGCCGTGATGCTGACGTTCCGCGGGGGCAATCTGCAGACGGGGCAATCGCTCGCGCAGGAGATCAACAATCAAGGCAAGGTCGCGACGCTCGCCTGGCCCATCGGCGGAATCATGCTGGAGCTGTTCGACAAGCTCGGCTGGGTCAGTCGCGTGCTGGAACTGGTCGCGTACCTGGTCGTCGCCGTCGCGGCGGGCGGCATCCTCGCGAGCCTGACGAACTCGATGAACGAGCGCCGGCGCGAGTTCGCCATCCTGCGCGCGCTGGGCGCCAAGCGACGCACCGTGTTCAGCGCGATCGTGCTGGAAGCCGGCGCGATCTCGTTCTTCGGCAGCCTCGTCGCCTTCCCCGTCGCGGCCGCCATCCTGGCCGTCGCGGCGATCGTCGTGCGGCGCCAGACGGGCGTCGTGCTGGAGCCCTTCGCGCTGCATCCCGCGTACCTCTGGGCGCCCGTCGGAGCCGTCGTGCTGGGCATGCTCTCCGGCCTACTGCCGGCCGCCCAGGCGTATTCGACCGAGGTCGCCAAGCACCTCGGCGCCACGAA
Source organism: Planctomycetota bacterium (assembly GCA_040880665.1). Classification (GTDB taxonomy): domain Bacteria; phylum Planctomycetota; class UBA1135; order UBA1135; genus JBBDIB01. Next base: position 3,935 of record JBBDIB010000068.1, read on the forward strand.
CTGACGGCCCGGTCAGGCTTCGCTCTCGACGCAATCGCTTTCCCTCGCCCGACACCATGCGGAACCACTCCTCGCTCCTCGCGCTCTTCCTGGCGGCATCCTTGGTCGGCTGCGGCGACGCTCACGACCACGGCCATGCGCACGCTCACCCGCACGATCACGCGACGGGGCAAGCGCACGTCCACACGGCGCCCCACGGGGGCGCGCTGGTCGTGCTCGGCGACGAAGCGGCGCACGTCGAGTTCGTGCTGGACGCGGCGTCGGGCGAGCTCGTGGCCTACGTGCTCGACGGTGAGGCCGAGCGCTCGCTGCGGCTGGCCGCGTCCGCGCTGACGCTCACCGTCGCGCCGGACGAGGGCGAGCCCTTCCGCATCGAACTCGCGCCCGTCGCCAGCGACCTGACCGGCGAGACCGTGGGGGACACGTCCGAGTTCCGGGGTACGCACCCGGGCCTCGTGGGCCAGACGACCTTCGCCGCCCGCTTGGCCGAGCTCACGCTGCGCGGCGTCGCGTTTCCGCCCACCGACTTCCGCTATCCCGAAGGCAACGAGTAAGGCCGCCCTACGATCCCGCATGCGGGCACGGAGAACGCCGAGAATGACCGTGGTCCGGCTCCGAATCCCGTCGTAGTACTGTATGGACGCCCCATGAATCCTCTTCTCCTCCTCGGCGGTCTCGCCAGCATGTCCCTCTCCGCCGCCGCCACCCTCGTGTGGTTGAACGAGCGGGACTTCGCCGAGCTGGATCGCGCCCAGTACACCGGGCTCCTCGACGACGAGGGGCGCGTGGCGCTCGAAGGCCGCTCCTTCCGCGCCGAGCCGACGGCGACGGGCCCGAGCACCTCGCGGACGCCGCGCGGTCTGCCCAGCGACCCCGACGCGCCGGCGCTGCCGACGGGCATGGGCGCGCTGGGCGCATCCCTCGACCACGAGTCGGGGGAACACGCCAGCTCGCGCGGGAGCGTGCTCGATGCGCCCGTGCAGGGCGACGACGGCTACTTCTCCGTCGACTTCGCGCACCTCTTGTTCGAGGGCTACGACCCGCCGGAGCTGCGCGCGCCGGAGGTGCCGAACATCGCGCTGGCCGACTTCCCCGAGCACCCGCGCGCGCTCCACGACCAGCCGGTCGTGATCTCGGGCTTCATGATCGCCGTCGACTGGAAGGACCGTAAGATCGACCGGTTCCTCCTGGGCCGCTTTCCGCCGGGCTGCTGCTTCGGCCAGACCCCCCTGTTCGACGAATGGATCGAGGTCGACAACACCGGGGCGAATAGCGAGGAGTTCTCGGCGTACGAGACCATCACCGTGCGCGGCACCCTGGACGTGGGCGAGGTTCTCGACGACGATGGGTACGTCTTGAGCCTGTACCGCTTGAAAGCCGATTCCGTGCGGGCGCTCTACTAGCGCCGACGATTCTAGATGAGGAATGCCATGCGACGTCTCCTGCCGCTCGTTCTCGCCGCACTGGCCGTTGGAGCCATGCCGGTCGAGGATCCGATCGAGATCGAATTGACGAAGCTCGCGGACTATGACTATCGCCCTGGGATGGACCTACCGGCGAGCGTCGCGGACCTCGATGGCATCCGCGTCGTGTTCGACGCCTACATGCACAACGAGACCGACGACGACACGAAGACCTTCCTGGTCGTGGGCGACGCCTGCATGTGCGCGGGGACGCCGCTCGTCAATCACTTCGTCGAGATCACGCTCGACAGCGGTAGGACCGGCTACCGACCCGGCCAAATCACCTTCGAGGGTCGCTTGAGCGTCTCCGAGAAGACCGACGACCTGGGACTCGTGGAATCGCTCTACCGACTGGATGGCAACTTCTTCTAAGCCCCCCCTTCGCTGGCTGGCCGCCCTCGTGCTCGCGGGTGTCGCGAGTGCGCAGGCCGCGCCCCAGGTCGACCGCCTGCTGGAAGCGGCGCAGAACGGTTCGCCGGTCGTGCGGCCCCAGGCGGCCGAGCGACTGATCGCGCTGGCGGACGAAGCCGCGCCGCGGATGCTGACGCTGCTCGAGACCGAGTCGTTGGCGGACCTCGGCCAAGAACTCGTCGAGGTCGCCGGGAAGCTCGGCAGCGCCGAATTGCGCGAGCGCTTGTGGCGGGCGCTCGACGACCGTGACTTCCCCTGGCGACCGGCTGCGGCGCGCGGCTTGGCCGCCTCCATCCAAGCCTTCGAGCGCGAGCGCGCCCTCGCGTGGCTGGACGATCCCTTGGCGTCCGTGCGCTCGGCGGGCGTGACGGCGCTCGGCGCCTTGGATGCGCGCGCCGACGAGCCGGTCTTGCACGCGCTCTTGAAGTCGGACTCGAGCGACCGTGTGCGGCGCGACGCCGCCGAGCTCGTCGACGCCTGGGGCACGCGCTGGGCCTTGGCGTGGATCGTCGAAGAACTGGATCGCACCGACGTCTTCTTCGACCAGGACACCGGGCGCGCGGCGCGTTTCGCCGCGACGCGCGCGTTGGAGCAGCGCCTGGGGCACGCGCTGGCGGTGCGCCCGGAGGAGCCCGCGTCCGCGCCGGCGAACGCGGCGGCGTTCCAGGCGCTGCGCGACGAGGTCAAGGCGCTGGCCGGAGGCCGCTGGCCCAAGCTGCCCGCCGTGGCCAAGGTCGGCGCCGCGGTGCCGCCCGCGCTCTTGGGGCTGGAAATTCGTTCCTGCCGCGCCGGGGAACACTTCCTGCGCTTCTCGGCGGACGACCGACTGTGGCTGGGTGTCGGCGCCAACCCCACCAGTGTCGCGCTCGAGCCGGGCACCGTCGAGCGCCTCGTGGCGACGATCGGCGCCGCGCTCGAGCCGCTCGAGGTCGACACCTGGGGCGAGCCGGGCTGCGACGCCGAGCAGCTCTACCTCCGCACGGATCCCGCGGCCGCGCCGCGCATCTGGCGCGTCTCGAAGGGGGCCGAGGCGGTCGCCGATCTCAGGCCGGAGGCGCTCGCAGCGGCGCTCCGCGCGCTGGTCGCTGCCGTACCGGAAGCGATCGACGGCGCGCCCGCGCGGCGCACGCTCGACGCCGCGCTCTCCGCCGTGGGCGGTCCGCTCGAATAGGGCGCGACTTCCCGTCCAACGCCCGTGATCTGGGCGTTATCCTTCCCTGATGGATTCATCCGCCCTCGAGTGCTTGCGCCAGGCAGGCCGCATCAACCGGGACTGCCGTGAATGGGCAGCCGACGCGATCCGCCCCGGCGTGACGATCCAATCGGTGCTCGAAGGCGTCGAGGCACGGATTCGTGACCTGGGCGGCGTGCCGGCGTTTCCGGCCCAGTCGAGCCGCAACGAGATCGCGGCGCACTACTGCTCGGGCCTCCGGGACGACGAGACCTACGAAGCGGGCGACTGCGTCAAGATCGACCTCGGCGTGCACGTGGACGGCTACATCGCCGACTCGGCCTGTACCGTCGACCTCTCCGAGGACGGTCGCTGGGGCGCCTTGATCCAGGCCTCGCGCGACGCGCTCAACGCGGCGATCGCGCTGGTGCAACCGGGTCGCAAGGTCGGCGAGATCGGCGCCGCCGTCGAGCGGACGATCGTCGGCGCGGGCTTCCAGCCCGTGCGGAACCTGACCGGACACGGACTCGCGCGCTGGAAGGTGCACACCTCGCCGCAGATCCCCAGCTATGCCGAGCGCAGTCGGGACACCCTGCCCGCGGAGCAGGCGATCGCGATCGAGCCCTTCGCCTGCACCGGACGCGGCATGATCCGCGAAGAGGGCAAGGCCGAGGTCTTCATGATGGTGCGCCCGCCGCGCAAGGCGAAGGGTCTCGACAAGGACATCCTGAACGCGATCACCGCCTGGCGTGGGCTGCCGATCGCGCGGCGCTACTTCCAGGAGTTCGATGCGAAGGACGTCGACGCCACGATCACCGCGCTCGCGCGTCAGGGCTCGTTGATGCGCTACCCACCGCTCGTCGAGCAGCCGGGCGTGATGGTCGCGCAGAGCGAGCACACGCTCTACCTCGGCGCCGACGGCGTCGAGATCATCACCGCCTAGTCGCTGCTGCCGTGCCTCCCGCATCCAACTCGCGACTGCGCGTCGCGCTGGTGACGACGCCGCCCTCCGTTCGCTCGGGGATCGGCGACTACACGCGCCATCTTCTGCCGTACTTGCGCGAGCACGTCGACGTCGAGCTCTACGTGCAGCACGGCGCCGACGAAGCGGCTTGGGGCGACGAGCGCGCGCGGCTCGTCGACGAACTGGTGCCGAACCACTTCGACCAGGTGCTCTTCCAGCTTGGCAACGAGGCGCATCACGGCTTCATGGCGTTGATGGTCCGCGCCATCGGCGGGACCGTCATGCAGCACGACTGGGTGCTGTTCGACCTCGCCACGGCGGCCTATCCGGGGCTGGTGCGCGGCGGCGCGAAGGGACACGCGCTCGCGCTGCGCGAGGGCGGCTTCGAACAAGCCCGGACGTACTGCGCGAACTGGAGCGCGCGCCGCAACGGGCGCCGGCGGCCCGAGCCCATCGGCGACCCCGACGCGTTGCCTGGCGTGATCTTGGCGGGTTGGCACGAGTACGAGTCGCACGGCGGACGCTGGACGTCCGACGCGGCGGCCGTGCGGATCCCAGCGAAGGGTGTGCGGGAAGTCAGCTTCGACGTGCACCTCGAGGGCGCGCGCACGGCGTCCCTGGCGCTCCGCCCCGAAGCCGTCGACGGCGCGCACGTCGCCGAGGGGACGACGACGCTGAAGCTGGACGGCGCCGACCGCCCCGTCGTGTGGCTGCGCACCGCCGGCATCACCGTTACGCGAGAACAGCGTGAGCACGGAGACTGCCGGCGCCTCGGCTCCTTTGTCAAGCGCGTCAACTGGCGCGACGCGAAGGGTGTGCACGAACTCGACCTCGCGGAGCCGAGCGCGCGACCGATTCGGCCCGTCGACCTCTCGCGCGACCGATTCCTCTTGCCGCTCAACCGCTCGATCGTGCGCTTCGCCGACGCCTTCATCGTGCACTCGGAGTACGTGCGCCGACGCATCCTCTTGGAGCGCAACGCCGTGACGAAGACGGGCCTAGTGCAGCACGGGGCCGAGCGCCGCTGGCACGACGAGCCGCGCGCCGCGACGCGCGCGCGCATGGGCTTGCCCACCGATTGGCACGACGGCTTCGTCGTCACCAGCTTCGGCGGCGTGCAGAAGCACAAACGCATCGAGGAAGCCCTGCGCGCGCTCGAACTGGCGCGACGCACCGATCCCTCGATCCGCATGGTGTTGGCCGGCAACGTCGTCGCCGTCGACTTCGACCCGCGCGCGACGGCGCGGGCGCTCGGACTCGAGGACGCCGTACACTTCACGGGCTTCGTCAGCGAGGAAGAGGCGTGGGACTGGCTGCACGCGGGCGACGTCGCGCTCAACCTGCGCGGTCCGTCGTCGGGCGGCACGTCGGGCGGCATCTTCCAAGCGTTCTCACTGGGTCGCTTCGTGCTCGCGTCCGACGGCGCCGAGCAGCGCGAACTGCCCGACGACGTCGCCGTCAAGATTCCCTTGGGCGCCGACGAGGTGCCCGTGCTCGCCGAGCGCCTGCTCCAGCTCGCGAGCGACCCCGCCGAGCGCGCACGTCGCGAGGAAGCCGTGCGACGCTACGTCGACGAGCACTGCCACTGGTCGCTGATGGCAGCCAAGTACGCGGATCACCTGTCGGGTTTCCCGCGCCCCGACGTCGGCGTCAAGCGCCTCGCGAAGATGCGAATCGCGCTCGAAGCGCTGCGTCGCCGCGAACTCGTGCGCTCGCGCTGACGCACGCGGTCAGTTGATGGGAACGTGCTGACGCACGTTCAGGTCCCGCGGATCCCGTCGAGGATCGTCGCGACGAGCACCTCCGCGATCTCGTCGGCGCAGGTATCGAGAGCGTCCTCCTCGAGCAAACGCACCGCCACGGGCCGCGCCATGCGAAAGAAGATCGCCTGCGCGATGATGCCGATCGCGACGACGCGACAGCGGCGCGGGTCCCACTCGGGGCGAAAGCCGGCCAAGAGCGCTTCCAGCTCGTCGTGGTGCGGACGGATCGACGAGTCGAACAGGAGGTCGCTCGGGCCGCCCGCGCGACACAGCTCGTGGTGCATCAAGCCGTCCGAGATGCCGACCGGGCGGCCGACCGCCTGAAGGAGATCGCCGAGCCACGCCATGAGTCGGCGCTCGGCGTGCTCCTTCTTCGGCGCATCGCCCAACTCGAGCTCGAGCGCCTCGAACGTGCTGCGGTCGACGCGCGGCCCGTACTCGCGCAGGACCTCGCGATACAGCTCCTGCTTCGAGCGGAAGTGATAGCGCACCGAGCCATGCGAAACGCCGGCTTCCTCCGCGATCGCGCGCACCGAGACGCGCTCGACCCCGTGCTCGGCGAAGAGCCGCGCCGCCGCGTCCAAGAGCTGACGCTGAGCGCCGCTCGAGCGGCCGGTGCTGGGGTCGCCGGGCATCCAGCCAGTGTAGCCGCGCACCGACGTCCACGCGGGCGACCCCCGAACCGAGGGGACCCGTCCTACCCTCGATACTCCTCCAGCACTCGCCCCAGAATCGCGACGTCCGACTCGAACGACTCGGGCAGCAGCGGTCCGAACGAGAAGCGGAACCAGCCGTCGTAGGGCGACACGTACTCCGGATCCTTCGCGTGCGGCCGGCCCATGTCGCAGTCCTTGCCTTCGAGGATGGCGGCGCCGTGCCGGAAGAGGCGCCGATTCAGCTCGCTCGCCCGCAGTCCCTCGGGCAGCTTCAGCCAGTGGTAGAAGCCGCCGTCGCCGGTGTGGACGCCGAGGCCCAACCGCTCGAAGGCTTCGCCGTAGCGCGCGCGCTGCATGTCGTAGTGGCGAGCGACGGCGTCGCGCGCCTGGGCGACACGCGTTGGCTCAAGCAGCCGAACCGCGTAGTGCTGCGACGGGTGGCTGACGCCGCCCATGCCGAAGCTCGAATAGTTGGCGAGCGTCTCGATGTTGCGCTTGCTCGCGACGACCCAGCCGATGCGAACGCCCGGGCACTGCAGTCCCTTCGTGCACGCGCCGGCCAGGAAGACGTTGCTCTCGTCGAGATCCTTGACGTAGCGGATGCCACTGACGCCCTTCGACGGATGGAACATCTCGTACGCCTCGTCGAGCAGGATGCCGCACCCCGGCTGCTCGGCGAGCGCGATCAGCTCCTCCAGTTCCGCGCCCACCCGCGTGTGTCCCGTCGGGTTGCCGGGATTCGAGAGGATGGGGAAGAGGTGCGTCTTCGCGTTCAAGCCCGTGCGGTCGAAGTAGGCCGCGTTCGGCGGGTGGAAGCCGTTCTCCTCGTTGAACGCCACCGTTCGCCAGTTCGCCCCCGTCTGCGTCAGGATGTCGAGGTACGCCGGCCACTCGGCGCTGCCGATCCGCACTTCGACGTGCTTCTTCAGGAACGCGAGCACCGCGTAGATGCCGGGGCGCCCGCCGGCGAAGACCATCACGTTCTCGGGCGTGATGCGCGAGCCGTAGAAGTCGTTGTAGTGCCGCGCGATCGCCTCCCGCAGCGCGGGGTGTCCCCACGCCTTCGGATAGAAGCGGTCCTCCCACGTTACCTCCAGCGACTCCGGCAGCGGCGGCCCGCCCGCGAGCTGCGTCGTCAGCGGAAACCCTTGCGACCAAGGATGCGTGCCGGGCGACCCCATGAACTCTCCGAAGCCGTCGCGGAACGCATACAGCGTCTCGTAGATGCCCATCGGCGGGCAGGTGTCCGACAAGAAGGAAAGTGGCATGGGCGGAGACGGAAGCGGTGCGGTTGGCCGGGGAAGAGTTTTTTGGGTGGAGGCGCGATTGTCCCGTCGAGCCGCGGAACCTGCATGCAAGAACCGCCCGCCGTTCGAGGAAGCTGGCACGGTTCGCGCTGTCGGGTACCGTCCACGGCATGCACATGCGAAGGACACTCGTCCTAGCCTTCTTTGTCGTCGCCGCGATCGCATGGCGGATGAACCCCCAAGGAAAGGGCGAGCCCGTCGTCACGCGCCCCGAGCAGAGCGCGGAGTCGCTCGTGTCCCTGCATCGGGGTCACGGCGCCAGTCCCGATGACTCGGATGCAAGCATGCCGGCGTCACCGCGACAGACCTTGCGCGCTCGCGGCCAAGCCGGTTCCGACGAGTTGCGAGTCCAAGCCGCGTCCTCGGACGGTCCAGGTCTGACGACCGAGATCGTGCTCGCGAGTGGCGGCGTGGAAGTCCAACTCTGCGACGCTCGGCGAGCGCCCTGGCCGACACCGGTCGACTTCCAGCTCGAGCGCAGCACGGACTCCGAGAGCGCGAAGCCGTACCGGCTTCGGTGGGAGGGATCGGGCGTGCCGATCGTGATCGAGAGCGGGTGGTGGCAGGTGCGCTCCTTGGACCCTCGGTACGACGTGACGAGCATCGTCGTGGACGGCGCGGTCGTCCTCGACGCAGCCGATGGATCGAGCGCGAATCCAAGCTTCGAGGTTCCGACGAGCGCTCGCGTCGTGCAGATCCTGATTCGAAGCGGAACGACCTTGCTGCTGACCCATCGGCTCACCAAGGAGCCCGTCGAGACGCACGCGCGCGTCCTGCGTCGCTTCGACACACAAAGGGGAACGACGCTCGAGTCCGTCGTCTTCGAGGGCGAGTCCAACGCCCGCGGCGAACTCGTCGTTCCGGTCATCGCGGACGACGTGGTCTTGCAGCTCGACGCTCGCGGTTTCGAACGAACGCGCGTCGAGCCGTTCCCGGGTCGCAACGAAGCCGAGTGTCGCGTGTTCTTGTCTCCGTGCGTCGAGTCGACGCTCTCGATCCAGGATCGATCCGGCGCTCCCTTCGACGGCTTGGCGATCGTTCACGCGATCCAAGGCGCGGAACGACGGCTGACGTGGTTCGGACGGGTGCCTGCGGATGGTGAGGTGCGGGGACTCTTCCTCTCGAGCGGCTTCGACCTCGAGGTCGAAGACTCGAGCCGTGAACGCCTGGCCTACGTGCACGCGGACGAAGTGGTGCTCGGTGGGCGGACCGAGATCATCGTTCCACGCATGGGCGCGAGTCTTCGCGTGCGCGATGTCCCGGCGAAGCCGCCGCCCATCGTGGCGAGGGATCGCGACGCCTGGGATCGCCTCTTTTCTCCGGTCGACGGGTCTGAACTCGTCGTCGATTCGCTGCCGCCGGGGACGTACTACGTCGGGCCGGCCTCGATGCTGACCGCGAGTCCCGCCGCTCCTTCCGCCTTCGGCGGCGAAGCCCGCTTCCCGCCGGGTGTCATACGCGTCGATCTCGCGGACGGCGACGAACGCAGTCTCACGTGGCGAGAGGAGTGGAACGCGCCCGGCGAGCCGTTCACGGGAACGGTCGAGATCGTGGGCGGGCCGGCGCGGACCGCGACGCTCGTTCCCGTCTACGACTTGCACGCAGATGTGCTGACCGCCGAGGGCGCGCGTACCCAGTTCCATGTGCTCTGCTGCGGCAGCTACGAGCTCCCCTCGAGCTGGGGCAGCCCGGAAGGCCTGCTCGTCTGTGCACGCTCCGTCTCGGGCCGGCTCGACCTGCTGGACGTCATTCGCCCCGGCCAGAGCACATCGATCGAATGCGCGTCGCTCTCTGTCGAACTCGAGGACGCCGCGGCGCCGGTCCATTGGCGGTTGCAGGTCCGTCACGACGACTTGACCCAGCCCGCCAACGTGCAAGTGGTCGAGTTTCGCGGCCGACTGACGCGCCACCTCGTGATCGACGGGTTGCCGCCCAGCCGAGGAACGCTGACCGCCTGGCGACCCGGCTGGAAGCAGACCGTCGACGTGACTCTCGAGGCTGGGACGGAATCGCGCGTCGTCCTGCGTCGATAGCCGCGAGCTTCCCAGGCGCCGCGGCGAGCCGTCGGGTACCGTCCCTGCCATGGACATTCCCGAGATCGACGCCCCCGACGCCGAAGCGCTGCTCGCCGCCGGCTCCGCCTTGTTCGTGGACGTGCGCGACCCTGGCAGCTACGCCGCCGCTCGCATCCCGGGTGCCATCAACCCGGACGACCGCACGATCGCGGAGTTCATCGCTTCGACCGACAAGCAGCAGAAGCTGGTCGTCTACTGCTATCACGGCAACTCGAGCCTGGGCGGCGTCGCGTACTTCCTGGAGCAGGGCTTCCAGGACGTGGCCAGTCTGCGCGGCGGCTTCGAGCACTGGCGCGAGAAGCACCCGATCGAGACGCCGAGCTAAGCTCCTCTGACCTAAGCTGGCGCCGGCTCGCCGTTCAGGTAGATCTCGGGCAGGCGCTCGAGCTCGTAGTGCGCCAAGAGCGTCACCGCGAGCGCCTCACACCGCGGCCGACACTCCTCGACGTTCGGGCCGAAACCCTCGACATGCGCGAGCTCGCGCAGGTTCTCGACGCCCTTCATCAAGAGGTCGAACGCCGCCGTCTCCTTGGCCGCGATCGAGACGCAGTACGTGCCCTGCCCGCCGTGGTCATGATAGTTGAGCACCAGCGGCACGCCCGCGTCGACGGCCTTGCGCATCGCGGGGCCGTACGCGGGGTGCTCGTCGATGAGCTGCAGCAGTTGGTCGAGGGTCATGGCAAGTCCGGGGTCGGTGCGGCGCGGTCCACGTAGCAGGCAAGCAGTGTGCCCGCCGCGCTCCGAGCGCGAAAGCCTCTCCGCCGCATGCGCGCCAAGCGACTGCTACGATCGAGCGCATGAGCACCCGTGAACTGGCGGAACTTCCGCTCGACGACCGCTTCGTCCGTGAGTTGCCGGCGGATCCCGACACGAGCCTTCGCCCGCGCCAGGTGATGGGCGCCGCGTACTCGTTCGTGACGCCGCGCGTGCCGTCGAACCCGAAGTTGGTCGCGGTCTCGCCGGACGTGGCGCAGCTCTTGGGTCTCGACGAGCAGGCGACCTCGTCGCGACGCTTCCTCGAGCTGATGTCGGGCGCGGCGCAGTTGCCCGGGATGCGGCCCTACGCCATGAACTACGGCGGGCACCAGTTCGGCAACTGGGCGGGTCAACTGGGCGACGGACGCGCGATCAACCTCGGCGAGTTGCGCGCGACCGACGGCGAGCTCTGGACCTTGCAGCTCAAGGGCGCGGGGCCGACGCCCTACTCGCGCCGCGCCGACGGCTTCGCGGTCCTGCGTTCGTCCGTGCGCGAGTTCCTTTGCAGCGAGGCGATGCATCACCTCGGCGTCCCGACGACGCGCGCGTTGAGCCTCGTGACGACCGGCGACGACGTGTTGCGCGACATGTTCTACGACGGCCGCGCGGCGCTGGAACCCGGCGCCATCGTCTGCCGCGTCGCGCGTTCCTTCGTGCGCTTTGGCAACCTCCAACTGCCGAGCGCGCGCGGTGACGAGCCGCTCTTGCGCCAACTCGCCGACTTCGTCCTGCGGCATCACTATCCGGAGCTGGGCGAGGGCGCCTACGTCGAACTCTTCCGCGAGGTCTCGCGTCGCACGGCGCGCATGATCGTCGGCTGGATGCGCGTCGGCTTCGTGCACGGCGTGATGAACACCGACAACCTCTCGATCCTGGGCGAGACGATCGACTACGGGCCCTACGGTTGGCTCGACGACTTCGACCGTGCGTGGACGCCGAACACGACCGATGCGGCGACGCGGCGCTATCGCTTCGGCGCGCAGCCCGAGGTGGCGTTCTGGAACCTCGCGCAGCTCGCCAACGCGCTCTTGCCGTTGGTGGGGGACGCCGAGCCCTTGCAAGCGGCGATGGACGTCTACCCGGAAGTCTTCCACGCCGAGTGGCGTGCGATGATGGCCTCGAAGCTCGGCTTCGAGAGCTTCGGGGGCGAGGCGGATCAAGCGCTCTTCGACGACCTCGAGACGCTGCTCGAAGCCGAGGAGACCGACATGACGATCTTCTACCGGCGCCTCGCCACGCTGCCGAGCGCGGGCCCGCTCGACCTCACGCCGCTGCTCGACGCCGCCTACCGACCCGAGCGTTGGAACGACGAGCACAAGGCGCGATGGAACGCGTGGCTCGAGCGCTGGTGCCAACGCCTCGTCGCCGACGCCCGCCCCGACGCCGAACGCCGCGCCACCATGGACGCCGTCAACCCGAAGTACGTGCTGCGCAACTACCTAGCGCAGCTCGCGATCGACCGCGCCACCGAGGGCGACGCGAGCCTCGTCACCGAACTGCTCGACGTCCTGCGTCACCCCTACGGCGAGCAACCGGAGTACGAGCACCACGCCGCCCTGCGCCCCGACTGGGCCCGCACCCGTGCAGGCTGCTCGATGCTGTCGTGCAGCTCGTGATCGGCGGACGGATCCGCTAGCCAACGGTTGCGGTGCGATGGGGACGTGCTTGCCGAAGCGCGCTAGCATCGGCGGCGTGATACTTGCTCTACAGACTGGCCGTGCGCGTTCCCTTTCGATCGCGGTCGTGTTGCTCGTTGCAGCAGGTCTCGTCGCGTGGCTGCTCGCGCGCGGCGACAGGCTGCGCAGCTCGCGTCAGGGGCGCGAGGCGGGAGTTGCCGCCGAGGCAGCGCGGGGCGAGCAGAGCGGATCGGTGGGGCGCGCCGACCGCGCGTTTGCGGCTGAACCCCGGGGTGAAGCCACGCCGCGCGCAACGGACCCCGAGAGTCCGCAGCGTGAAGGGCGCGAGAAGGCGCTCTCTCCTTCACGGACGGGACTGCGCGTCGTCGATGCGTCGGGACAGCCTGTTTCCGGCGCGCTCGTCGAGCTGATGGAACGTGCGTCATTCGTGAGCGAGCCAGACTTCGTGCCAGCGGGCGACCTCCGCCTGACGACGAATCGCGAAGGCGAGGTGTGGTTCCAGCCGCCGTTCGCGGGCCTCGCGTTCGTGCGCGTTCGAGCGGATGGCTTCGTCGCCAGAGAGCTGGATCACTTGTCCCTGCCGGCCGTCGCGAGCGGGAGCACGGGTCGTCGTTGGCTCGCCGAGATCGCGCTCGACGCGGGCATGACGTGGGAAGGCTGCGTGGTCTCGCCCGACGGCGAAGGGCTCGGTGGAGGCGCCTTGACCGCGGACATCGCGGGCTGCGGTCCGCCGCTCGAACAGCGTGCGCCTGCGGTGACGACGGACGAGCGCGGCCGCTTTCGCCTCACGACTCCTGCTGCGCACGCCACTCGAATCTTAATCGGCGCGCGAGAGCATCTCGCCCAGCAGGTGCTCGTGGAGCACGCCGCGGAACACGAGTTTGAGTTGGAACGGGCAAGCCACTTGCGAGTTCACGTCACGACCGACGGCGAGGCGACCGACGGCGGCAGCGTGCACGTCGCAGACGGCGGAGGCGCGTGGCTCCTCTTCGACGCGGCTCCGGTGCGCGTCTCGGGCGCGCTCGCCAGTGGCTGGTTCGAAGCGTCGGGGCTCGATGCGCGCCGTCCCTACGACGTGTCCGTCGCGATGGCCGCCGATCCCCGCCCGACGCCGCTCGATCGTGTCGAGGGCTTGCCACTGTCGATCGAACTCGAGATGCCCACCGCTCTCGACATCCAGTTCGTTCCGGTCGCGCGCTCCGGCTCGACCTTCCATGAGCCCTGGATCTCGGTCGACGCCAAGGTCGGCTGTTGCCCGTGGATTCACTTCGCGCGAGTTCCCATCGTGGACGGCGTGGTGACGCTGCGAGACCTCCGGGAGAGCCCTTGTTCGCCGCATGCACTCCTGAAGGTCCACGCCAGAGGCTTTCGTTCCAGGCATCTGCGGCCGACCAAGATCTGGTACGGCGCGCTCAACGATTTCGGCACGGTCGGGTTCTACCCCTGCGCGATCGTCGACCTCGAAGTGGTCGACGCCGCTTCCGATCTGCCGGTCGTCGGCGCCGAGGCGCGGGTGTTCGTGCGTGACGGCGGCTCGATCGCGCACGACGGATTGCGTGGTACGACCGATCTCGCGGGACGCGTGGTGCTCGAGGTGCCGTACGGAGTGAAGAGCGAGGTTCGGGTTCGCACGGACGAGCTGGCCGCGATGCCCACGCTGCTCTGGCCGTCGGTGCCGGGCGCGCCCCCGCATCGAATCCCGTTGACGCGCGGCGGCACGTTGCGCGTGACGGCGCTCGACGAGGCAGGGAAGCCGCTACCCGGCGCAATCGTGCGCTTGATCGACGAAGAGCGCGAACTCGTCGCCGATTGGGACGGCGTTTGCACGGCGTGTGGTCTGACGTGCGGCGTCCAGCGACTAGAGCTCGTCCCCGTTGGGCGAGGCCGCGCCTGGGACGCAGCGCACGCGCCACTTCCGGCCGACTGGCCGACGACCTCGGTCAAGGTGGCGCCGGACGAGACGCTCGAGGTCGAGCTGCGCATGCCACCGACGGTCGTCCTCGAGGGCCGGCTGGAAGGGCGCGCGGGTCCAGTCGCTGGCGGCGTCGTGCGCGCGTTCCCGTGGGTAGAGTTCGAGCGCTTCGCCGGGCCTTTGCTGCGCGGCCGACCGCGAACGTTCTTCGGTGGTGTCGTGACCGACGAGAACGGCGCGTTCCGACTCACCGAGCTTCCTCCCGGTGATTGGGGACTGATCCTCGAGAGCCCGACCCAGGCCGTGCCCACGATCGTGCGCACACGCTTGGAAGCGTCGGTCGAGCGAGCCACGTTGACGCTCTCCCAACGTCGACTGCTGGGCCGTGTCGTGCACGAGGACGAGCCGGTGGCGGGAGCCGCCGTGACCATCCTCCTCGGAGAGGATCCGTTCGGGTGGCGGCTGCACTACGAGGGCCTACGATCCGGCGAGCTGCGCGCGTTCGCGCGCACCGATGAGCGCGGCGAGTTCGTGCTCGACGGGCTGCCCGCCGAGCCACTGCGCGTTGGTGTCGAAGCACCGGGCCGGCCGCCGGTCGCAAGCGAATTGCTGGAACCCAGCGGCGCTCCCGAAGAACGAACGACCGTGATCCTGGGCGACGGAGGACGACTCGTGCTCGACCTCACGCGAGCGGAAGGCGAGTCGCCCATCGACCAAGTGTCCGTGCGTCTACGACCCGCAGACTTTCCCGACTCCGCAGGTCGAGTGCTCTTCGTCACCGACGGACACCACGAAATCGACGGACTGGAACCGGGGGACTACCTGCTCTACGTCGAGGACGATCCAGCCCTTGGTTACGCATCCACCGTCGTTCGTGCGGGCGAAGTCAGTCGGGTGAAGATTGCAGTCCGCTGACCGGCACTGCGCTAGAGGCCTTTGATTTCGAGTTTCAAGCAGTCGAGGACGCGGAACTGTCGCGCCATACTCTTGACGTGTCCTCGCTCTATCTCGGGGTTTCGTCGTGATCCGTGCCCACCCTTGGGAAGAGTGCAGTACGGCGGACCTTCGCCCGGCGGGTAAACCCACCAGTGATGCATCTTCTCTACGACGCGATGTTCCGGGAGGCACTTGTCAAGAGCCCTCCACACATCGTTAAGTGCAACGCGACCCTTGCTGGCCACGATCAGGCCGCAGCGAGAAGTCCGGCCTCGACGTCATTCTTGTCGGCCGAGTAGTGCTGCGTCAGTTCGTCGATCTTGAACCAGGGCTGTTTGGAGTAGGCGTCCTGCGACGGCAGACTGGGGTCGCGATACTTCGTTCTACGAACCTCCGATACGGCCTGAACCCAGTCGCTTGTGAGGTGCTCTTCCGACGCCGCGAGAAAGCTGCTGCACTGTGCTTCGAACTCAGCGAAGGATGCGGAGTCCGCCGCGATGTCGAAGAGGACAGCAGCCCAGTTTTTGCGGAAGTCGATGAAGGCCGCTGCACGGTCGTTCCCCCCTCCGGCGAAACCGACGGGCTTGACGCCCGAGATCCAGACCGCTTCGTCCTCGTGTTCCAGCAGGGCGCGACCGCAGACGCGAACGCCTGCTACGAAGCCGTTGCCCAGTAAGATCTGGCTGAAGGAGAACAGGAGGGGCAAGGTCGGGAGTTGCACTTGGGTCATGAGCGTCGGGTCTCTGCGTTCACGGACGGGCGACCGCGGGGCAGGCACCGTGTCCAGACGGGCTGCACCAGTCTATAGGACGGCCCGGGATCATGTTCGGTTGCGATCACAGCAGCACTGAAGCCTGACGTCGGCACCAGGGCGAACATCTACCGAACACGCCATGCCCTTGACATGGCAGGAAGACCGACTAGGACCCCGCGCGAACGTGGCGACCCTCGGCGAACTCCTCGATCGTCTTCGAGCAGAAGGCGTCGAGGTCGTCGGGCTTGCGGCTCGTGACGAGGCCTTGGTCGACGTGGACTTCCTCGTCGACCCAGTTGCCGCCGGCGTTCTTGATGTCGGTCGCCAGGCTCGGCCAAGAGGTCAACGTGCGGCCGCGGAGGACGTCGGCTTCGATCAGCGTCCAGGGGCCGTGGCAGATGGCGGCGACGGGCTTGTTTTGCTCGAAGAAGCCACGGACGAACTCGACGGCTTTGGGGTTCATGCGCAGCGCGTCGGGGTTGATGACGCCGCCCGGGAGGACGAGGCCGTCGTAGTCCTTGGCGGACACTTGGTTCACGGTGCGGTCGACGTTGAACTCGTCGCCCTGCTGCATGTGGTGGACGCCGCGGATCGTGCCGGATTGGAGCGAGACGAGGCTCGGCTCGCCGCCTGCTTCGACGACGGCTTGCCAGGGACGCGTGAGTTCGACTTGTTCGACACCGTCGGTGGCGAGGAAGGCGATGGTCTTGTTCTCGATGGAATGCATGGGAAGCGTTGGGGGAGGGGGTTCACGGAGGTGAAACCCACGTGCCTCAAGCGGTATGCCAGCGGCTTCGCGACACGGCCGCCGGGTGTGCAGCCGGGCGCCGGTAGCGGCTACAAGCCTCCGCTGTAGTCACTACGAGCGTGCTTGTTGGTCGAGCAGCGCGTCGAGCACCGCGAAGTCCCGCGAGGTTCTCGCCAACCGCTCGCAGCGCGGCGCGTTCCAGGGTCCAACACCCTTCCCATGCTCCAGTCCACTCATCGTCTCGCTCGGGCAGCGGCCGCCGGAATCACGTCGCTGATCCTCGCCTTCGCCGCTCATTCCCAAACGGCGGCGGCGAGCACGAGCGCCCTCGCAACGCCGCCGCCGCGCGAGCTTTGGCTGGAGGGAGGGCAAGCTCGCGTGGCGGTCACCTTGCCCGCCGGCCGGAACGCCGCCTTCGTGCGCGGGAGGACCGATGCGAAGACCGCGACCGTCACGTGGTCTCACCTACAGGATGGCGGTTCGCTCCAGCGAATGTCACGGACGTTCAGCACCAGCTTCTGGCCGACGGCGATCGTGGGGGGCGCGGCGGACAACGAGCTCTTCGTCGCCGGGCGGTCCTCCACGAACGAGACCGTGTTCGAGCGTTGGAAGCTCGACGTACACAGAGTCGATGCCCTCTGAGCTCATGCCGTCGAGTCACCGAGTCGGTCGAGAAGGCGTGTCATCAGGTCCATCTTCTCGTGCAACACAGCAACGATGGTCACCGGCGCATCGGGGACATCGATCGCGAAGACGTAGTGGTGTCGGCAGTGAACCTGGCGCACGTCCGTGCGGTGAGGGAGCGGTCGACGAGTGCGTGCGCTCCCGTCAGCCAGTGCTTCGAAGCACGTGATGAGCGCCGCCTCGTAAAGGCGCTGCTGCGCTTCACCCCACGTCTCGAGCGTGTAGCGAGCGATGTCCGACAGATCGTCCTCTGCGTCGGGGGTCAGCCTGTACTCAGGCATCAGCGCTCGGTCCCGCTTCGCGGCGAGCAGCTTCGAAGATGTCCTCGACCGAGCGCGTGCTGAACCCATCGGTGCGCGCTCTCTCCATGCGGCCATCGAGCAAGCGCTCGAGCTCGGCTAGGGCAGGGCCGAGGGCTTCGTCCCCGATCGTCTTGGAGAGCACGAACTCCTTGATGGATAGGCCCTGGAGTGCAGCCAGGGCCTTCAGCTTCTGGTGCTCAGCGTCGGTGACGTCGATCGAGATGCGGCTCATGGGGCTCCTATCGTACTCTCGAGCAGGCATGGCACTCACAAATCCACAAAATGTGGGTCCCCGGCACGCTCAGGACGCCGGGTGTGGGAGAGTTCGGGATCGGTCGTTCCACCAACTACTTGGCGAGTCGACGCGGATTCCTACCGCTGCTTCCAGTCGCGCAGCAGCAACAGCGCGTCGATCGGCGTCAGGCCGTCGAGGTCGAGCGCGTCGAGGGCCGTTTCGACGGCGCTCTTCTCCGGGGCGAAGAGCGCCAGTTGCTTGGGCGCGGAACGGGCGCCCGGCGCCGTCGGCTCGCGGTGGCGTTCGACGCGCTCGGCGAGGTCCTCGCCGTCGTTCTCGAGGTCGCGCAGGATCGTGCGCGCGCGTTCGAGCACCGAGGGCGGCACGCCGGCGAGGCGCGCGACGTGGATGCCGTAGGAGCGGTCGGTGCCGCCGTCGACGATCTTGTGCAGGAAGACGATCTCGTCGCCGACTTCGCGCACGGCGACGTTGCGGTTGGCGACGCCGCCGAAGCGCTGGGAGAGCGTCGTGAGTTGGTGATAGTGCGTCGCGAAGAGCGCGCGGCAGCCGACGACCTCCAGCAGGTGCTCGGCGATCGACCAAGCGAGGGCCAGGCCGTCGAAGGTGCTGGTGCCGCGGCCGACCTCGTCGAGGATCACGAGGCTCTTGACGCTGGCGTTGTTCAGGATGTTCGCGATCTCGACCATCTCGACCATGAAGGTCGACTCGCCGCGGCTGATGTCGTCGCCGGCGCCGACGCGCGTGAAGATGCGATCGACGACGCCGATGTGGGCGGATTGCGCGGGGACGAACGAGCCGATCTGCGCCAGGAGCGTGATCAGCGCGACTTGGCGAATGTAGGTCGACTTGCCGGCCATGTTGGGGCCGGTCAGGATCGTCAGGCGGCGCGCGTCGGTGTTCAGCTCGGCGTCGTTGGGGACGAAGCGGTCGAGGTTCGTCGCGCGTTCGAGCACCGGGTGGCGACCCTCGACGATGGAGAGCGTCGTGGACTCGTCGATCGTCGGCGCGACGTAGCGGAACGAGGCCGCGATCTCGGCGAAGCCGGCCAGGACGTCCAGCTCGGCGATGGCGCGCGCGGTCTCGAGGATGCGGCGCACCTCGGCGTAGATCTCGAGGCGCAGTTCGCCGAAGAGTTTGAACTCGAGCTCGGTCGAAAGCTCTTCGCTGCCGAGCACCTTGGCCTCGAACTCTTTTAGCTCGGGTGTGATGTAGCGCTCGGCGGCTTTGATCGTCTGCTTGCGGATATAGCCGTCGGGGACGCGCTCGACCTGACCACGGGGCACCTCGAGGAAGTAGCCGAAGACCGAGTTGAAGCCGATCTTGAGGCCGGAGATGCCGGTGCGCTCGACCTCGGCCGCTTGGAACTTGGCCATCCACGACTTCGCGTCGCCGGCGATCGTGCGCAGCTCGTCCAGCTCGGTGTCGACGCCGGGACGGATCAGCGCGCCATCGCGGAGACCGATGGGCGGCTCGTCGACGAGGGTGCTGAGGATGCGCTCGGTGACGTCGTCCAAGGGATCGAGTTCACGGGCGAGCGCGGCGAGCTGCTCGGAGTACGCTCCCTCGAGCTGCGCCACGAGCGGCGGCACGACGGCCAAGGAACGCGCCAGCGCCACGAGGTCACGCCCGTTGGCGCGGCCCGTCGCGAGCCTTCCGACCAGGCGCTCGACGTCGAGCACGTCGTCGAGCTTCCCTCGAATCTCTTCGCGCACGAACGGCTTGTCGACCAGCTCCTGCACGCCGCGTTGACGCAGGAGGATCGGCCCGACCTCGCGCAAGGGCTGCATCAGCCACTCGTAGAGGAGGCGCGAGCCCATCGGCGTCGACGTCGCGTCGATGGCGTCGAGCAGCGTGCCCGCGCGGCGTCCGTCGCGTTGCGTCGAGACGAGCTCGAGGCACGCGCGCGTCGCGCGGTCGAGGACGAGGTGGCTCTTGCGCGTGACGTGCTCCAGGCGCAAGACGTGCTCGCAAGCCGAGTGCTGCGTCTCTTCCAGGTATTCGAGCAACGCGCCCGCCGCCGGCACGATCGGCGACTCGTCGGGGATGCCGAAGCCCGCGAGGTTCAAGACGCCGAAGTGCCCGACGAGCTTGCGGCGCATCGCGTCGTGGTCGAAGCGCCACGGGTCACGCTCGGTGATCGAGATGCGGAGCTTCTCGCGCGCCTCGTGCTCGAGCGCCTCGCGACCGTCGACGAAGAACGTGCGCGCGACCAGCAGCTCGGCCGGCCCGAGGCGCGCGAGTTCGTCGCTCAATTCATGTTCCGCCAGCTCGGTGCCGTACATGCGGCCGGTCGAGATGTCGACCCAGGCCAAGCCGCCGCCGCCCTTCTTGCCGAGCCAGACCGACGCCAGGTAGTTGGAAGCGCGCGCATCGAGCGCGCCCTCCTCGGTCAGCGTGCCCGGCGTGACGACGCGCACGATGCCGCGTTCGACGATGCCCTTCGACTCCTTCGGGTCGGTCAGCTGCTCGCAGACGGCGACCTTGTGGCCCAGCTTGACGAGCTTGATCAGATAGCCCTCGGCCGCCTTGACGGGCACGCCGGCCATCGGAATCGGCGCTTCGGAGCCTTTCGAGCGCGCGGTCAACGTCAGGCCGAGCGCGCGCGAGGCGGTCACGGCGTCCTCGTGGAACAGCTCGTAGAAGTCGCCCATCCGGAAGAAGAGCAGCGCGTCCGGCGCCTCCTGCTTCGCGCGCTGGAACTGCACCATCATCGGGCTGTCCTGGCCGACCTTGCGCGTCGCTCGGTTCGAAGCGGCGACGATCTTGGTGCTGCGCGGGGCCATCGGGGGGAGTGTAGCTGCTAACGGGCGAAAGCGGCGGCGCAGCCCCGGCTTCGGTGTCGCCGAGGTCTGCGCCGTGCGAGCGCTCTACAGGTTGACGAGCATCTGGTCGATATCCGGCAAAAGCTTGCGCACGGCATCGTCGAGCGCGAGGCGCAGGATCTTGCCGTAGTCGTCCTCGGTGATCTGGAGGTCGGCGCTGGCGTCGGCGCCGACGCCCAGGATCGTGAGGCCCATCGAGGAGGCCGAGTCCGAGCGGGAGTACTCGCTGAAGTTCGCCGCGACGACCGCGCCGGTGGAGGGATCGACGAGACGCAGGTCGACGCCGCAGTCCGTCTTGACCTCGACGTTCTCCTTGTCCATGTCGGCTGCGCCGATGCCGATCAGACCCGTGACGCGACCGAGCCCGAAGTTGCGCTTGGTCCGCGTGACCTTCGTGCGCAGGTTCGAGACCTTGCCGAGCACCAGGTAGTCGACGCCCTGCACCGCGCCCTGCTTGGCCATCTCACCGGGCGTGACGATGCCCGTCAGGTCCTGCTCGGCCAGGAGCTTGTCGAGCTGCGCGCGCTCGATCACGTTGAAGCGCTGCGTGCGGACGAACAGCGTGCTCATCTGGTCCGCGGCGACATCGTTCATCGCTGCCTTGGCGTCGGCGCCGGAGACCGAGAACGACGGAATGGCGATGCGCGGGCGCACGACGCCCGCGGGGCCGGGCGGGTACATGCCGATGTTGCTGGTCAGGGTGTCGGCGGAAGCGGTTTCCCCGGTGCTGGCACAGCTCGAGGCGCAGGCAGCGAAACCGAGGACGAGAACGACGAAAAGGCGCATGAACCAAACTCTCCGAGAATCAGGGGGGTGGAGGCGAACGCGCAGGGTGCCCGAAGCCGTCGCGCCTTGCAATCGAGAGCGCGCGTCCCCGAGTACCATTCACGCGCGCGATCGGCACGCAGGTTGCCCAGCGCTTGCCACGCCCTCATGAAGACGACGATCACGACCGCGCTTCGCTGCACGCTGGGATTCGTCCTGGTGTTCTTGGCGGGTTGTCAGTCCTACGGCGAGCGCACGAACGGCGCCTATCGCGCGTTTCGGAACGGACGCTTCGACGCGGCCGCGTCCGCGTACGCGAACACGCGCGTGACCGACTCGACGTTCCTGTCGGGCGCGGAGGCGGGCACGGCGGCGCTCGCGGCGGGCGACTGGGAGGCGGCGCTCGCGCACTTCGAGCGCGCGGCGGAATCGGCGGAGGAGCTCGAACTACGCGCGTTGGCGGGCCCCGCGGCGCTCTCCGAAGGGATGGTCTCGTGGCTCCTCAACGACACCGTGCAGGCGTATTTGGGCGAGGGTTTCGAGCGCGTCTACGTGCACGTGGCGATGGGGCTCGCCTATCTCGCGTTGGGCGATTTGGAGGCGGTCTCGGTCGAGGTTCGCCGCGCGAACCTCCTCCTGGAGGCCGAGGAGGAGTTGTACGAGCGCGAGTACCGCGCCGGCGGCTTCGGGCATCTCTTGAGCGCCTTGGCGTACGAGCTCGCCGGCGAGTACGACCAGGCTTGGATCGACTACGAGCGCATGCTGGCGAAGGGTGTGGGGACGCAGTTGGCGTCGCGTGCGCTGCAGCGCCTCGGCCCCTACCTGACGCGCGAGACGGAGCTGGCGGAGCTGCGCGAGCGCTACGGTGAGTCGACGCCGCCGCCCGGCGACTACGCCAGCATCGTCGTGCTGGCCGGGGTCGGGCTGGCGCCGGTCAAGGTCGGTGACGTGCTGGCGATTCCGACGCCCTACGGCTTGTTCCAGATGGCCGTGCCCCGCTACGAGTCCTTGCGCCAGCCGGTAACGCGACTGCGGCTCTTGCATTCCGAGAGCGGGCTCGCGCTCGACACCGACGTCGTCGAGAACGTCGAGGAAGTGGCGCGCAAGAACCTCGCCGACCGGTTGGGGTGGATGCGCGCGAAGTCCGCCGCGCGCGGCGCCGCGAAGACGGCGCTGACGCATCACCTCGGTCAAGAGCACGGCGCCGCCGGCGCGTTCCTCGGCATTCTGTTCACCGCCACGACCGAGCGCGCGGATCTGCGCGCCTGGCAGACGCTGCCCTCGAGCTGGCAGGCCGCGCGCCTGTTCGTGCCGCCGGGCAGGTCGAGCTTCGTGCTGGATGCGCTCGGCGGCGAGGCCGCGACCCTCGGGCGCTATTCTCTGGAACCGGGCGAGACGGTCTTCGTCATCGCGCGTTCGATCGATCGCAAGCTCTACGTCCACGTCGTTGGCGGTTCGCCCGCCGACGTCGATCCCGAGCCCGAGCGCACGGCTCCTTGAGCCGCGCCTCGGTGCCTCTTGGCCCGCCCTTCTCTTTCGCACTCATCACGATGAACTCATTCCTGCCCGCCTTCCTGCTCTTCGGCGCGTTCGCCGTCTCGTGCTCGTCGATCGACTACGGCGATCCCGAGGCCGAAGAGACGCTGACGATCGACTACGGGTCGACCGACCTCCAATCGTTGGCGGCCGACATGGTCGAGTCGCTCAACGCCGCGCCGGGCCTCAGCTTCCTCGAGAAGCCCGGCAAGGGCGACGACACGCGCTTGCTCGTCTACATGGGCGGCGTCGAGAACAAGACGTCCGAGCACATCGACACCGCCGGGATCACCGACAAGATGCAGGCCGCGTTGATGAAGCAGGGCAAGTTCCGCTTCGTCGCCGCGCAGCCCGGCCAGAACGAGATCGGCGAGCAGGTGCGCTTCCAGCAGGGCTCCGGCCGCGTGCGGGAGGAGATGCAGCGCGAGTTCGGCAAGCAACTGGGCGCCGACGTCGTGGTCTACGGCTCGTTGCGCTCGATCGACAAGCGTCGCGGCGGCAGCGTCGAGAACCTCGGCACGCGCCGGCAGGACAAGTTCTTCCAGTTCGTGCTGAAGGCGGCCGACATCGACACCGGCGAGCTGATCTGGGTCGAGGAGTCGGAGATTCGGAAGAGCGCGCGGACCGGGCTCTTCGGTCGGACGTAAGCCGATCGACTAGCTGCATGGCTAGCGCGTTGGGGTCTGTCGGGCTAGCCTCGACGGACCCCCTATGCAGCCCCTCCCGCTCCTCGGCCTCGCCGTCCTCGCTCTCACGCCCGCGCCCCTTGTGGCGCAAGCGGGTTGCGTGATCGACTCCATCGCGCAACCCGCGACCGAGACCAGCCTCCTGAGCACGTTCGGGGCGGGGCTCGCGCAGCGCCCCGGCTTTCTGTTCGCGAGCTCGCCGTCCGAGACGAACCGCTTGTTCTCGTTCAACGGCGGTGTCGCCACGTGGTCGCTGCTCGAAGTGATCCAAGGGCCGCCCAGCGCGCTGCAGCCCAGCAACCTGAACTTCGGCGCGTGCCTCGCGGTGGCGGGCAGCCGGCTCGCGGTCGGGGCGCCCTACTCGAGCCTCTTGGGTTTGCCGAACGGCGTCACCTTCGTCTACGAGCAGGACGGCGCGGGACTGCTGCAGCCGATCGCGTTGCTGGCGCCGCCGCCGGGCTCGCCCGCCGTGCGCTTCGGCGCGGCGACCGCGATCGATGAGTCGCTGCCCGCGACGCTGTACTACGTCGGCGCGCCGGGCGACTCGTTCAGCGAGGGTGAGGCGTTCGTCTATCAGGTCGACTTCGTCGGGCACGCGCTCATTGCGACGCTGGCTGCGAGCGCGCCGACGCCGCAGCAGCGCTTCGGTTCGTCGCTCGCGGCGCTCGCAGGACGCCTCTTGGTTGGCGCGCCGGGGCCCGCTTCGACGCCCGGCTCGGTCTACGTGTTCGAAACCAGCGCGGGCGGCGTTCCGGTGCAAAGGCTCTTTCCGTCGGTGCTCACGCCGGGACAAGGCTTCGGGGAAGCGCTGGCCGCCGAAGGGGATCGACTGCTGGTCGGCGCGCCGGCGGACTTCGTCGGCGTCGGTGGCGGCTACGTCTTCGAACGCGATGCCGCCGGTCAATACCTCGAAGCCGCGCACCTCGCACCGCAACTACCACGCTGGCTCGACGCCGCGGAATTCGGAACGCGCGTCGCGCTGCGCGGCGACATCGCCGTTCTGCGCGGTCGCACGAGCGCCGCTGCCGGACTGCGTCCCGTCATCGCGGTCTTCGAACAGATCGGCGGTGCATGGCGACAGCAGAAGCTGATCACGGCCGGCGACCTGGGCTTCATGCCCGTCGACAACTTGATCGGTGACGTGCTGCTGGGCGACGATCGCGTGATCTTCGCGACGAAGGACATCGGTCTGCAGAAGCGCCGCTTGGTCGAGTACCGCCTGCCGGGCGCCGTGCGCGACCTCGGCGGCGGCGTCGCGGGTCAAACCGCTCCCGAGCTGGTGGTGGAAGGTTGCCTCGCGGCCGCGACCAACGTCGTGACGCGCGTCGTGGGCGGCCCCCCGAACGGCCTCGGCTTGTTCGTCGCCGGGCGCACGACGGTCGACGTGCCGCTCTACGGTGGGCAACTGCACGCGGGCCCCATCTATCTGATCGTCCAGGCCCACGCGCTCGATGCGATGGGCGAGTACGAGGTCCAAGCGCCCATCTCCGCCGCCGCGGCCGGCCAGAGCTTCACCGTCCAGGCCGGCTACTTCGACCCCTTCGCGCCCCAGGGCGTCGCCCTGACGAACGCGCTCGAGCTGACCGTGCGCTAGGCGGCACACAGGCTCAGAGGCGGCATCTTTCCCGCTGGCGGTGAATTTCGAATTCCTGGCGTTCGCCCGGAGGAAGCGGCCCGGCTCGGTGGAGCGTGGGAACGAACTTGCTGACAAGCGTGCGGTCCATGGCTGCCGGCCTACCTGGCGGCGCCGTCGATCGCTCCCCGGCTTCCCGAAGGGGGAAGTTGGCAGGAAGGGCTAGGAACGGGAGGGGAAGCCGGAGCGTCGGGCGCGTTGCGCGTGTGTAAGACCTTCCTTTTGCCGGGAAACTCGAGGCTCGGGGGGGCCTAGAGATCGCTGGGGAAAGCGGTAGTCCTTCTGAGCCCGGCCGCCAAGGTTCCGACCTTGGTGGCCGGTTTTCGTTTTGGGCCGCCTACGGAGCGGGTGGGCGCTGGCCGGGGAGGGGCCGTGCCGCCCAACGCGGCGCCCCTTTTCCGTAGGATCGCCGCCAGCGGTCAACCCACGCCGCTCGCCGGTCGACAGGGCTTGTGTCCGGCCGACCGCTCCCCTGGCTCGATTTTCCGTCATGCATCGTTATCTCGTGACCGGCGGCGCCGGTTTCATCGGTTCGCACCTCGCCACGGCGCTGGTCCAGCGCGGTGACCGCGTGCGCGTCCTCGACGACCTGTCGGGTGGTTCGCTCGACAACCTGGCGCACCTCGAAGTGGGCTCGCTCGGTTCCGGCGCGCCGGTCGAATTCGTGGCCGGCGACGTGGCCGTAGGCGACGAGCTGGCGGTGGCGATGGAAGGCTGCTTCGGCGTCTTCCACGAGGCGGCGCAGGTCTCCGTCCCGCGCTCGATCGAAGCGCCCGAGCGTAGCTACGCGATCAACGTCACCGGCACGTTGCGGGTGCTCGAGGCCGCGCGCGCGGCCGGCGCGAATCGCCTCGTCTTCGCGGCGTCCTCGGCGGCGTACGGAAACTCCGACACGCTGCCGAAGGAGGAGTCGATGACGCCCGAGCCCCTCTCGCCCTACGCCAGCGGCAAGCTGGCGGGCGAGCACCTTCTCGCGGTCTGGGCGCGCGCCTACGGCATGCACACCATGGCGCTGCGCTACTTCAACGTCTTCGGGCCGCGCCAGGCCGACGACAGCCCGTACACCGGCGTGATCGCGATCTTCGCGCGCGCGCTCCTCGAAGATCGTCCCGTGACGATCTTCGGCGACGGCGAGCAGACGCGCGACTTCACGTACGTCGACAACGTCGTGCGCGCCAACCTCGCGGCCATGGACGCCGAGGGTCTCGAATCCGGCCAAGTCGTCAACGTCGGCGGCGGCGAGCG
Organism: Planctomycetota bacterium; assembly: GCA_040880665.1. Classification (GTDB taxonomy): domain Bacteria; phylum Planctomycetota; class UBA1135; order UBA1135; genus JBBDIB01. The sequence continues at coordinate 30,417 of JBBDIB010000068.1, forward strand.
CATCTCCCTCAACCAGCTCTACCGCGCCATGGCCAAGCTGATCGGCGTCGAGCGCGACCCCCTCTACCGCCCCGAGCGCGCCGGCGACGTGCGCCACAGCCTGGCCTCGCTCGAACGCGCCCGAACCCTGCTCGGCTACTCCCCCGAAGTCGACTGGCGCACCGGCCTAGCCCAAACCGTCGACTGGTACCGCAGCCGCCTCTCACAGCCGAGCCGATGACCGGCACGGGCTCGTCGTCGTTGGCTGCGCCGGCGAGACGTTCCTAAAAAAACGAAGGACGCTCGCCTCGTCGGCGAACGTCCTGGACAGGAGTTGGAAAGGTCGCGGGGGACCCTAGGAGATGACGCGCTCCGCGTGCGAGGCCTTGCCCTGGAGCCGGGCGGCTTCGCCCTTGGTCACGACCTGGATGTGGTCGCAGTAGGGCTCCGGGCAGGTGAGCGCCAGGATGTGGCGCTGCTTGTCGCCCCGTCCATGGACGGGGACCAGCGGGTACTCGCACCGCGGGCAAATGTAGTTCTGATGCGTTTTCACAAGTCCCTTGTCGGTCAGGGCGCCCGAAAACTCACGTACAGAAGCTTGCAAGGGTTGATGAAAAGCGTGTTGGGCGGGCGCGTGGCGGGCGGGCGGGGACGTTCCGGGGGGCGGGTCGGGGCTTCCGCTCCAGCGCCGGGCGGCGTACTCTTGTCGCCCCTTTCCCGCTCCGCCGAAGCCCCTCGGGCGCATTCCAGACCCCTCGGCATGGGCCGTTGACGCCCAGATCGCTCCCCTTCCTTCGATCGACACCCATGGATACCGCCGCCGCCCTGCGTGAGAAGCTCGGCCTGACCGACGTCACCCTCGAGGTCAACCTCTCCAAGGAAGAGTTGTTCCACGCCGCGATCGCCAACGATCGCGGTCGCGTCGTGAAGGACGGCCCGGACGACGCGCAGAAGGCGTTTCCGACGAAGCTGGGCGTCGACGGACCCCTGGTCTACTACACCGACCCGAGCTGTACCGGCCGCCCCGTGGCCGACACGTTCGGGGTCGAGTGGCCGGAGGTCGCGGACAAGGTCTGGTGGAAGAAGGACTACCAGCCCCTCGCGCCCGAGAAGTACGAAGCCTTGCTGAAGCGCGCGGTGGCGCACCTGAACGAGAAGCGCGCGACCCTCTACGTGAAGGAGGTCTACTGCGGCTGGGATCCCGCCTACGCGGTGCCGTACCGCTTCGTCGGGGAGTACGCGACCCACGCGCTATTCGCGCACAACATGTTCCCGAAGGACATCGCGGGCGTTCAGGACGAGGATCAGAAGCAGTGGACGATGCTCAACGTCCCGAGCTTCCACTGCGACCCCGCGCGCGACGGCACGGCCTCGAAGCGCATCGTCGTGATGGACTTCCGCAACAAGATCGGCCTCGTGCTCGGTCGCGCGGACTACTGCGGCATCGTCAAGAAGACGATGTTCACGGTGATGAACTTCCTGTTGCCCGAGCAGGGCGACCTCTCGATGCACTGCTCGGCCAACGTCGGCGAGCGCGGCGACGGCGCGATCCTGTTCGGGCTCTCGGGGACGGGCAAGACGACGCTCTCGGCCGACCCCGACCGCAAGCTGATCGGCGACGACGAGCACGCTTGGACCGACGACGGCGTCTCGAACTTCGAGGACGGTTGCTACGCCAAGCTGATCGACCTCGACAAGGAGGCCGAGCCGGTGATCGCGAAGGCGCTCTCGATGGCGGGCACGCTGATCGAGAACGTGCCGCCGCTGCCGGGTCGCCAGATGGAGGAGCTCGACCCGCAGGAGCTCGACCTCAGCGACAACTCGATCACCGAGAACACGCGCTTCTCGTACCCGCTCGACTGCAACCCGAACGTCGCGGAAGGAGCGCGCGGCCCGGCGCCCGAGACCATCGTCCTGTTGACGGCGGATGCCTTCGGCGTCTTGCCGCCGGTCTCGATCCTCGAGCCGAAGGACGTCATGTACCACTTCGTGCAAGGCTTCACGGCCAAGCTCGCAGGCACCGAGGTCGGCGTGACAGCGCCGCAGGCGGCGTTCAGCGCGTGCTTCGGCGCGCCCTTCATGGCACAGAAGCCGCCCGTCTACGCGAAGCTGTTGGCCGAGAAGATGGGCCGCGCGAACGCGCGCTGCATCCTCTTGAACACCGGCTGGTCCGGCGGGCCGCACGGCGTGGGGAAGCGCATCTCGATCAAGCACACGCGCGCGCTCTTGGATGCGGCCTTGGCCGGCGAACTGGACGACGTCGCGACCGAGCTGCACCCCGTCTTCAACCTGCGCATGCCGAAGAGCTGCCCGGACGTGCCCGCCGAGATCCTGAACCCGCGCAACACGTGGGCCGACAAGGCCGCGTACGACCAAGCGGCCGAGACGCTGCGCGGCATGTTCCGCGAGAACTTCGAGTCCAAGGGATTCGCCTCGCTGGGCATCGAGCCCGTGATGTAGCCGTCCTACGGACCCCCATGAAGAAGTCGATCGGTGACGTGCTACGCGAAGGTCTGGGTCTCTACGGCCAGGGCCAGTTCGAAGAGGCCGTGGAAGTCTTTCAGGCCGGCCTCGCCGAGCATCCCGAGTCGACCGACCTCCTGCTGCACCTCGGCATGTCCGAGATGAACGCCGGGCGGCTCGAACCCGCGCTCGCCACGCTTGAGAAGCTGACGGGGTTGGTCCCGACCGATCCGATGGGCTTCACCAGCTTGTCGATGTGCTTGCAGCGCATGGACCAGATCGAGGCGGCGGAAAAAGCGCAGGCCCAGGCGCGCCTTTTGTCCTGGAAGCAAGAGCTGAAGTCGAACCCGAACGCGCCGCCGCCCGACGACGGGCCGATGCGCGTGCAGCAGTAGGGCGTGCGCGGGCGTGAAGGCTCGCTCATGCCTGTTCACGCTAGGCAAAGTCCCAAGCTGCCCTGTCCGATGGGCGACGCTTCGCCGTACCCTGCGATCTCGCGGACAAGACCGTCCGTGGCAATTCCGGAGACCATCCCATGAAACGAATGTTGAGCGCGGCCCTGGGGCTCGCGATCCTGACCGGGGCAAGCCTGGCGCAGGGTTCCGACCAGGCCGACCTCCAGGCGAAGTACGAGGCGAAGCTCGAGAAAGAGTTCGTCTCGAAGATCGCTTGGACCCAAGACCTGAGCGAGGCTCAGAAGAAGGCCAAGGAGAGCGGCAAGCTGATCCTGGGCTACTTCACGCGCAGCTACGCGCCGTGACCCCCCTGCAACAGATTGGAGGGCGGTGCTCTCCTCAGTGACTGGTGGGTCGAGTTCTCGAAGGACGTCGTTCCGTATCTCAACGTGACGACGCGGCTGGAGGATTCTTCCGACACGCACGTCTTCGGACAGATCGGCGGGACGGGCTTCCCGACGACGGTGTTCATGGATCACACGGGCGCGGTGCTGACCGACTCCTGGATGTACCCGGGTGAGCTCAAGACGCTCGAAGAGGCCAAGGCCGAGGCGCTCGAAAACCTGGCGGAGCTCGACGAGCTGCGTGCCCAGGCCGCCAAGAATCCCGACGACAAGGCCGCGCAAGGCGCCCTGAAGCTGGCGCTCGCGCTGCGGCATTCGGGCAGCTTGACGCGCGAAGAGTTCGAGGCGATCGCCAAGCTGAACGGCGTGCCGCGGTCGCTCGTGGAGCGCTACCGCACCCAGCTCCTCGTCGAAGAGCTGGAAGCCGCGCAGAAGGTGGCCGGCGAGAGCGCGACGTCGCGCGAGGAGTTCACGGCGGCCGTTGGCGAAGCTTTCTACGCCATCTTCAAGTCGGGCAAGCGCCTGCCCATCGATCACGAGATGGCGACGGGTCTCTACGGCTACGCGATGGACCACGCCCTCGAGATCGGTGACGGCGCGACCGCCGAAGCCGCCTTCCTCGAGTTCGAGAAGGCGATGAATCTCGCGGCCGAGGAGAACCCCGACGCCAAGGAGCGCATCGACGCGCAGGTCGACGAAAAGCGCCAGGCCGTCAAGTCGATGGTCTCGGGCGGCGCCAAGTAGGAGGCTTCCTTCCGGCCTCGCAAGCGACGGCTGTCGTGGCGCTCAGGCCCCTTGGGGCTCGTCCTCGATTCCGAGGATCTTGCGGCCCTCCGCGGTGATCTTCTGCGGGGTCCACGGCGGGTCCCAGACGATTTCGATGTCGCACTCGTCGACGCCGTCGATCGCGACGACCCGGCGTTTGACGACCTCGGGGATCGTCTTCGCCTCGGGGCACATCTGCGACGTGAGCGTCATCTTGATCCGGCACGTCGATGCATCCAGCATCACGTCGTAGACCAGGCCGAGGTCCACGATGTTGACCGGGATCTCCGGATCGTAGACCTGTTTCAGTTCTTCGTAGACGCCGTCGGTGGTGACCATCGGTCGGAGGGGAGTAGGGGCCAGCGGAACGTTCGGAGCGAGACTCTAACACGCGCCTTGTAGGAGAGACCGGGTGAGCTGCACAACCCTCGACTCGGCCCAGAAGCGATCGAGGTCGCGCTGACCTGCGAGGATGGCCGGTCGCGCGCCGACGAAACCGCAATGCCCGCCGTGCTCGGTGGCGATGAAGCGGATCGCGGGCAGCGCGCCGCCCCGGACCTCGTCGAAGCTCGCCGGCGGCACCAACGGGTCGTCCTGTGCGGCGAGGATGGCGCTCGGGACTCGGATCCGACCCAAGAGGGGGCGCGCGCTGGCCTGGGCGTAGTAGTCCTCGACGCCCACGAAGCCCGACAGGCGCGAGGTGTAACGGTCGTCGAACTCGCGCAGCGTGCGGATCGGGACGCCGCGCGGGTCGGGAAAGCGCTCGGGGAACAGCTCGTGCTTGCGCGCCAGGATCTCCTTCAGGCTGGCGACGAACATGCGCTGATAGATGCGCGCGAAGCGGCCGGCCTCGCAGGCCCGCGCCGCCAACTCGAAGTCGACCGCCGGCGAGACGGCGACGACGCCGGCGAGCCACTCGGGCACGTCCTCGCCCAACTCGCCCGCCCAGCGCAAGACGATGCCGCCACCGAGCGAGAAACCCGCGACGACCAGTTGCTCGACGCCGTCCGCGACGAGGGCCCGGCAGGTGCCCGCCACGTCCGCGGTGATCCCGCCGTGATACACCGACGTCGTCAGCGCCTCGGTTCCGCCGCAGTTGCGGAGGTTGATGCGCGCCACGTCGAGTCCGGCGGCCAGCGCTTTCTCCGCGCAGCCGATCATGTACGGAGACGAGTCGTCTCCGACCAAACCGTGGACCAGCACCAGTGTCGGACGCGGCGCACCCGGCCGCGTCAGGCGCACGCGCACGCGGGTCTCGTCGTCGATGCGCACCACGCGATACGTCGAAAGCGCGGCGAGCCGCGCCGATTCCTTCCGAGCACGGGCCCCGAAGACCGTCATCAGGTGCGCGGAACGCAGCAGGTTCGCCGCGCGGAACGGCGGCAGTGCGAGGGACGCGAGGGGGGTCATGGCTTGGGTTAGGATACCCCGCGTGATTCGCTACGAAGGCCAGCTCTATCGCCCGCCGTCCGAAGCCAACAGCCTGATCCTGCAAGCCACGATCGGCTGCTCGTACAACGAGTGCAGCTTCTGCGGCATGTACCGCGACAAGCGCTTCCGGGTTCGGCCGCTGGACGAGCTCGAGCGCGAGATCGACGCCGTCGCGGCGCGGCCCGAAAGCGCCGACCTGGTGCGCAAGGTCTTCCTGGCCGACGGCGACGCGCTGGTCGCGAAGCCCAAGTTCCTGGCGACGCTGATCGATCGTCTGCACGCGGCCTTCGGCAATCTGCGCCGGATTTCGTGCTACGCCTCGCCGCAGTCGCTCGCCATCCGCAGCGTCGACGAGATGCGGATGCTGCGCGAGAAGGGGCTCACGCTCTACTACCTCGGCATCGAGAGCGGCGACGACCCGACGCTCGACTCCCTCGTGAAGGGCGTCGACGCCGCCGAGATGGTCCGCGTGGCGAACAAGGCGACCGAAGCCGGCGTGGCGCTCTCGACGATGATCCTGCTGGGCGCTGGCGGCCGCGCGCGCTCGCGCGAGCACGCCCTGGCGTCGGCCGACGTCGTCAATCGCATCCAACCGCGCTTCGTCAGCACGCTGGTGATGACGCCGGTCGCGGACACGCCCCTGTTCGAAGCGGCGCAGCGCGGCGAGGTCGACGAGCTGTCGCCGCTCGAACTTGCCGTCGAACTGCGCGCGTTCCTCGGCGCGCTCGAACTCGACGCCTCGATCTTCCGCTCGAACCACGCCAGCAACACGCTGACGCTGGCGGGCACGTTGCCGAAGGATCAACCGCGCTTGCTAGCTGCGCTGGACCGCGTGCTGGCCGACCCGGCGAACGCGCCCTTCGTGCCGAACTGGATGCGGGCCCTGTAGCCGTACGTACGCAGTCAGTCCTTCTTCTTGCCCCCCAAGAGCCCGTCGAGGGCGCCCTTGCCCTTCTCGAGCGCTTGGTCGAGTTCGTCTTCCGCGCGGCCGCCGAGGGCGCGTTCGGCGTCCTCGCCGAGGATGTCGCCGACCTTGTTGGTGACACCTTCGAGCGAGTCGCGGACGGCGCCCTCGGCTTGCAGTTGGAGACGCGCGGCGTGTTCCTCGAGCCGCCCTTCGAGGTCGGCCAAGAGCTCCGCCGGCGCCTTGCCGCCGCCGGCTTCGATCGACGAAGCCAGGAGTGCGCGCACGAGGGTGGCGGCGATCGCGCCGATGCTCGCTCCGCCTTCGGCCGTGCCGATGTCCGTCAGCACGATCTCGGGCACGACCACGTCGACGCGCGCGAGGTCGCCGACCTCCGGGACGAGCTCGAGCCGCGCCGAGATGTTCGCGAGGCGCACGCGGTCGACGATGAACTTCTTGGTCGAGCCGTCGGGGTTCTCGTCCTCGGCCTCCTGGGACTCGCGCTCGAACCGCTCGAGGCTCTTCAAGATTTGACCGTAGTTGGTGTCGCCCTTGACGCGTTCGATCGAGATCGCGAGGTCGCTGAATTCGATCGAGCGGATGTGGATGACCTCGTCCAGCAGCGTGCCGAGGTCGGCCTCGACGCTGCCTTGACCCAGGGACGTGAAGTGCGCGGCTTGAAAACCGGGCGGGTTCGCGACCGTCAAGTCGTCGAGCGCGAAGGCGCCCGAGAGCGGCGACAGCAAGACGGCGTTGACCTCCGTCGGAACACCCAAGGCGTAGGTTCCGCCGCGCTCGATCGCGGTCTTGGCGATCGAGCCCGCGTAGTAGGCGACGGCGCCCACGAGCACGACGAGCAGCACGAGACACAGCAGCAGGAACTTCTTCATGGCGAGCGACGGAGGGTCGATGGGGTTCGCGGCATGCTACCGTTCGCCGATGAGGATCGACGCCCTGGGTCCCGCTGCAGGGAGCCTCGTCGCCGCGCTGGCGGCGGCCAACCTGGCTTGCGCCGCGCTCTACGGCTGGGACAAGGCGCGCGCCGCCCGCGGGCGGCGCCGCGTCGCCGAGCGGACGCTCTTGTGGACGAGCCTGCCGGGCACCGCGCCCGGCGCGTGGTGCGCGGTCTTCCTGTTTCGCCACAAGAACCGCAAGGCCGGCTACCTCGTGCGGCTGGCGCTGGTGACGTTGGTCCAGCTCGCCGCGCTCTACTGGATCCTTACGTTGCGTTGAGGCGCGCCCGAGCGAACTTCGCGGGCCGGTGGTACCCTCGGAAGCGCGCTGGTCGCGCCCCCCGCGACTTGTGGCCTGCCTTGCAGCCGCCCCGCTGCCCAACCGTGACCCACGATGCGGGAATCCCCGATGCAATTCCGTACCACGCTTCTCGTGTTCGCGTTCGCCGCCATCGGTTGGACGGCTCCGCTCGCCGCGCAGGTCTGTCCGGATCCGCTCAACGACAACTTCTGGAAGAACGACACGCTGCCCGACGTGCCGACCAGCTTGACGGCCGTCGCGGTGATCCCGGGCGTCTGTGACGGCGAGGCGATCGGGACGCAGTTCCTGCTGCCGCCCGGGACGCCGCCGCAGTTGATCAAGAGCGTCGCCGTTCCCTTCGGCGAGCAGTTCGGAACCGCGGGCTTCCAAGCCCTCGTCAACATCGAGATCTACGAGCGCAGCCCCGGCGCGCCGGCCTACCCGAACCCGGGCAACAAGATTTTCGACCTCAACGTCGACGCGGGCGTCGATGCGCAGATCGCCTCGCACGGCATCAACACGATCGACATGTCGCAGTACAACATCGTCGTACAGCACGACTTCTCGGTCATCTGCCGCGCGAACTTCAACGTCTCGTATCCCGGGTGTCCACCGACCGGAGCGCCCGCGAACTTCTTCACCGACAACGCGGCCTGCAACCCGGGTGTCAACTACCTGGACATCGCCGGACAAGGTTGGCGCGACCCCGCGACGGCCACGGTTTCGGGCTTCCCCTTGTGCCCGTTCTTCTACAACGGCAACTGGGTCATCCGCGCCTGCACCGAGGACAGTGGCACGCCCGCCACGGCCACCGTGCGCAACGCTTCAGGCCTCAACCCGCTGTGGTACGCCTCGCTGACGTTGCCCCGCATCGGCACGAACTGGATCGCGTCGGTCAACCTGGTTCCGTCCGGTGCGCCGATCAGCATCATCGCCGGCGTGACCTCGTCGCCCGCACAAGGCGTGTTCCTGCCTTCGGGCGAGCTTTTGATCAACTTGGCGGGACCGCTCGCAGTACCGCTCAACTTCGCCAGTGGGGCGCACGCGCTTCCGATTCCGGCCGATGCCAGCTTGATCGGCATCACCGTCTACACGCAAGCTGCGGCCTTCGCGCCGGGCAGCATTCAACTCACGAACGCAATCGACCTCGTTCTCGGCGTCTAGCAGCCGATTGACACCATGTTCGACAGCTTGTCGCCCCACGAGGCGGGCCTTCGCGGGCTCGCCTCGCGTCGTTTCCTCTCTGCCGTTTCCGCGGCGCTCCTGTTGCAAGGCGCGAACTCGGCGCAAGCGCCGACGTTCGTCCGTGACGTGAAGCTCGAGCCCGGTGGCGCCGCACATTCGCTCGTGCTCGAGGACGGCCGCATCGTCGGCGTCCTGGAGGCCGACGCGCCGCAACCGCCCGGCGTGCGCTTGGTGGAAGGCGCGGGTCGCTTGTGCTTGCCGGCGTTCGTCGACGCGTTCGCGACCAGCGGGCTCGTGCTGCCCGAGCTCGAGGCCGAGCAGGATCGGCCCAAGGACGTCGAGAGCGACGTGCGCATCGCGATGCGCGAGGCGAACCGCAAGGGAATCCAACCCACCTTCCGCGCGGCGACGGGGCTCGAGCTCGAAGCACCCGCCGAAGCCTGGCGCAAGGCTGGCTTCGCGCTGGCGGTCGTCTCGCCGGCGGGCGAGCTCTTGGCCGGCGACGGGTGCCTCGTCACGACGCGCGACGCAGCGGCGCGCGACGTCGTGCTCGATCCCGAGCCCTGGGGTCACGCCGCCTTCCGCGCGTCGGGGCCCGGCTACCCCAGCACGTTGATGGGCTACCAAACGCAGTTGCGGCAGTTGTTCCTCGACGCCGAGCGACACGCGCTCTTGGTCGAGCGCCAACGCATCGACCGCCCGGGTGAGCGACCGGCCTGGGACCCGGGGTTGGATGCCGCGGGCCGTTTCCTGGCGGGCGGCAAGCGCCTCGTCTGCGAAGCGGAGACGTCGCGCGACATCGAGCGCTGGCTGCGACTGGCCGACGAGTTCGGGCTCGACATCGCGATCTCCGGAGGACGCGAGGCGTGGCGCGTGGCCGACGAGTTGGCGCGCCGCAAGGTCCCGGTGCTGTTGACGCTCGACTGGGGGGACGAGGTCGAAGATCCCGACGCGGGCCAGGACGACGACGCCGAGTCGGAGTCGGAGGCAGAGTCGGAGTCCGAGTCCGAGTCCGAGGACGCCGAGGCGGTGACCGGGGACGAGCCCGAGGACGCCCCGCCCGAGCGCGGCCGGCGCGGTCGCGGGAAGCGCGGCAAGTCCGGCAAGAAGGCGACCTTGGACGAGCGCTGGATCTACGTCGAGCCGCTCGACGTGCGCCGCGAGCGACGGCGACTGTGGGAGGAGACGCGCGACAACGCGCTGCGACTCCACGAGGCCGGCGTCGAGTTCGCCTTCGGCAGTGGCGCCGACAAACCTTCCGAGCTTCTGACCCGCGTGCGCACGCTGGTCGAGGCGGGCCTGCCGCGTAGCGTCGCGCTGGACGCGTTGACGACGACGCCGGCAAGCCTGCTCGGGCGTGGCGAACGCTCGGGGAAGGTGGCGCGCGGACGCGACGCACACTTCGTGCTGTGGACCGACGACCCCTTGACCGAGAAGCAGGCCAAGGCGGCCTGGATCCTGATCGAAGGCCACGCCGTCGATCTCGAGGTGCCGGTGGACGATGACCAAGCGGACGAGGACGAGGACGGCGACGACCGCCGCTAGACGCGACATGCAACAACTGATCTTGGCACTGGCGCTCGTAGGCGCGTTCACCACCCTGCACGCGGAAGGCGAGGACTCGAAGCACGCCTTCGAGTTCGAGGCGCATCGCGAGCACGCGCCCGGCAGCGGCAACATCCTGATTCGCGGCGCGACCGTGCACTCGGCCGTGGCGCCGGCGCGGCTCGCCGACGTGTTGGTGCTCGAGGGAAGGATCGTCGCGATCGGCTCCGACCTCCAGGCGGCGCCGAACGTGACCGTCATCGACGGCGCGGGCAAGCACCTCGCCCCGGGCGTCGTCGACACGCACTCGCACATGGCCATCGAGCGGGGCATCAACGAGAGCTCGCTGTCGATCACCGCGGACTGCGACATCTCGGACGTCATCAACGCCGACGATCCGACGATCTACCGCGCGTTGGCGGGCGGCGTGACGACGATCCAATGTCTGCACGGCTCGGCCAATGCGATCGGCGGCCAGAGCGAAGTGTTGAAGCTGCGTTGGCGCGTGACCGCCGACGAGCTGCGCTTCGAAGGCGCGCCGCGCGGCGTCAAGTTCGCGCTGGGCGAGAACCCCAAGCGCTCGAACGGCGGCCGCCGCTCTAGCCGCTTCCCCGCGACGCGCATGGGCATCGAGTCGCTGTTCGCGCGTGCCTTCGCACGCGCCGAGGAGTACGACGCGGATTGGACGCGCTACCGCGAAGCCGTGCAGCGCGGCGAGGATCCGGCGCCGCCGCGCCGCGACGTGCGCTTGGACGCGCTCAGCGGCATTCTCGACGGCTCGATCCTCGTCCACTCGCACTGCTATCGCCAGGACGAGATCCTGATGCTGCTCCGCATGGCGGAGCAGTTCGGCTTCCAGATCCGGACGCTGCAGCACGTGCTCGAGGGCTACAAGGTCGCCTGGGAGATCCTCGAGCACGGCGCGATGACGTCGACGTTCTCCGACTGGTGGGCCTACAAGGTCGAGGCCTACGACGCGGTGCCGCAGAACGCGGCGTTCCTCGATTCCGTCGGCGTCGTCTCGACGATCAACTCCGACGACGACGAGATGGTGCGCCGCCTCTACCACGAGGCCGCCAAGTCGATTCGCTACGCGGACATGGATCCCGTCGCCGCGCTGCGGCTCGTGACGTTGAACGGCGCCAAGCAGTTGGGCGTCGACGATCGCGTCGGCTCGATCGAGGTCGGGAAGGACGCCGACCTGGTGCTCCTCGACGGGCCGCCGTTGTCGGTCTTCGCGAAAGTGCTGACGACCTTCGTCGACGGCAAGGTCGAGTTCCAGCGCCGCGACGCCTTCGGTTTCGACGACGAGCCCTTGGCGGCGCGCTCGATCCAGGAAGCGGAGAAGGCCTCGATGCTGTTCGACCCGACGCGGCCCAGCGTCGCGCTCGTCGGCGCCACGATCCACACGGCGACCGACGGCACGCTGCGTGACGCGCTCCTCGTCGTGCAGGACGGGCGCATCGCGGAACTTGGCACCGACCTCGCCGTGCCCGAGCTGGCCGAGGTCGTCGAGCTCCACGGCAAGCATCTCTGGCCCGGCATGATCGCGTTGAACACGTCGCTCGGCCTGCGCGAGATCGGCGCCGTGCGGTCGACGATCGACGTGGGCGAGATCGGCGGCAACCAACCCGACCTGCGCGTGACGGCGGCGCTGCATCCCGACTCCGCGCACATCCCGGTGACGCGCACCGACGGCGTGACGCGCGCGCAGAGTGCGCCCAGCGGCCGCGGCCCGATGCTCGGTCAATCGGCGGTGATCCGCCTGACTGGCGACACGTGGGAAGAGATGGTGGTCGTCGATCGCGACGCGCTGCACGTGCGCTTCCCGACGCTGTCGAACCGCGCGGAGGACCCGGCGGAGTCCGGTGACATCAAGGTGCTGAAGAAGCTGCTCGAGGAAGCGCGTCAGTATCGGCGGCGAGTCGACGAGTCCCTGGCTTCCGGACTGCGTGCGCCCGCGTTCGATCCGCGGCTCGACGCCCTGGCGCCGTACGCGCTCGGCGAGCGTCCCGTCGCGCTGCACGCCGACAACGCGCAGACCATCCTGCTGGCGCTCAAGTTCCAGGAAGAGGAGCAGCTCGACGCCGTGCTCTACGGCGGACGCGAGGCGTGGAAGGTCGCGGATCGCCTGGCGGAGGTCGACATGCCCGTCGTGCTCGGCCCGATCCAGTCGTCGCCGACCTCGACGCTCGATCCCTACGACTCGAGCTTTGCTGCACCCGCGGTGTTGCACCGCGCCGGCGTGCGCTTTTGCATTCAAGCGAACGACGAAGAGAACACGCGCCATCTGCCGTTCAACGCCGGCATCGCCGTCGCCTTCGGCCTGCCCGAGGAAGAGGCCTTGCGAGCGGTGACCTACTACCCCGCCGAGATCCTCGGGCTCGAGGACGACCTCGGCAGCCTGCGCGTCGGCAAGATCGCCGATCTCGTCGCGACCGAGGGTCATCTCTTGGAGCCCGGCGGTCGCGTGACGCACGTCTGGATCGATGGACGCCCGCAGGACGTCGGCAACCGGCAGACCGAGCTGTGGCGACGGTACGAGGAGCGCTTCGGGCGCATGCGCGACAGCCAGACCGAGACGCGATGAGCGACCGGGAGATCGAGGTGACCTGTCCGTGCTGTGACACCGTGCTGTGGATCGACGTCCGCACGCAAAAGGTGCTGCGCCGCAAGGCGCCCGCGACGACCGATGACTTCGGCAAGCCCAAGGCGTCGACCTCCTGGGACGAAGCCCACGAGCGCGTCTCTGACCGGCACGGTAAGGCGAAATCGAAGTTCGACGCCGGGCTGAACCGCGAACAGAATCGCTCGCAGGACCTCGACGATCTGTTCCGCAAAGCGTCGGAAAGCACGCGCCGCCCAGCCGACGAGGACGAGGGTTCGAAAGCCGACGCGGACAGTTAGGCTAAACTTCGGGCAATCGCTGCCGCGCTCCTGCTTCACCCGTTTCCATCGTTCCCATGCGTCAAGACGTCGTCCTTCGCGAGGCCCAGTTCGATCCGAAGGTCAAGACCTACTGGCTCTTGGGCGGGATCATCATCCTGACGGTCTGCGTCATCACGATCCCGCTCGTACCCGTGTGGTTCCTCGTCGGTCAGGCGCTGACCGGTCGTTACCTGGGGAGCCTCTCGTGCGTCTTGACCGAGCGCACGCTCAAGCTGAAGAAGGGCGTGTTCGTCAAGATCGAGAAGACCGTTCCGCTGGAGAAGATCACCGACCTGGGCCAATCCCAGGGGCCGATCATGCGGGCCTTGGGTTTGAACGCGATGAGCGTCGAGACGGCGGGGCAGTCGTCGGCTGGGGCGCTGGTGCAAATGGTCGGGATCGTCGACGTCGACGGTTTCCGCGACGCGGTGCTCGATCAGCGCGACCGCTTGATGGCGAAGGAGTCGCAGCAGGCGGCCCCCGCACAGGACGAGGTGCTGGTCGAGGTGCGCGACGCGCTGCTGCGCATCGAAGCCATGATCGCGACGCGCGTTTCCTGAGCCGCGCCGAGCCTCAGCGCGCGAGGCGGATGCCGGAGAACATCCAGCGCTGGTGCGGGTAGTAGAAGTTGCGATACGTCGCGCGCGCGTGGCGCTCGGGCGTGACGCAGGAGCCGCCGCGCAGGACGAGCTGGTTGACCATGAACTTGCCGTTGTACTCACCCAGTTCGCCTTCGAACGGGCGGTAGCCGGGATACGGGCCGTAGGGGCTCGCCGTCCACTCCCATACGTCGCCGAACGCTTGTTCCAGCTCGCCCGTGCGAGTGGCCGGTCGCGGATGGAAGGCCTCGGCCTCGAGGAAGATTCCCTTCCGCCCGCGCGCGACCGCGGCGTGCTCCCATTCCGCTTCGGTGGGCAAGCGCGCGCCGGCCCAGGTGGCGAAGGCGTCGGCCTCGAAGTAGCTGACGTGCGTGACGGGTTCGGCGGGGTCGAGTTCGCGCTCGCCGCCCAGCGTCATCGCGTGCGTCGAGGCGCCGCGCCAATAGAGCGGCGCGTCCCAGCCTTCACGCTGCACGAGATCCCAACCGTCGGCCAGCCACAGCTCGGCGCGCCGATAGCCGCCGTCGGCGATGAATTCGGCGAACTCGCCGACGGTGACGGCGCGCGAGGCGATCTCGAACGGCGCGAGCAACAGCTCGTGACGCGGCCGTTCGTTGTCGTACGTGAACCCGTCGCCCTCCGCACCGATCGCGACGCGGCCGCCCTCGAAGGCCAGCCACTCGAGCGGCGTCAATTGCCGCAGCGGCGCGTACGCGCTGCGCCGGTAGGTCGGAGCCAGCGGGTTCTGCGCGAGGACGTGCCCGATGTCCATCAGGAGCAGCTCCTGGTGCTGCTCCTCGTGGTTGATGCCGATCACCACGACGGGCGCGACCGCAGCGACGACGGCGTCCGGGGCCTCGTCGAGCAGCTTCGCCAGGGCCGCGTCGACGTGGCGTCGATAGGCTTGAATGTCGGCCGCGGTCGGGCGCGACAGGTGCCCGCGCTCGCTGCGGGGGAACGGATCGCCGAGCGATCGGTAGTAGGAGTTGAACAGCTTCGGATAGCGATCGTCGAAGCGCTCGTAGGGCCTGCCGCTGCGCTCGAGGACGAGCGTTTCGAAGAACCACGTCGTGTGCGCCAGATGCCACTTCGTGGGACTGACGTCGGGCATCGTCTGCACGACCATGTCCTCGGGCTCGAGCGGCTCGACGAGGCGCTGCGTCCGGGCTCGAACGCTTTCGAAGAGCGCCAAGAGCTCGGCGCGAAGCGCGTTGGGATGGGTCGAGACCGTCATGACGGGTGCCACAGGCTACGTGATGGGGCGTTGGCTCGCTCGCGGGGCGCCGGGCGTCCGCGCGCGCGGAAGTTCGTCCCTCCTAGGACGGGCCAGCGCAGGCAGCGAGCCCCGTTCCAGGAAAGCGTCGTTCGCCGCGCCTCACTGTCCGCGCTGTTGGAACCTGTCGTGGGCACTCCGCTTGTGCTTCTCGAGCTGTTGCAGCGCGGCTTTCGCCGCCTCGCCGTCGCCGGCCAGGAACGCGTCCTCCACGTCGAGCAGTCCGCGCAGCGCCGTGTTCATCTCGGTTCGGTACGCGGCGATCTCGCTGGCCTTGGAGGCTTCGTCCTCGAGCGCTGCGACCTTCTCCGGCAGGATCTCCTTGGCCTCGAGCACGAGCCGCTCGAGCGCCGCGACGTCGTTCACCTTCGCGCGCATCGCGGCGGCGTCCTTCAGCACGCTTCGCAGTTGACGCAAGCCGCGGTTCAGCTCGCCCATGCTCTCGTCGAGCTTGAGCGGCGCTTGCACCTCGGGCAGTTCCGCGTCGCTCGCCTGCCGGCTGGAGACGGAAGGGGCCAGCGCGAACGCCAAGGGAGCGAACAGTCCGAGGATCAGCAGCGAGAGCTTCATGGTGCGTCGAAAGGGGTGGGGGGAATCCGCACCAGCATAGCGGGCGCGCCCGACGCGCCAAGCCGCGAGGCGGGGCGCGTGTCCGCCGACAGCGACGTCCGGCTGGTGCGAAACGCACGCCGACCGTACCCTCGGACGACCATGGCCAAGCGAATCGATTGGTACTACCACCGCAAGGGGTGAACGTCGTGTCAGCGCTCCGATGCCTTCCTCGAGGGCCGGGACGTCACCGTCCGTGAGACGGTCAACGCGACCAAGACGCGCTACGGCGCGGCCGACCTCGCCGCGTTGTTCGCGGACGCACGGCGAGTCGTGGCCGCGAAGGGCAAACGCGTAGAGACCTTCGATCTCGACACGATCGCGGTCGACGATCCCGCGTTCCAGAAGGCGGTCCTCGGGCCGACCGGCAATCTGCGCGCTCCCGCTGTCAAGCGGGGCAAGACCTGGCTCGTCGGCTTCCACGAGGATGCCTACGACGCGGAGTTCTAGCCCGAGCCCGAGGCTCGGTTCGCTGTTCGCGCCCGTCGATGGCGCGTCGCTGGCCTTCTTTCGCGTCTGTTTCGGTGGCCTGATCGTCGTCGAGGTCGTGCGTTTCTTCGTCCTCGGGCGCATCGGCGCGTACTACGTCGAGCCGGTCGCGCACTTCAAGTACTTGGGCTTCGGCTGGGTGCGGCCCTGGCCGGGCGTGGCGATGTACGTGCACTTCGTCGCGGTCGGCGTGCTGGGTGCCGCGGTGATGCTCGGGTGGAGGTATCGAGTGACGTCGGTGCTGCTCGCGCTCGGGTTCGCGTACTGGTTCCTCCTGGACAAGGCGCAATACCTGAACCACCTCTACTTGACGACGCTGCTGGGCTTTTTGCTGGCATGCTTGCCGGCCGAGCGCGTGGCTTCGCTGGACGCCAAGCGTCGCGCCCTGCCGTCCGTGGTTCCACGTTGGTCGATTTGGCTGCTGCGCGCGCAATTCGCGCTCGTGTACGTCTTCGCCGGCTTGGCGAAGGTCGGCGGCGACTGGGCCGAAGGGAATCCGATGCGCGACTGGTTGGCGGACCGGGAAGGCCTGCCCGTGCTCGGCCCGTGGCTCGTGCGCGACTTGGCCGTGCCGTTCTTCGTCTATGGCGGGATGTTGTTCGACCTCTTTGTCGTGCCGCTGCTCCTGTGGAGGCCGACGCGCGTGGTGGGCGTCGCGCTGTCGCTCGGCTTCCACGGGCTCAACTTCCTGATCTTCAGCATCGGCATCTTCCCGTTCATGATGCTGGCGGCGACGACGCTGTTCTTCGAGCCGGATTGGCCGCGCGGCTTCGGGCTGGTGCGAGGCCCGGCGCGGACGGCGCCTGGGCCGCAGCCGACGCCACTCGTCCGCCGTTCGATTCTGGCGCTCTTGGCTCTGTATCTCGCACTGCAACTCTTGGTGCCGCTGCGCCACTTCGCCTATCGAGGCAACGTGCACTGGACGGAGGAAGGGCACTGCTTCGCGTGGCACATGCTCCTGCGCAGCAAGCGTGCGTCGCCGCCACGCTTCCTGGTGACCGATCCCGCCACGGGCGAGACCTGGCGCGAGCCCATCGAACGATGGCTGACCGAGCGCCAGTACCGCAAGGTCGGGCAGTGGCCGGACATGGCGCATCAGTGTGCGCTGATCATCGCTGCGCGCGAACGCGAACAGAACGGGCGCGAGGTCGAGGTGCGCGTGCAGCAGCGCGTCTCGCTGAACGGGCGGCGATTCGCGTTGCTGGTCGACCCGACCGTCGATCTGGCCAAGCGCGCGCGCTCCTTGGCGGCCGCCGACTGGATCCTGCCGCTGGCGGACCCGTGACGCGTCACGGATGCGGCGGACGAAAGTCGACGATGCGCCAACGGCCGCCCGTGAAGCGCCACGTCATCGACAGCCGCCCGCCGTCCAGCGGCAGCTCGAAGGCTTGCCGGCCGCGCCGGGCTTCGACCTCGACCGGTGGACCGAGGCTCGGCAGCGTGGCGCCCCATTCGCGGGTGTCGATGAGCCGCTCGATCACGCGCGCGGCGCGTTCTTGGCGCGCGAAGAACCACGGCAGTGCGGCGACGTCGTGAGCGTTCCAGCGGGCGCGAAAGTGTTCCAGCACTCCTTCGAGCGGAACGACGATGCCGATCAGACGCCAGTCGCCGTCGTGGGTCCACCACGACTCGATCTCGGACCCGTTCACACTTGCGTGGGCGGTTCGCACGTATTCGTCCTCGCGCGCTTCGGTCTTCCAACGGTCCTCGAGGAACGGGCGCGAACGGCGCCATCCTAGGCGTTCGACCGTTTCGCTCCACTCCGCTCGCGCTTCGTCGGAGGCCAAGAGTTCGCTCACGCTGACGACGTCCGTGTTCCAGCGCTCGACGAACTCCTCCGCGGCGCCGTGGAAGGCGCGCGTCGGCGAGCCGAGCCAAAGACCGAAGGCGGCGAGCGCTGCGATCGGGACGCCGATCGTCGCCACGCGCAGCGCCGTGCGCCAGCGGTGGATGCGCGCCAACTCGCTCCGGCGCTCGGCGGCGTGCGTGACGCGGAGGGCGTCGGGCGCGGGTGCGCGCCGCGGAACGTGGGCAGCGGAGGTTTGCTCGAGCCAGTGCTCGTCTCCCTTGGCGCGCAGGACCAGACCCCAGAGGAACACGCTCAAGAGAAAGCGCAGCCCCGCGACGACGAGCAGGGCCGGGAAGGCCCAGGCCAAGGTGGCAAGCGGCAGCAGCGCGAGCAGCGCCAGCGTCTCGAAGCTGGCTGCGAGGGTCGCGGCGTTGCGCGGCTGCCCGTCGGCGAGGCGCCGAGCGAAGATGTTGACGGCGATCAGGAACGCGCTGGCGGCGAGCTGCGCGTGCACCATGAGCCCGAAGGCGCCGTCCCAGATGATGCCGCCACGGATCTTCGCGAGGAACACGAACGTCGCCGCGACGAAGAGCGCGTGCGCCGCGAGCACTCGGCGCAGTGTCGAAGTCGTTCGCCGGGCGCGTGCGCGCGCGCGGGCGCGAGCTGCCTCGGGGTCGTTGGCCCTGGCGGGTTGATCGTGGTGTTCGAAGGTCATGGAGCCGAGCGGGGTGAAGTCGCGGCTCGAGCCTAACGCGAAGCCTGCATCGCGTCGCCGAACCGCACGCAGCGTGCCTACCGCCGCCGCGCGAGCCGATAGCCGTTCCCGACGACCACGAGGCTCGATCCGGCCATCGCGAGCGCCGCGAGCGCCGGCGACGGGGTCCAAGGTATCCAGGGTGCCAGGAGCCCGCTCGCGAGCGGGAGCGCCAGCAGGTTGTAAGAGAAGGCCCAACTAAGGTTCTGGCGGATGGCGCGACGTGTTTCGTACGCGAGTTCGAGTAGCTCTTGCACGTCCGGCACCCCGCTCTCCAGCCAAGCGACGTCCGCGGCCTCGATCGCGACGTCGGCTCCGCGCCCCTGCGCGAGCCCGACGTCCGCTGCGACCAGGGCCGGAGCGTCGTTGACGCCGTCGCCCACGAACAGGACGCGCGCGGCGGCGGCGCGGAGCGAAACCACGTGAGCGGCCTTGTCCTCGGGCGTCGCGCCGCCGACGTGCCGCGCGATGCCGAGTTCGTGTGCGAAGGCGGCCACGGTGTTCGGATCGTCGCCCGACACGATCTCGATCGCCAACCCGCGCGCCGCGAGTGCGGCCACGACGGGGCGCGCGCGTTCGTGCGGTGGATCGCGGAACGCCAGCAGCGCGCGCGGTCGACCGTCGACGACCAGCACGACGGGCGACGCGCCGCTTGCGGCGATCTTTGCGACGCGCAGGGCGAGCTCGGGAACTTCGCTCGGGCGCAGGATCTCGACGACGCGACCGGCCACGGTCGTGCGGACGCCGCGACCGGGTAGCGCCTCGAACTCGGTGCAGACGGGCGCTTGGAGCGAGCGCTCGCGCGCCGCGCGCACCACGGCGCGACCGAAGGGCTGCTCGCTGTGCGCCTCGGCGCCGGCGGCGAGCGCCAGCCACTCGTCGTCGCGACCGCCGTCCAGGACGACCACGGACTCGAGCTCGGGCGCCCCGCGGCTCAACGTGCCGGTCTTGTCGAAGACGACCACATCGACGTCGCCCAGCGTTTCGAACACCGCGGCCTCGCGCACCAAGAAGCCCGCGCGAGCCGCGCGATCGGTGGCGGCCAGGATCGCGATCGGAGTCGCGAGGCCGAGCGCGCAGGGACACGCGACGACGAGCACTGCGACGGCGATCGCGACGGCGTCGCCGACCGGCGCGCCGCGCAGCCAGGCGGCACCGAGGCCGAGGGCGGCGACCGCGAGCACGATCGGCACGAACACCGCCGCGAGCCGATCGGCGAGCCGTTGGGCGGGAGCGCGCGAAGCCTGCGCCGCGTGGATCGCCGTCGCGATGCGCTCCAGCGTGCTGTTCGCGCCGATCCCCGTCGCGCGCAGCGAAAACGCGCCGGTGCCATTGAGCGCGCCGGCGATCACCCTGTCGCCCGGCGCCACGGCGCGCGGCGTGCTCTCGCCCGTGAGCAACGCGGTGTCGATCTCGGAACGTCCGCTGATCACGTCGCCGTCGACGGGCACTCGCTCGCCGGGACGAACGGTGACCAGATTGCCGACGGCCACTTCCGCGAGCGGGACTTCGACCTCTTGCCCGCGACGGAGAACGCGCGCGAAGGGCGGCGCGAGGTCGAACAGGCGTTCGACCGCCGTACCGACGCGGCGCTTCGTGCGGCCTTCGAGCCAGCGCCCGAAGAGGACGAACGCCGCGATCATCACGGCCGCGTGCAGGTGTGTGTGATCGTGCGTGAGGAGGCCGGCGATCAACGCCGCTCCCGTGCCGAGCGCGACCAGGCTGTTCATGTCGGGCGCCGCGCGGGCGAGCGCGCGGAGGCCGCGGACGAGCGTGCGTCCCCCGGCGCCCGCGACGGCGATCACGGCCGCCAACGGCAGAACGCCTGGCCACGGGCCGAGCAGCATTCCGGCCAGAACGAGCGCTAGTGCGGCTCCCGCGACGCCGGCCTCGAGCGCCAATCGTCGCAGCTCGCGCTCCTCGCCGGCGCCGAGGTCGCGAACACGTTCCGCGAGCGATGAGCCCCCTACGAGAAGCCTGTACCCGGCGTGCCCGACCGCCGCGGCGAGCGCCGCCTCTTCGACGCGGCGACGCGTGACGATGCGGGCGCTGCTCGTCGCATACGAGACGTCGGCGGTCACGACGCCTTCGACCTGACGGAGGGCCCGCTCGACCGCACCGGCGCAGGCTTGGCAGGTCATGCCCAGGATCGTGAGCGTCGGCGACGCAGCTTCGTTGGGTTCCATGTGGTTCGGCGCGGGAGGCGTTGTAGGCTACCGCCACCATGTCCGACAGCCGATTCCACGCCGTGAAGGCCTACAAGAACCCCGCCTTCCTCAACAGCCGTCACGCGCGCGAGCTCCGCATCCTGTCCGAGTACCTCGAACCCGAGGCGCGCTTCGAGGAGCTGAAGATCCGCGACACGATCGTGATGTTCGGCTCCGCGCGGACGAAGTCGCGCGAGGACGCCGAGAAGGCGTTCGCCGCGGCCAAGCAGGGCACGGGCAACTTGGCGAGCGCCAAGCGCGACCTGATGATGTCGCGGTACTACGAGGACACGCGGTCGCTCGCGCACAAGCTGACCGAGTGGTCAAAGTCGCTCGAGGACCCCGAGCGCCGCTTCGTCATCTGCTCGGGTGGCGGCCCCGGCATCATGGAGGCGGCCAACCGGGGCGCTTCGGAGGCGCGCGGCGAGAACATCGGGCTCAACATCTCGTTGCCCTTCGAACAGTCGGGCAACCCGTACATCACCCGGCAGCTCGAGTTCGAGTTCCACTACTTCTTCATGCGGAAGTTCTGGTTCAGCTACCTGGCCAAGGCCTTCGTCGTGTTCCCCGGCGGCTTCGGGACCATGGACGAGTTCTTCGAAGTGCTGACGTTGATCCAGACCGAGAAGATCAAGAAGAACCCGGCGATCGTGCTGTTCGGCACCGAGTTCTGGGACAAGGTCGTGAACCTCGAGGCGCTCGTCGAGTTCGGAACGATCAGTCCGGGCGACCTGAGCCTTTTCCACAAGTCGGACTCCGTCGACGACGCCTACGAGCACATCGTCGCGCACCTCGAGGCGAAGTTCCTGCAAGACAAGGCTCCGGTCTGGGCGTCACAACCGAAGGCCAGCGAGAACGTCGACGCCAGTCCGCAGTCCTGACCCAGTGGGAACCCGTCCCGTGATCTGTTTCGAGCCCCGCGAAGGAGAGTGATCCTGTGGCGCATCAGCTCGACTACGAACTGCTCGGCGACGACTTCCAGTCCGTCGTCATCACGCTCGATGCCGGCGAAGCCGTGCGAGCCGAGCCTGGTTCGATGATGTGGATGGAGGACGGCGTCGAGATCGACACGTCCACCGGCGGCGGACTCTTGAACGGGTTCAAGCGCAAGCTCGCGGGCGAGCGCTTCTTCATCACGAGCTTCACGAATCGCTCGTCCGCGCGCACGCGTGTGGGCTTCGCCGCGGAGTACCCGGGCAAGATCCTGCCGCTGGATCTCGATCGCGGCGACATCCTCGTGCAGCGCGATTCCTACCTGTGCAGCGCGTACGGCGTCGAGGTGACCGTCGCCTTCACCAAGCGCTTCGGCGCCGGCTTCTTCGGCGGCGAAGGGTTCATCCTCCAGCGGCTGCACGGCGACGGCTTGGCGTTCATTCACGCCGGTGGGCACATCATCGAGCGAGAGCTCCAGCACGGTGAGCGCCTGCGCGTCGACACGGGCTGCATCGTCGGATTCGAAGCAGAGGTCGACTACGACATCGAGATGGTGAAGGGCATCAAGACGATGCTCTTCGGCGGCGAGGGCTTGTTCCTCGCGACCCTGCGCGGGCCAGGCAAGGTTTGGATCCAAACCACGCCGCTGTCGCGCTTCGCCAACCGGATCATGAGCGCGGCGGGGGGCTCCCGCGGCGAGGTCAAGCGCGGCGGCGGGCTGTCGAACATGCTCGGCGACATCATCGGCGGCGACTGAGCGCGCTCGGTCGCCGCGTTCGAGCCGTCGCGTTCGAGCCGACGCGTTCGAGCCGTCGCAGGGTCCAGCTTCAGTCCCCGAGGTAGCCGAGGCCCTTGAGGCGCTCGAGCAGCGCCGGGTCGCTGCTGGTCGACGCTTGGTTCGCCAACTTGATGCCCAACTCGTCGAGTGCTTTCGAGTCGGGATACAGCGATTTGCCACGCTCCAAGAGATCGGTGGCGACGTCGAAGTGAGCGTTCTGCCGCAGGCGATCCGCCACGTCGTAGATCATCGTGTCGGTGACCGTGTCCGCGTGGTTCTCGATCAGATCCAGGGCGTGTGCCTTCGACGTGTTCGGGTTGATGGCGGCGGTGGCCTTCGCCAGCCCGAGCTTGGCCTGGGCGATCTGGGCGCCGCTGGCGTTCGCCAGAGCCGCTTCGTAGCTCTTCGCCGCAGCGATGTTGTCGTTCGAACCCAGGGCGCGGTGGCCCTCGGCCAACGCGGCTTGCGGGTCCGTGCTGCCACCGCAAGCGGCGAGGGAGGTGAGGGCGAGCGCCAGGCTGGCGCGCCGCAGGCGTTGAAGGTGCATACCGGTCATGGGGAAGGAACTCGCTTCGAAAGGAAGGCGTCGCTGAATCCTACGGCTCTCCGTGGTGGGAGGCGGGAGCGGATCCGCAGCTTCTCGCGCTGCTCCGGACGGTGGGCGTCCGGGGGCGGCAAGAAGCTTGGAACTCGGCGCCCCGCTGCGCGGCGGCGGGGGTAAGATCGGGGTGCCATAGGAGTGCGATTGGAGTGTCGGCCCCCGCGCCGACGCCTCCCCGCGCTCTTTCCACGTCAGCCTCCCCCAGCCATGCGCGAGAGCAAAGTCACCGTCAAGATCCCTCGACCGCTGTATCGCAAGATCCAGCAGGTGGTCGACGGCTCGGGCTTCAACTCGCCGACCGACTTCATCGTCTACGTCCTGCGGGACCTGATGGGGGAGGCCGAGCGGCAGGCGCCCGAAGAGCTCTCCACCGACGAGCTCGACGACGTGAAGCGCAAGCTCAAGAACTTGGGCTACCTCTAAGCCCCCCCCCCCCAGATCCACCACTCTTCCCGATGACCACCACCGCGACCCTCTCGCCCGTTCATGGCGGCCTCGACGCACCCGTCGACCGCCACGTCGCCGCCGGCCAGGCCGACGTCTTCGCGCAGCTCGCCGTCAAGTTGGACGTCGACGACAACGATCGCACGACTCTCTACCGGATCGCCGACGGAACCCTCTCGCCGCTCGAAGGGCCGATGGGCAAAGCCGACTACGACTCCGTTCTGGCGCACGGTGCGATCGAGCGCGGGGGCCAGCGCTGGGCCTGGACGATCCCGATCTCGCTGCCGGTGACCGACGCGGAAGCGGCGGAGCTCTCGAAGGGCGACGCGGTCGCGCTTCGGAACGGCGGGCGGGTCTTCGGCAAGCTCGTCGTCGACTCGGTCTTCGACTGGGCCAAGGAAAAGTTCATCCAAGCGGTGTATCGCACCGAGCGCACGGATCACCCGGGCGCGCGACTGTGGACGAGCGACCCGCGCACGAAGCTCGTCGGCGGCACGATCGAGTTGGTGCCGTTCGAGGATGACCGTGCCTTCGCCGACCGCGTCATGGGGCCGCGCGCGCTGCGCGACCTGTTGGAGCGCGAGGGCTACGAGCAGTCGATCGGCTTCCAGACGCGCAACCCCCTGCACCGCGCTCACGAGTACGCGCTGGTCTACGGCGCCGAGATCATCCTGCGCGAGACCGGGCGCAAGACCGGCGTGATCCTGAACCCGCTCGTCGGTCAGTTGAAGGGCGACGACGTGCCGGCCGACGTTCGCATGCGCACCTACGAGCGTCTGGTCGAGGGCAAGTTCCTCGGCGAGGGCGACAAGGACGAAGCGCTGTGGAAGGAGAAGGGACAGGACCTCAACGAGAACCTGCACCTGGCCGGGCTCGACATGCGCATGTTCTACGGCGGGCCCTCCGAAGCCGTGATGCACGCCATCTATCGCCAGAACCACGGGCTGACGCACTTCATCGTCGGTCGCAAGCACGCCGACGCGCCGTTCGACGACAAGTCGCCGATCTGGGGCGACTTCGACGCGCAGGAAGTCTTCCAGAACCTCGGAGGCAAGCTCGCGATCCAAACCGTGAACGTCGGCTTCGCCGCCTACTTCGAAGAGTTGGGTCGCGTGGGCCTCGTCGCCGACAACAAGGACAAGACGTCGGTCAACATCTCGGGCACGAAGATGCGCGAGATCCTCGGCAACGGCGAGATGCCCGACGCCCGCGTGATGCGCACCTCGACCGCCGAGATCCTGGCGCAGCACTACACCGCCAAGAGCTGAAGGAACCGCGCGTTGGCGACCGACTTCTCCCGCGAAAGCCTGGAGTCGGGGGCCGGCGTGGTCGATCCCAAGCGCTTCGCCTTCCCCCGTTCGATTCTTCCGCTCCCCCCTCGATCATGGGTCTCTTCGACAAGTTCAAGAAGCAGCCGGCCAAGCCGACGTCCCCCCGACCGGTGCTGAGGCTCCCGGGCCAACTTCCCCCGCATCCCGACCCGCAGGCGGACAATCACTTCCTGATCGTGATCCTCGATTCGTTGCGCTACGACTCGTGGATGGCCGCCAACCCCAAGACGATGGGGAAGCTCGGCAAGGTCGAGAAGCGCTACACCTACGCGTCGTGGACGGCGCCTTCGCACTACAACTTGCTGACGGGGTTGTTGCCGCACACCAGCCCCGAGCAGGTCTACGCCTCCGAGTACTACAAGGAGGACTTCTTCAACTACAACGCGCGCCTCGGCGCCAAAGGCATCGAGTTCGCGAAGATGGTGCCCGGCCTCTGGTTCCCGGAACTCCTGCGGAACCAGCTCGGCTACCACACCGGAGCGCGCGTCTCCCTGCCCGTGCTGAACCCGAAGACGGGGATCAACCGCGGCTTCGACAGCTTCCAGTTGATGGACAGCCACAACGACATGCGTTCGATGCTGCCCACGTTGAAGTTCGACTCCGACCGCCCGAGCTTCTACCTGCTCAACGTCGGTGAGACGCACTATCCCTACGCGAAGCCCGACGAGGACTCTTCGATGTGGCCGCGCATCAGCGGCGTCAACGGCGTCTTCAAGAAGCTCGACTCGTTCGTCGACGACAAGGGCAACCTCGAGAAGAGCGACGAAGCCTTCTTCGACCAGGACAAGCTCGACCAGTTGCGCGCACGTCAGATCGACACCGTGCGCTACCTCGACACCGTCTTCGAAGAGCTCTTCGACCTCGTGCCGAAGAACACGCACATCATCATCACCGCGGATCACGGCGAGCTCTTCGGCGAGAAGGGCTACTTCGGACACGGCCCGATCATGCACGAGAAGTGCTTCGAGGTTCCGTACATCGAAGGCATGGTCCGCTGAACCAGACAGCTCCGGCGTCGACGCTGGAGACACCGACTTTCCCACTCTCTAGCCCCCTCCTCATTCCATGTCCGACAAGGGATTTACGCTCTGGTTCACTGGCCTCTCCGGCTCCGGCAAGAGCACGCTCGCACAGAGCATCGCGCCGAAGCTCACCGAGCTCGGCAAGATGGTCGAAGTCCTCGACGGAGACGAGGTTCGCGAGAACCTCTCCAAGGGTCTCGGCTTTTCGAAAGAAGACCGCGACACGAACATTCGCCGCATCGGCTACGTCGCGAACCTCTTGGCGCGCAACGGTGCCGTCTCCATCACGGCCGCGATCTCGCCGTACGCTTCGGTGCGCCGCGAATGCCGCGAGCGGAGCCACGCGCCGTTCGTCGAGGTCTACGTGCGTTGTCCCCTCGAGATCGTCGAGGAGCGGGACACCAAGGGCCTCTACAAGAAGGCGCGCGCCGGCATCATCAAGAACTTCACGGGCATCTCCGACCCGTACGAGGAGCCCGAGTTCGCGGAAGTCATCGTCGACACCGGTGAAGAGTCCATCGATCAGTCCGCGGACAAGGTGCTCGAGTACCTGCGCAGCCAGAACCTGATCTGAGCCCTGGGGCTCCGCGACGCCGGTCGGGGGGGGCGG
>JBBDIB010000068.1:57118-88265 GCA_040880665.1 Planctomycetota bacterium
CCCCCCCCCCGACTCGCGTCAAAGCACCTGGCGCAGGCGCTCGAGGCGTACCTGCAGCTCGCCGACGACGCGCTGCAGCGCGGCGTCGGTGCTGAGCGCGACGGGCGCGTCGCGCTCCACGCCGCCAAGGGCCAGCGCGAGTTCGTCGAGCGCGCGCTCACCCGCGACGGGCCAGGTGACGACGAGTCGCTCCCACTTCTTTGGCCCGCGGCCCGTGCGGCTTCGAAAGCCGCGCTTGGTGGCGTGGGTGAGCAACCGCGGCCAGGGGTCGCGGTGCTGGAAGACGAGCGGCAAGGCGTGAATCCGCGGCGACAGCTCGAGCGCTCCTCCGAAGTCGTGCCACTTCGCTTCGCCGAAGCGCGGCGAGAACCGCACGGGCGTCCACGGCACGCGGAGCGCGTCGGCGATGATCGCGCCGTGCATCGCCTCGGTGACGAGCCGCTCGACCGAGTTCAAGGCCGCGAGCCGCGAGTCGACGCTGCCCTTCGCGCTGATGAAGCGCCAGCCGAGGCGCTCCGAGACCGCGGCCCAATCGACCCATTCCTCGCTGCGATGGTGCGGCATGAAACCGATGCCGGCGCGCACTTCGGTTCGCGGGACCAGGTGATGCAGGAGGTAGGCGCCGTCGCCGACCGCAAGTTCGGGCCGGCCGAAGCGCCGCGCGGTGAGCGGGCCGCGTACGCAGTGCAGCGTCCAGCGCGCATCGAGTGCGGGTAGCGGTGAAACGTCGTCGGCGCCCGAGCTGAAGACGTGCACCGCGCGCGCTCGCGCCGGGACGGCGGCACCGCGCGCCGCGTTCAGGATCGTGCCGATACCGAACAGCACGACGTCGTCGTCCGCGTCCGCGCCGAAGCCTTCCGGCAGGAGCCGCGGCCACAGCCACGGGTTGAGGTCGTCGCCGAGGTTGCCCCCGCGGACGCGCGCGTAGGCCAACTTCATCGCGTGCGCTCGTCGGACTCCAGCGGCGTTTCACGCTCGAGCACGAGCAGCTTGGCGTACTTCTGAAACGCGTACTGGGCGGCCAGGAGCGCGATCAAGAGCCCGCGCCAACCGTCGCGAAAGCCGGCTTTCAAGAGGTAGAAGCGCACGAAGCGCGCCACCGGATGCGTGATCAGGTCGAGGGCCGAGGCGCGCTTTCCGCGCGCGTGCAGTCCCGCCGCCATCAGCGTCGTGTAGCGCTCGATCGTCCGTTGATGGTCCGCGTAGTCGCGGTAGGCGACGTGCAGGAGGTCGCCTGCGAGTTCACCGACGGGCCCCGTGACCTCGACGCGCTCGTGCACCGGCGCTTCGTTCCAATTTCCGTGGCGCCGATCGAAGAGCCGCAGCTGTCGATCCGGATACCACCCGCCGTGGCGAATCCAGCGCCCGAGATAGGCCGTCGTGCGCGGCATCGTGTAGCCGCGCTCGGCGCGCGCTTCGAGTTGAATCCCACGGATCTCGTCGGCGAGTTCCGGCGACAGACGCTCGTCGCAATCGAGGCACAGCACCCAGTCGTTGCGCGCCGCTTCGACCGCGAAGCGCTTCTGCGGGCCGAAACCCGGCCAGTCGCGCTCGATGACGCGCGCGCCGTGCGCCGCCGCGATCGCGCGCGTCGCATCCTTGGAGTGACTGTCCACGACGACGATCTCGTCGCAGAACGCGAGGCTCGCAAGGCATTCGGCGAGACGGTCGGCCTCATCGAACGAGATCAGACAGGCGGAGATCGGGGTCGCCGTCATCCTCGGGCGATCGCCAAACGCGGCGATCCGGCGAGGACGCTGTGATAGAGGGCCTCGTAGCGCTCGACCTGCTGCTCGAAACGGAACTCCGCGTCGATGCGGCGGAGCGCGCGTTGCCCGAGCTCCCGCCCGAGCGCGGGGTCCGCCGCCAAGCGGTCGAGTTCGCGGGCGAGCGCTCGCGCGTCGCCGGGGGGGACGACGAGCCCCGCGTCACCGATGGCTTCGCCGAGCCCGCCCGCGCTGGTCGCTACGACGGGCAGGCCGACGGCGAGCGCTTCGAGCGCGGCGACGCCGAGGCCTTCCGCCAGCGAGGGCAGGCAGAAGGCGTCGACCGCTTCCAAGAGGTCGCCCTTGCGTTCGACGTGACCCAAGATTCGTGCCGAGCGCTGCGCGGGCAGTGTACGGGCGAGCGTTTCCAGCCGCGCGCGCTCGGTGCCTTCGCCCGCGATCAGCACGCGCACCGAACGTGCCGTCGTCAACCGCCCGAGCGCGTCGAGTAGAACGTGCAAGCCCTTGCGCGGAACGAGCGCGGCCAACACGGCGACGGCGAAGGTTCCTTCCTCGAGCCCCAGCTCGCGCCTTAGTTCCCGTCGCGGCGCACTGGGAGCCAGGCGCTCGGGATCGACCGAACTCCAAATCGTGGTCGCGTGCGCGCCGACCGCCTCGAGCTGTCGAGTGACAGCGGGCGAGATGCCGACGGCCGCAGCGACCAGCTCGGCATACGTCGTGCGATGCTTCCACCCGCGCAACGGCTTGTCCTGACGACGTGTAACGACCGCGGGAACCCCGGCGCGGCGCGCGGCCCAGCCGCCGATCCAGGCGGCTCGGCCGGTGTGCAGGTGAACGAGTTGCACGCCCTCCTCGCGCATGATGCGCGCCAAGCGCCGCGCCGCCAGGACGTCCGCGTCGCCGCCGACGCCCCAATGTCTCCAGTCCCAGCCGAGTGCGAGACCGCGCTCGGCCAAAGCACCGCCCGACGGGCCGGCGACCGTCACGGAGTGACCGCGGGCCAAGAGCCCTTCCACCAGGCCGAGGACCTGGGCCTCGCCGCCCGAGAACCCGTGCTCGGAGTCGACGTGCAGGAGTCGAAGTTGCGCGGTCATGGCGCGCCAGAATACGCCCCGTCTACAGAAACTGCATGCGTCCGGCGTTGGTCAGCGCGATGGAGGACACGGCGCTGGCGTCGAAGACGCCCGCCTGCATGACGAACGTCACTCCGGCGGGCGGCGTTGGGACGAGGGTGATCGCTAGCTCGAAGACCCCCGCACCTGGCAGGCCAGCAGGACCGCTGAACGTGATCGGGATCGTATTGATCGGTTGCGTGTAAAGGACGCCGCCGAACACCGGGAGGAAGGTCAGCGTGTTTCCGATGACGATGGCGCCGATCGTTCCACCGAGGGCGTTCTCGATGCGCAGCGTCCCGGGAATGGCGAGGGCGAAGCAGTCGCCGGTGCCGAGCGCCGGGGTGAGACCGCCGCTGCCCGCCGTGCCCGTGCCGAGGGGATCGAACGTGATCCCCACGCGCCAGGTGTGCAAGCCACCGGTTTCCGCGGCGCCACCGATCGCGGATAGCAGCACCTCGCTCGCGCTCGTCGCGACCGCGAAGCCCAGTCGCGCGTTGGCGCCGACTCCCTCGCCCAGCTTGTCCTCTTGGACGAAGCTTACGCCGTCGAAGCGAAAGACGTAGCCCGCGCCACCCTCGGAGGCGGCGGCATCGTGCTGCGCCGCGCCGACGACGAGCGTGTCACCCGAGAGCGCCAGGCTACGCCCGAACGCGTCGAGCGCCAGGCCGTCCGAGGGCGACAGCTCTTCGACTTCGGTCCAAACGCCGCCGACCAAATCGAAGACGTAGACGGAACCGACTTCGCTGCCGCTCGAATCGTCCTCGTAGGCGCCGACCACGAGGCGCGCGCCATCGACGTCGACCGCGAAGCCGAAGCGATCCCCGGCGCTCGCGTCGCTCGCCACGAGCTTCTGCGTTTCCGACCAGGTGCCACCGCTGCGCGCGAAGACGTACGCCGCGCCCGAAGCATTCCCCGCTGACGCGTCGAGATGCGCCCCCGCCACGAGCACGTCGCCGGACAGCGCGACGGCGCGGCCGAACAGTTGGAACTGCGTCGCGTCGGACGCGCTCAACTTCTGCGTCTCGTTCCAGATCGACCCGGTGCGCTCGAAGACGTAGACGGCACCCTCGTCCGGGGTCGTCCCGTCCACGCGGTGTGCGCCGACCGCGAGCGTGTCGCCTTCGATGGCGACGGCGCTGCCGAAGAACCCGCTGACGTCGGGGATCGATGCAGTGAGCTTCTGCGCCTGATTCCACGAACCCGCGGTGAACTCGAAGACGTAGGCCGCTCCGGCGTTCGACGCACCTTCGTCGGCTTGATACGCACCGACGACGATCGAGTCGCCGGAAACGCCGACGCTCTGCCCGAAGAAGTCGTTCGGCCCGCCGTCCGCGGCTACGAGCTTCGCTTCTTGTTGCCAGGCGCCCGAAGCGCCTTGTCGGTAGACGTAGGCTGCGCCGGTTCCGGCGTGGAAGGGAGTTCCGACCACGGCTACCGCGCCATCGAGCGCGAGCGACCAACCGAGCGCGTCGCCCGCGGCCACGTCGAGCGGCGTGAAGACGTTTTCGTGTGCCAAGCAGCGATCGGCGTACCCGAGGCTGGCGAAGAGAGCGAGCAGAGTGGCGGCGCGGAGGAGCAGCATGGTGGAAATCCTGGGGGGCTCGAGGGGTCCGCCCAGGATAGCCCGGAATGCCGATTCCCGGGGCGAGCCGCGTCAACCCGTTCCGCGGGGTGGCTCCGACCGGCCCTCAGTCGCTCACGACGTCGTCGCGCGCGTCCTCGGGCGTCGCGGCCACGACCGGCGCTTGGGCCACCGCGCGGTCGCTCGGCGGCACTTGTTCGACGGGAATGCGCTCCCGCAGCGACGCGCGCCAGTCCACGAGGTCAGCGACCGAGGGCGGCCGCATCGGCGCTACGCGGCGCACGGGCCGGACGATGGCCACCGCCGTCAGCGCGATGAGCCCAGCCAGCCCGAGGAGCATGCGCGTCCCCAAAGACGATTTCCGTGTCCCCATGCCATCCCTTTCGGACGACGAGGATGGCCCGACTGAAACCTTCCTGGAGGGAATGCGTGCGCGCGGCGCCTCAGGAGCTCACGGGCAAGGACCGCGTTTCGTCGCTCGCAGGCTCGGCGTCCGTTCGCCCGAGGATCCATTGGGTGGCGCGCTTCAGGTCCTCGCCGATCAGGTAGGCGGAGGGCAGGAAGAGCAGCGTCACCAGGGTCGAGAAGACGACGCCGAAGGCCAAGCTGACCGCCATCGGAATCAGGAACTGGGCTTGGACGCTGCGTTCGAGGATCAACGGCAGGAGCCCGGCGAAGGTCGTCATCGAGGTCAACAGGATTGGCCGGAAGCGGCGCCGGCCCGCGGCGCGTGCGGCGTCCAGCACGCTTTGCCCGCGCGCTCGTTCGGTGTTGACGTAGTCCACCAACACCAAGCTGTCGTTGACGACCACGCCGGCGAGCGCGACGAAGCCCAGGACCGAGAGCATCGAGAGGTCGATGCCCCGAATCATGTGTCCCAGGATCGCGCCGACGAGCCCGAAGGGGATCGCGGTCATCACGATCAAGGGTTGGAGGTACGACCGGAAGGGGATCGCGATCAACGCGTAGATCACGAGCAGCGCCAAGAGGAAGTAGCGGCGCATGACTTGCTCCGTCTCGGCCTGCTCCTCGGCTTGACCGCCGAACTCCCAGCGCACGCCGGGGTGCGCCGCGATGATCGCGGGCAGCGTGCGCGCTTCCATCTCGGCCAAGATCTCTTTCGGCGTCGACTCGGCCGCATGGACGCGCGCGCGGACGTCCACGACGCGTGCGCGGTCCTTGCGCCGGATGACCGAGTCGCCCGGGCGCAACCAGACGTCGGCGACCGTCGCGAGCGGAACTTCGCCCGTGGCCGTGCGCACGCGCAGTTCCTCGAGGCTGGCCAGCGTGCGGCGCGCATCCTCGGGGTAGCGCACCATGACCTTGACCTCGTTCCGGCCACGCTGGATGCGCTGCGCCTCGGCACCGTAGTAGGCGTCGCGCACCTGGCGCGCCACGGCGCGTTGCGAGAGGCCGAGCGCCTCCCCGCGCGGCAAGAGATCGATCACCAGCTCGCGCTTGCCGGCGCGGAACGAGTCGTTCACGTCGTAGGTGGCGGGGAAGCCCTGCAGGGCGACCACGAGCGCGTCGGCGGCGCTGCGCAGCGCGTCGATGTCGTCGCCGAAGAATTCGACGTGTACGGGCTCGCCGGGGTCGAACAGCGACGACGCGAACTTGAGCTCCTCGACGCCCGCCACGGGCCCGGTCAGCTCGCGCCAGCGGGCTTCGACCTCGGCGCCCGAGACCGAGCGCTGTTCGGACGGCGCGAGCTCGATCACGACCTCGCCCAGGTGCGGACTCTGGCGCGGCCCGCCGTCTTCGGCGTTGGCGCGCTGCGCCGTGTGCGGTTGAGCACCGATCGTCGAGCTGAAGTCGCGGAAGACGGGCGTGCCCGCTTGCGACAGCTCTGCCTGCAGCGTGAGAGCGGCGCGTTCGATCTGCTCGACGGCGCGCGTCGTCGTGTCGAACGACGTGCCTTCGGGCATCGCCAGGACGGCGGTCACGACGTCGCCCTCGATGATCGGCATGAACGTGAAGCGGATGAAGCCGCCGCGCACGAGGCCGACCGTCAAGAGCAGCGTGGTCAACGCGGTTGCCACCGTGACGTAGCGCCAACGACAAGCGAGTTCGAGCACGGGCGTGTAGATGCGGTCGATCGTCCATTCGAGCCCGGCGGCGACGCGCTGTTGCACCGTGGCCCACCACGAGAATGGCGCCCGCGTCGCCAGCCGATCCATCCACTCGGCATCGTGCGCGAGGTGCGACGGCAGGATCAGTTGCGACTCGACCAGGCTGAAGATCAAGGCCAGGATGACCGGCTTCGGGATCTCGCCGAAGAACTTGCCCAAGAGGCCGGGCAGGAGCATCAACGGCGTGAACGCGACGATCGTCGTCAGGATCGCGAAGACGACGGGGATGGCCACGCGGCGCACGCCCGACACGGCGGAATCCGTGCCGCGGAGACCGGCTTCCTTCTCCGTCTGCACGCTCTCGCCGACGATGATCGCGTCGTCCACGAGGATTCCGAGCACGAGGATGAAGCTGAAGAGGCTCATCATGTTCAGCGAGATGTCGAAGATCGGCATCACGAGGAACGTGCCGGCGATCGCGATCGGGATGCCGACCGCGACCCACAGGGCGAGCCGGAAGCGCAGGAAGAACGCCAACACCAACAAGACGAGCGCGAGCCCTTGTCCGCCGTTCTTCAGCAAGAGGTCGAGACGACTTTCCAGCATGCGCGTCTGGTCTTGCCAGATGTCGAGCTCGAGGCCGTCCGGCAAGCGGGTTCGCCAGGTCCCCGCGAACGACTTGACCTGATCGGCGATCGCGAGAACGCTCTCGTCGCCGACTCGGTAGACGATGATCTGCACCGCTGGCTGGCCGCGGAAGCGCATGACCAAGTCGACGTCCTCGAAGGTGTCGCGCACCTCGGCGATGTCGCTCAACACGAGCCGCGTGCCGTCGGGGCGTGTCTGGATCGGGATCGCGGCGAACTCCGCGGCGCTGTAGGCCTGGGACTGCGTGCGCACCAGGATGTCTCCAGCCGTCGTCCGCAGCGTGCCGCCGGCGAGATCGAGGGACGAGCTGCGGATCGCCTCGGCGACCGCTTCCAGCGTCAGGTCGTAGCGCCGCAGCGTCGACTCGCGCACCTCGATCGAGACCTCCTCGGGTCGCAGTCCCTCGAGCTCGACCTGGCTGATGCCGGGGGTCGTCAAGAGCTCGTCGCGCAGGCGCTCGCCCCAGTGATGCAGCGTCGCCTCCTCCGCGTCGCCCGACAGCACCAGGGTGATCGACTTGCGTCGCATCGTCAGCTCCTCGACGACGGGCGCTTCCGCCTCGGCGGGGAACGTCGTGATGCCGTCGACGCGCGACTCGACGTCGGAGCGTAGCTCCGTGACGTCGAAGCCGCGCTCGACCTCGATCATGACCGAGCTCATGCCTTCGACCGAGGTCGAGGTCACGCGGCGCACGCCCTCGAGGCTGTGAACCTCCTCTTCGATCTTGACGCTGATCCCGCGTTCGACGTCCTCGGGCGCGGCGCCGAGGAACGGCACGCTGACCGTCACCGTGTCGAGCGAGAACTCCTTGAACATCTCGATCTTGATCGTCGAGAGCGAGAAGAGCCCTCCGATCAGGAGCGTCAGCATGAGCAGGTTCGAGGCCACCGCGTGGCGCGCGAACCAGGTGGCGAGAGCCTTCATCGGACGGCCTCGATCGGGCGCACCTGCATACCGTCGACGGGCGCTTCGAGCGGCGAGACGACGACGCGTTCGCCGTTTTCGATCCCCGAACCGACGACGACGTCGGATTCGGTGCGGCGCAGGACCTCGACGCCGCGAAAGCGCAGTCGCTCGTCGTCATCGACGACGAACACGCGATCGCCCGTGCGCAGCGCCGCGCGCGGAAGCACGTGCTCGTCGAGCAGCAAGCGACCGCGGATCCGGGCCTCGACGAACATGCCGACCGACAGCGGCACCTCGCCGTCGTCGGTCAAGGGCTCGTCCACGCGCGCGACCGCGACGATCATGCGCGAGGCGGGATCGAGTCGAGCCTCGGTGCGCACGATGCGCCCCTGCCAGCGCCGCTCCTCGCCACCGAAGAAGGTCGACAGGCGAACCTCGGGCGCTTCCTCCGGCGCGACCCTGCCGCCCAGGGGTAGGTCGAGATGCGCCAGGTCCGGGTCGGGCAAGGGGATACGGACTTCGAGCACGTCGGTTGCCATCAGCGTTGCGAGATGCGCGCCGCGGGCGACGAACTGTCCACGGTTGACCAGCGCCGCCAGTACGCGCCCCTCGAACGGCGCCTGCACGACCGAACGCTCGAGGTCGCGTCGCGCGCGTTCCATGCGAGCTCGCGCCAGCTCGAGCTGCGCGCGCGCGTCGGCGAGTTGCGGCTCGCGCAGGAGTAACGGGCTCGGTTCCCCCTCGCTGCCGGAGCGTTCCCAGTCGCGCCGCGCGCTCTCCGCGTCCGCGCGCGTCTGCTCGAGGTTCAGTTCGGCCTGCGCTACTGCCGCGCTCGCTTCGGCGACGGCGAGGCGGTAGTCGGAATCATCGATGCGCACCAACATCTGGTCGGCGGCGACGCGCGCGCCTTCGCGGAGTTCGGGCGCGATCTCAAGCACGCGGCCTGCGACTTCCGCCAATAGCAGCGTCTCGATGTAGGGCACGACGGTGCCCTGCGCCTCGACGAACAGCTCGACGGGACCGCTCTTCACGGCGACCGTCTCGACCAATGGGACGATCGACGCCGGCGGCGCCTGGCTGGGGGGTTCGCGGAGCGACGCGATCTTGTTTCGGCCGAAGTACCCGAGGGCGACGATGGCGACCACGAGGACGATCTGCGCGATCAGGCGAACGGTGTGATCCTTCTGCACGTCTACAAGCTCGCGGGCGTCATGGGTTCGATGTCACCGCCCAGTGCGAGGTGCAGGTCCACGCGCGCGTCCAAACGGCGCGCGCGCACCTCCAGCAGCGTGCGCTCGGCCTGCAGCGCGGTCCGGTCGGCTTCCAGCACGACGAAGAGGTCGTCGAGGCCCGCGCGGTAGCGTTCCTCGGCGATCTCGCGCGCGACGCGCGCCTCCTCGAGTGCGCGCCCGAGCGCGGCCTCCTGCGCGGCCAACGGCGCGTCGACGGCGAGCGACGACTCGACCTCCAAGAAGGCGATCAGCGCCGTCTGCGCGTACCCCTCGAGCAGCGCCAGCGCGGTGGCGTCGGCGAAGTCGATGCCGGCGTCGATGCGGCCGCCCTGGTAGATGGGTTGTGCCAGGGAGAGCAGGAAGCTCCAGACCGAGAAGTCGTCGTCGCTGAGGTCGTCGAACATGTCCGAGACGCGGCCCGTCGAGGCCGCGATCGCGAAGCTCGGGAAGCGCTCGGCGCGAGCCGCGTCCAAGCGCGCGTCGGCACCCGCGACGCGCATCGCTGCCGCCCGCAGGTCGGGGCGGCGCTGCACCAACTCGCTCGGGACGCCCGCCCCAGGCAGCGGCGGTAGGCCCGGCAGCTCGTCCTCGGTCGCGAGCTCGCCCGCGGGATAGCGCCCGACGATCGTTTCCAGTTGGCGACCGGCGACCTCTACGGCGGCGTCGGTGGCTTCGGTCTCGGCCAGGGCTCCTTCGAGGCGCGCG
Source organism: Planctomycetota bacterium (assembly GCA_040880665.1). Lineage (GTDB taxonomy): Bacteria > Planctomycetota > UBA1135 > UBA1135 > JBBDIB01. The sequence continues at coordinate 67,103 of JBBDIB010000068.1, forward strand.
CGCGAGAGCCTGAGGTCGAAGTTCGAGGCGAGTCCGGCCTCGAAGCGATCCTGCACCAACTGCAAGTCGCGCCGATAGGTCTCGAGCGTCCGCGCCGCCAACCCGTCCTGCCCCGCGGCGAGGCGCCACGCGATCCAGGCCTTCGTGGTCTGCGCCGCCAGCGATTGGCGCGCCGCCTCGAAGTCGAACGCGGTCGCGACGGCGTCGGCTTCAGCGGCGCGCACCGTCGACGAGAGGCGTCCCCACAGATCCGCCTCCCAAGCGATGTCGAGCGACACGCCCCATTGCGTCGCCGTGCTCTCCAGCACGTTGCCACCCGGCACGGGCAGGCCGACGAAGATGTTCTTCGCGCGGTTGCGGCTCGCGTTCAGTCCGACCGCCGGCTTGCGCGCGGAACCGGCGATGCGCGCCTGGGCCTCGGCGCTCGCGATCCGCGCGGCGGCCGCGGCCAGGTCGTGGTTGTTCGCGAGCGCTTCGATCACCAAGGCGTCCAACGAGTCGGAGTCGAGGGCTTGCCACCAGGCGCCCGCGACGATCGGAGCGGTGGCCTCGGCGGCCGTGAACGCCGGCGGTAGGGCGAGGTCGAGCGCGCGCGGCGCTGGCGCATCCGTCGAGTGACAGCCGACCGAGCCGGCGCCGAGGACGGCGAGTCCCGCGACGAACAGCGAGGGTCGCGGTGGGAGGGGGAAGGGCAGTCGCATGGGGAGTTGGCGGGGGATTCGGACGGGCCAGGAGGACGGGTGCACCCCGTTCCTCGAAAGGCCCACTTCGAGCTTGGCGGTGGAGTAGGATACCCGCCTGTTTTGATGCATCCGCTACGGCTTTCGACCGCTTGAGTCGATGGCCTCGGATCGGCGCCCGAGTCCCTCGCTGCGCCGCCGCTCACGACCGGCTGACTTCGATGCGAATCTCCCTCCCTTCGATCCACTCGCGCCTTGGTTCCGCGCGCTGCTTGTGGGCGCTCGTCGCGGCGTTCCTCCTGGCCGCGCCCAGCTCGGCCTACATCGGCCCGGGCGCGGGCATCGCCGCCGCCGGCAGCGTGTTCGTGCTGCTCGGAACCTTCTGCCTCGCCATCCTGATTGTGCTCCTTTGGCCGTTGAAGGCCGTGGCGCGCGCGATTCGCTACCGCGGCAAGGTGCAACCCAAGGTCAAGCGGATGATCGTCGTCGGTCTCGACGGCTTCGATCCCGGGCTCGCCAAGCGCTTTTCGGAGGAGGGCTTGATGCCCAACTTCAAGCGACTGGAAGAGGAGGGCTGCTTCGCGACGCTCGCGACCGCCTATCCCTCGATCTCGCCCGTGGCGTGGTCGAGCTTCGCGACCGGCGTCGACGCCTCGCGACACAACATCTACGACTTCTTGACGCGGGACCCCTGCTCGTACCTGCCGATCCTGAGCTCGACGGACATCAAGACCCTGCCGCGCTCGCTCAACCTCGGGTTCGCGAAGATCCCCTTGGGCGAGAAGCCCGTCTACAAGTCGCTGCAGAAGAGCCAGCCCTTCTGGAAGCAGCTAGGCGAGCAGGGCATCTGGTCCTCGATCGTGCGCGTGCCGATCACGTTCCCGCCGCAGAAGTTCAAGAACGGGACGCTGCTCTCGGGCATGTGCGTCCCCGACCTGCAGGGCACGCAAGGCTCGTTCAGCTTCTACTCGAACAAGGCCCGGACGGGCGAGCACATCGGCGGCCAGCAGTATCAGGTGCGCTTCAAGAACGGTGTCGTCGAGTCCAAGCTGAAGGGTCCGCCCGGCGCCGACGGACATCCGATGAAGTCCGCGTTCACGGCCACCTTCGACGCCGAAAGCCAGAAGGTGACGATCGAGGTCGGTGGCGAGACCGCCACCGTCGGCAAGCGCGAGTACACCGCTTGGATGCGCATCCCGTTCGACGGCTGCACCGGCATCGCGCGCTTCTACGTGCAGGACTGGGACGGGGATCAGGTCGGGCTCTACGTCACGCCGATCCACATCGACCCCAACGCGCCGGTGATGCCGATCAGCCACCCGTTCGTCTACTCGATCTACCTGGCGAAGATGATCGGGCCCTACGGAACGTTGGGGCTCGCCGAGGACACCTGGGCGCTGAACGAGCGCGTGATCGACGAGGAAGCCTTCCTCAAGCAGGCCTGGCTCTTGTTCGACGAGCGCAAGAAGATGCTCTGGGACGTGCTCGAGAAGACGAAGAAGGGCTTCGTGACGGTCGTCTTCGACACGACCGACCGCATCAGCCACATGTTCTATCGCTATCTGCACCCGGAGCACCCGGCGAACGAGGGCAAGGACACCGAGGAGCACAAGCACGTCATTCGCGACCTCTACGCGCGCATGGACGGCTTCCTGGCCGAGATCCGCGCCAAGGTCGGCGACGATCCCGACACCGTGCTGATGATCATCAGCGACCACGGCTTCTGCAACTTCGACCGCGGCGTGAACCTCAACACGTGGCTGAAGGACGAGGGCTACCTCGTCCTGAAGGAAGGCAAGGAGACCTCGGGTCAGTACTTCGCCGACGTGGACTGGGACAAGACCAAGGCCTTCACGCTCGGCCTGACGGGCATCTTCATCAACCGCAAGGGACGCGAGGGGCGCGGCATCGTCTCCGACGGGCCCGAGCTCGACGCACTCTGCAAGGAACTCAAGGAGAAGCTCGAGCGGCTGGAAGATCCCAAGAGCGGTCGCCGCGCGATCCACGAGGCCTTCCTGACGAAGACCATCCACAACGGTCCCTACGCGGACATGGCCCCCGAGATCCTGGTGGGTTACGACCGCGGCTTCCGGCACTCGTGGGACTGCGCCGTCGGCGAGGTCTCGAAGGTCGTCTTCACCGACAACACCAAGAGCTGGTCGGGCGACCACTGCGTCGATCCGCGCCTCGTGCCCGGCGTGTTCTGGTGCAATCGCAAGATTGCGACCGAGACGCCCAACATCCTCGATATCGCGCCCACGGCCCTCGAGCTGTTCGGCGTCGACGTACCGCGCTACATGCAGGGAAGTAGCTTGTTCAACCCTCGAAAGCCCGATGAAACGCCCGCCGCGACGGTGGAGGTGAACGCGTGACGTTGCCCCGTTGGACCGCGTACCCCGCCATCGCCGTCCTCCTGGGCGTCGCCGTGCTCGCCGTTCCGAGAACCGGTTCGTCGCCCGAGAACACCGAGTCCAAGCGTGTCGTCGTGTTCGGCATCGATGGGCTCGACCCCGATCTCCTGCGCGAAGCCTTGCGCCGGGATCCCGAGTCGTTCCCGAACTTCCGCTGGCTGATCGCGCAGGGCGACGGCATCCAGAGCCTCCGCACGTCGACGCCGCCCCAGAGCCCGGTCGCGTGGTCGAACTTCATCACGGGTTTGGATCCGGGCGGACACGGGATCTTCGACTTCATCCACCGTGATCCCATCACACGCGGGCCGACCACTTCGACGACGGTGACGCCCGCGGAGAGCGATCTCAAGCTGCCCGGCAGTTGGAAGTTGCCGCTCTCCGGCGACGCTCCTTCGAACCGCAGCGGCAAGTCGTTCTGGACGTTGCTCAGCGATGCCGGCGTGCACGCCGACATCTGGCGCATGCCCGCGAACTTCCCGGTCGAGCCGTCGAGCGGACTGTCGTTCCCGGGGATGATGACGCCGGCCGTCGACTCGGCGTACGGCGAAGCGTCGTTCTACACGACCGACCCCTTGGCGAAGAGTCGCGTGGACGACCCCAAGGCGTTCCTCGTGACCGAGTTCGACGGTCGCATCGAGACCGCGCTGAAAGGGCCCGCGAACCCGTTCCACGACGGCAACCCGGCCGCGAGCGTGCCGATCACCGTCGTGCTCGATCGTGAGAACGATGCGGCCGCGATCCAGGTCGACGGCCAGACCTTGGTCTTGCGCGCGGGCGACTGGAGCGACTTCGTGCCCGTCAGCTTCGACCTCTTGCCGATGGGCCTGATGTCGATGGGCGGGATGGTGCGCTTCTACCTACGCTCGCTCGACCCCGAGTTCGAGCTCTACGCGTCGCCGGTCAACTTCGACCCCGTCGACCCGGCCACCGTCATCAGCGAGCCCGAGGACGCGAGCGCGAAGCTCGCCAGCGTGATCGGTCGCTACTACACGCAGGGCATGGCCGAGGACGTCAACGCGCTCAAGAAGGAGATCCTCTCCGACGCCGAGTTCATGTCGCAGGTCGACATCGTCTACCGCGAGCGGATGCGCATGCTCGACCACGCGCTCGACAACTACACCAGCGTCGGGAAGGGCGGGCTGTTCTTCTTCTACGTGTCCACGATCGACCTCGCCTCGCACATGATGTGGCGCCACGCGGACGAGGCGCACCCCATGTTCGATGCGGAGCTCGCGAACGAGGACAGCTCAGCGTTCTCGGGCCGCGCGGGCAGCAAGTGGAAGGACGTCATCTTCGACCTCTATCGCAAGATGGATCCGGCGCTGGGCCGCATCCGTGAGCGACTCGGCGACGACGTGACGCTGATCGTGATGAGCGACCACGGTTTTGCACCGTATCGACGGAAGTTCGCGCTCAACACCTGGCTGCTCGAGAAGGGCTACCTGGTGCTGAAGCCGGGGATGACGCGCGAGCCCGCGGACGGTTCCTCGAAGCAGTACATCTACACCGGCGATCACAGCGCCGTCGATTGGACGCGCACGCGCGCCTACGGCCTGGGCTTCAACGGGCTCTACTTGAACCTGAAGGGCCGCGAGCGCGACGATCCCGCCAGCGAGGTGGACGAGACCGGCATCGTCGAGCCGGGGGCCGAGGCGGACGCGCTCTTGGCGGAACTCCGCACGCGCCTCGTGGCCGAGGTCGACCCGAAGACCGGGCAGCAGCCGATCTTGCGCTGCGACATCGCCAGCGAGGTCTACCGCGGAGCGCGCGTCTCCGAGGCGCCCGACATCCTCGTCGGCTACAACGCCGGGTACGGGAACTCCGACCCCAGCTCGCTCGGCCGGATTCCGCACAACGTGCTGGAAGACAACACGGGCGGCACGTTCAACGGCAACCACCTGATGGCTCCCGAAGTCGTCGCGGGCATCCTGATCGCGAACCGCCGGATCCTGGCGGGCGATCACGCGCTCGAAGACTTGACGACCGAGATCCTCGGTCAGTACGGCGTCGAGCCCGCACCCGGCATGCAGGGACACCGGGTGCTGGCCTCCAAGTAGTGACCCTGAACTGCACACCCAGAGGACTCCTCCCATGTTCGGTAGCGGCAACAAAGTGAAGCTCGACCCCGACCTCCTCGATCGCATCAAGCGCGTCAGCGAGGCCGCCGGTTACGCCAGCCACGAAGAGTTCATCATGCACGTGCTCGAGAAAGAGCTCGCGCAGATCGAAGAAGGCGGTTCGTCCGATGCGGACATCGTCGAGAAGCTCAAAGGCCTCGGCTACATCAGCTAGCCAGGTTCCCCCCCGATCAGCCCGATGAACTCGATCAATCGAGCCGCAACCAGTCTCTTCGATGTTCTCTTCCAGCCGTTCGAGCTGCTGGGCGAAGGCTGGTCGTTGATCCTGTGGAGTTCCATCTTCGGCGTGCTGGCGCTGTTGGTGTTCAAGCACATCAGCTCGCAAAAGGGCATCAAAGCGGCGAAGGACAAGATCAAGGGCCACATGATCGCGATTCGGCTCTACCAGGACGATCTCGCGATCGTGGCCCAGTCGGTGACCAAGGTGCTGGGGCGCAACGTCCAGTACCTGTTCTTGAACTTCGGGCCGATCCTGCCCTTGATGCTGCCCTTCACGATCGTCGCGGCGCAGTTCGTCGTGCGCTACGCGTTCGACCCGCTGCCGGTGCAGGCATCCGAACAACTCATGCCGGGTCAGGGCACGCTGGTCGAGATCTCGCTCCATGACGGCGAGCGCGCGCGGATCGCGGGGCTGACGCTCGAGCTACCGTCGGGTGTCGAAGCGCTCTCGCCGCTCGTTCGCGATCGCGTCGCGGGGCGCGCATGGCAGGAGGTCGTCTGCACCGCGCCGGTGCACGACGAGCTGCGCATCTTGCTGGACGGCCAAGAGGTCGGGCGCAAGGCGATCGTCGCCGGCACCGAGCGCCCGCGCCACATGCAGCCCGAGCGCGTCGCAAACTTCTTCGAAGCCTGGCTTTGGCCCGCGGAGGAGACCTACGCCGGCTCGCCCGTCGCCAAGGTCAAGTTCGCCTATCCCGACCACGACTTGGGCTGGCTCCCGGGCGGCACGGGCGGCGTGCTGCTGGTCTTCATCCTCGCGTCGATCGCGGCCGGCGTCCTCGCGCTCAAACCGCTCAAGATTCAGATTTGACCCGCGACGAAGCCGAGGCAAACGCGTCGCTGTTCGACCCGGACGTCGAGCGTGCGATCCAGGCCAGCCACCAGGCGCACGCCGGCCAACTGCGCCGCGGAGGCGCCGGCGTGCCGTACCACACGCATCCCTACCACGTCGCGCTGCTCCTCGCCCGCTCGGGCGCGCCGTCCCACGTGCTCGTCGCCGCGCTCCTGCACGACGCGGTCGAGGACAGCGACGACTGGACGCTCGCCCGCGTCGGGCACGAGTTCGGGGCCCGCGTCGCCGCGCTGGTGGACGAGCTCTCCGAGGACAAGGCGCTCTCCTGGACCGAGCGCAAGGAGCACGGCATCGCTCACGTCGCGTCGATGAGCCCCGAGGCCGTCACGATCAAGTGCGCCGACCAGTTGCACAACCTCAGCACGTTGGCCACCGAGCTCGAGTCGACGAGCGACCCCACCGCCCTCTGGTCCAAGTTCAACGGCGGCCGCGAAGCCACCCTGCGCAACGCGCGCCTCCTCACCGATGCCCTCGCCGAACACGCACCCACCCGCCTCGCCAACGCCCTCGACAAGGCCTACCGCCGCTTCGAACACGCCGCGATACGGAGTCACGCGATACGGAGTCAGACACCACTTCGTCGCCCGACGGCGAAGTAGTCCCGCACGAGGGCCCCCGCACGCGATACGGAGTCGATACGGAGTCAAGTCGATACGCGATACGGAGTCAGACACCAATTCTTCGCCCGACGGCGAAGAAGTGCCGCACGAGCGCCGATACCCGACCCGGGCGTACGCGCGGACCTCAAGCCGCCCAACGCGCACCTGCCACGCGAGCAGCAGGTCGAAGCGGGATTCGAAGTACGATCGCTTGGCGATCGCGCGGTTGCCGACCGCGTAGTGGGTGTGCAGTTCGTCGGGCACTTTCTCGCGGTTGAGCGACGAAGTGGTGCCTGACTCCGTATTTCGCGCGTAGTGGGTGTACAGTTCGTCGGGCACTTTCTCGCGGTCGAGCGACGAAGTGGTGCCTGACACCGTATTTCGCGTTGTGACCATCCCTCCTCGAGCCCACGTTCAAGCCGTTCCCGCGCAGGCGCCCATGGGGGAGCCCGCCGGTCGGCCCGCGCCCTGCATCGTCGTCTTGTTCGGCGTCACGGGCGATCTTTCGAAGCGCAAGCTGCTGCCGGCGCTCTTCAGCTTGCGGGCCGCGGAGCTCTTGCCGTCGAACTTCGCCGTCGTCGGCGTGTCGCGCAGCGCGGGCGATGAGTCGGCGCTGCGGGAACGCCTCGGCGGTTCGGTCGCGGAGTTCGCGCGCGAGCAACCCGTGGAACAGGAGCAGTGGACGAGCTTCGCCGAGTCGATCTACGGCGTCTCGGGCAGCCTCGAGGACGACGCGCTGTACGAGAAGCTGGCGGCGAAGCTGGCCGAGGTGGACGAGCGACACGAGACGAAGGGCAACTTCCTCTTCTACTTCGCGACGCCACCCAGCGCTTTTCCCACGCTGCTCGAGAAGCTGTGCCGGCATGGACTCTTGCGACGCGATCGCGAGGTGACCGGCGAGCACGATACGCGCGTCATCATCGAGAAGCCGTTCGGGCACGATCTCGCGAGCGCGCGCGCCCTCAACGAGCTGGCGCTGGGTCTGCTCGAAGAGGAGCAGGTCTATCGGATCGATCACTACCTCGGGAAGGAGACCGTCCAGAACATCCTGATCTTCCGCTTCGCCAACGCGATCTTCGAGCCCCTGTGGAATCGCAACCACATCGAGCGCGTCGAGATCACGATGGCCGAGGACATCGGGGTCGAGGGTCGCGGCGACTTCTACGAAGAGACCGGCGTGCTGCGCGACATCGTGCAGAACCACCTGTTGCAGATGCTGGCGCTCGTCGCGATGGAGGCGCCCGTCTCCTTCGACGCCGACGAGATCCGCAGCATGAAGGCGCAGGTGCTGCGCTCGCTGCGGCCGTTGGGACGCGAGGCGTTGCGCACCGACATCGTCCCAGGGCAGTACGCCGGTTACCGCCAGGAGGACGGCGTCGATCCGAAGTCACGCACGGCGACCTTCGTCGCGCTGCGCGCGTTCATCGACAACTGGCGCTGGAACGGCGTTCCCTTCCACGTGCGCGCCGGAAAAGCCATGGGGGCGCGGCGGACGGAGATCGCGTTCTACTTTCGCGAGGTGCCGGTGTGCCTCTTCAACGGCAAGGGGAACTGTCCCACCGAGCGCAACGTACTGCGGTTGCGCATTCAGCCGAACGAGGGCATCGGGCTGCACATCGCGTCGAAGGTTCCCGGTGACGAGGTGCGCATCGGTCGCGTCGACCTCGATTTCGAGTACGAGGAAGCGTTCCAGCGACCCGCGCCCGAGGCCTACGAGCGCTTGCTGCTCGACTGGATGAGAGGCGACCCGACGCTCTTCGCGCGCGCGGACGAGGTCGAACTCTCGTGGCGTTGGCTCGCGCCCGTGCTCGAGCACTGGGAGAGCGGCGGCGCGCCGCTCTACTTCTACGAGCCGGGCACCGACGGGCCCCCAGAATCACGCAGTCTGTTTTTCGAGGAGCAGGATCGATGACTTCGTTCGAGACCGTGGGCGACGTGCACGTCGCACCGAACTTGGAAGAGCTAACCGACGCTGCGGCCGACTGGATCCTGACCCGCATTCGCGGCGTCTTGGCCGAACGCGAGCGCTGCTCGATCGCGCTCTCGGGTGGCGCGACGCCCGGCCCGGTCTACCGGCGCTTGGCCCAGGACGCGCTCGACAACCGTTACGACGGCTCGCGGCTCGACCTCTTCCTGGCCGACGAGCGCTGCGTTCCGCCGGACGACGAGGACTCGAACGCTGGTTTGGTGCGCGAGCATTGGCTGGACATCGATCCTCGCCCGACGTTCGTGCGCCCGCGCGGTGAGGCGGCGGATCACGTGCAGGAAGCCGGCGTGTACGCGGGCAAGCTGCCCGACGCGCTCGATCTCGTCGTGCTCGGCATCGGACCCGACGGTCATACGGCGTCGCTTTTCCCGGGCTCGGACGCGGTGCGCGAGGCCGAGCGGCGCGTCGTCTACGTCGGCGACTCGCCCAAGCCGCCGCCCGAGCGCTGGAGTCTGTCGCCGCGGGCGCTCGACGACGCCCGCGAACTCGTCACGATCGTCGCCGGTGCGGCCAAGTCGGACGCACTCGCACGGGCGCTCGAAAGCCCGTGGAACCCGCTCGAAACACCCGCGCAGTTGGCGCGCCGCGGCACGTGGTTTGTAGACGCTGAGGCGGCTTCGGCCCTGACCCGGCAATCCCGATGACGACGAACGAACGCTCCGCCGACTTCGGCTTGATCGGCCTCGGCACGATGGGCCGGAATCTCGCCTTGAACATCGAGGACAGTGGCTTCTCGGTCGCCGTCTGGAATCGCGATGGCGCGCTGACCGATGCGTTCCTCGCCGAGAACGCCGAGCGGCGTTTCGTCGACACACGCACGTACGCCGAGCTAGCCGCGGCCGTCGAGCCCCCGCGTCGCATCCTCTTGATGATCACGGCGGGCAAGCCGGTCGACCTGGTCTTGGACCGGTTGGTCGAAGTGCTCGAGGCCGGCGACGTCGTGATCGACGGCGGCAACACGTGGTACCAGGACACGAGGCGACGCGAGGAGCGCCTGCGCAAGCTCGGCCTGCATTTCATCGGCCTCGGCGTTTCGGGCGGCGAGGACGGCGCGCGCTACGGACCCTCGCTGATGCCCGGCGGCGATCGAGCTGCGTACGAGCTGGTGAGCCCCGTGTTCGAGTCCATCGCGGCGAAGACGACCGCGGGTCCGTGCGTGACGCACGTCGGCGCGGACGGCGCGGGTCACTACGTCAAGATGGTGCACAACGGCATCGAGTACGCCGACATGCAGCTCATCGCCGAGAGCTACGACCTCTTGCGGCGCGCCTACGGAGTCAAGAACGACGAGCTCGCCGCGATCTACGACGCCTGGAACGGAGGCGTGCTGGAGTCGTTCTTGATCGAGATCACGGCGGAGATCTTTCGGCACGTCGACGCCGAGACGGGCGCGCACACCGTCGATCTGGTGCTCGATCAAGCGGGTCAGAAGGGCACCGGGCGTTGGACAGTTCAATCGGCGCTCGAACTCGGCGTGCCAGTCCCGTCGATCAGCGCCGCACTCGACGCGCGCGGTCTCTCCGCGCGAAAGCCCCAGCGCGTCGCCGCAAGCAAGCTCTTGGCGGGACCGCACTTCGAGCCGAGCCTGCCGAAGGAGCGCTTCGTGCAGGTTCTGCACGACGGGCTCTACGCCGCCAAGATCTGCGCCTATGCGCAGGGTTTCGACCTGATTCAGACCGCGTCCGACGAGTACGACTGGGGTGTCGATCTCGGCGAGCTGGCGCGCATCTGGACGGCGGGCTGCATCATCCGTGCTCGGCTCTTGGACGATCTTCGCGCCGCGTTCCGTGAGGACCAGCGCCCCGCGAACCTGTTGATCACGCCGCGCTTCGCTCCGCTCCTCGTCGAGTATGTCAGCGAGCTACGGCGCGCCGTCGCCATCGGTACCGAAGCAGGCGTCCCCGTTCCGGCGCTGTCGGCCAGCCTCGCGTACTTCGACTCGTACCGGACGGAGAAGTTGCCGCAGAACCTGACGCAAGCGCAACGCGACGCGTTCGGCGCGCACACGTTCGTGCGGCTGGACGCGCCCGACGGCGAGCCGGTGCATGTCGACTGGATCTGAACGACAGCGCATGAGCCCGGGGCGCGCCACCGCGTTCGTCGGTGTCGCGCTGCTCTTCGCGCTCTGCGTCGTCGTGCTCGTGCAGCGCGAGCGGCGGCGCGAGCGGCGCGACCTGGACGGTGCGCGGGGCGACGCAGCGCCCCCGAGTTCGCTCGAGCGCGCGGCGAGACCCAAAGCGGCGCCAGCTCGTCGACCGGCGACGACGGACGACCCGCTCGCCTCGACGCGCGCAGTGACGCCGATCTTGGACCTTGCCGCCCACTGGCGCGGACGACTGCGGCTGGCCGAGCCCGAGCTCGATCCCGCGCTGCTCGAAGCGCTCCGCGCGGCGGCGCGCGAAGTGGACGCGACGACGCTGCTTGCGGCCGCCGGCCGGTTCGCCACGGGCAGCGACGAACAATGCCTGTGCCTCCTCGCGAGCGCTTGGGCGCGTGGCCTCGACGCCGAAACGGATGCGGCGTTGGTCGCGTTCGGCGTCAGCGTCGGCGCGCCGCTCGAAGCACGCGATCGGGCGGGCCTCGCGGCGATCCACGGCCTCGTTCTCGGCGGGCGGCGTGCGGCGGCGGGAGACGCGGCGCGCGTACTCATCGGCGAGGCCTGGGCCGCACCGGCGGGCGCGCCCGTGTTGACCGGTTTGGCGAGCGTGCGTGCGTGGTTCGCGTTGCGCGACGCGACGCTGGAACCCGAGGCCGTGCTGGTCGCGCTCGAGCTCGACCGCGCGCGCTATCGCGTTTCGCACGAAGCCTTCGCGTTGGCCGCGCGCGAGGCGCCCGACGTCTTCGCGCCGTTCATCTTCGAGCGCGTAGCCGCCGACGACGAGTTCGCGCGCGAGGGACTGGCGGCGCTCTCTGACCCGCGCTGGTTGCCCGAGTTGGCCGCGCTGCTCGACGATCCCGGGAACGCCGCGGCCGCGCCGTGGGTGCGCGCCGACGCCGGGCGCGGGCTCGTCGCGATGGGAACCGACGCGAGCTTGGCGCGCTTGACCGACGAGCTGCGCGCCTCCGGGCCGCGCCGTGAGAGCGCGTTGCAAGCGCTCAGTGGTTGGCGCCGCACGGAGTCGTGGACACGCGTCGTCGCGCTGGGCGACGCCTTGGAAGGAGACGAGGAAGCGCTGGAGGCGTGGCGCCGCGGCGTCGAGCGCGGCTGGCGACGGCTCCGGTTCCGCCGCGACGACGATCCGGAGCGGATCGCCGCGGCGACTGCGCTTCAGCGCAAGTAGTCCATCGCGTACGACGCGAAGCTCAGCACGAGGAGGAAGCCGCACATGTCGGTGACCGTCGTCAGGATCGGTCCCGAGGCCAGCGCAGGATCTAGCTTCAGCCCCTTCAGGAGCAGCGGAACGACGCCGCCGATGGAGACGGCGACGACGGTGTTGAGCGCGAGCGCGCCGCCCACGACCACCCCCAACGCCGGGCTGCCCTGCCACAATATGGCGACCACTCCGATCAAGAGTCCCAACGCGAGCCCGTTGATGATTCCAACGAGGCTCTCCTTGCGCCAGACGCGCAGCCAGTCGCGCGGTCGTGCGACGTTGAGCGAGAGCTCGCGCATCGACACGGCGACCGCCTGGTTGCCCGAGCAACCGCTCATGTCGGAGATAATCGGAAGGAAGACCGCGAGCGCGATGACGGCTTCGAGCGTTTCTTGGTGCAGCGCGATGATCGACGCAGCGGCGACGTTCAAGACGATGTTGAGGCTCAGCCACGAGAGGCGACGCGTGCAGCGAATGCGTAGCGGCATGCTGCGCAGTTCCTCGCCGCCGACGATGCCCTGCGACTTGCTGTAGTCGCTGTCGCTGCGTTCCGTCGTGGCTTCGCGCACCGCGGACGCGCGCACGACGCCGAGCAAGCGTCCTTCGTCGTCGAGCACGGGCGCGCCGAAGAAGCCGTGGTCGTTGAAGAACGCAACGAGTTGCTCGAGCGTGTCGTCGACGTGCACCGAGTGCGGGTCGCGCAGCATCAACGCTTCTGCCGGGCGTCCGCGCGGCGACAGCAACAAGTCGCGCAGGCGAAGGACGCCCGCCAGCTTGCTGTCGTCGTCGACGACGTAAACGTACTGGACGTCGTAGTCGTCGCCGTTGTCGGCCGCGTCCTGCAGCCGCGAGACGATCTCGCCGACGCGCAAGTCCTTCGGGAACGCGAAGAACTCGGCGATCATCAAGCCGCCGGCCGTGTTCCACTCGTAGTCGGCGAGGCCGCGAATGACCGCCGCTTCCTCGGGGTCGAGCGCCGCGAGGATCTCCTCGGCGTTCTCGACCTCGCTGATGATGTCGGCTTGGTCGTCGGAGGCCAGCTCGTGCACGATCGCCGCGGCGTCGCCGGGCTCCATGCTCTGCAGCGCCTCGATGCGTTGCGGCTCGGGCAACAGCTCGAACAGGTCGGCGGCTTGGTCGGGGCGCAGCGTGCTGAGCAGCCCCTCGCGCTCCTGATCCGTCAGTTGCGCGGCCGTGTAGATCACATCGGCGGCGTCGCTCGCTCGCAGCCAAGCGGCCAGTTCCGCGCTGTTGCCGGCCGCGATCCACGACCGCACGTCGTCGAGCGCGGTAGGCCCGCGTTCTTCCAGCGTGAGTTCGTCGGATGCGCTCACAGCGGCGAGTCCTCGTCTTCGGGCGGAGTTTCGATCAAGCCGTCTTCGTCGAGTCGCGGCTCGGTCATCAGGAGGTTCGACGCGAGATCCGAGCGCAAGCGTCCCGCGAGGCTGTCCACGGCGAGCCCTTCGATGGCGCGCTCGATGCGCGGCAACGCATCGGGATCGGGAAGCGCCAAGTGCACGACCGGATCGCCTGGCGAAACCGAGGGCGACGTCGTTTGCCCGATCACGAGCCCACCCACGGGCGCCACGAGCAACTCCGGGCGTTCGCCCAGGAGCGTGGTGCTGGTCGCGATCGGCGCACCGACCTCGAGCAAATCCCCGGGCGAGACGTGGAACTCGAGGAAGCCGCCGCTCTGCGCCCGGATCCACTTCGTCGACCGTGCGACGCAGCGGAACGGGCCGCGGACCGGAACGCCCGAGATCGCGCCGACTTCGATCAGCACGTTGCGGATGCCGTTCAGCACGAATTCGACGACGCTTGGCTCGACCTTCCAAACCTCGCCCGCTTCGACGACGATCGTCGAACAACCCGCTTCGGTCGCCGTACGGCGCAGCGAGCCTTCGGGGCCCTCGGCGTCGATCACGACCTCGGCGCCGAAGACGCGCGCGATGCGCCGCGCTTCGACGTCGTCGAGGTCGGCGCGCACGTTGGGATAGTTCGTGCGGCGTACGGCAGCCGTGTGCAGGTCGATGCCGTAGTCACAGCGCCTGACGAGTCGATCGAACACGATGCGCGCGAGTCGGCTCGCCGTGCTGCCGCGGCGGTTGCCGGGGAAGCAGCGGTTCAAGTCACGGCGGTCGGGCAGGTAGCGCTCGTGACGCACGAAACCCAGGACGTTGACGACCGGTGCCAAGACGAGCGTCCCGCGCTCCAGTTCGAACGGGGGATCGACCAGGAGCGAGCGGATCGCGCCCGTTCCGTTGATCTCGTCGCCGTGCACCGCGGCGGTGACGAGCACCTTCGGCCCCGGCTCGGGCGCACGCCAAACGTGCACGGGAATGCGCGTCGTCGCGCCCATGTAGCTCTCGCTGACGCTCAGCGACACGCTGGCGCGTTCCCCGGGCGCGATGCGTTTGCCGCACCACAGTTCGCTGTCGGCGGCGGGCGTCACGCTAGATCCGAACCGTCGTTGATGTGCGTTTCGAGCTTGCGGGGCTTCGCGCGCCGTCGCGGCCGATCGGCGGTCAGGCCGCGCATCGCCTCGAGCTTGCCGTAGCACAGGAGCCGATCGCCGGCCTCGAGGACGCGCGACAGCTTCGGATTCGGAATCACGACGCCCTGTCGGTGCAACGACAGTACGGCGAGGTCGCGCTCGTGCAGCCCGTCGGCGATCGTCGAACCCAAGAGGTCGCTGCCCTTGCGCACCGCGAGCTCGGCGACGCCGTAGCCGCGGCTGATCGTCAGGCGCTGGCGAACGTCGAGGTTCGGAAAGTCGACCTGGTCGGACATGTAATCGATGACCTCGCCGGCGATGTCGAGCTGCGTCGCACCTTCGATGCCTTCCAGTCCGGGCGACGAGTTGACCTCCATCACCTGCGGCCCCGATTGACCTTCCAGCATGTCCACGCCCGCGACCCGCAGCCCCAGGATCTGCGTCGCACGTACCGCCGTCGCCTCGAACGCCGGCGACAGCGTCACCGGCTCCGCGATGCCGCCGCGATGAACGTTGCTGCGAAACTCCTCGCCCTGGGCGACGCGTCGAATCGCCGCGACGACGCGATCGCCGACGACGAACGCGCGCACGTCGCGACCCTTGCTCTCGGCGACGAACTTTTGGATGAGGACGTTCTGCTTGGCGCTCTGCAGCGTCTCGACGATCGCTTCGGCGACCTTGACGCTGTCGGCCAGGATCACGCCGACGCCTTGCGTGCCCTCGAGCACCTTGATGATCACGGGGGCTCCACCGACGCGCTCGATCGCCGGCAGCACGTCGGCGCGCTGGCGGACGAACGCCGTGTGGGGGATGCCAACGTCGTGCTTCGAGAGGATCTGCAGCGCGCGCAGCTTGTCGCGCGAATCGAGGATCGAGTTCGACGTGTTCGGCGTGTACACGTCCATCTGCTCGAACTGACGAACGACGGCGCAGCCGAAGTACGTGATCGAAGCGCCGATGCGCGGCAGGATCGCGTCGTAGGCGCCGATGCGCTTGTTCTTCAAGTACAGGTCGGGCACGCTCGCCGCGAGCTCGAACGAGAACTTGAGCGTGTTGAGCACCTGCACCGAGTGCCCGCGCGCCTTGGCGGCTTCACGCAGCCGACGAGTGCTGTACGAGCGGGGCGCAGTGGAGAGGATGCCGAGGCGCATGGGAGGGGTGGACGTTGGAACGGTGTCGCGCCTTGTACGTCGTGCACGGCTCCGCGCCAGGGGTGGCGCACGATTTCTCGCGCGGCTGGGAACCGGGCTAGCCGCGTCGGGGCACGAGGTACGGCGCCAGCGACAGCGTAGCGCCCAGTACGACCGCCGGCCCCAAGGGAAGATCCAAGGGTCCGAAGGCGAGCACCACGCCGACGATCGCGGCCAGGGCTCCGAGGGCGCTCGACAACCACAGGAACGCGCGGAAGGAGCGCACGAAGCGGCGCGCGGCCAGGGGGGCTATGACCAGCGAGCTGAACGCCGCGTAGGGTCCGACGATCGAGACGCCGACACCGATGACCAGCGTCGTCGCCAGCGTCACGGAGAGCTCGGCCAGGCTCGCGCGACGACCCTCGAGTCGCGCCAGCTCCGGTGAGACGACCGCAACCACGAGGAGCCGCCTGGCCGCGAGCACGGCGGCCGCGGCCACGACGACCGCGATCGAAACGATGGCGAGCCCGTGGGCGTCGATCAAGATCACCTCGCCACCGAGCACGGCGTCGATCGCTTCGCCCGCGTGCGGCAAGCGTGAGCGCAAGGCCATGGTCGCGCCGATCGACGCCGCGAAGAGCGCGGCGAGCCAGGCCGCCTCGGCGCCCCGCGTACGCCGCGCGACGTGGGTCAAGGCCGCGCCGACGAGCGCTCCCGCCAGGGCCCAGGCCTGGAGATAGCCCTCGAGGTGATGCGGGTCCGCCAAGAGCTCCCGGAGCGACGGGCCGTCCCGCCACGCCCAGCCCGCCCAGGCCGGCAGCACCCAGTACCCGACGGCCAGGCCCGTCGTCGCGCACTGCGGCAGGACGATGCCGTGGAACCCAGCGCGCCGCACGAAGAGGAAGACGCCCAGGATCGGCATGCCTGCGCCGACGACCAAGAGAGCGGCGATCGAGTGGCGGAAGAGCTCCCACAGGCTGGCGAGGTCGATCATCGGGGGCGCACCGCGAGCCTGCGACGTGCTTCCGCGGGCGCGATCTCGCTCACGCGTCCGTCCGCGACCCACAGCGCGCGCTCGGCCAGTGCCGCGAGCTCGGTGTCGTGGGTGACGAAGACAAGCGTCGTGCCCTTCGCGCCGAGGTCGGCCAGGAGCGCGACGAGGCGCTCGACCTCACGCGCGTCGACGCCCGCCGTGGGCTCGTCGAGCGCGATCCAAGCCGGCTCGCCGGCCAGCGCGTGGGCCAAGAACGCACGCCGCTGCTCGCCACCCGAGAGCGCGTAGAGCGACGTGTCGAGGCACGCGCCGAGGCCCACGCGCGCGGCTAGCTCGGCGACGGGAGCCCGGCGTCGCCTCGCCCCCGCGCGAATCCACTCGGCGCACGTCACGGGGATCAAGGGGTCGTCGGCCACACGCTGCGGGACGTAGCCGGCGCCGCGCGTCGCGTGCGCGTCGCCCGCCAACGGCTTCAGGAGCCCGAGCAGCGCCCGCAACAGGGTCGACTTGCCACCGCCGTTCGGCCCGAACAAGCCGACCGGCGCACCCGCGTCGAGCGCGAGGTCCACCCGTTCCAGGACGACGTGCGCGCCGTAACCGAGCCGTGCGCCCCTCAACGTCGCCAGCGGCACCGACGTCAGTGGTCCAACCGACCCTCGTCGGGCGCCGGGAAGCGCTTGGCGAGTCGGCGATTCAGCTCGTCCTGCAGCTCGATCCATGTGTCCGTTCCGTCGGCCGCGCCGACCATGTGGGGAAGCTCCAGGATCGTCGCACCGGTCAGGTCGGCCAGCGATTGCACGAAGCGGTTGTTGGACCAGGCCGCCGTGACGATCGTGTCGATCTCGAGCTCGCGCATGCGCTCCGCGAGGCGGGCGAGATCCTTCGGCGACGGCATCACGCCCGGCGCCGGCTCGACCGTGGCGATCGTCTCGATGCCGTAGTCGCGGAGGAGGTAGTCGAACTCGAGGTGGAACTGCACCACGCGCGCGCCGGCCAAGCGCTCGGCCAGCGGCGCCCAGCGCTTCCGCGCTCGCCGCACGCGTTCGACGTAGCGCGCGTGCCCGGCGCGGTAGGCCTTGGCCGAACCGGGGTCGCGCCGCACGAGCGCCTCGAGCAGTCGGTCGGCGATGTGCTCGCCCGCGCGGACGGAGAGGTGGTAGTGCGGATTGCCCTCGGGGTGCAGATCGACGCCGTTGCGCCGCGAGAGCGAGGGCGGAATCTGGATCGGCTCCCAGCCCACGGCGCAGTTCAGATACCCGTCGGTCCCCGGCTGGATCGCCTCGTTCTTGGCCGCGCGCAGCAGCCCGGGCAGGAACGCGTGCTCGAGCCCCAGGCCGAGCTGCACGATCAAGTCGGCTCGGTTCGCGGCGACCAGCGCCGACGGCCGCGTGGGCATCGAGTGCAGGTTCTCGCGACCGCGCGCGATCGAGTCGACGCGCAGGCGCTCGCCGCCGATCTCCTTGGCGATGTCCGCGAGCGACGGAAGGGTCGTCACGACACGAAGCTGCTCCTTCGCCGTGGAGGCGAACGAACCGAGGGAACAGACGAGCAGGAGCGCGAGAAGCGTCGAGCGCACGGGAATCACCACTTGGTCGCGTGGAAGTGAGCGCCGAAGAAGTTGGTGAACTGCAGGTAGGCCCGCTGCTCGTCGACCTCGGCGTCGGCCAGCGTGACGCCGAAGCGCAGGCGGCGCAACTCGGTGGAAGCCCAGGTCACGTAGAGGTCCAGTTCCTCGACGTCGGAACCGCCCTCCAGCTCTTCGGCTCGGGCGAACTGTACGCCCGCGGACCAGCGCGGGTTCCAGCCGTAATCGCAAAACGCGTAGTACCCCGACGCCGTGCTGTTCGACACGGTCAGCGTCGTTGGCGCCAGCGGGTCATCGACCTCGGCGCTGAGGTCGCCGTCGATCGCGACGTACTCGCCGCCCAAGAGGAAGCGCTTCTGACCGGAGTCGTCGGTGTGCTGGTAGGTCAGGTCGAGCCCCAACACCGTGTTCGAGAGGTCGGCTTCGGCCAGTCCATCGAAGGCGAAGGAGAAGTTCGGCACGAAGCGGCCCGAGGCGCCCGCTTGCAGAATCGCGTTGTCGCCCAGCTCGGTCATGCCCGTCAGGCGCGCGGTGAAGGAGAGGTCGTTGAAATCCTTCAGGTCGGCGACCTCCGCCTCGGGCTCCGGCTCGTCCTCGTCTTCGTGGTGGTGTCCTTCGCCGAGCAAGCTCGAGAAGGCGCCCACCGAGAAGCGCACCGGCGTCGTCTCGTTGAGCGGCATCCAATAGTCGAACTGCACGCCGACGCCGCCGAGTTCCTCACCCAGGTACTCGCGCAGCGGCAAGGGTCGCTCGAGCGTGCGCAGCTCTTCCACGTGGGTCTGCATCAACTTGCCGAAGTCGACGAAGAAGCGCCCGATCTTCAGCTCGGCCGTCCCGGGCAGGCGGTCGAGCACCACGGCGGCCTCCTCGATCTCGGGGGCCTCGGCGTTCTCCGAGACCAGGGCGACGTAGCCGTAGGCGCCGGGGTCGATGGCGCCCGAGACGTTCAGCTCGAGGATCCGCAGTTGGAGGTCGAAGCCGCCGTCGCCGCCGTCGATGTCGCGGTAGTCGAGGAAGCCGTCGAAGACCGCGCCGAACGCCGGGTTGAACTGGTTGGTGAACTGATCCTGGGGCAGGCGCTGGAAGTACTGCGAGCGGCCGGGGGACTGGAAGCCCAGGTCCTGGGCGCTGAGCGGAAACGCCGCGAAGGCCGCGAAGGGGAGCAGACGAAGGGGGAGCATCGCAGGTGCGCAGGGCGCGCTGAGGTGGAGGGTGGGTGGCGGGTGTTCGCCCGAAAACTGGACAGCCCGGGGGCGAGGTGACGGCGCGCGGAAAAAAAACTGGAACGCGGGTCTAGAATCCGCGCGCGGGACATCTGGACGCCGGAGGGCCGGAACCCTTGACAATCGTTCTCAATCGTGGTTCTAGGCCCCTTGCGGGCCGTTGAAGTCGTCCATGCGGATAGTTGTCGAGGGAATGCTTGGCGTGATTCTTGTGCAAAGTCGCCGATCGCCGCGTCTTTCCGAGCGTCCCGTACGTAGGAGAGTGCGACCGGATCGGCTCTTACCTCTCTAGGGGGAGTCGCCCTCCGACTTCCGAGGGACCCCAACCAAGGTATGACCGTGCGCAAGCTACTCCGACACGACCAACTGGACGCCCGATTGGCGCCCGCGGCCGCCGAGCCGACGATCTTCCCGACCCTGGTCGCGGAGCTCGTCCGTGAGTTCGACGCCGAGAACGCCGATCTGGAAATTCGCTCACCCTCTAGCTGGCGACGCGGCCCCGTGGTCGCCAAGAATTCCTTCGTCGAGCAGTTCCGTGCCGACGTGGACTCGATCCTGCCCCTCGATCGCGAGGAGGAGGCGGCGCTCGCACGCCGCATCGATTTCGCCCGTGCGCGACTGGACGCGGCTCGACTGCACTACGGGCTCGAGGCGATCGACCCGGTTTCGGCCCTCTTGCCGGACGCCGACGCGGCCGCGCTCGACGCCGAAGGCCAACGCCGCATCCAGCGACGGACGGCCGAGCTCCACGCGCTCAGGACCGAGATGGTCGAGCGCAACCTCTACCTCGTCTTGATCAACGTCGAGCGTTACGCCCAGTCGGGCGGACTGCGCGGCGACTTGGTCCAAGAGGGCAGCATCTCGCTGTTCCGCGCGGTCGACGGGTTCGACTGGACCCGCGGCTGGCTCTTCCGGACGTACGCGGTGCACTGGCTCAACCAGGCCTTCCGCAACTACCTCTACAACCACGGCAGCACCGTGCGCGTGCCCGTCTACCTGCAGAAGGCGATGAAGCACGTCGCGCAGGAAGCGGCTCGCCTCGAGGACCCGAACGCGACTCCCGAGGAGATCGCGCGCAACATCGACCTGAACGAGAACCTGGTCGCGGCCGCCATGACGGCGTCGCGCTCCTCCTTCTCGATCGACGCCGAGAGCGGCGGTTCCGACGACGGCTCGCGTTTACGCGACATGCTGATCGAGGAGCAGGACGAGGATGGTCCGTACTCCACCGACCTCGAGGACGTCAGCCTCGAAGGCGGCTTGGCGTCGGCTCTCGAACGCCTCAGCGATCGCGAACAGCACGTCCTGGTCAAGCGCTTCGGCCTGGGCGGCGAGCGCGAGCACACCCTGGCCGAGGTCGCGAAGGAGCTGGGTGTCAGCGTCGAACGCGTACGCCAGATCCAGGTGCGTGCGCTGGCGAAGCTCGACACGCCGACGCTGCGGAAGGACCTCGACCCCTTCTTGAATTAGACGCTCTCGGGTGCTGTTGGATCGGGGCGCAGGCGTTTGTCGGGCCAGGGGTGGCGTTCGGTAAGG
>JBBDIB010000068.1:88275-91260 GCA_040880665.1 Planctomycetota bacterium
GCCGGCTCGCCACGGGCTTCTCTCGTTTCCGTCTCCGCGCGCGAGGCTCGCCCGCAGACGACCCGCGCGACGAGCAGCGCCGCCACCGGGACGAGCTGGAAGTGCACCCGCACCGCGCCCGTCGCGAGGTGCCAGTCGAGCGCGTTCGGCGCGCCGAGGAACACGACGATGACGCCCAGGCTGGCAACGGCCAGCGCGACCGCCGGCAGGGCGACCTCGCGCTCCCGCCAGCGCTCGGGCAAGAGCACGACCGCGAAAAGGAACGCGTGCAAAACGCCGTTCGTCGTGCCCACGTCGAAGAGGAAGCGCTGGGCGTAGAACCGGATCAACTGCGGCAGCCGCGCGGGAGCCTCGCTGACGAACACGCTGACGATCGTCGCGTCATGCTTCGGGTGCGCGAGGAAGTCGTTCCCGAGGTCGTACCGCCAGCGTAGCCAAGCGGACGAAGCCAGGACCGCCAGCGGCAGCGAGAGCCACGGCCAGAGCCGCGCCGCCGGCCGCTCGAGCCGTGGGCGAACGACGACCGCGGCGAGCGCGAGCGCGACGATCAAGAGCAGGCCCTCGTTCTTCGACCAGGCCGAGATCGCCAACCCGGCGCAAGCCAGGAACGCATGGCCGCGCGCTCCCTCGGCGCGCCAACGCCACCAGGCGTCGAGCGCCAGCAGCGCGCCGAAGCCGACCAACAAGTCGGACTGCGCCTTGGTCGCTTGCAGGTAGCCCTCGCCCGCCGCGACGACGACCAACAGCACCGCGCCCGCGACGATGGGCCGCGCGACGCGCCGGAGCGCACTCGCCAGGACGAGCGTCTGCGCCAGCACGAAGCCCTGGATCGGCAGCCGATTCGCGACGTGCGTGAGCTCGCCCGCGTTGACGAACGTCCAGGTCTGCAAGAGCGTGTTGAAGAGCGGGTAGTCGGCGTTGCGCACGACGGGCGCTTGGATCGCTGCCGCGAAGTCCTCCCCGAAGCCGCCCGCCTGGAACAGGAGCTTCGCGTTGAACGACCAGAAGTTGGCCTCGTCGTCGTACAGCACCGGCATCAGCGAGGCGAACAGGATGCGCCCGGCGCCGAGCAGCAGCGCCAGCGCGACGGCGCCCAGGAACCACGGGGAGGCGGGCTCCCGCGCGCCCTCGAGACGCGGCGTACGGCCCCCGGCGAACCAGCCCGCGACCGCGATCGACGCCAGCGCCAGGACGGGAACGGTGGGGTCGCGGCTCGCGCCGGGCGCCGCGAGCCAGAGGCCGACGACAGCCGCCGTCGCCAGCGCTCCGACGGCGTAGGCGTGACCGGCGAACGCCAATCGATCGGTGCGCCAGCCGATGCCGAACGCAGAGAGCAGCGCCGCGCCCACCAGCCACGGCAGCCCGAGCGTCAGGCCGAGTTCGAGCGCCGACGGGATCACCGCGGCGCCTCCTCGAGCTTCCAGAGGCGCCAACCGTTACCCGCCTCGAGCGGCTCGAACCAGCGCGCCGCTTCCGCCGCGTCCGACTCCGAGAACGTGACGAGATACAGCTCGCTCGGCGCGCCTTGGGGCACGTGCAAGCGGTCGGTCAGGTGCACCTTGCGCGGAAAGAGCGCGCCGCGCAGATGACCCAAGAACTGATCCGCGCCCGTGACGACCAGCGCCACGATGCCCGTCTCGGGAACGTGCTCGCGCAGCGCCAGGAACAACTCGTGCGCGCGCCCGACCGGCAGTCCGCGTCGCGCTTCACCGTAGGCCCAGCCGCGCTCGAAACGCTCGTCCAAGGAATCGGTGAGAGCCTGGGTGAAGCGCCCCACCCGGACGTCCGGCGGCACCGCAAACCACAACGCGTCACCGATCGCGACCAACGCCAAGCCCACGCGCCAGGCGAGCAGCACGCCGAGGCAGATCCACGCCACCCTGAGGCGCGGCGACGGGCTGGCGTCGGAAGGCATCGCGGAAACGGTACTCGACGCCGATTCCGAAGAACCGAGCCACCTCGGGATTCGAGGCAGGTGCCAATCCGAGCAGGGGCTCAGCGGTCCATCTGATAGCTTCGAGCCATGCGCCTGCTTTCCATCACGATCGTCGGCGGCTCGTGAGAACGGGAACGTGATCGGCGGCGGCTGGCCAGATGGCGAGGGACGTCTCCCTGCTGGTCTCCCTGGAATGCACTGGGCGGGCGGTGCCGTGACGATCCATGCCGGCCCAGAAGCTTGGTCTCGAGTGCTGGCGACCGTGGCCGCGTCGACCTTGGACGCAAACACGTCTCCGATCGTTCGCATCGACGCCGACGCGGAGATTCGCGTCGAACTCGCGGGGAACCCCGCGCCGCCACTCGTCTGCGCTGACGCCCAGAGGGCCCGCTACCAGCCGCGGTTGGAGGGCAGCGCGCTCGTCTTCGATCAGCTCTCGTCCGGTCGGTACGAGATCGGCCTGCCGGAAGCGCTCTCCTCAACCGAGCTCCGTCGCGCTCAGGGCTTCGAGGTGTTCCCGCTCCTCGTGGAGTCGGGCGAAGTGCGAACGATCGCCTGGAACGATGCCTGGACACCGTTGGTCGAGACGCTGAGTGGATCGGTGTCCACCATCGGGATCGCCCCGCGAGACGTGAAGGTGGTCCCGCGCTGGGGACCTCTCGACCTGCCGCTCGCCGGCGGCGATCGAATGCGCCGCTTCCCGGTCGCGGACGACGGTTCCTTTCGACTGCCCGGCGTGCGCGTCCGCCCCACGTCCCTGATGTTCGTACGTGAGTGGCACGACGGCCAACAGATGCCCATCGGAGTCGGGAGGCTTGGAGAGCCATGCGCCGTCGTGTGTTCGCCGGTCAGCGTTTCAGCGGTGGACCGTGGCGGAACGGACTCTGGCGCGACAGCGGTTGCATCCTCGGTGGAGGTTCTCTTCGCCCCGCGCATCGAAGGCGCTGCCAGGGTCCTGGGTTGGTTCGAGGCGTTCGATACGTCTTCTCCCCTCGAACTAGCCCGGTTCCCTCACCACGATCCGTCGTATTCGCCGTATCTCATTGCCC
>JBBDIB010000069.1:0-8344 GCA_040880665.1 Planctomycetota bacterium
GATCGGTTCGAGGATCGGTGCCTGGCGAACCGCCACCCGTGACGCAGGCTCCTAGACCTTCGACGCGATGATCCGATCCAGCTCGACGCGGAGCTTGGCCAGGATGTCGTCGTAGGAGTAGGCGCCGAGTTCCTCGGTGCCGCGTTTCAGGTTGACGGTCTTCGGGCCGCACCAGAGGCCGAGGTCGGCGTCGTCGGTTTCGCCGGGGCCGTTTACGCGGCAGCCCATGACGGCGATCGTGACGTCGTGTTCGGCGGCGTAGGTAGTCATCGCTTTGACGTCTTGTGCCAGGTCGATGAAGCGCTCGTTCTCGACGCGCGAGCACGAGGGGCAGGCGATGATGTTGAGCCCGTCGAAGAAGTTCGGCGGGACCGAGCGGAAGCGGCCGGCCTCGATGTCGGCGAGGATCTGGCGGCCGACGTGGATCTCGGTGCCCTTGTCCTCGAAGGGGACGGTGAGCGAGACGCGGATCGTGTCGCCGAGGCCGCGGGAGACGAGCTGCTCGAAGGCGATGCGCGTCTTGATGATGCCGTCGGGCGGCATGCCGGCCTCGGTCACGCCGAGGTGCAGCGGCACGTCCGGGCGTAGCTCGGCGAAGCGTTGGTTGGCCTCGATCACGAGCCGGGGGTCGGAGTCCTTGAGCGACACGACGAAGTCGTGGAAGCCCAGGTCGTCGAGCAGGGCGGAGTGCTCGACGGCGCTCTCGACGAGCGCGCCGACGTCGTCCTCGCCGAAGCGCGCTTTCGTCTCGGGCGCGATCGAGCCCGCGTTGACGCCGATCCGGATCGCCGTCTTGTGCTTCGTGGCGACGTCGGCCAGGTACGCGACCTTGTCGCGCACGCTTTTGCGGCGTTCGTGGTGGTGCAGGTGGCCGGGGTTGTAGCGCAGCTTGTCGACGAAGGGCGCCACCAGCTCGGCCAGGCGATAGTTCTCTTGGAGGTCGATCGAGAGGCGCGCGTCCGTGCCGCCGGCGATCTCTTCCAGCGCCTCGACGTCCGCCTTCGAATCGACGGCGATCCGGATCAGATCGGCGCCTGCGGCCTCCAGGAGCTGGACCTGGCGGCGGGTCGCGGCGATGTCCTGGGTGCGCGTCGCCGCCATGCTCTGCACGCGGATCGGCGCCGCGCCCCCGAGCGTGAGGTCGCGGACATGGATGGTTCGGGTTCGTCGTTCGGGCAGCATCGGCGGTCGCGGCATGGTAGCTTTTCGGCCCCCGAAGGCGGCGATTCCAGTCCGCCCACCAGCTCCTCCTCGGCTCTTTCGTGAAGTCCAAGATCCTCATCATCGGCGGCGGCGTGGTCGGCGTCTCGATCGCCCACCGGCTTGCCCAGCGCAACGATCCTTTGACCGAGCCCGTGGTCCTGCTCGAGCGCGGCCAGATCGGCGGCGGTCCGTCGGGGCGCTTCAGCGCGATTCTGTCCGCGGCCGGCTTCTCCGAGGACGTCGCGCTGCTCGCGCGCGAGTCGATTCGCGCCTATCGCCGCTTCGAGGCGACGTCGGGCCGTTCGATCGGCGCGGTCCGGACGGGCGTCTTGACGCTGGCCGGTCCCGATCAGAAGGACGAGCACGAGCTCTTGGAACAGAACGCCGCGCTGCTCGAGCGCATCGGCGTCTCCGTCGAGCTGTTGGATGCGGGCGGCATCGCGGAGCGCGCGGCCGGCATCGCCGTCTCGCCCGGCTCGCGCGCCCTGTGGGAGCCCGAGGGCGGAGTGCTCGATCCGACGGCGACGATCGAAGGCTTGACCTCGCTCGCGCGCAGCTACGGCGCGATCACGCGGCTCGGCGTCGAAGTCACCGACCTGATCATCGAAGGCGGCGCGGTGCGCGGCGTGCGCACGAACGAGGGCGAGTTCACCGCGGAGATCGTGATCGTCGCGGCGGGCCCGTGGTCGAAAAAGCTCTTGGCGCCCTACGGCGTCGACCTGCCGATCGAGCTGCGCTTCTCCGAGACCGTCTTCTTCGAGATGACGCGCGAAGAGCTGCCCGATGCGGGCGAGTTGATCGATTCGTCGCGCGAGACGATGAGCTTCGACATCGAAGAGGATCCGTTCGAGCTGAAGGCGTCGGCCGAGGTGGCGCAGACGGGGCATCCAGCGATCGTCGACCTCGAACACGGTTTCGTGTGTCGCGGCGAGAGCGCGCTCGCGCGCGCCTGGGTCGAGCCCTTGCCCTCGCGCACGAAACGCATCGACTCGTTCGAGGCGCTCACGAAGGAGGTCTCGACCAAGACGCGCAAATGGGCGCACGAGGTGTTGGCCGCACGCTTGCCCGAGTACACCGATCGCTCCGAGGTCGGCGTCCAAACGGGCGTTCGCGCGGGCACCGCGGATCGGCATCCGATCGTCGGCGAGATCGCCGGGATCCAGGGGCTGTTCGTCGCGACGGCCTTCGGTGGCTACGACTACGCGCTCGCGCCCGGACTGGGCGAAGTCGTGGCGCAGTTGGTCATGGACGAGCACGTGACGCTCTGCGACGCGAATGCGCTCATGTTGCGCTGAGGTGTCCTTGACCGTCCGCCTCGAACGTTCGCCCGCCCCACGTCGCCGCCCGGCAGCCCTTGGCGGACGGAGGCGTCGAGCATGAGCGCGCGACGCCGAGTCGGGGCCGCGATCGTCGGTGGCGGAATGTTCGGCGCGTGGATCGCGCTGTCGCTCGAGCGACGTGGCATCAAGACCTTGGTGCTGGAGCGCGGTGACGAGCTGCTCGGTCGCGCGTCGTACAACAACCAGGCGCGCGTCCACAACGGCTACCACTATCCACGCAGCATCTTGACGGGCATTCGCTCGCGCATGAACGCGGGGCGCTTCCTGGCCGAGTTCGCGGACTGCGTCGACACGGACTTTCGAAAGTACTACGCGATCTCCGCCGTGCGCTCGAACGTCACGGCCGCGCAGTTCGAGGCGTTCTGCGACCGCATCGGCGCGCGTTGGGAACGCACCGACGACGAAGTCGCGCGGCTCTTCGACCCCGAGCGCGTCGAGGCCGTCTACCGCACCGAGGAGTGGGCCTTCGACGCGCGCAAACTGCGCGAGCGCATGCTCGGCGAGCTGACGCGGGCGGGCGTCGAAGTGCTCGTGGGTCACGAAGCGCGCGCAGTACGCGCAGCGGCACCGGGAGCCGACGGCGCGCGACTCGAGGTGGAGGCCATCCGCCGCGCGGATGACGCCGCGCTCGTGGTCGAAGCCGACTTCGCCTTCAACTGCACGTACTCCGGGCTGAACGACCTGATGCGCCGCTCGTCGCTGCCACTCGTTCCACTGAAGCAAGAGCTGGCCGAGATCGCGCTCGTTGAGGTGCCCGACGAATTGCGCCACGTCGGTGTGACGGTCATGTGTGGCCCGTTCTTCTCGTGCATGCCGTTCCCCGATCGTGGCCTGCACAGCTTTTCGCACGTGCGCTACACGCCGAATCACTCGTGGCACGACCTCGAGACGAAGATCGACAACCAGGCCTACATGGATCGCGTGCGACCGACATCGCGCTTCTCGTGGATGCAGGCCGATGCGAGGCACTCGCTGCCCATCGTCGATCGCTTCGACTACGTCGATTCCCTGTGGGAGTTGAAGACGGTGCTTCCGGCCAGCGAGTACAACGACAGCCGTCCGATCCTGTTCCAGCGCGACGCCGGTCTGCCCGGACTCATCTGCGTCCTCGGCGGCAAGATCGACAACGTCTACGACGTCGAGCGCGAGCTCGACGCCCTGCAGCAAACGACCTCTTGGCAAGACTCTCGAACACCTTCGTCTCGGTAGTCGTTCCGTGCCGGAACGACGCGGACCTCCTCGATGGCTTCATCGACGAGCTCGCGCCGCTCCTGCAGCGCACGTATCAGAACTACGAGGTCGTGCTCGTCGACGACGGCTCGGACGACGCGACAGCGATTCTGGCGACGGGGATTCTCGAGCGGCACCAGTGCTTGCGCTACTTGCGGCTGACGCGCGCGCACGGGCCGGAGATCGCGATCCTGGCCGGGCTCGACGTCGTGATCGGCGACGTCATCGTCGTCCTCGAGGTCGAGTCGGATCCGCCCGCGCGCGTGCCCGACATGGTGACGGCGGCGCTCGATCGCAACGGCATCGTGTTCGGGTTGCGGCGACACCAGGCGCCCGAGCCATGGCTCTACACGCAAGGGCGGCGCATCTTCCTGGCGCTCGTGCGGCGCATGCTGGGCATCGCGCTGCCCGAGAAGGCGAGCCTGTTCATGGCCTTCACGCGGCAGACGTTGAACGCGGTGATTCGCATCAAGGACAAGTCGCGTGCGCTGCGCGTCTTCGGGCTCTTGGTGGGGTTCCCGCATGCGACGCTCGAGTACGAGCCGATCGTGCGGCGGGCGACGCCACGCAAGAAGAGCCTGGCCGAGGGCTGCGAGCGCGCCGTCGATCTGATCGTGACGAACTCGAGCCGCCCGCTGCGTTACGCGGCGTATCTCGGGCTCGCGGCGAGCGCGCTCAACGTCGCGTACATCGGCTACGTCGTCGTCGTGAACCTCTTCAAGCCGGACGTCGAGGAGGGTTGGACGACGCTCTCGCTGCAGAACGCGGGCATGTTCTTGTTCCTGTTCGTGATCCTGACCGTGCTGGCCGAGTACGTGGGTCGCTTGCTCGCCGAGACGCGCGATCGGCCGCTCTACTTCGTGGCGGAGGAGCGCTCGAGTTCGGTCATGATCCCCGACGAGGAACGGCGCAACGTCGTCTATGAGGCCGCCGAGGGACTCGGGGGAACCGAGGAATGACTGCTGGTCACGCGCTCGAGCACGCGAATTGGCAAGTGCCTGCCTTCGACGCGCTCGAATTGACCGAACGACGCTCCGACGTCTGCGTCTGCATACCGGTGATCGACGAGGGCGAGCGCTTGCATCGGCAGCTCGAACGGATGCGCGAGCACGCGGACGGCTTGGACATCGTGATCGCCGACGGCGGCAGTCGCGACGGCTCGGTCGACGCCGAGCGCCTGGCGACGAAGGGTGTGCGCGCGCGCTTGGTGAAGACGGGGCCCGGCAAGCTCAGCGCGCAGATGCGGATGGCGATGGCCTGGGCGCTCGAGGCTGGCTACACGGGCCTGATCTTCGTCGACGGCAACGACAAGGACGACCCCGAGGCGCTACCGCGTTTCCGCGCGAAGCTCGACGAGGGCTTCGACCACGTGCAGGGCTCGCGCTACGTCGAGGGTGGCGAGGCGATCAATACGCCCTGGGCGCGGCACTGGGGCGTGAAGCTCTTGCACGCGCCGCTAATCTCGCTGGCGGCGCGCTTTCCCTACACCGACACGACCAACGGCTTTCGCGCGTACAGCGCGCGCTTCTTGACCGATCCGCGCGTCGCGCCGTTCCGCGACGTCTTCCAGGCGTACGAACTGCACTACTACCTGGCGATTCGCGCCGCGCGGCTCGACTTTCGCGTGTGCGAGATCCCGACGGTGCGCGCGTATCCGAACGGGGGGGCGATGCCGACCAAGATCAGCGGCGTGCGCGGCAACCTGCACGTACTGCGCACGCTCCTCCGAGCCGCGCTCTTGCGTTTCGATCCACCAACGAGAGGCTGACACGATGGCTCGGGCACTGATCGGACACACCGGTTTCGTGGGCGGCAACCTGGTCGAACAGGCGGGCGGCTTCACCGATTGCTACAACTCGAAGAACGTCGAGGACCTCGCCGGGCGCTCGTTCGAGTTGGTCGTCTGCGCCGGCGCGCCCGCGGTGAAGTGGAAGGCGAACCAAGAACCCGATGCGGATCGAGCGTCGCTCGCGCGCTTGCGGCATGCGCTCGAACGCGTACGGGCCGAAGAGCTGATCCTGATCTCGACCGTCGACGTCTTTCCCGAACCCATCGGCGTCGACGAGGCCTCGCCGCTCTCGCGCGAGAGTGGGCAACCCTATGGTCTGCACCGGCTCTGGCTCGAGGACTTCGTCCGCGAACGCTTCGGACGCACGACGATCGTGCGGCTCCCCGCGCTCTTCGGGCGCGGGCTCAAGAAGAACGCCATCTACGACCTCCTGCACGGCCATCGCGTCGAAGCCATCCATCCAGACGGTGCATTCCAGTTCTACGACCTCGATCGCCTGTGGGCGGACATCGAGCGCGCGCGCGGAGCCGGCTTGGACCTCGTTCACTTCGCGACCGAGCCGCTCGTGATCCGCGACCTCGCGCGCGAGATCTTCGGCGTCGAGCTCGCGAACGACTTCCCCGCGCCTGCGCCGCGCTACGACTTCCACACGCGCCACGCGTCGGTCTTCGGCGCGCGCGGCGCCTACGCCTACGACGCCGAGACCGTGCGCGGCGACCTCGCGCGCTTCGTCGCCGCCGAACGTGCGCGCCTCGCGCAGGAAGACCCGTCATGAGACTCTCGATCTCGAACATCGCTTGGCGCGCCGAAGAAGAAGCCGCCGTGGCCAAGCTGCTGCAAGCGCGCGGCATCACCGGCGTCGAGATCGCTCCGG
Organism: Planctomycetota bacterium; assembly: GCA_040880665.1. Classification (GTDB taxonomy): domain Bacteria; phylum Planctomycetota; class UBA1135; order UBA1135; genus JBBDIB01. The sequence continues at coordinate 6,437 of JBBDIB010000069.1, forward strand.
GGCGCATCGCACCCCCAGGCCTCACCGCCGCCCGAACGGGCGTCGCGCCGAGCGAGCTGACCGACGACGAAGTCCTGCGCTACCGTTCCTTCTGGGGCGACCACAACATCGAGGTCGTCGCCATGCAGGCCTTGCTCTTCGGCCAACCCGACCTCCAGGTCTTCGGCGATGCGTCCGACCGCCGCGCGCTCGTGCGCTACCTCACGCGCATCGTTGCGATCGGCGGCCTCGCCGGCGCCAAGGCGCTCGTCTTCGGCTCGCCGAAGAATCGCCGCGTCGACGGCTTGACCGCGAACGAGATCGAAGCGCGCTCCCGCGAGGTCTTCCGCGAACTCGGCGCGATCGCCGTCGACCATGGAACGTGCCTCTGCATCGAGCCCAATCCGCCCGAGTACGGCTGCAACTGGATCACCAGCGCCGCCGAGGCCAAGGCCCTCGTCGACCGCATCGACCACCCGGGCTTCGGGCTGCACCTCGACGCCGCCGCGCTCCACCTCGCGAACGAGGACGCCGCGCTCCTCCGCTCAATGGCTTCCGAAGCGCGCCACTTCCACGTCAGCGAACCCGAGCTCGCACCCGTCGGCGCCCCGACGAGCCCCGTCCCCCACGCCAGCTTCGCCGCGGCCCTGGGCGACGCGCGCTACGCCAACTGGATCTCGATCGAGATGCGCCAACCCGCCCCCGACGCCTCGAACCTCCCCGCACTGACCGCCGCGCTCGACTTCACCGCTACGACCTACGCCGTCATGCTCGGCTAGCGCGCTCGAGGTCGCGCCAAAGGTCTTCGGTGTCTTCGCAGCCGACGCTGAGGCGCAGGAGGCCGGGGGGCAGGTGTTCTTGGCCGGGGTAGCGGGCGCGGCGCTCGATGGTGGATTCGACGCCGCCGAGGCTGGTGGCGTGTTGGATCAGGCGTAGGTTGGAGCAGAGGGCGTCCGCGGCGGGGGCGCCACCCGCGACGTCGAAGGAGAGCAGCGTGCCGAAGCCCGCGAGGTCGCGCAGAGCGAGCGCGTGGGTGGGGTGCGAGGCGAGCCCGGGGTAGCGCACGCGCTCGATCTTGGGATGGGCCTCGAGTCGTTCCGCGAGGACGCCGGCGCTCGTTTGCGCGGCGCCGAAGCGCAGCGCCAAGGTGCGGGCGCCGCGGGTGGCGAGGTAGGACTCGAGCACGCCCGGCGTGGCGCCGGTCAGGGCCCGCTGCTCGAGGAGCTCCTCGTGGATGTCGTCGCGGCGCGTGACGGCTAGGCCGAGCAGCAGGTCCGAGTGCCCGCCGATCGCTTTCGTCGCCGAGTGGACGACGAGGTCGGCGTCGAGGTCGAGTCCGCGCAGGAGCAGCGGCGTCGCGAAGGTGCTGTCGACCGCGACGGTCGTCTTGGACGCGCGCGGGGCGCGGCAGATCGCCGGCAGATCCGCGACGACGAGCAGCGGGTTGGACGGCGACTCGAGCCAGAGGAGGTCTGCGCGCGACGCCGCTTCGATCCAACCACCGGTGTCCTTTTGCGCGACGCGCGTCAGGCGCCAGCGACCGAGGCGTTCACCGCGCAAGGCGAAGGCGCTCGAGCCGTGGTAGCAGTCGTCGGAGAGGACGACCTCGCCACCCGTGGGGACGCGGTCGAAGACTGCCGCGACCGCGGCCATACCGCTCGCGTAGGCGACGGCGCGGCCGCCTTCGAGGCCGCCGACCAAGGCTTCGAGGGCCTCGGTCGTCGGGTTGCCGTCGCTGCGCGCGTAGCTGCGCTGGGTGCCGTGGAGGAAGCTCGACGCCGGGGTGATCGGTTGGTTGGCGGGCGCGCCGGGTTCGTGGCTACGCCCGCCGACGATCAGCCACGTGCGAGCGGCGCATTCGTTGGGTTCCATCGCCCCAGTGTGCCGTTCCTCGTTCGGGACGTCTCGGCGGCGCTGCGTGGAGGCGCA
>JBBDIB010000069.1:8354-18453 GCA_040880665.1 Planctomycetota bacterium
CCCCGCTTAGGCGACCAGGCCCAGCTCGCGCCACAGGCGCATCTTGTTCGAGAGCGTGCGCGCGGTCACGCCGAGTCGACGCGAGGCTTCGGTCTTGTTGCCGCGCGTCGCCTCGAGCGTGCAGAGGATGGCCTCGCGTTCGAGGTCGGCGAGCTTCTTGTTGGCCAGGATCGAGCTGCCGCTGATCGCGCCCATGTAGTCGCCCTTCTCGGTGACGGGCGTGAAGCGCGGTCGATGCGTGACGGGCGGCTTGGGATCGAAGAGCAGCTCTTCGGTGCCGATCGTGTCGCCGTTCATCAAGACGACGGCGCGCTGGATGGCGTTCTCCAGCTCGCGCACGTTGCCCGGCCAGTTCCAGAGGTGCAGGCGCTCCTCGGCCTCGGCGGCGATCGTGGGATTCTTGCGGCCGTTCTGCGCCGCGTAGAACGCTGCGAAGTGGCGCGCCAGGGGCAGAATGTCCTCGGGCCGATCGCGCAGCGGCGCCACCTGCAGGGGCAGGACGTGCAGGCGGTAGTAGAGGTCCTCGCGGAACGTGCCCTTCGAGACCTCGTCCGGCAAGTGACGGTTGGTCGTCGCGATGACGCGCACGTCGACCTTCAAGGTCGTGTTGCCGCCAACGCGCTCGAACTCCTGTTCCTCGAGCACGCGCAGGAGCTTCGTCTGCAAGGACGGCGAGAGTTCGCTGATCTCGTCCAACAAGAGCGTGCCGCCGTCGGCCAGCTCGAAGCGACCCGCACGGCGCTTGTGCGCGCCGGTGAACGAGTCTTGTTCGTGCCCGAACAGTTCGGCTTCGAGCGTTGGTTCCGACAGCGCGGCGCAGTTGACGCGGATGAACGCGCCGTTGCGCCGCGGGCTCTGCTCGTGGATGAATTGCGCGACCCGCTCCTTGCCGGTGCCGGGCTCGCCGGCGATGAGGACGGTGCCCTTCGAACCCGCGACGCGCCCGGCCGAAGCGAGGAGCTCCTTCATCTCCGCCGACTCGCCGATGATCGTCGGTTGTTCGTTCGCCTGCTTCAGGTACTCGTTCTCGGCTTGCAGCCGGATCGTGCGCTGAATGCGCTGAATCACGAGCTGGATGGAATCCGGCGTGCACGGCTTGACCAGGAAGTCACGCGCGCCGTTGCGCATCGCTTCGACAGCGGTCCCGATCGTGCCGTGGGCCGTGACCAGGACGACGGGCATCTCGGGATGCTGCTCGGAGAGACGACTGCACAGCTCGACACCGCTCATGCCGGGCATGCGAAGATCGCTGACGACCAAGTCGTACGAGTCGGTCTGCAGTCGACGGCAAGCGTCTTCGCCGTTCTGCACGGCTTCGGCACTGAAGCCGAGGGAGGAGATCGCCTCGGTGAGGAACTCTCTGCTGAGAGTGTCGTCGTCGACGATGAGAACGCGTTGAATGGTCATGAGTCTTGAGCGAACGGGCGCGCGGTCGCGCCGTCGAGCGGGGGAGTGGGGAAGTCGGAAGTCGATACGGGCCGCCGAAGAGGAGGGGCTCGCTTGGATGTGGACGTGACGGTCGTGCAGGCGCGCGATCGTCTCGACGAGGGTCAGCCCGACGCCCGCGCCTCGTGCGCGTGTCGTGACGAACGGGTCGAGCCTTCGTTGGAGGAGTGCGGCATGCTTGCCGGGTCCGCCGTCGCCGACCCGAGCAACGATTTCGTCCCGATCGCGGAAAAGCTTGACGGGGATCTGCGTTTCGTCGGGTCGAACCTGCGCTGCGCTGCAGGCGGAGCACCCGCTGCGGAATCGAGCAGAACTTTCCGGTGCGGCGGCACCCGTTCCCCGGGCTCGACCGCGTCCTCACGGGCTCGGGAGCGAGCGCCGCGCGCTGCCCCATCCGCGAGCGCGGTGGGCGGCCGGGCACCGTATGCTGCTCGACCATGGAGCACGCACGGACGGAAGGGCGGGCGGGCGGCGTCGCGCGAGAGCTCGCCATCGCTGTTGGCGCCTTGGTGGTGGTGCTGATTGCGCTCGCGACGTGGTTCGCGCGGGAGTCGCGCGAGGACGCGCTCGCACCCGGCGCGCCGATCGAGGATCGCGAGCGCGTCGCCGTCTCTGACGCGGACGAGGTGGAGCCGCTGGCACCGGCGCCGGCTTCGACGCGCGCGCCCGCGCGGCGCGCGGTGGACGAGGTGGTGCGGCTCGTGTTGAGCGGCAGGGTGCTCGACGGGGCCGGTGCGCCGGTTGCGGGGGCCGCGCTCGAAGCCGCGCCCGAACGGTTTGCAGCCACGGAGCGGATGACGAGCGCGACCCGCGCGGACGGCGGCTTCGAGCTCGACGTCTTGGACGCACAGTCCACCTACCGGCTACGCGTACGAGCCGACGGTTTCTTCCCGGACGTGCTCGAGGCGCTCGTGCCCGGCGGCGCGCCGACCACGGTGCACTTGCGTGTGGCGCCGAGCTTGATCGGTCGTGTGCGCTCGACGGCGGGACAGCCGATCCCCGGCGCGCGGGTGCGCCTGGTCGCAGAGACGGAGTTGGGCGACGTACTCGAGGTCGAGACCGTCAGCGACGAAGCTGGCACGTATCGGCTCGCCGGGGGCTTGCTCGACTCGGAGCACCTGAATCAGTCGGCGCTCGAAGCGAGCGCAGCGGGTTTCGCACCGAACCGCGTGAAGCTGCACTTCGCGGGGGTCTTGACGAGCGCTCCAGCGCTGACGGAACTCGAGCGGAACCTGGTGCTCTCGCCCGGCAACGCTTGGCGCGGACGCGTCGTCGATGTCGCAGGCGCGCCGGTCGAGGACGCGGAAGTCGTCGTCTTCAGGCACGCGGGACGCGGACTGTTCGAGGACCCCTACGGGACGAGGAAGCCCTCGCGCCTCGGCCCGACCGCGATCGCCACGACCAAGAGCGCGGCCGACGGGAGCTTCGCGTTCGCCGGGCTTCCGGTGCGAACGGGCGACGAGGCGAAATCGGAGTTCGCGCATGACGACGAGGAGATGGGCTCGGTGCGCGCGCACAAGCCCGGCTTCGCGCTCGGCGGCGCGCGCTTGCCCTGGACGAAGGAGGGCGAGCCGACGGACCCGCTCGAGGTCGTGCTCGCGCGCGGTGCGAGCTTCCGGGGACGCGTCGTCGACGAACACGGCGAGCCGCTCGACGAGGCGAAGGTTAGCATCGCGGTGACTGGCGCTCCGCTCGCCACGATCGTGCTGAAGGGCATGCAGCCAGAGGGCTACGGCGAGCGGATCTTCTGGGAGCCCCCGCGTAAAGGCGCCAAAGGCTACCTTTGGGTGCAGACGGACATCGGGGGTCGCTTCTGCTCGCCGGTGCTGCCCTGCTGGAGCGAGGGCGGCGTCCAGGGTCGATTCCGGCCCTCGTGGCGCGACGACGATGGAGCGTGGCGCGCGTTCGAGCTTTCCGCTGGTGAGGAGCGCGACTTCGGGGATCTCGTGCTCGCGCTACGCTGCGTCGACAGCCCGATCGAAGGCATCGTTCACGATCCCGCGGGCGCGCCCGTCGCCGGAGCCGAGGTCGAGCTGCAGAACGCGGGCACGCGCCGCACCGACCGCGACGGGAACTTTCGATTCGAGCTCGGGATCGAGCCCGACGAAGCCTTTCGGGCCCTCGACCTCAGCGTGAAGGCGCGCGGCTTCGTCACGCACCGCGAGGTCTTGCGGGAGGCGCCCGAAGAGCCGCTCGCGATCGGTCTCGCCCGAGGTCTCGCGCTGCGCGGCACGCTCCGCTTCCAAGACGGAGCGCCTGCTGCGTTCGGGACGGTCAGCTTCGACCGACAACCAGAACCTGGCCGCGGCTGGGTCTTCTCGGACAGCATCACCTGGACGACTTGCGACGCTCTCGGCCGCTTCGCCGTGGATGAACTCCCCGCGCCGCCGTGGGTCATCACCTTCAACGTGTATCGGCCCGGCTTCAAGCTCGAAGAGAAGCTCACGCTGCTCGAGCCGCGTGACGAACTCGCGTTGGTGCTGCCGGGAGTGCCGCCCGAATTCGCCTCGCTCGAGCTCGATGTTACAGATGCGAACGCGCGCGACATCGCAGACTTGCGGCTTCCGACGCTGACCGGGCGCGACACCGGACGCATCCAAGGCCGGCAGCGCGACACCCGCACCTTCGTGTTCCCCGTGGTGGCCCCGGGTCGCTACGAGCTCCACCTGAAGGCTCTCGGCTTCGCTCCGTACATGCGAGCGCTCGAACTCGCGCCGGCCGAACACGCGCGCGTCCAAGTCACCCTCGAGGGCGGGGCGCACGTCACCGTGCGCATCGAGCCGACGCCGGCACGAGGCGCGGGCCTCTACGTCGTGGCCGAGTCCGCGCAGCACCCGCGGCGCAGCGCGCAGGTCCGGTCCGACGGGCTCGCCGACATTGGCGTGCTCGCGCCGAGCGATTGGACCGTCGGCCTGGTCGCGGGCGGCCCCACGTACGACGCGCTCGCGCGGCTCGGAGCGACCCGCACGTTCGAGGTCCTGGCTGGCGACGAGCGGCTCACGTGGAGCCTCGCGCGCCCTGAACTCGGGCAAGTGAGCCTCGTGCTACCGGTGCGCGAGCCCGGCGATCCGTCGCTGCCCTTGGCCCGGTTCTCGGACGAGCAGAGCAACCTCGCCGAAGGCGACCAGCATCAAGCTTGGTGGAACGCCTACTCCCGCGAGTTGAAGCGCGCACAGCAGTTGACCATCGACTTCGAGGACACGGACGGCCAGGTCGTCCTCAGCACGGCGCCCGAGGACATCGAGCTCGACGGGGAACGGAACCGCGTGCTGGGTTTCGTCACCGCTCCCATCGGCAGCTACACCCTCGCGCTGCGCCGCGGCAGCGAAACGCTGCGCCGCGCGCCGGTGCAAGTGCTCGCGGACGCGACCGTCGAGTTGGACCGGTGACGGCGCGGCACCGTACTTCGGTGGCTGCGACTCGACTTCGATGAGCCGACAGCCGTGGACTCCGCTCGCGCGGCCGCTCGCTCGACCCGCCGTTCGGATGAGTTGGCGCGACTTGTTGTTCCTGCACTGGCGAATCGATCCGGCGGCGCTTCGCCCGCTCCTCCCCGAGCCGCTGGAAGTCGACACGTTCGACGGTTCTGCGTGGATCGCGCTCGTGCCCTTTCGCATGGCCGACACGCGCTTCTCTGGCGTGCCCAACCTGCCGACGCTCGGCAACTTCCACGAGTGCAACGTCCGGACCTACGCTCGGCTGAACGGCCACGCCGGCGTGTGGTTCTTCAGCCTCGATGCAGCGGCGCTCTTGCCCGTGCTCGGCGGACGTTGGCTTTGGAGCCTGAACTACGTGCACGCCAAGTTTCACGTCGAGCACCACGCGGACGGGCGGATCGACTATCGGTTCGTCCGTCGCCGCGGTCCCTGGCCACCCGGCCGAGCCCAGATCGCCTGGCGACCCGGCGAGCCGCTGCCCACCGCGCAGCCCGGGTCGCTCGAGCACTTCCTGACCGAGCGCTATTGGCTCTTCACCCAGCGACGCGGCCAGGTCGTGGCCGGCCGAGTGTGGCACGAGCCCTGGCCACTCCGCCGCGCGACGGTCCTGCGTCTCGACGACCCGAACTCGCTCGTCGGACAGGACGGTTTGACGGTTGAAGGCGACCCCCTCGTCCACGCCAGCGACCGCATCGACGTGCTGGGCTGGAAGCTCGGCCTTGCGACCTAACGGTTCCCCTGCGAGGGGTTGTCGCGCGCGTGGGCGTAGCAATCGTCCACGCGTGACTCCGCCAGCATCACAATACGGAGTCAGACACCACTTCGTCGCCCGACCGCGAGCCAGTGCCCGACGAACGGCGACCACCTCGCGCACGGCGACTTGGATCTGGGCCCCTCGTGCGGCACTACTTCGCCGTCGGGCGACGAACTGGTGTCAGACTCCGTATTTCCGTTCCTCGTCGCCGCCGCGCTGGTGCTCTTGACGGCCGTGCCGCGGCGACTGCGGAATGCGCTCGAGTTCCCGGACCACCTCGCGGTCGGCAACGTCGACCTCTTCGCTGCCGCCGCCGCCGAGGCGTCCGAGCGGTTCGTCGCGGAAATCCTCGTGCTCGTGTTGGGAGTCCCAGCGGTCATCGCACTGCTGCTGGTGGCGACCGCGGTCGAGGAGCCGCGGGGGCCGCTCGCGCTGGCCACGCTCCTGGCGGTGTACATCCCGTTCCTGTTCTTCGTGCAGGTGCGCTGCACCTCGAAGCAGATGCAGGAGGTCAGGCGCTGGAAGCGCTTTGCAAAGGAGCGGGAGCACGAGCCGCACGCTCCGAGATCCGGTGACACCGAGCCGACTCGTCCGCGCCTGACGCTGGGGCGCGTCGCGCTAACCGTCGCGGTCAGCGTGGTGCCCGCGGCGTTCCTGTTCGTGATGGCGCAGGGAGGTCATCATGGCCGCAAAGGCGCGGCGTCTCATCAAGAGCAATACGGAGTCAGAGCAATACGGAGTCAGACACCACCTCGTCGCCCGACCGCGAGCCAGTGCCCGACGAACGGCGACCACCTCGCGCACGGCGACTTGGATCTGGGCCCCTCGTGCGGCACTACTTCGCCGTCGGGCGACGAACTGGTGTCAGACTCCGTATTTCCGCGTATTTCCGCGCTCCACGCCGGGGTTAGGCTTCGGGCTCGGAGTCGGGACGGGGCGATAGCTGGACGGACAAGTCGTGCTCTGCGATCCAGGCCTCGGCGACCTCGCGCATGCAGGCGTCGTGGAAGCGAAACCACTGCTCACGAATCTCCGGCCATTCGAGAAGGGCGTCCTTGAAGTTGCGAAACGGGCGCCGTTGGCCGAGGGCGGCGGCGAGGCGAGTGCTCGGCGCACCTGGCGGAAGACCCGCGACGAACGCCTCCATGATGTTGAATGCCTCGTAGGACTCCATGGGTTCGATGGGGAAGAACCGATCGGGCTGGGCATCGAGGGCCTCGAGCGAGACTTCGTCGAGGAGGTCGTCGACGATCGGAACGACCTCACCCGAGCTGAGGTCGAGGTACCAATCGAATCCGGTGCCGCTCGACTCGAGGGCCATGATGATTTCGTTTGCGTCCACGAGCATGGAAACTACCTCGGTGCTGTCATCCGAAGCCTGACGTCTTGCCGATCCGTGGTGGCCGTCGCCCGACCGCCGCGTCGGCATGTTAGCCTCGCGCTTCCCGTGCATTCGAGGCACAGCACTTCTTGTACTTCCGGCCACTTCCGCAGGGGCAGGGCTCGTTGCGGCCAGTTGACGGTTGGGCCGTAGCGGGCGCAGAAGCACGCAGAAGGCGTTCGACATCGAAGAGGTCCTCGTCCTTGTCGGGCTCGACCTCCACGATGACTTGCCAGCCGTACTGGTTGCAGACCGAGAGGACTTCTTCCGCGCGGGCCTGCGTCTGAACCCGCACGATCGCGGGCTGCTTGGAGCTTCCGAGTCTGGGCATCGCCTGCTCTCTTTCTTCGTCGGGCTAACGCTGCTTCGACGGGTCCGTGGGTACGAGGGTGTCAGGCCAGCGTGGGGAGGTCGTTGGGGCCGCCAACAGAGCGCACGAAACTCGCGAGGGCCGGTCGCGTCAAGGACTTTCGCGGGGCTCTCGGGGAAGCGACGGCTCGGCGCTGGGCGTCGGACATGCTCGCCCGGGCAGGCGTTCGATGGATAGACTTGGCCCGACGCCCAACGCCCCTCCCAGTTCGCTTCGATGTTCGACTCGATCCCCCGGCGCTGGTTCGGAGCCCAACGGTTCCGGCCATCGGTCGCTTTCTCGCTGACCCTCGCCCTCGCCGCCTGCGGAGGCGGAGGCTCGTCCTCGGGCTCGTCCGACCTGCTCCCTGAGGCGCGGTTCGCCTACCTCGCCAGTGATGCGGGCCTGTCCACCTTCGGCGTCGAGCCCGAGACCGGCACCCTGATCCCGCGTGGCCGCACGTTCTCGTTCCCGTACTTCAGCGGCGACCCGGGGGAGCTGGCTCTGCACCCGGACGGCCACGCCCTGTACGTCGCCGAATCCGGCACCGGACGAGTCGTTCGCATCGAGCTCGGGGAAGAGACCGGGCTGCCGCTGATGGACCGCTTCTCGGCCGTCAGCCTAGTCAGCAGCGACGTACGCCAGCGCCAGCTCTTGGTGCATCCCTCCGGCGCCTTCCTGTACGTGCTGCTCGATCGGACCGACGTCAACGATCAGGCGATCGCGATCCTCGAGCTCGAGCCGGACGGAAGCTTCGTCGCGGGAACAGAGACCACGCTCCCGATCGGCTTCGATGAGTTCCGGGAAACGCGGATGCTCCTCTCCGGGGACGGCGAGGCGCTGTACGCGACCGAGAGCAACGGTGTGCGCGCGCAGCTCAACGCCTTCGAAGTCGAGAGCGATGGCACGTTGACCCAGCTCGATGCCGATTCCACGGGTGGCGGCCTGACGTTGGTCGTGATGGAGGCGAGCCGCGCGGCGCTGAACCCCGTCAACGGAGACCTCTATTTCCTGCAGGGTGGCGGCATCGGTGGGACACCGACCACGATGGAGCGCTATACGACCGACACCCCGACGCGCGCGCCGGCGTTCCTCGAGAGTCTTTCCGTCGAAATCGATCGCAGCGGCGGGTCAGGAGAGTCCGCGGTCGTCGAGCCGTTCGGCCGTGTCCTCGCCGTCTTCGGCCAAAACTCCGAGATCGCCACGCTCGAGGTCGATCAGGCCTCGGGGGAACTGACCGAGGTCGACCACGACCCCATGACTGCGGGCGTTCAGCCGTTCCACACCGGCACACCTGAGTTCTTGAACGATCGCGTCAAGCGCTTCGATCCCGCGGGGCGGCACCTCTACGTCGCCGTGCGCGGAACGTCAGCGGCCCAGGCACCCGTGATCCGGCGCTTCGATCTCGACGCGGAGACCGCGCGGCTCTCGGTCTCGACCGAGACTCCGGAGCTGCACGAGACGCTGTCCGTCGAGCTGGAGGCACTCGAGCTGGCGTTCGCCACCCGCGAAGGCACACCCGAGGCGCGTCCGACGCTCGCGGTCGGGCGCTCCGGCGACGCGCTCATCAGCTACGCGGTCGATGCCACCGACGGTGGACTGACGCAACTCTCCACGTTCGCGATCACGGACCCGTTCTCCGACACTCTCGCGATCGAGCCCACGCAGCGCGCCCTCTACGTCGGCGTGACGACTTCGACGGGGAGCCGCTTCCAGCGCTTGCTGATCGACGCGGACACCGGCGTCGTCTCGGACCCGCTCACGGTCAGCTCGGACGCAGCGCCGAACTTCTTGGCGGGGGAGCTGCGCTTCTTCCCCTCGGGCGGATTCGCGGCGCACGTGGATCCGAGCCTTTCGACGAGCCACCCCATGTACTCGCTGCGAGTCCTCGGGGTCGATGCCGGCCCACCGGTCTTCGGCGGTGACTTCCTGAACCTCTTCGACCAGTTCGATTCGCCGTTCGAGGTTGGCCAGAACTTCAGCGGCAACCAGACCGCCGTGCCCGCGCTCCGCCCCAACGGCAGCACCCTCTACTGGCCGAATCTGGTCGATACAGGCAGCGTCGTCGAGTGGCAGTTGCGGATGTTCGAGCGCGATGACAACGACGAGTTCAGCGACATCGGCCAAGTCACGCCACCGACGTTCGCGGACGTCGAACTGAACGACCTGCGAGTCGAGCCGCTGGGCCGGTACTTGCTGGCGGTCGAGGACCTCGGCGGCGGCCTGTCGGAACTGAGCGTCTACGAGCTCGATCTCACGCCGGGCCTGCCCAGCCTGCGCGACGTCTTCTCGGGCGTCGGCCCGGGCTTCGGCCTCGATCCCCTCGGCCGCTTCGTGTACCTGGCCGGCGGTGGCCAGCTGCGCGTGTTCCGCTTCACCCGCGATCCGAGCCTGTCGCCGTTGGTGCGCGTCGATGCCAATGCCGCCACCGCCCCCGTCGATGATCAGCCACTCGGCCTCGGAGCGGTCACTGCGCGCCTGGTGCCCGACCCGACGGGGCGCTTTCTCTATGCCGTCGCGGGAGCCAGCGGCGTCAAGGTCTTCCGCGTCGACCCCGCGACCGGCGCGCTGACGAGCCAGGGCCTGGCCACGCCCGACGCGTTGTCGCGCCTGGTGTTCCTCGCGAATCTCTGATGCGCCGAAGCGCGAGGTACTCGCCCCCGCAAATACGGAGTCAGACCCCACTTCGTCGCTCGACCGCGAGCAAGTGCCCGACGAAAGCGACCACCGCG
>JBBDIB010000070.1:0-15789 GCA_040880665.1 Planctomycetota bacterium
GAAGGCTGACCGCCGCCCGTCTTGGTGCGGGAACCGGGCGACCTAGGTTTAGGTGCCGATGCCGGTCCAGACCGCGACGAGCCCGCCGAGCGCCGCTGCGACGCCGGACGTGAGCGCGGCTCCAAAAGCCCACCAGGCGGCCGTCGCCACGGTCTTGCGCGTCTCCTCGGCCGCCTCGAGCCCCTTGTGCTTGGCCTCGGTCAGGCGGCGGTCGATCTCGGCCCGCGCGCGCTCGCTGCGCTCGATGACCTCGTCGCGGGCATCCTCGATCGTCCGCACGATCTGGTCCGCGCGCCGCTCGTCGATGCGCGGCAAGCCCGCGAGCAACGCGACGATCGAGTCGCGATCCAGTGCGCGCAGTCGCTCGACCAGCGCGGCGCGACCGCTGCGGGGATCGTCGAGGAGGAGCTCGATCTCCGCCCGCAACTCTTCATAGCGCAGGTGCGGGTCGTCGACCTCGCGCAGGTAGTCGCGGATGCGAGAGTCGATCCGCGAGCGCATCTTCGTGGACTTCGGCGCGGAACTCCCGCGCGGCTGAGGCGCGACGTTCTCCCCAAACTCCGGCGACGTGCGCGCGTACTCGCCTGTGGACTGCAGCGGGGGCTCGCCCTCCATCTCGCTGTCCATCTCGCTGTCCATCTCCTTCGTGCTGCCGGCGAACGAGCGCAACGCGTTCTCCGCCCAGGACGTGATGCGTTCCGCCCGCTCGTCTTCGATGCCGCGCGCGGTCAGGAGCGCACGCACTGTGTCGCGGTCGGCGGCAGCAAAGCGCTCGCGCAGCGCCGCCCAGCCCTTGCTGGGATCGTCGAACAGTTGCTCCAGGTCGCGTTTGATGCCTTCCGGTTCGAGCTCATCGGTGTGCGTACGGCGCAGGTACTCCTCGAACCGTTCGCGATAACGGATCGCGTCGCCGCGCGTGAGTCCCGCAGCGCGCAACCCGGCGGTCACGGCCGACTCGACCGGCGGATCTTCGGAATTCGCTTCCTCGCGAATCGCGGTCGCGGCGCTGGACGCGCGCTCCCGCGTCTTGTGGCTCGGTCCCGAGCGCGTCTTCAGCGACGCGACGAACGAACGATGTCCGTCGCCGGAGCCGTTGCCGTCGTCGCCCAGCGTGGCTTCGATCTCGGTCCGCGACAGAACCTTCTCGATCTCCTCGCGCAGAGCGGCGGGATCGCTGCGCTCTTCCATGCGCGCGACCACCCCGCGAATCTCCTTGCCGAGTTTGTTCCAGCGGCGATCGTCGAGCAGCTCGTCGCGCACGGCGTCGACCACGGCGCGCGCGTCCTTGGCCGTACTGCGACGATCCGATCCGCTCAGGATGGAGCCCAGTCCGCCGGCCGTGTGGCGCAACCCGTTCCGCACGGTGCGCAAGAGGGAACCGACGAGGCTCATCTCGACGAAGAACGTCGTCAGGTAGAAGAGGCCCCAGATCACCAGTCCGATCGTCGCGCCGGCCATGGCGTCCACCGTCAGGCTCAGTTCGGTGCCGAGCCAGGCACCGAAGAACAGGCTCAAGCTACCGGTGATGACGGCCCACATGCCGTAGGCGCGATTGGCGTTGCGCATCTTGGCACCAATGGAATGCGCCCTGGATTCCTTGCCGTTCCCGGTTTCGGGGCCGGACTTCCGCGCCTTCGCGGAGCCTCGGCGATCGGCGGTGCCGCCGGTCTTGGTCGTCGGCTCGTCGATCCCGCGCGCGGCGCTGACGCCCGTGGCGAGCGAGAGCGTCGTGAGCAACAACTGCAGGCCGAGGGCGATCACGAGCCCCGCGAAGATCGCGGCGAAGAAGCGCGGGCTCGCCCACAGCGTCTCCGCCTGGTCGAGAGGGAGTTGCAACGTAGCGATGTCGAGGTGGAGCATGGGATTTGTCGAGTGCGCGCCGGCTCAGCCGGCGGTGGTTGTGCCGCCGAGAAGCGTTAGCACCTCGCCGGTCGTGTACGGGGAGTCGATCGAGGAGGCGAAGAACACGAACGCGGGCGCGATCTCCTCCGGTTGCGCCGGGCGGCCCATCGGCACGTCCGCCCCGAAGTTCACGCTGGCTTCCGGCGCACGCTCGGCGGGATTGAGCGGTGTCCACACCGGGCCTGGAGCGACGCAATTGACGCGAATCCCGCGCTCGACGAGGTTCTGGGCGAGCGACTTGGTGAAGGCGTGGATCGCGCCCTTGGTGGCCGCGTAGTCGAGCAGCTTCGGGTTACCGTCGAGACCCGTGATCGAACCCGTGTTCACGATCGCACCGCCCTTCGGCAGATGGCGGAGCGCGGCGCGCGTCATGCGGAAGTAGCCGGTGATGTTGGTCGTGAACGTGCGCTCCCACTGCTCGTCGCTGATGTCCTCGAGGCGGTCGCGGTGCCGTTGAAAAGCGGCGTTGTTGACCAGGATGTCGAGGCGTCCGAACTCGTCGACGCAGGACTGGACGGCGCGCTCGCACTCCTCGGTCTGGCGCAGGTCGGCCGCGATCAGGAACGCGCGGCGGCCTTCCGCCGTCACGGCGTCGCGGGTCTCCTCGGCATCGGAGCGCTCCTCCTCGAGGCTGACGACCGCGACGTCGGCGCCTTCGCGCGCGAACAGCACGGCGACGCTCCGACCGATGCCGGAGTCGCCGCCCGTGATCAGCGCCACCTGGTCCTGGAGCTTGCCCGCGCCGCGATACCTCTCGGCGCGGTAACGCGGCCGCGGGTCCAAACGCGACTCGAGCCCCGGAGGCTCGAGGTGCTGCTCGGGGAACGGCGGGCGGGGCTGTTGCGTGGGGGCAGACTGACGTTCGTCTTGCATGGGCTCGAACGCGCGCAAGCCGTATGCCCAGCGCGACGAGGTCCCTTCCCGCTGGCAAGCTCGCCGCTCTTCGTTGTCGAACCTTCAGGGCTCCGTAAGTTCTGCACCTGGCGGCCACTCCTGGGAAGTCGCATTGGGGACGTCGATCCCACCACATGTAGGGGTTCGTAGGGTGCCGGCCGCATCGGGTAGGGTGCGCGAACCACCCCCCGGACCCCTCACTCCGCCCATGCCTGCTCCCACGCGCATCTATCTCGTCGGTGCCCAC
Organism: Planctomycetota bacterium; assembly: GCA_040880665.1. Lineage (GTDB taxonomy): Bacteria > Planctomycetota > UBA1135 > UBA1135 > JBBDIB01. The sequence continues at coordinate 3,044 of JBBDIB010000070.1, forward strand.
GCCACCGGCAAGACCACCCTCGCCCGCTGGATCCGCGACCGCTACGGCTTGCCGATGATCTCGGAGGTCGCGCGCGGCGTCCTGGCCGAGATGGAGGCGCGGCTCGACTCGCTCCGCTCCGACGTCGAGCTCGTCAATCGGTACCAGCGCGAGGTGTTCCAGCGCCAGGTCGAGGCGGAGGACGCGCGCCGTGAGCCGTTCGTGTCCGACCGCGCGTTCTGCAACCTGGCCTACGCCGCGCACCACTCGACGGTGCTGGGCGAGATCGTGCGCGACCCCTTGTGCCAGCGGTACATGGATTCGGTTCGCGGCGGATTGGTGTTCTACCTGCGCCCGCACCCGACCTTGATCGCCGACGACGGCGTGCGCGCCGGCTTGGCCTGGGAAGAGGTCGTGCGCATCGACGGCATGGTGAAGCTACTGCTGGAACTGTTCGAGGTGCCGTACCTGCCGGTCGAATCGCTCTCGATGCAAGAGCGCGTGCGCGCCGTCGAGCGCGTCCTCGCGCTGGCGGGCTACACGCCGGTCGACGACGTGCTCGTGCCCCAGGCGCCGCGTGCTGCGAACGGGGACGGCCGCCACGCGCCGAGCTTCACCTTCGATCCCGCCGCGACGGCTTGAACTGTGCGCCAACTCGTCCAAGCCTGCTATCGACCGAAGTCGGCGGGTGACGTGCCCGCGCTGCTCGAGCTGATCCGCGAGCACGTACCGACGTTGCGCTCCGAGGGACTCGCGACCGATCGCGAGCCGGTCGTGCTGCGCTCGGAGGACGGCTCCTTCATCGAGATCTTCGAGTGGGAAAGCGCGCGAGCGATCGAAGCCGCGCACACGAACCCCGTCGTCGCCGCGCTCTGGGAACGCTTCGCTCGCGTGTCGGAGTACGGCACGCTGGCCGACCTCCCCGAAGCCCAGCGACCCTTCGGCGCGTTCGAGTTGATCGAGCTCTGAACAACCTTGCTGGACCGGACAGCTAGCCCGCGAGGATCCGGAGGATCGCGCTCGGGCGGAGGCTGCTCGGTGCGAGCACTCCGGCGCGGTCGGCGAAGCTGAACTTGTTCCGGCCTCCGAACCACAGTTCGGGGCTCGCGGCCGACACGGGCTCGGCGCGCCAGGCCGATTCGTCCGCGGGCGACGTGCCTTCCAGGTCGTTCAGCTCCGCCGCCCAGGCGGCGAGATCCGGCCGCGGCGCGGGTGTGACGGTGGGCAGGTCGAACCACGACTTGGTGGAGAGGATCAGGCGGCAACTCGTGCCGCCGTCACCCGTGCCGAGCGCGACGACCGTGTTGCGCTCGGTCGCTCCGAAGAGCGCGTGACGCATCGGATCGAAGGTGTCGACGCCGACGGGACAGCCGACGAGCCAGGCGGTCGCATCGCTCGCCTCGAACTCGTGGCGGTCGCCCCACTCGAGCAGTTCCCGGTCCTCTTCGACGGCCGCCACCCGGTCTTCGAACAGGTAGCCGAACTCGTCCAAGCCGCCGTCGAGGATCCAGGGCAAGGCCTCGACGAGATGATCGAGCGCCGCCTGTTCGCACTCGCGCGCCGAAAGGCCGTCGAGGTCGAGCGGTGAAGCGCCGGGCTCCGCGAAGCGCGTCACCAGGGTGTCGAGCGCCAGCGCTTCCGCGTCGCGCGCCTGATAGAAGTCGCCCGCCCGCGCCGCGGCCAGGAGAGCGTCGGCGCGCTCGAGCGCCGCTTCCGGAGAGCGCACCGCGAACATCGCCAAGACGCCGTCGGTGTCGTAGTGGTTGTTGACGATCGCGACGCAGCCCGCCGCCCGGCGCTCTCGGTCCGCGCGCGGCAAGGCGGCGAAGCGCAACGCCGACCCGGTCGAGAGTTCGTGCGCGAGGTCGCGCGGCGTCGTGTTGCCGGGCCAGTGCGAGAGCACGAGGCCGCGCGCGCTCGACGCGAAGCCATCGACCACGATGACCGCCTCGGTGGGGAGCTCGTCGACGAGCCGCACCGGGAGCTTCACGCGCCCGATCGCGCCCCGTCGGCGTTCTGGTCGGCGTTCGCGCCATCGTTTCCGTCGCCCGGCGGTGTTCCCTTCGCCTTCTCACGCCGCGCCTCGGCCAGGACCTTTTCGAGCGCACGCAGGTTGTTGACCGCGTCGCGCTTCGCGATCTGGAACCGCTCGCGGTCGGACGCCGCGAGCCGCGGCTTGGCCAGCTCGGCGTCGGCCAGTTCGCCCGCGCGCACGTACATGGCGCGCGCCTCGTCCAGGTCGCGCTTCAGGTAGTAGTGCAGCATCACGGCCGTGTCGTTCAAGACCTGCGGGTCCTCGGGCGACAGGTCCAACGAGCGCAAGTACGCGCGATAGGCCCGTTCGTAGAGGTCTTCGATCAAGGCCAGCTCGTCCTTCGACTTCGCGCGCCGATTGCGCTCGAGCGCCTCGGCGCGGTCGCGCAGGAACAGACCCAGGTTGTTCCAGTCGCCGGAGACGTTCTGCGTCACCTCGGCGACCACCTCGGCGGCGAACGCAGCGCGCTCGAGGTCCTTCGCCTCGAACGCGTGCCCGATCAGAAAGCGCAGTCGGTTGGCGTTGCCGGAGGCGTCGGACGACAGCTCGGCGATCGTCGAAACCGGGTCCGCGTCCCAGCCCGCACGCAGCGCCGTCAGCGCGCCGTCGAAGTCCTTTCGGTCGTAGCGAGCGAGGGCCACGTAGACCCACGAGTTCGTGAAGCCCGGCTCGAGTTCGAGCGCGGCCAGGAATGCGGTCTCAGCCTCGGCGCGCTGACCGCTCCAGTAGCGCGCGTAGCCGAGCCACCACCACAGCGACGCATTGCGCGCGTCCTGTTTGCCGAAGGTCCTCTGGAACAGCTCCTGCCCTCGCTCGAGCGCGCCGCGGAAGACCGAGAGATCGTTGGGGTTCTCGGGGTCGGTCAGAAAGCCGCGCACTTCGCCCAGGTTCACGCGGTCGGGCGCCCAGCCGATCGCGGTGCCGTAGGCCTTGGCAGCCTCGTCGCGCGCGCCCTTCCAGACCCACGTGTGACCCAGTTGCACGGCGGCTTGGCTGAGGAGGTTCTGCAGACGTTCCTCGCTGCGCTTCGGCTTTCCGAAGTTCGTCACCGCGTCGGCGAACGCGTCGCGGGCGACGGTCCAGTGGAGCATGACGTCCCCGTCCCACTCCTCGGGCGGCGGCCCGCCGGCGTCCGTGTGCGCGACCTGGAACGTCGAGAGCGCGATGCGCCCCAGCATCGAGTTCGCCTCGCCGTTCTTGGGATAGCGCTGGACGGCCTCGTGCGCCGCGCGCAGCGCGACCTCCAGATCGCCCGCGTACCAGGCCGAGGTCGCCAGCGCCAGGAAGGCGTCGGCGAAGCGCGCGGGCTCCGCCTCGGTGGCGGCGACGAGGTGCCGCACCGCGTCGCCGAAGTTCATCTGGACGCTCGAGTCGGCCGTACCCGACATCACGGCGCTCAGCGCGCGGCGCGCGAAGGCCATACCGAAGAGGTAGTCCATCAAGGGGCCGCTGCGGCCGGCCCTGACCTCGGCATCGAGCGCGTCGAGCGTGTCGTTGGAGCGCCCTTGCTCCATCCACGCGCGCAGGATCCAAGCGCGCGACTCGAAGGCGCCCCCGTCGGCCGCGTGCGCTTTCGTGAAGTACTCCTCGGCGCGCTCGGCGCGACCGGCGTCGAGTTCGACGCGGCCCTTTTGGATCCACTCCTCGGCGGATTCCTCCTGCGCTCCGGGGGCGGGAGCGGGCCGCGTCAGCCCGTGGGCGGGACACGCGACGAGCAGCGAGAGCAAGAGCAGGTGGGGGGTCAGCATCGGGAGCATCATCGTGAGGTCACAGGGTCGTTGCAGGGAGCTCCCCAGGTCGCTTGGGCGAGCGGTGCGAAGCTGGCGTCGGGTTCGAGCGTGCCTTCCACGAAGGGCACCCACAGGTTCGTGATCATGGGTCGTGGTTCGGGACCGATCTCGACGGCGCGCTGGAACCAGGTCAGCGCCTCTTCGGGCTCGGACTTCTGCGTCGCCCACAGGACGCCGAGGTTCTGGAACACATCGCCCCAGGCGTTCTCGAGTTCCCAGCGCGCGTCCTCGGCCAGCGATTCGTCGGCGAGTTGTTCGCGCCCCACGTCGACGAGGCGCAGCAGTTGTTCCTCCGCCCAGTCGAGTTCGGTGTAGAGGTAGTAGACGTGGATCAGCGCCGCATCGTTGACGACGCGCACGTCCTCGGGCATGGCGCGCGCGGCGATCGCGTACATCGTCGCGCTCTCTTCCATCCACGTGCGCGCGCGTGCGAGGCGTTCGTTCGACGCGGCGCGAATCGTCTTTGCGTCCGCATCGGCGGCGAGTCCGGCTTCCGCCAGGAGGCGCTCGCGCGACTCGACCTCGCCGCCGTTGGCGACGGTACACAGGCGGCGAGCCAAGAGCTCCTCCTCGACGGCCGCATCGCGCAGGAAGAAGCCCGCGTTGTTCGCATGGCGCGGATCGGCTTCGGCGCCGCCGGCGCTCGATAGCTCGTACAGCTCGCGAAACAGCGCCCCGGCCTCGTCCCAACGCTCGGCTTCGTTCAGCTTGACGCCCACGAACTCGAGACCCACGAGCCCCGAACCCAGCCGGTCCTCGATGCTCCACGCGATCCCGCCGTCGAAGGCGTCGTTCATGGACACGAAGGCGCGCCGGGCCTCAGCCCAGTCGCCGCGGTCGTACGCGCACCAGCCCAGGCCGGCGCGACACATCACGCGATAGCCGAGCGCGGCTTCGGCGCGCGTGGGATCGAGCTCGGCCGTCCGCTGGAACGCCGCTTCCGCCGCGCGGAAGTCCTCGCTGGTGTCCTCGCCCGCGTGCATCGCGTCGACCGCGTACTCGAAGCGCTCGAAAGCGCGGTACCAGTGGCCGAGCGGCGAGTCGGGCGCCGCGGCCGAGGCGGCGTCGAGCGCGTCGGCGGCTTCGAGGCGTCCGCCGGAGTTGCGCGCCACGCGACCGAGTCGCTCCCACAAACCCGCGTCGTCCTTCAGCCGTTCGAGTCCGCGTTCGGCGATCGCGCGCGCGTCGGCGTGCATGCCCTCCCATTCGTAGAGATCGGCGAGCGTCTGCCAGACCCACGGGTCGTCGGGCGTGCGCACGAGCAGCGCGGAGAGCGCCGTCTCCGTCTCGTCGAAGCGCGAGCGCGCCAGTTCGTGATTCGTGCCCTCGGGGTCGGACTTGACCGTGCGATAGGCGCCGAACGACGCTTCGGCGGAGAGGCGCAGCGCACGTTCGAGCAGCTCGGGGTCGAGCCGCGCGCGCTCGACCTCTTCGAGCCGGCTGAGCGCGGCGCGCGCGTGGTCGGCCGCGGCGCGTGCGTCGTTCAGCAGCCAAGCGGAGCGCGCGGCGCCCAGGCGACTCGCCACGGTCGCGGGGCGAATGCGCTCGAAGTGCTTGCGCGCGTCGTCCAGCGCTCCCTGGATCAAGAGCCCGTTGCCGCCACTGGCGATGGTCGCTTCGGCGAGGGCCAGGCTGGCTTCCGCCTTGAGCTCGACGGCTTCGGGGTGATCCGCGGCCAAGAGCTCGTCGATCGAGATCAACGCGAGGGCGGGATCGTTCGCTTCCAGCGCGTTCAGCGCGCGCGCGTGCGCACGCTCGACGAGCAGGCCGTCGATCACGGCGTTCGCCGCGTCGAGATCGCCCGCGCGCAGCGCACGGATGGCGGCGGCGATGTCCCCCGGGCCCTCGAAGTCCTCGGCCTCCGCCGCCCGGTCGCCGGGGAGCGCCGGGTCGGCCGTCGAGGGATCACCGCCCGTCGACGGCTCCGCCGGCTGGTTCGTGGAGCACGATGCGGCGAGGGCGAGCAGCAGCGGGGCGAGGGACCTGGCAGGGAGCATGGGTGGTCGTTGGGAGGAGGGAGGCGGCCGCCCGGCGGGCGAGCGAGCAAGTTCCGTACCCGCCCGCCCCCGGTCGGGAACCGAAGGGCGGGCATCTTACGCTCGACGCGTACGCGGCGGGAATGGTGCCCGTGAGCGCGCGCGGCTACCTTGGGCGCGATCCGCCGGAAGATCGCGGGCCCTCGCGCGTCCGCTCTTTCTCCGCTCCGTATTCGAACCACTTTTCGACCTCACCGTTGTACGCCTCCCCCCGAGCGCTCCGCCGCCTGTTCCTGGCCGCGCCCGCGCCGCTCGCTGTCGCTCTCACCGCCGGACTGCTCGGCGGTTGCGACGACAATATCGCCTGCGTCTTCAGCACCGGCTGCGTCGAAGGGCCAGGCGGCACGATCGGCGCGCTCTCGGCGTTGCGTCCCGAGGAGGACGACTGGATCGAGACCGATCCGCCCGAGGTGCTGGCTGCGTTCCCGAACGGGCCCGTCGCGGCGACGACACCGATCGTCGTGATCTTCGACGAGACCGTCGACCCCAGTACGCTGGACGGCGCTCTCGAAGCGCGCAACGTGGGCGTCGGCACGATGGGACCGCCGATTCCGTTGACGCGGCGCGGCACCTTCGGCGGCGGCCGCGTGTTCGTGCTCGACCGGCTCACGCTACCGGGCCTGGGCGACGCCTACACGCCCGGCAGCTACGAGGTGCGCTTCACCCCGGACGCGAGCATCGTCGACATCACTGGACAAGAGCTGGCGGACGGCGGGGCGCTCTTGACCACCTTCAGCGTGGTCGCCACGCCGCCCGCCGCTCCGGTGCTCTTGACGGCGTACCCGCTGCCCGATTCGGAGGGTGCCAGCGACGTGCCCGAGCTGTTGTTCGTCTTCGATCGTCCGATGGACGCCGCCACGGTCGACGCCGACTCGATCGAGATCGAGGTCGACGGCGTCGATCCGGCCTTCGATCCCGATCCGGCGGTGCTCGTGCTGTCGCCCCTCGGTCCCGTCCTGGATCCGCGCGTCTTCACCTGGCGCAGCGTCGATCCCCAGGGCGACCCCGTTTCGCTCGGCGCGTCGGCGACGATCGACGTGACGCTCTCGCCCCAGTCGAATCCGATCTTCGAGGTGCCGCTGCCCGGAGAGGTCGCGGCCTCCTTGCCGACGATCGTCTACGAGTTTCAGACGGCGCCGGTGCCGAAGCCGCTGGGGCTCTCCCTGCTCTCGATGCCGACCGACGCGATCGGCCCGACGAACCTGACGCCGGGCGATCCGGAGGAGTTCCTGTTGCAGGTCGACCTCGTGGCGGAGGGCGGCGACGAGGTCGACCTGTTCGTCTTCGGGTTCGAGCGCGAGCCGGCGACGCCCGGCGACGAGCGCCGGCTCATCGCCCTGCGCCGCACGAAGATGCTGCCGGGCGCCGGCCCGGTGGGCAGCGTGACCTTCGACGCCGCCGAGGCGGACCTGACCGAATCGCTGATGCCGTTGCTCCCGCGCTTCCAGGATGGAGGCGTCTCGTTCGCTGCGCGGCTGCGACGCGGCTTGTTCGTGTCGCCGTTGGCGGTGCTCGACGTCGACCCGGTCGAAGCCGGCATCCAAGATCCGACGCTGGACGTCTCGGGGCCCGAGATCACCGACTTCTTGACCAGCGGCGGCGGCACCGGCGTCTTCGTCACCGATCAGCGCAACCTCGTGCTGGCCGGCGACGCGGGTGAACCGGTGGGGACCGTCGAGGTCTCGACGGGCAGCGGCGACAACGGCGTGTTGCCGCCGGTGCTCGCTACCAACGGCTCGCTGTTCCTAGCGGCGCCCGTGGATCTCGGCGGCGCGGTCGATGGCGAAGTGCCTTTCACCGCGATCGCGTACGACGCGGCGCAGAACGCGTCCGCGCCGATCGACGGCGTCTTTCGGCAGCGCGGACGCGTCGGGCCGGACGCGGTGGTGCCCGGCGGCGCGATCACCGTCGAGGTGTACGACGCGGCGACGCTCGAGGTGGTCTCGGGAGCCGTGGTCTCGACGCACGCCGACGACGGCGCGACGAGCACGTTCCTGGGCTCCGCGGTGACCGACCTGCTGGGTCGCGCGGTCGTCACGGCGGCCGCCGGCCTGGACGAGACGATCGTGACCGTCGACGACGCGGACTACGACCTGTGGTCCTTGCACGGCGTGACGACGAGCGCGCTGTCGGTGCCCATCACGCCAGCGACCGCGACCGCCAGCGCGCGTGGGACCGTGGAATTGAGCGACCTCCTCGAGGTCGCGTTCCTGAGCGAAGGAACGACCATCGCCGACACGCGCCGCGGCGTGTTCTCGGATCCCTTGGTGCCCAGCGCGGATTGCACGGGCGGAACGAGCGCGGCCAGTTGCGCGTTCGGGCCGTTCAGTGTCCAACCCGCGCGCATCGGCGCGGCGACCTTCCTCGCGGGCGACCACACGTTGACGCCCGCGACGTTCGACGTGAACGAGTTGCTGGAAGGCTTCGAGCTCGTGCTCCCCCTGGCGTCGCTGGCCCCCGGGGCGGTCGACGTCTTCGAGATCCCCGTGCGCGGCGCCTTCGAGAACCCGGCGTTCGACGAGAGCGCGGAGGAGTTGTTCCCCGGGCAGGTGCTGCAGATCGAGGGCGGTTTCACGACGGGCATCGACCTCGGGATGCTCGAGGACGTGCCCGAGTTCGCCGGGCCCGTGCGGGTGACGCCCGAGGGCCTCGTGCCCGGCCTCGGTGGCAGCGTGCCGCTCGGGCTGGGCTTGAGCGAACCCAGCGGCGTGCCGAACCGTTGGGCTGGCCGCGTGGGCGTCGGCACCTCGACGCGGCCGGGCGGCTTCTTCGCCGAAGCGTTGGAGGCGCCGGACGATCCCTTCGTGCGCGCGGAACTGCTCGACATGAGCGGCAACCTCGCCGTCGCGCGCCGGACCGAGTCGTATTTGAAGGGCAACGCGTACACCCTGTTCCCCGCCAGCGTCCCGGTCTTGCAAGCGCCGCTCGGTACGACGGCGGGCGCCAGCTACGACGTCCTGTTCGACAACACGCTGCGCGACGTGCAGGCGGTCACGGGGTTCTACTCGGTGCGGTTGACCGATTCCGCCGGTCGCGGCTGGACTCTCTGGCGGCCGGATCCGCCCGATGGCATCGCGCAGGTGCGCGTGGCCGTCCCCGATCTGGTTCCGGCGGGCGGCGCCGGCCTGGCCGGCGGGCCGATCGACGCCGTGCTGAGTTCGGTGGGGGTGCCCGCGCTCGATGCCCAGGACTTCCTCTGGAGCGACCTCGAACGCCACTACGCCGCGCTTTCACGCTCCCGTGCCTTCACCTTCGATCAACCCTGAGAGCGAGCCGACGCGAGATGCTGCCAAGTCGAGGCTTCGGCGCGCGCGACGGGCCCGTTAGACTGCCGGACCGCCCGCAGAGGTGCCCCCCATGATTCAGCTCCCCGGTCTTTCCTCGTTGTGTCTCGTCCTCGCGTTCGGCGCCTCCGCCGTCGGCGCTCTCGGTGGCTGTACGGTGCCGCCCCGGCCCGTCTCCAACGAGCCTCCGGGGAAACGCACGGAAGTGCTGGCCGCCGAGGGGCTCGAGCGGTTGCAGCCCGCCGACATCGCGGTGGCCCCGATCGAGAATTTGACCGGCGTCGAGGGGCTGCCGAGCGAGGCCGTGCGGGCCGCCCTGGCCGAGGCGCTGGTGCAACGGCTCTACACGCCGTTGGCCCTCGACTACGTCGACGCGCATTGGGTCGACGCTTCCTTCCGCGGTTCGGCCGCGCCGGACGCGACGCTCTTGATCAAGATCCTGGGCTGGAACGACAGCGGTTTGACGTCGAAGGGCGAGTTGGCCGCCGAGGTCGAGCTGAAGCTCGTTGAGGGCGGCACGGCCGACGGGCGCGTCCTGTGGGGCCGTCGCATGCAGCGGGTGGTCGACGTGGCCAGCGGTGGGCGCCGACCGGCCGGACTCTGGCGCGACCTGTTTCCCGCGGCGGCGCGCGCTCTGGCGACCGAGTTCATGACGGAACTACCCGAGCGCAACCTGGCCAGCGCGCCGCGCGAAGCGGGCCTGTTGGCGCGCTGATTGGCTGAGCGGTCCGGCGGAATGGACCCCGCGTGAGAAAAGCGAGCGGCTCGCGTGCTGCGCGTGGCCCTGGGGCGCTATTCTGTTCGCCTTCGGAAGCTCGCGGGCGGCGCCTGTCGTCACGCGGTCCGCTTCCACACCCCGAGGCAGGAGCTACTCCCTCTCGCCACGTGGGCACGTTTCGACCCCCTGGTCGTCCGCCGCAGTGCGGACCTGGAGTTCCCATGGCACTGACCGCCGAGCACAAGCAAGAGATCATCAAGGAGTTCGCGACCAAGCCCGGCGACAACGGTTCGCCGGAGGTGCAGGTCGCACTCCTGACCGAGCACATCAAGAACCTGACCGAGCACCTCAAGGTGCACCGGAAGGACTTCGCCTCGCGGCGCGGCCTCCTGGTGATGGTGGGCCAGCGCTCGAAGTTGTTGCGCTACCTGCGACGCTGCGACACGCAGCGCTACCAGACGGTCGTCCAGCGCCTCGGGCTGCGCCGTTAGCGCGCTACCGCTGCGACCCCGTGCGAGCGCCGACGTGCGCCGCGCACGGTCCGGCCCGCGCCGCTCACGCCCGTGCTCATAGCCAAATGAAAAGCGGAGCGCGAGCCTTGCGCGTTGGGCCTTCGTCGCGCGGCGAACGAACCATCAGAATTCGACTCACTAGAAACCCAGGCGCGCGAGAAGGCGCGTCGACCCGAGAGACAAGAGGCAAGACAAGATGACGAAACCGACTGCGACCCGCGTGACATGTGAACTCGCGGGCAAGACCCTGACGATCGAGACGGGCCGGATCGCCCGCCAAGCCAATGGTGCCGTGATGGTGACCTACGGCGATACCCAATGCTTCGCGGCGGCCGTGATGGGCCCGGGCCGCGATGACATCGACTTCTTCCCGCTGCAGGTCGACTACCGCGAAAAGACCGACGCGGCCGGCAAGATCCCCGGTGGCTTCTTCAAGCGCGAGGGTCGTCCGACGACGAAGGAGATCCTGACCATGCGCATGATCGACCGCTCGATCCGGCCGCTGTTCCCCGACGGATACAAGCAGGAAGTCCAGGTCTTCGCGCGCGTGCTCGGCTACGACGGCGAGACGCCGGCCGACATCCTGGCGATGATCGCCGGCTTCGCGGCGCTGCACATCTCGGACATTCCCTTCCACGGAGCGCTCGGCGCCATGCGGATCGGCAAGGTCGACGGGCGCCTGAAGGTGATGCCGACCGATCAGGAAAAGCGCGAGTCCAGCGACCTGGACCTGGTCGTGGCCGGACACTCCGAGGCCCTCGTGATGGTCGAAGCGTCCGCGAACGAGCTGCCCGAGGCCGAGATGCTCGACGCGCTCGAACTCGCGCACGCCGAGGTGCGGACGATCATCGGCGCCATCGAAGAGCTGCACGCCAAGGCGGGCAAGCCCAAGGTCGAGGTGCGCGCGCCCGAGAAGGACGAAGAACTCGCCTTCGCGGTCGAGCGTTACCGCGCCGACATGTTGGAAGCGACCAAGACGGCCGGGAAGCACGAGCGCTCCGCCGCCTGTTCCGGCGTCAAGGACCGTGCCGTCAGCGAACTCATCGCCGGGACGCCGGAGAACGAGATCTCGAAGCGCACGAAGGCCGTCAAAGGCGCAATGTACGACCTGATGTCCAGCGTCGAGCGTCAGTGCATCCTCGAGGGTCGCCGCGTCGACGGTCGCTCGAACCGCGACATCCGCGAAATCACGATCGATCCCAACATCATCAAGCGCATGCACGGCTCGGTGCTGTTCACGCGGGGCGAGACCCAGGCGCTCGTCTCGACGACGCTTGGCACGCCGGACGACGAAGCGATCGTCGACGGCATCGAGGAGGAGTACAAGAAGTCGTTCTACCTGCACTACAGCTTCCCGTCGTATTCGGTGGGGGAGACCGGCCGCATCATGGGCCCGGGTCGCCGCGAGATCGGACACGGCATGCTCGCCGAGCGCGCGTTGACGCCGGTGATCCCAAAGCGCGCCAAGTTCCCCTACACGGTGCGCATCGTGTCGGAGATCACCGAGTCGAACGGCTCCTCGTCGATGGCCACCGTCTGCGGCGGCTGTCTCTCGATGATGCTCGCGGGCGTGCCGATCAAGCAGCCCGTGGCAGGCATCGCGATGGGGCTCGTCCAAGAGGGCAACAGCACCGTGATCTTGTCCGACATCCTCGGCAGCGAGGATCACTCGGGCGACATGGACTTCAAGGTCGCCGGTTCGGGTCTCGGCATCACCGCGTTGCAGATGGACATCAAGGTCAAGGGCGTGACCCGCGCCCTGCTCGAGGAAGCGCTCGAGCAGGCGCGTGAAGGCCGCGTGCACATCCTGAAGAAGATGCTCGAGATCGTCGGGCGTCCGGCGGCCGAGGTCTCCGAGTTCGCGCCACGGATGGAGAGCCTCAAGATTCCGGCCGATCGCATCGGCTTCCTGATCGGCCCGGGTGGCAAGAACATCAAAGGCATCCAGGAGCAGTTCAGCGTCAAGGTCTCGATCGTCAACGACGAGGGCGACGTGACCGTCGCCGGCATGGACTCGACCAAGGTCCTGGCGGCGATCGACACGATCCGCGGCATGACCACGATGCCCGAAATCGGCCAGCGTTACACCGGCACGGTCAAGTCGACCAAGGACTTCGGCGCGTTCATCGAGATCCTCCCGGGGACCGAGGGCATGTGCCACATCTCGGAGCTCGCCGAGGGCTTCGTCGAGAAGGTCGAGGACGTCGTCAAGGTCGGCGACGAGATCGAGGTCGTCGTGATCAACGTCGACGACCGCGGCAAGGTCAAGCTGAGCCACAAGCAAGCCCTCGCCGACAGCGCCGGCTGAGCTGCGCTCGGGGGCCCCTGAGGGGGGTCCGAGCGGGCCTTACGGGCCCAGGCACGGCGAGCCGTCGACCCCAGGGGGTCGGCG
>JBBDIB010000070.1:15799-18206 GCA_040880665.1 Planctomycetota bacterium
CGGGCCCCCCCGGGGGGGGGGCGGCTCGCGTCGCATCCGGCTCAACCCCGAAAGAGGGCCAATTTTCCTGCCCGTGAAAAAAGCTTCAGGTTCTAGAGTAGGGATTCAGCCTCGAAACCGATGTAGTCATCGGAAGCGAGTGTTTCGATCGGTCCCGGGGGATGTCTAGCGCGCGGCGGGCGCGTCAGACCGGGGCGGCGGAGCCTCGCCCCGGTCCCTTGGCTTGCCAGCATGAAACTCCTCAGCCTGCTTCTCACCGCCCTCTTCTCGTTCGGTCCCATCGCTGCGGAGGAAGTCGGATCTTCGGCTGACGGTTCTGCCCAGGTCGGTGTCACCGCCCAGGCGGGTGAGCGGTCGCTCGCCGCCATCCCCGGCTGGACGGCACAGCGCGACGACTGTATTTGCGGCATCTCGGACCTGCGCAAGGTCTCGCATCCGGCCAAGGTCGACTACGACGCGCTCCTGGATGCGACGCCGCACGTGAAGGAGATGAAGCAGGACAAGATCGACCCGCAATCCCGGGAAGGTCGCGCCCTGATGAGCAAGGCCAGGACGCTGGTCGCTCGCACCTGCGAAGCCGTCCAGCGGTCGAAGGGTCACTGCGGCGTGTGGAAGCAGATCTCGCACTCCGACGGCCGCAGCGTGGTCGACATCACGTCGGCCGTGACCGCCGGCTTCTGAGCCGTGCGCGCGGCCGGAGACGGGTCCCAGGCCGAACTTGAGAGGTAGGCGGACACGCAGATCTAGGCCAGACACGTACGATCTCCGTGCCCGGGCTCGTGGCGCGCAGCGAGCGCCGTTCCGCGATCGCCGAGGGCTTCGTGGTTTTGGGCTCAGGGTTTCGGTACGAACTACCGCTAGATGAGGAGGTTCGATCTCTCCCTGACGCTGGCTCCCCCTGATGCACCATGAACAACGACACCGGAGCGCCGTGCTCCGCGTTCCGTTTACGCGGATTCCCGCGCTGGTGTGTGCCGCCGTCGCCGTTTGCAGCTCGGGCTGCATCGCGCCGCCCGGTGGCGAGCCACTCACGGAGGGCAGCTTCGAAGAGCTGGGCGAACTCCTGTCGGAGCGGGGCTCCGAGCCGGTGCGAGCCGGCATCACGGAGGGCGAGGTCGTGCTGCCCGCCTCGGATCCCTATCCCTTGCCCGAGCCCGAGGACGTGGACACCGACCGGCTGGCGCCCGCGACGCCCTTCAAGCCCTTCGACAACCCGTACCTGCGCTTCGGCGAGCGCATCCTCGTCAAGGTCAACGCCGACGACGAAACGTTCGTCACGAAGCCGTACCCGATGCCGCCCGGGAAGGGCGCCAAGATCCTCGAGCTCCTGAGCGCGCTCGAGCCGTTTCCCTTCCGCGAGAAGCCCGAGCCCAACGCCGAGGGGATCGGGCCGCCGCTCGACAAGTCGATGGTCGAGTTCAACGTGCTGGCCAACTGGGACTCCGAGTTCTACCGGGACTTCGACAACCCGAGCGCGCCGCCCAAGGCCGTGGACCTCTCGGACTTGCTCGTGATCACCGCCGTCCCCGAGCTGCTCGGTCGCTTCGAGGACTTCCTCGACCTCTTCGCGGTGGGGGTGCCGCAGATCGAGCTCGAGGCGAAGATCATCGAGATCGTCGACACGGACACGCTCGACATCGGGATCCGGCCCGTGCCCGGCACGCCGATGTTCGGGTTCGGCGACTCGAACTTCGTGCGCGCCTTCGACTTCAACCTGCCGAACACGACCTCGCCGACCGAGGCTCTCTTGACCATCGGCGCATTGCAGGACGGCGTCGCGTTCAACGCAATCCTGGAGGCGGTCCAGTCCTGGCAGAACGTGTCCATCGAGTCGCGCCCCAAGACCGTGGTGCGCGCGGGCGGCGTCGCGACGCTGGACAGCACCGTCGAGATCCCGTTCTTCGAGATCAAGACCGTGGCCGTCGACGGCAGCTTCTCGGCCGCGACGAACTTCCGTCACGTGGGCGTCAAGCTGTTCATCAGCCCGCGCATCGTCGGCTCGTCCAGCCTGGCGCTCGAGGTTCACCTTGAGGGCTCGCAGGTCGTTGGAACCCAGGCGACCTTCTCGACGCCCGGCGGCCCGACGATCGAGGTTCCGACGATCGCCTCCCGCAGCGCGAAGACCCTGGTGCACATGGAGCCCGGCCAGACGCTCGTGATCGGCGGCTTCACCCAGGAGAAGAGCCGCGAGGTCGTCAACAAGGTGCCGATCCTGGGCGACATCCCGATCATCCGGCACTTCTTCCGTTCGCGATTCGAGCAGGTCGAGAAGGAGACGGTCCTGTTCGCGATCACGCCGCGCATCGTGCAGGCCAGCGAGTTCGAGCAAGACCTCTAGCCTGAGGGAACCGGGCTAGGAGTCTGCGTCACGGGTGGCGGTTCGCCAGGTGCCGAGCATCGGATCGAG
>JBBDIB010000071.1:0-17039 GCA_040880665.1 Planctomycetota bacterium
CTTCAGTCGCGAAGCCTCGACAGGACAACGATCTACGACGAATCCGATCGAATCCTGGTGAGGGAACCGGGCTAGCCCGGCCCCCTCACCACGATCCGTCTGCTTCGCCGTAGAACGATGAAGATCCAGCGAAGCAGGCGGATCGTGGTGCGGGCCGAGGATTTCCGCGGCGGAGCGCGCAGAGGCGGGCGTCGAGCGGTGACACTCAGCGCCATGAGGATCGGATTCGACGCGAGCCCGCTGGTGGGTGGCTTCTCCGCGGGCGTCGCCCGCGTCGCCGCATGCTCGCTCGAGCGGCTCGAGGCGCGCGCGGTGCTGGACGTGGTGCGCCTCGTCCCGGCCGCAGGCGAGCCGCCGGCGCGCTTTCGGCGACGCCTGCCCGCGCTGGTGCGTGAGCACCGGCTCGACGGCGTGCACACCTTTGCTTCGGCGAGTCCGCGCGGTCTCGGCGTGCCGTTGGTCGTCACGCTGCACGAGCTGCCCTGGCGCCACGGCGTCGCCGAGCACGCCGGCTGGCGGCACCGCATCGCCGCGCTCCTGGCTGCGAACCGGGCGGCGCGCATCGTCGTCCCGACCGAGTTCGTCGCGCGCGATCTCGGCCGGCGCGCGCGGAGCCGCGCACGCGTCGTCCCGTGGGGCTTCGGACCGCCGTTCGCGGTCGAGCCGCCGCCCGGCGTCGTCGACGAGGCCGTGCTCGAGCGCTTTCGACTGGGTGCGGAGCCGTTCCTGCTCGCGCCCGGCGCAACGCGCGAGAAGAAGCGCTTGGATCTCGTCCTGGCGGGCATGGAACGGCTTCATCGACGAGGCGACCTGCGGCTCGGGTTGGTCGTCACCGGTCGCGAGACGGCGGATCTGAGGCGCTCGCTCGGGCAGGCCTCGACGGCCGGCCTTAACCGCTGGATCTCGACCTTGGGCGAGGTGACCGACGACGAGCTCGCCGCGCTCATGCGCCTCGCCGCCTGCGTGCCGGTGCTGTCCGCATCGGAGGGCTTCGCGCTGCCGGTGCTCGAGGCGCTGGCTTCGGGGACGCCCGTCGTCGTGCCTCCCGCGAGCGCGCAGGCCGAGGTCGCCGGCGCGGCCGGCACCGTGGTCGATCCAAGGGATGCCGACGCGCTCGCCGACGCCTTCGGGGAGGCGGTCGCCACGCGGGGACGCCGACGCTACGCGTTGGCCGAGTCGGTCGCGGGCCGCACCTGGGACCGGACGGCGGAAGCGCTCGAAGCACTTTGGAGAGAGCTCGCGCCGTGACGCGCGTCTTGGTCTCGGGCGTCGTGCTCGGCCAGCGCCAGAGCGGCGTGCGCCGTTTCGCCGCCAACGTCCTGCCGCGCGTCGCGCACGGCCTGCAAGCGTCCGGCGGCGAGCTGGCGCTGCTCGAACCGCGCGAGGTCACCGGGCTCGCAACGGGCAACGCGATTCGCTCGATTCCGAGCCGCGTGCCAAGCTGGCCTCCCTGGCGACGCGCGCTCGCCGAACGGCGCGCGTTGCGCGCAGCGTGGCGCGACGCGCACGCTGCCGGCGCGCCGTTCGACGTCGTCCTGTCGGGACATCTGCCGCTGCCGCGCATTCACGGCGCGCGCCACGTGCACTTGGTCCACGACCTGCGCGCATTGGCCGGCCTCGGTCCGCTCTGGAAGCAAGCTGCGGCTCCCCTGGCGCTCCGGCGCGCGATCGGCGCCGCCGAGCTCGTCGTGTGCGTCGGTCCAAGCGTGCGCGACGAAGTCTTGCGGCGTCATCCGCGCGCGCGCGTCCGCGTCCTCGAGCACGGAGGCGACCACCTGCCGCTCCTGCCGCGCGCGCCCGAGGACTTCGCGCTGTTCGTCGGGCACTTGGAGCCGCGCAAGAACTTCGAGTTGATGCTCGAGGCTTGGCGACTCGACGCGACGCTGCCCGAGCTGATCGTCGTCGGCGGCGGTGCCATCGCGACGGCGGAGCGCGCGGCCGCGGCGGCGGGGCTCGCGCAGCGCATCACGTTCGTGGGCACCGTCGACGACGCTGCCCTGGCCAGGCTCTACGCGCGGGCGGGTTGCGCCGTCTTCCCGAGCCGCCTGGAAGGCTTCGGACTCGGCCTCTTGGAAGCGCGGCGGGCGGGCACGCCCCTGGCGGCCTCGTCGATTCCGGCGCACCTCGAGCGGCTGGAGCCCGACGACCCGCGCTTCGCCGTCGACGACGCGCCGGCGCTGGCGCGCGCCGTGCACGCGGCGCTCGAGCGGCGGGACGTGCCGCGCACAGCGCCGCGCACGTGGGAAGCAGCCGCGGCGGCTTGGTGCGCGCTGCTCGCAGAGTTCGGTTCAGCTCGCGCGTAGGCTCACGATCGCGGCGTACGCGCCGAACGCGACCGCGGCGAAGACGACGACGAGAAACAGTCCCACCAGCACTTGGATCCAGAGCGGGCGTTGCGCGAGGTCGCCGCCCAAGAAGCCGCCACCGTCCGCGCCGTGCGCCAGGATCTCGCGACGACGCGCCTCGGCGCCCTTGAGCTTCGTTTCGGTGACGGCGGCTCGCTCGGCGGGTCGCCGGGTGCCGGCACCCAGCGCGCGCTCGAGGTCGTCGTCCTCTTCCAGGACGAAGTCGTCGGCTGGCGCGCTCCGCGGAAGCGGGCGCGCGGGCGGCGGAACCGCCGGACCGGCGTTGGCGGTGGGACCGGTGGAAGCGACGCGCGGCGCAGACGGTTGCGGCGCGCCGACGTCCGCTTCCTCGAAACGGAAGCGCAACGGCAACTCCCCCACGGTCACCTCGAGGCCGTCGGTCACGGCCACGCGCGACACGCGCTGACCGCCGACGTGCAAGCCGTTGCGCGAATCGAGGTCGACCAGCGTCCACGCATCGCCGGCGCGCTCCAGTCGCGCGTGGCGGCGGCTGACGCTGCGATCGGGGAGGCGCACTTCGCAGTCGGGCGCCCGGCCGAGGGTTTCGCCGCCGCGGCAATCGAACGTCGTGCCGACCGTGGTGCCGCCGAGAACGAAGAGCTTCAGCACGGGTCTTCCTCCAGTCCGGCCGCCAGCGAGGTCCAGCGGCGCGCCAGTTCGTCGCGCGACCACACGCCACGGACGAGGAGTTGCCCGGCGACCTCGAGCACGGGCACCCAGTCGCCGAAGCGCTCGCGCAATTCGGGGCTGGCGTCCACGTCGACGACCACGACGCGGGGCGCGGGTCTCAGGGCGAGATCCTCCAGATCCCACGCCAGTCGGTCGCAGAGCGGACAATCGCGTCGGCTATAGAGCGTCGCGGCGAGGGTCGGCGGTCCCATGCCCGTCTTCTACCACAGCCAGCCGGTCCGGCGTTGGACCTCATCCGGGAGAGGTCCGATACTCTTCGGCGATGAGCGTGCCCACCGCGACCGACACCGCACTCGAGCTGGTCCGGGTCACGCAGCACTATCGCAGCGGTTTTCTCGGGCGTCGACGGTGCCTGTTCGACGGCTTGTCGTTCCGCCTGGGGGCGGGCGAGCGCTGGGGTCTCGTGGGGCCCAACGGCTCGGGCAAGAGCACGCTGCTGCGCCTGGCGTCCGGCGTCGAAGCGCCGAGCTCCGGCACGGTGCGCGTCTTCGGGTCGCCGCTCACGTCGTTCGAAGCGCGCCGCCGCATCGGCTACGTGCCCGAGGGCTTCCCGTTTCCGCGCGATCTCGACGCGCAGCGAGCGCTGACCCTGATCGGTGTCGTCGGGGGAGCGCCGCGCGACGCGGCGCGCGAACGCGCGCGCGAGCTGCTGGTGCGCGTCGGGCTCGGCGGGAACGAGCGCCGTCGATTGGCGCACTTCAGTCGCGGTATGCAGCAGCGCTTCGCGATCGCGCAAGCCTTCGTCGCGACGCCGGACCTATTGCTCCTCGACGAGCCGACGACGGGGCTCGACGCCCTCGGATTCGCGCTCCTGGAAGAACTGCTCGCCGAAGCCGGGGCGCGCGGGGCGACATCGCTCGTGTGCTCGCACCTCGTCGGCGATCTCGTGGCGCACGCGGATCGCCTCGCCGTGTTGGTCGAAGGGCGGCTGCGCCTCGCCGGCACCGTCGGCGAGCTGGCCTGGCGCGGCGCACGGCTGCGCGTCGAACTGGAGGGCATCGACGAAGCCGGCTGGCCGGCGCTCGTGCGGGCCGTCGAGTCGCAGGGCGGACGCATCGTCGAACGCGCGCCTTCCAACCAGGCGCTGTTGGAGCTGTTTCGAAGCCCGTGACCGGCGGCCTCTTCAGCGTCGCGTTCCGTCGCGCCGCGGCACCGGCGCGGTTCGCGCTGCTCGTGGCGGTCCTGGCGATCGTCGACGGCCTCGCGTCCGGCGGCGTGCCTGCGAACGATGGCCGGGATCTCGAAGCCGCGCCGCTCGCCTGGCTCGGCCTGGCGCTCGTCGGGATCCTCTTCGTCGCCCCGGCTGCCTGGACGTGGCACACGTGGCGCGACTCCGGGCGACACTGGATGGCGCCGCGACCGCTGCATCCGGCTCGCTGGTTCGGAGCCACGTCCGCCGCGACGTTCGCGGCAGCCGCCCTCGGCGTCGCGCTGACGCTGGCGATCGTCGGACTGCATGCGGCGGCGCGGCCGGCGGCGCGGCGCGTGGCCGTGCTCGCGTTCGAGCGCGATCGATTGGGCACGGAATCGCGCCGCATCGAACTCGACGCGGTCGCCGGCGATTCGGTGCACCTCGAACTGCTCGCCCTGCAAGGGACGGGGAGCCCGCCCACACTGGAACTCGAGGTCGGCGACCGAACGCGCCAATTCGTGCTCGGGGGTCGAGAGACGCTCGCCATCCCGCTCGACGCGGCGCTCGACGCGATCGAGCTGCGCCGCATCGCCGGCAGCGCGTTGGTCGTCTGCCCCGCGCGCGCGCCCGAGGTCTTCGTCGATGGCGCCGCGCGCTTCACCGTCTTGGTCGCGTTCGGCGCGGTCATCGCGACTTGGCTGATCCTGCCGCTGGGCCTGACCTTCGCACTGGGGCGCTTCCTGCGGCCGTCGCTGGCCTTGGGCGCGGCGACGGCGCTCGCGCTGCCGCTCGGCCTCGCGCCGCTCGGCGACGTGCGTGAAGCGATTCGGCTCCTGGAATGGAACGCCTTCGACCTCGGCCTGATCACCGCCGAACTTCCGCGTGCGGTCGTGGGCTGCGTCTTGTTACTCGTCGCGTCGCTCGGCACGAACGGGGGGACGCGCACGTGACGCGTCGCTTGCCCGCCGCCCTGTTGCTGCTCGCGGCGCTGTTGATCGCGTTCGCCGAGCCGGCGCCCGCGCCCACCGTCAAGCGACCCCTTGCGCTCCGCGCCTTGGGTCCGTTCGCAGACCTCTACGCCAGCATCGAGTGGATCCGTTTTGGCGTCGGACGGCGCGAAGGCGACTGGATGCGCGCCATCGAGCACGGCGAGAACGCTCTGCGCGCGCGGCCGGAGGACACGGACGGCTGGCAGCTCATAGCGTCGGTGCTCTTCGAGCGGACATCGCCGGAACGCACGCCCGACCCCGACGAGCGGTTGACGTGGTTGCGCGCGGCGCTGGAGCTCACGCGGCGCGGCGAAGAGGTCGCGCGCGACCCCGGTTCGCTGGCGCTTCTCCGCGCGCTCTTCCTGCTGCGGCACGCGGACGTCGACGCCGACACGCGCTTTCCCGGCGGTGCCGAAGGCGCGCGACGCGCGGCGCTGACCAGTCTCGAACGCGCGGTCCGGTTGGGTGATGCGCGGGCGAGCGAGCTACTCGACGCGCTGCGCTGACGACCAACGCGCTGCTTCGAGCACCGCCACGATCAAGTTCTCGGCGCGCGCCGTGCCCTTGCCCGCGATGTCGAAGGCGGTTCCGTGCGCCGGCGAAACGCGCAGGTACGGGAGGCCGAACAGGATCGTCAGGCCACGGTCGGGATCGACGATCTTCGTCGGAATGAAGGCCTGATCGTGATACAGCGCCAGCACGCCGTCGAACTCGCCGCGCCAGCCGCGTAGGAACACGGTGTCGGGCGAGACCGGACCCGTGACGTCGATGCCCAGCTTGCGCGCGGACTCGATCGCCGGCACCAGCAGCTCGAGATCCTCGCTGCCCAACAAGCCGCCTTCGCCGGCGTGCGGATTGAGCCCCGCCAGCGCCAAGTGCGGCGCCGTGAAGCCGAACCGGCGCAACCCCCGGTCGAGCACGCTCAGGCGATCGACCACCAGGTCGGTCGTCAACCGATCGAGCGCCTCGCGCAGCGGCATGTGCCGCGTCGCGACCAGCACGCGCAGCGGTCCGGCGACGGCCAGCATCTCGACCTGGACGCCGGCCCAGCGGCCGAGCAGCGTGGTCTGCCCCTCGACGCGTTCGCCGGCGAGCCACAAGGCTTCCTTGGAGACCGGCGCGGTGACGAGCGCCTGCACCGTTCCGGCGCTAGCGAGTTCGGCGCCCCGTCCGAGGGCTGCCAGGGCTACGCGACCAGCGGACGCCTGGGCGCGACCGAGGTCCCAGTGCTCGTCGTCGCCCACGTTCTCCCAGACCGCGTCGCCGAGGTCCGCGGGCGCCTCCCGCGCGGGACCGAGGACGTGCAGACGGACGGCGCGCCGCACGCGCTCGTCCGCCAGGGCGCTGCGCACGATCTCCGGTCCGACGCCGGCTGGATCGCCGATCGTGAGACCGAGCAAAGGACGTTCGAGCTTGCTCACCGCGGCAGTGTATGCCGCGGTGAGCTCGTCGGGCGGGGCAAGCTCAGTCGTCCTCGCCGCTGGAACCCTGACCGTCGGTCAGGACCGCCGTACGTCGAGTCGTGCTCCCGAACCAAGCCGGCTTGTCCACCGTGAAGCGCATCGAACGATGCACGAGCCCGCGCTCGGGCACGAAGCCGGCATCGATCCTGATGTGCACGCTGGCCATGGACTCGAGTTCGATGTCGTGCTCGAGTTCGACCGAGAAGCCCTCCAGGTACCCCGTCTCCGTGGGCAGCCGTTCCTGGGTGATCGGAGCGACGCGATGCTCGTAGACCCCCTCCCGCTCGACCTCCTCGGAATCCGGTGCGACCAGGTACGCGCGGCCGCGCTGGGTCCAATCCCGCTCGGGGAGGATCTCGCGCGGCAGCAGCGGGATCGGTGGCTCGAAGCGCACGACGTGGTCCTCGTCGTCACCCAGGACCCGCAAGCGCGTGATGTTCAAGCCGCCGTCCTTCGACTCCTCGAGGAACAAAGTGTTGTAGCCCTCGAGCTCGAGTCGCCATCCGGCGCGCCCGTCCTCGATGGAATCGAGCACCAAATTGGTGACTTCACCCTTGCCGTCACCGTTCACGATTTCAAAACGCTTGGAACCCGGGCGCAACGGCAGCAACTGTTGCGGCGTGACGGTGCCGACGGTTGCGCCGCCCGCTATTTCCGATTCCTGTTGCGTCGAACGCTCCCTCGCCAGCGCGAGGCTCCAGGTCAGCGGTAGCCCGACGAGAGCGCACAAGAAACCCGCACGTGCGATGTTCATGGCAATGGATGGAACTGGTATGGAACGTCGGAGGACGGACCGTGCGTCCGCCCTCCGGCCGGGACTGAGCAGCGATTACCAGTTGGAGTTGCTGCCGTTCTTCCGATACGTCTTCCGCTCCCAGGTCCGGTCGAGCTTCAAGGTCGTTCCATTGGGCAAGCTGACCTGCTCGGCTCGCAGCGCGGGTTCACCGCCGATCCGGACCGTGTCGGCCAGGAAGCTCACGCGGTCACCTTTGTTGAGACTCACCTTCGAGTGCTTGCTCTCGGGGCCCAGATCGACGACCGCCGTACGGCCCTCCTGCAATTCGATTTTGGCTTGCACGTACTTCTCGTCCATGCCCCTGTACTTGACCCGGCGGATCGATTGGATCTCGCCCTCGAACTTGGTCAAGTCCTGATCGTCCTGCCGGTCCACGCCGTAGGTTTCACCCCCGACGCGAATGCGGTCGGCGATCAACAGCGCCCGGTCGTCGACCTTGCCGATCGTACCGATCACCTCGATCTCTTCCCCTTGGCGCAGACGCTCCGTCGGCACCGACGAGCGCGGCCCGAGATCGACCTGGGCTCGACGACCCTCGTTCGTCTCCAGCGTAGCGAGCAAGTGCGCCTCGTTCATGCCGATCAGGTTGACCGTCTCCATGGATTGCACGGAGCCCTCGGCGCGATAGACCGCGGGCTTGTTGGCGCTGCGCCCCTGCGAGCGCGCGTCCTCCGCCCGCCGCCGCGTCGCGCCGGGCGTGCTGGCGACGCGGTCGATGTCGATACGACCCTGGCGCGCTCGATCACGCTGCATCGACGGGTCGTACTGCATCGACTGGTTCCAACCGGACGACTGTTGTTGGTTCATCCAGTGGGGCTGATCGCCGATCCGCTGCGTCCGCATGCGCTCCGAACCGGGCTGCTGCCAACCCTGCTGCTGCCAGCCAGGCTGTTGCTGCTGTTGCCTGTTCGGCTGTTGCGTCTGCGGCTGCTGCTGGTGTCGAGTATGCGGCTGCTGCTGAAAACCCTGTCGTTGGAAGCGCTGTTGCTCGAAGCGCTGCTGCTGAAAGCCTTGGCCTTGCATGGGCTGCCGCGCGCGCAGCTGACTCTGCGAGCGAGCGGTGTCCAGATCGATCGAGTGGATGTACTCGAAGATGTCATAGGTGCCATCGTCGTCGAAGTCGAACGCGATCGCGACCCAGTCGGGCTGCATCTGTTGATTGGATCGGATCGACGATTGAGCCTGGCCCTGCATCCGCTCGTTCTGTTGTCCCTGGTTCATGCCAGAGTTTTGACGGCTGTCATATTCATACTGATACGGCGAGCTGCTCTGGGCCAGCGCAAACGTGCCCAGGGTCATGGAGGCCAGGGCGAGGAAGGAAACTCTCGAGCGATTGTTGAAATTCATGGTAATGCGGATTGCGGCGGGGGTTGTGGAGGTCGAGTGTGTGTCTGAACCGGGTCAGCGGTACCACTCGTCGGTGTAGTACTCGAACTCGTCGAAGTGGTAGCCGTACTCCCACGTATCGGTGAATTCGTCGTAGTGCCACCCGTAGTCGTAGTCATCGGCATAAGCCGAGTAGTGGTAGTCGGTGCCCCACGTGTCGTCGGAGTAGTCGTAGCCGTAGCCGTAGTCCCACTCGTCGACGTAGACGTTGTAGCCAAACTCGCCGACACGATCGTATTCGTAGGGTTGATACACGTCGTACATGTCGTACTCGTACGAAATCTGGTCGTCGTCGTTGAACCAGTCGCTCGGGTCGTACCACTCCTCTTGGTGGTAACCCTGCTGCGGATCCCACTCGAGGTCCTCGTACTGCGCGTGAATCGGCAGTGCAAAGAGCGAGCAGGGCAGCAGCATGAGCGACTTGACCAACGAAACTCGAAGCGGTGCGAACCTCATCCGTCGTCTCCTCTTTCAGTTGCAGGAAGGGGTATGCGATGTCGCCACGGGGCGGCGGCGGGGAACCGGACGCGCGCCGGTTCCCGCTGCCCACATGGCAAGCCCTGTGCCCCCGGCACCGTGTCGCTCGCGACCGGGTCGAACCGGGGACCTCCGGCCGAGGCTCGCACGATCGACAGGTCCATTGCAGCGCCTACAGCGACCCGTCACCCGTCCCCCCCGCTCTCCAGCCGAGCCGGTCGCCCAACGAAGAGGACCGGACCCAGGGCGCAAGCGTCGGCGAACGCTTCGGCCGGGGGTCCGGTCCAGGGGCTAGGGAAAGCTGCACACCCAGGGGGAGCGCAGGCTCCCCGGTGTGCTCTTCCTGTCTAGCGCGCAGCTACCAGGAAAAGCTTTCTCATCTGGTCATGATGCATCGTGATCACCTCCTCTGTCCGGTTTGTCCGACCGTCGCGACCATGACCGGGTCACCGTCGGGGAACGAGGTGCCCCGGTCACCCGGAGCTCTGGATCAACAATCGTACGCTGGCCGACGCGGGTCAAGCGTCGTTCGTCCGAACTCGTCGGACCTCGGCGCGCCAGCGCGAAAGTCCTTCGCGCCGCGCGTCGGGGGAACTCCTAGGGAGGAAGCTGTCGCGGCGCTGCTGCATCGCCTCAGGCTCGTCCGGATGCTGCCAAAGGCTCGCCCCGAGGCCCGCGAGGAGCGCCGCGCCGCGCGCCGTCGCCTCGACGTCGTCCCCACGCAGGACCCGAGCTCCGGACGCATCGGCGCACAGTTGCATCAGAAGATCGTTCGCGGCCGCCCCGCCGTCCACGGCCAAGGCTTCCACGTCCGAGGCCGCTTCCTGCCGCATCAGCTCGACGAGTTCGGCGTTCTGCCACGCGATCGCATCCAGCGCGGCGCGTGCCAGATGGGCTCGGGTGACGCCGCGCGTCAGGCCCAGGATCGCGCCGCGCGCGCCGGCATCCCAGTAGGGTGCGCCGAGCCCCGCGAAAGCCGGCACGATCGTGACGCCGTTCGCGTCGGGCACGGACGCCGCCAGTGCCTCGATGTCCGCGGCGCGCTCGAACAGACCGAGCTGGTCGCGCATCCACTGCACGAGTGCGCCGCACACGAACGTGCTGCCCTCGAGCGCGAAAGCGGGTTGCCCGGACGCGTCAGGCGTCAGCGTGGTCAGCAGTCCGCCTTCGCTGACCACGCGCTCGTCGAACGTCGGCAGGACGAGGAAGGAGCCGGTACCGAAGGTCGCCTTCAGCACGCCCGGTCGATACCCGCCCTGGCCGAATAGCGCCGCCTGTTGGTCACCGGCCACACCTCGGATCGGAAGCGAGCGGCCGCCCGTGCGCGCGGGCACACTGGTTCCGAAGTCGGCGATCGACGGCAGAACCCGTGGCAGCGCGTCCTCTCGCACACCGAACAACGCCATGAGCTCCGGGCTCCAGGCGCGCCGCTCGAGATCGAACAGCATCGTGCGCGACGCGTTGGTGACGTCGGTGACCCAACGCTGCGCACCCGTGAGATGCGCCAGCACGAGCGCGTCCACCGTTGCGAAGACCACGCGGTTCGCCGCGTGGGCAGCGGCGATCGCCGCGTCGTGTGCGAGCATCCACTCGATCTTCGTCGCGCTGAAGTAGGGATCGAGGAGCAGGCCGCTCGTCCGGCGCACGAGGTCGAGCCGACCACTGCGTTCCAATTCCCGGCAGCGCTCCTCCGTCCTGCGATCCTGCCACACGATCCCCGGGGCGAGGGCGCGGCCCGTCGCTCGTTCGACGGCAAAGATCGTTTCACGCTGATTCGTGAGACCGAGCGCGGCGACGCTCGCGAACGCTGGGTGCCGCGCCAACTCCGCGACCGTCGCGTCCACGGCTCCCAAGATGTCCTCCGCCGCGTGCTCGACGCGCCCGGGACTCGGGAACGATTGCGCGAACTCGCGATCGGCGCGCGCGGTCTGACGCAGTTCGCGATCGAAGAGGACCGCGGTGACGCCGGTCGTTCCGGCGTCGATGGCGAGGATGTGCTGCACGAACCGCCGGCGCGTCACCGCGCGCGTCGCCCCACTACAGGATCACCGCTACAGGACCGCTTGCCCGATCCGCAACGTCGGTCCGTTCGGCGCGAACACCGTCCGATAGAAAGCGCCTTCGCCCTCGGGGTACAGCGCATCGACGATCAGCGTCGGCAGCGTCATGTGCGGCGCGAACAGTTGTCCGAGCGGCACTTCGAGCGGCGCGTCAGCGTCGAGTTCGACCGACGCCACGAAGCCCGTGGCCAGGCCGATCGTCGCGTGAGCGCCACCCAAGCCAGGACCCGCGACCAAGAAGGCACGCACGTGGCTCTTCGCGAGGTGCGCGCGATCCAGGTCGACCAAGCTGCCCGGACCGAACAGGAGCCCCCAGCGCTCGCCCTCGAGTTGGACGACCGACAACGGGGCTTGGTTCACGGACGCTACGACGCGCCCCAGATCGGTCACGCTGCCCGTCAGGGCCAGACCCGTCGGCAGGCCGGCGGTGATCGGCAAGGTCCCGACTCCGTCGCCGTTACCCGCGCGCAGACTGCCTTTGCCGCCACTGGCGGTGATCGGCGCGACCGACAGGCCGAAGACCATCACACCCAGGATCGCCAGTCGTGCACTATTCGCGCAGAACGACATCGCTCGCCGGGTCGCCCACTCAGCCGTGGCATGGAGCCGCACAGCCGTGGCATGGAGGGTGGATCTCATCGCGGTTGACCTCCTCGCGGTCGACCTTCGGATGGCTCATCGAGGGCGGCACCCTCGAGACTGAAGAGCTCGGGACACGCGGCCAGCAGGGCCTCGGCGAAGCCGGGTTGCGCCTCGAGCGCCCGCCGCGTCTGGGCCGAGTCCAGGAAGAGATCCGCGATCTCCCCCACCCGACCGGGGTGGCGGTCCAACAGTTGCCGGAAGGCGCTCAGCGACCGGGCCTGGTCGCGCGCCAGGGCGTAGTGGATGCCGACGTTGAACCGAGCGACGAAGAAGCGATCGTCCTCGTCGGCCAAGCCCGAGGCGATGACCCAGCGGAAGCACGCGATCGCGCGGCGGTACTCGCGCTGGTCGGCCAACAGGAGGCCGAGCTGGATCGCGGAGTGCGCGCGGTTCGCGGGATCGATCGCGGTGCGGAAGAGATCGCGGAACTCCTCGGCGGCGCGAATCGTCCGGCCGTCCTCAGCATCGAGCAGCGCCAGGTACAGGCGGGCCTCCTCGTGCGTCGGGTCGGCGACCAGCGCCTCCTCGAGCAGAGCGCGCCCCTTGTCGCGCGGAGCTTGGATCGACGCCAGTTGTCCATTGAGCATCTTGCGCGCGTTGCGCCAGTCGATGCCGCCCACGCCTTCGCGTCCGCTGGCCAGCACCCCGTCCACGAAGCCGCGGCCGTTCGTCTGGGTCGGGTCGACCTCGACGGCCTGCTCGAACACGCGCTGACGACCGACCAACGAGGCGACGACGTAGGCCTTGCCCAACTGGTAGAAGATGCTGGCGAGCTTGGTGACGAGCTCGATCGACTCAAGCCCGGCGTCGACGCCGACCCAGTCGGCGTAGCGCGCGACGAGACCGTCGGCATCGGCGAGATCGCGGTGAGCGCGCACCTGCGCACGCACGTCGTCGAAGAACGAGCGGCAGCCCGGGCAAGCGTCGAGGTGATCGATCGCGCGCGCGGCCCGCTCATGGCGCGCAGCCGCGTCCTGGGCCTGGAACTTGCCAGCGTGAACTTCCGGCCCACCTTCGAGTTCACCGTCGAGTTCACCGTCCAGCTCACCGTCCAGCTCACCGTCCAGCTCACCGTCGAGCTCACCGTCCAGCAGGCACGAGAGGTCGAACTGCAGTTGCAAACAAGCACTGCCGGTCTCCCCGAGCGCCTGCCCCAAGGCCTCGTCCGTCGCCCACGACAGGGTCACCTCCGCCGGAGCACCGACGGGGCGTTGGTCGCGATCTTCTGGTTGGCTGGTCATTGTTCCGTCCCGGTCTCGATCCATCCCTCGCGGCATCCTGGAGACCGTTGTCCGGCTGCCGTCCCCGTTCCTGAGCGTGCCTGTCCTGAGCGAGACTTGCGGTCGTCCGCGGGCCTGGGGGGCCGGGGAAGCTCGTCTCCGTGATGGGTACCGCGCTCGCTGCCGCGGGTTGCACATTTCGGGTCAGAACCGGTGGAGCGTGCCTCGCCCCCGCGGCGAGGGTCGCGCGCCGGGCGCATGTCCGGCGGCAAGCCCTCGAAAACGCGCTTCATCGAGCGATGAATCTTCCTGCGCGCCCGGAAGATGACCATTTTGAGGTTCTCGAGCTTGATCCCGAGGTCCGCGGCGGCGTCGCGGTAGCTGGATTCCTCGACCTCGACGAGCTGCAGCGCACGCTGTTCGCGCTCGGACAACAGCGAGTAGAAGCGCAGGTAGAGGTGCAGGTATGTCAAGTAGACACGCGTGCACTCGCGCTCGCTCTCGTTGCGGATCACGCCCCGGGCCGGTTCGATCGTGCGCTCCTCGGTCGGCTCCGGCAGGTCGTCGAACGAGACCTCGGCACGCCCGGAACGCGAGAGGGAGCGCAAGTGTTTCAGAACCGTATTGCGCACGATCGTGGACGTCCACACGCGGAACGCGTCGTCGCGGGTGGCGTCGAAGCGGTGCGGATAGCGGTAGATGTTGACGAACACCTCCTGCAACACGTCCCCGGGGTCGGCCTTGCTCTGGTAGCGCCGCAGCCGCGAGGCGACCTGAATCAAGAGATGCTGCGCGTTGAGCTCGTAGAGCAGGCCGAAGGCCGCGCGGCTCTGGTGCAACCGGAAGAGCTCCATCAGCCGCGTGGATAGCCCGTCGCGCACGGACTCGTGGGTGCGCTCCTCGGCGGCGAACACGGCGGCGAAAAGCGCCTCCTCGAAGCTGGGCGACTCTTGGCGCACCTCCTCCAGTCGCAACCACAACAAACCCTCGTGACCCTCCATCCCCCACGCGCCGACGCGCAGGTCGGGGTCGGTTCCCGCCGGGAGACGGCGACTGGTGCCCGAATCGATCACAGGACGCTAGGCCGGTCCGAGACGCAGGGTCGGTCGTGAGGGAGAGCGAATTTCATGGGGCCCCGATCGGTACGCCAGCGTGGGGGTGCGCGGACGACCACTTCCGTACCCCAGGTGTAACCGAATCCCCCGCATGTGTCACAGCACCGTTTGCAAAGCCTCGGGAAAATTCTCGCGGATGTACGGAACCTTGTACCAGGTAAGGGCTTAGGGCCGCAATTTCTCCGCTGCCGGGAGTCCGCGTTCGCCGGCCATGGTGCACCTGTCCTAGGATTCCGGCGGAACCCCGCGGCTCGGTTCGACGTCGCCCCCGGCCGCTTCCATCCTCTCCCGTGACCAGCGAAGATCAGATCCTCGAACTCGCGCGAGCCGCTGGCTTCGATCTGGCGGCCCTGGTTCCGCTCGGGCCGCCGCCCGACGCCGAGCGACTGCGGCGCTGGATCGAGCTCGGGCGCCATGGCGGCATGGGCTGGCTCGCGCGCGATCTCGAACGCCTGGTCGATCCGCGCTCCTGGAACGACGTGGGGCGCACGCTGTTGGTGCTGGGCCTGGGCCACGCGCGCGAGCCGGTCGAACTCGAGGGCGGCGGGCGGGTCGCGCGTTACGCGGCGGGCCGCGACTACCACAACGTGATCGGGCGCATGTTGACGAAGCTCGCGCGCGACCTGGCGCGGCACGGCTTCTCCGAGACCACGCGCCGCGTGGTCGATGCCGGCGCGCTGCTCGAGCGCTCGCACGCGGCCGAGGCGAACCTGGGCTTTCCCTCGAAGGCGGCGAACCTGCTGCACCCCGACCACGGGCCCTGGTTCTTCCTGGCGGAGCTGGTGCTCGACCGCGGCTACGACCCGACCCACGCCGCGCCGCCGCCCGGCTCCTGCGGCACGTGCACGGCCTGCCTCGACGTCTGCCCCACGGGTGCCCTGGTGGCGCCGGGCGAACTCGATGCGCGGCTGTGTCTCTCGTACCACACGATTGAGAGCCGCGACCCGGTGCCCCACGAGCAGCGCGACCACCTGGGCGCGTGGGCCTTCGGCTGCGACCTGTGTTCGGAGGTCTGCCCCTGGGGCTCGAAGGCTCCGGATCGATCGGACGCCTGGGGCACGCACACAGCGGTGGCGACGGGCTCGCTGTTGGATTGGTTGCGAGCGCCCGGCGAGGGCTTCGCCGAGCGCTTTCAGGGGTCCGCGGTCCGGCGCGCCGGGCGCGACGGGTTGGCACGCAACGCGGCCTTCGCGCTGGCCGAGACGCCCATCGAAGAGGCGCGCGACGCGTTGCTCGACGCCCTCAACGACGCGGCGCCGCGCGTGCGCGAAGCCGCCGCTTGGACGCTGGTCCGCGCGTACGGCGACGGCGCGGCGCTGGCGGCCGTCAGGGCGGCGCGTGACGCGGAGCGCGATCCCGGGGTGGCGAGCGACCTCACCCGCAGCCTCGACGAGGGTCCGCGTCCAAGTCCCTGAACACGGGCCAGGTCCGCGTTCAGAACTCGCCACGCGGGCGGAAAGGCCCTGGCAGCCAGACTTGGGCCCCTCGACCGCGCGGGAACGGGCTCCGGGGAGCGCCGGGCGGAAAGCGCTTCTTGCAGCCCGTGTTGCGATCGGTGGACATCGCGAGCGCCGTGCCGATCGCTGGACGGACCGCCTCGACCGCCCGAACCCACGGCTGTGCAAGGACTTATGGCGACTGCGCCGGCTCCCCGGTGCTTGGCCCCCCGCTTGCGATTGCCGTTGGCGTACCGCCCGAGACCCTGGAACCAACGAGGAGATTCGCCATGGAGCACACCGCCGACTTCTACAACGACCGCAAGTTCTGCGAGAGCTGCAGCGAGTACGTCCCCTACCTGCAGTCGATCGAGCACTCCTACTGCGCCGCCTGCGGCAGTCAGGTGCGCCTCTTCTCCTCCGAGGACTGGGACAGCTTCCACGCACAACTCGCCGAACGTCGCCCCAAGGGCGGCCGGCGAGCCAAGCATTCGGGCAAGGAGTCCGCCTAACGGAACGGGCGGGACCCGGCACGGAGACACAGCACGGAGACATACCACGGAGACACAGCACGGTAGGCGTGTCGTTCGGGGTTCGTCGAGTCGCGGGGTTCGGCCGTCAGCGGTCGGACCCCGTTTCCGTGCTTCCGGGCCTCGGCTCCTGCGCGTCGCCCAGTTCCGCGGCGCGAGCGCAAGCCTCGAGTTGCTTGCCCCGCTGGCGCCGCGCTTCCCAGTAGCCCGTCGCCCACTCCCAGGCCTGGCGTTCGTCGGCGAACGCGGCGGTGATGCGCTCGGCCCAGCGATCCGAGAGTTCCGCGGCACCCAGTCGCGCCAGGGCGTCGGCCGTATCGGTCGCGAGGCGCAACAACTCCGGTGAGCCCGCGCGAGCGCGCGTCAGCGCACCGAGCGCGGCGCCCGAAGCGCCGGCGACGTCGCCCAACTCGAACCGCGCCGCCACGATCGCGCGCGTGAGGTCGAGGTCGAACGGCGCCAATTCCGCCTCGGCCTCGAGCCGCCGCAAGGTCTGTGCGCTGCGGTCGACCTCGCGCCAGCGCGCCTCGGCGCCGCGCGCGTCCTCGGCGCGGTCGAGGTCGAGGTAGATCTGCGCCAGCAGGAACCACGGCAAGGGCTCGAAGGGCGCCAGTTCGCGCGCGCGCTCGGCGTGCCGCAGCGCGAGCTTCGATTCGCCGCGCTCGAACGCGACGCGGGCCAGCGCGGTGTGTGCGTCGGCGTGTTCGGGATCGCGCTCGACGACGGCGCGCAGCGTC
>JBBDIB010000071.1:17049-17970 GCA_040880665.1 Planctomycetota bacterium
GGACTGCTCCGGTGAACTCGATCGCCGCTGCATTCGCCAGGCCCTCCTCCTCGCGTCCCAGGCGCAGCTCGGCCAGACCGCGTCCGCGCAGCGCATCGATGCCCGCGCGACCGGTCGCGATCACCCGCTGGTAGTGAGCGTGCGCGCGCTCGTACCGGCCGAGGCTGTAGTAGGCGTGTCCGAGGGCCTGCGTGCGCCACAGCTCCCCCGGCGCGACTTCGCAAAAGCGCTCGAAGCACGTCGCGGTGTCGCCGTAGCGCTGCAACCGAAAGTACGTCGTGCCCAGCAGCGTGAGCGCCGGCGGCAGGTCGGGCTCGGCTTCGAGCGCGGCGAACGCGAACTCGACCGCGCTCGGATAGTCGCCCGAGCGATAGGCTCGCTGAGCGCGCGCGAGCGCGTCGCTGGCGGCCGGCGCGAGGTCGACCTCACCGCCGGCGAGGGACTCGGTCCACGCGTCCGTGGCGGCGCGCGGCAACTCGCTCGGCAGGCGTTCGAGCGCCGCCGGAGGATGCGTCTGTGCGAGAGCGGGAACGGCGCAGCAGGCGACCAGGAGCACGGCGCGGATCATTCGTCGGTGTCCTCCTGCTCCGCTTCCAGCTCGCGCTCCGGCTCGCGGACGACCAGCGTGCCCGCGGCCACGTCGCGCAGGGTCGAAACCGCGCCCGAGGGCCAGCGCACCTCGACGAGCGTCGCGCTCGCCGCGTCACCGAGCCCCACGTGCGCGCTCGCTGGCTTCGCCGCCTGGTAGCCCGCCGACGTGCCGATCTCGCGGCGTTGCGTGCCCACCGCCGACTCGACCGTGACGATGGCGCCCACGCCGTGCGTGTTGGCTCCGCGCCCAGCGAGCGTGATCGTCAACGACCGACCGCGCGCGCCGACGTTGCGCAGCACGCGCACGGGGCCCTCGACGCCGAGCGCCAC
>JBBDIB010000072.1:0-17794 GCA_040880665.1 Planctomycetota bacterium
CCCGCACGCCTCGAGCGCGGCGACCAACGACGCGAGTTCATCGTCCTGCCGCGGACCGTGGTCCTCGAGCGCGACGACGACCGGCACGCCGAGGTCGGCCAACGTTCGCGCGCGCTCGACGAGCGTCGCCAGTCCCGCTTCCGCGAGCCCCGCGTCGTCCGCCGCCAGGACGCGCTCCAGTTCCGACGCGCGCACGTCGCGCAGTCGACCCGACGCGTAGCGCAGGCCGAAGATATCCGTGAAGAGCACGGCGGCCGACGCTCGCGCGCCGGCGCGCGCACCGATCAGCTCGAGCGCGTGTCGCGCTGCTCCGACACTTTCGGCTCGAGCCACGACGACCTCCGCCGCGCCGAGCGCGACGCGCGTCGCCGCCACGGACGCCGTGCCGAGACCGGCCGGCGACAAGAGCGCCGCGCACCCGCCCAGGGTACGCGCGAGCACGGGGGCGAGCGCCGGTGCCGCCAACGCGACGACGCTCGGCAGCGCGGCCGTCGACGCTAGGCTCGAAAGTCCGCCGTCCGCGCGCCGGCCGAGCGTCGTGCGCCCGAGCGCGGCGACGAACTCGCGCTCGTCACGGGCCAACAGGGCGATGTCCGCAAGTTCGGTCACGAACGACGTCTCACGGGCGAAGCCTTCGTGTGCGTTCAAGTTCTCGAGCAGCGCGGCGGCGTCGACGAGCGCGCCGGGCGCCGGCGATGGCCGCAGCCGTCCTTCCAGATCCAGGTCGAGCCCGCTCACCGCGCGCCCCGAGAGCGCTTCGGCGAGCGTCGGCAGAGCGAGCGTCGCGATCGCGCGCTGCCCCTGGGCGTGGAAGGCTTCGGCCAACGCGACGGCGCTGGTCGATCGTCGCCGGGCGAACGGCGAGCGCGGGCCCTCGACCGCCAGGACCCAACGCCCCTGGCGTCGCCCCGGCCCCGCGGTCGGCTCGACCGCGGCCCGGCCGGCGCCGACGTACCGCCACTCGCCGGGTTCGAGCCCGAGGCGAGCGGCGAGGACGTCGAGCGAGGGGAAGGACATGGGGGTCGGCGGGCGCGCGGGATCGCTCTTGGCAGAACGCCGCGCTTCGGCAGATCGTAGAGCTACACTGGCCCCATCGACCAGATCCCCGCGATGACGAACGCCTCCCTGCTCTATTTCGACAACAACGCGACGACCGCGGTGGACGAACGCGTCCTCGAGGCGATGCTGCCGTACTTCCGCGAGACCTACGGCAACGCCTCCAGTCGGCATCCGCAGGGCGAAGCGGCCGGAGCCGCGGTCGCGGCGGCGCGCCGCGAGGTGGCGAACCTGGTCGGCGCCGCTGCGCCCGACCAGGTCGTCTTCACCTCCGGCGGCACGGAGAGCGACGGCGCGGGCATTCTCGCCGCTTGGTCCGAACGGCCGCCGGGCGCGGACACGATCCTCGTCTCCGCGGTCGAACATCCCGCGGTGTTGGCGCCCGCCGAACGCGTCGCGAACGTCGAGCGGGTGGCCGTGGACGCGAACGGTCGGCTCGACGTGGAGGCTGCGCTTCGTCGCATCGAGGCGGGTGGCATCGCCCTGGTCTCGGCCATGTACGCGAACAACGAAACGGGAGTCGTCACACCGGCGGCGGACATCGCGCGCCTCGGCGCCGCGGCGCACGCGGCGGGCGCGGCCTTGCAGGTCGACGCGGTGCAGGCGATCGGCAAGATTCCGGTCGACTTCCGCGCGCTCGGCGCCGATTTCCTGTCGCTGTCGGCGCACAAGTTCCACGGCCCCAAGGGGGTCGGCGCGTGGATCGTGGCTACCGAGCGCTTTCCCACGGTGCCCGCGCTCGTCGCGGGCGGTTCGCAGGAAGCGGCCCGGCGCGGCGGAACGCTCAACGTGCCGGGCATCGTCGGGCTGGGTGCGGCAGCGCGCCTCGCGCGCGAAGCGGCCAGCGACTGCGTGACGGAGCCGCGCGTCGCAGCGCTGCGCGACGCCTTCGAAGCGCGCGTCCTGGCGCAGTTCCCGGGGACGCGCGTGATCGGCGCTGCGAGCCCCCGCCTGCCCAACACGTCGAATCTGTGCTTCGCCGAGCTCGACGGCGAGGCGCTGCTGATGGCCCTCGCTGCCAGCGGCATCTGCGCCTCGATGGGCGCCGCCTGCAGCGCCACGCGGCGCACGGCGTCGCACGTGCTCCTGGCCTACGGCTTGAGCGCCGAGGAAGCCGCCCGGTGTCTACGTTTTTCCTTCTCGCGGGACACGACGGAGGCGGAGATCGAACAGGGACTCGACCAGTTGGCGCTGCTGATCGCCGCGCTGGCCCCCACGGCCCGCTGACAGCAGCATTTTCCGCGGAAGACGCGCGGGCCCGGGGCGTCTCAGGAGCCACACGAGATGCCATTTTCGTCATCCAGTCCCGCTCCACACCGGTCGGGTACGCTTTCCACCTCGGCCATTCGGCCTGGAAGCCGCCCAGACCTCGCCCACGCTCGACATGCGACCGCTGACCGTTCTCATCCTGATCCTCGGCGCCCTCGCGGCCCTGACCTTCGCCGTTTTGTCCTTGTCGTCGAACGACGTTCGCGGGGGCGGCAGCGCGACCGGCAGCGTCGTCGGCCCGGTCGTGACGCCCAAGGCCGACATCCAGCCGCGGGAATCGGCCAATCTGGCCGGTCCTGAGCGCGTGCTGCCCCCGGTGGACCGCTTGGCGGAGGAGCCGACGACCCGCCGGATCGCCGACCCCGCCGCCGGCGAGGCCTGGGCCAACACCCTGGTCGGTGTCGTGCGCTCGCCCGATGGCCTTCCGCTCGAGGGTGTCGAGGTCAAGCTGTACTCGGGCCGCACCAACAAGGCGCTTTTGGCCTTCCGCCGGATGGCGAACGGCGGCGCGCCCGACAAGCCCGTGCGCGAGGTTCGGACGGGCGCCGAAGGCCTGTTCCAGTTCCGGGCCCTCCAGCCCGGCAGCAGTTGGATGCTGACCGCCGAGCACGGCGACTTCTCGTTCACCGAGGTCGGCCCGATCACGATGCCCAAGTCCGGCACGGTCCAGGAGGACATCGAGCTCGCGGTCGGCTACACGGTCGCCGGCCTGGTGCGCGACGCCGAGACCGGCAAGCCGCTGTCGGAAGCGTTGGTCGTGCTCGACGACCAACTGTCGATCAACATGCCCGGCGGCCGCCCGGGCCCGCACTACCAAGAGGTGCGGACGAAGCCGGACGGCTCCTACGCGATTCGCCACTTGGCGCCGGGGACGTACTCCCTGATCTGCCGCAAGCCGGACTACGCGACGCTGCTCAAGACGAACATCGCGACGCTGGGCGACGAGGACACCGTCGAACTCGACTTCGAGATGGGAGCGGGCCAGGTGCTCGCGGGTCGCGTCGTCGACGGTGCGGGCCAAGGTGTCGAAGGCGCCACGCTCGACGCGATCAGCCACAACACGACGCGCGAGCAGGGCATGTCGCGCGGCAACGCCGTGTCCGGTCCGGACGGCGAGTTCTTGATCGACGACGTCCTGGCCGGCATGTACACGCTGACGACGCAGGCCATCGGCTTCCAGTCCGAGCCGATGCATCGCGTCGAAGCTGGCAACACGAACATCACCGTGCGTGTCGTACGCCAAGGTGGAGTCATGGGTCGCGCGATCGACGGCGTGACCGGTCGTCCGCTGAGCGACTTCGAGGTGCGCGTCCGCTTGGTCAACCCAAAGATGCCGGAAGCGTCGAAGCGCGGCCGCGTCGTCAGCCAGGCGCGCGTCCAGAGCTCGAGCGACGGCCGCTTCGAGGTCACCGGCGTGCCCGAGGGCAGCTACGTCGTGCAGGGCAGTGCGCATGGCTACGCCAACTCGTTCAGCGGCCGCTTCGTCGTCAACGAAGGTCAGGCCACACCCGATGTCGAAGTGCGCATGTCGAAGGGCGGTACCCTCGTCGGGACGGTGCTCGACGCAAAGACGCGGAAGCCGCTGAAGGGTGTGACCGTCTCGACCAACGACAACAACTGGATCGATAGCGAGTTCACGAACCTATTGGCGGGCTTGAACGAGCCGCACGTCGCGCACCACACGGTACGGACGGACGCCGACGGACGATTCAAGATTCCGCTGCTCTCACCCGAGGTCTACCAGGTCCGCATCGCCAGCGAGGACCACACCGTGGTGACCCTCAACGACATCAACGTGGTCGCTGACTCCGAGCACGACATGGGCGTGACGATGCTCAGCCAAGGGGCGGAGGTCGCCGGTACCGTCTACCTGGTGGAGGGCGGCGTCGGCAAGGGTATCAGTGTCTACCTGCACCCCGCCGACGGGAGCTACCAAGCGAACCGACAGACGCGCACCGACGCGGAAGGCCGTTTCTCGATCAAGAACGCGCCGCCGGGGACCTACAAGCTCTCCGCCTCACGTCCGACGCAGCAAGGCAACCCGTTCCAGACGATCATGGACATGACCGCGTCGGAGGTCGAGGTGCTCTTGATCGAAGGCACGAAGACGCCGATGAACCTGACGCTGGGCGGCGAATAGCGCTTCGCGGCCGTTCTCGCGCACCGGGGCCGGTGTACCGGCTAAACTCGCGGATCCCCATGCTCGCAGCCGTCGCTGTCGCGTCCGGACGGTCGCGGCGGCGACTTTCGTCCCTGCCCCCCCCCACATAGGAGAGCACCATGCAACGCGCCACGATCCTCTTTCTCCTGTCGACCCTCGCAACGACCGGCGCCGCGGCCCAAACGCCGAGCCTGGCCAAGTTCGGCGGCGCCGCGCCCGGCGTCACGACCCTGACGGTCGAGGGCACGCCCGGCGCCGTGTACTTGCTGCTCGGCGCGACCGAAGAGGTCACGACGCCGTTGTTCACGGGCGCCGTGCTCGACATCCCGCTGGGGCTCTTGGCGACGACGATCTCCTTGCCGGGCTTCCTCGGGGTGCTGGACGGGTACGGCGAGGGCGTCGGTACGTTGGCGTTGCCGAGCGACGCGTCGCTCTGGAGCATGACGCTCTCGCTGCAAGCGCTCGTCGGACCGTTGTTCGACACGCCCTCGAACCTGGTGCGCGTCACGCCGCAGGCGCCGGAGAGCTTTCGCGCCACGCTGGAGGCCGCGCCGCTGCCGACGTTCGGTGGCAGCATCTCGACGCTCGCCGACGGCAGCGTGCTGATCGTCGAGGCTTCCGCCACGGCGACTCAGAGCTACGACGCCGACCGCGAAGAGTTCGCGCTCGGCTGGCCGATCGTCGGCGGCGGCCTGTTCTCGACGGCGACCGCGCTGGACGACGGACGCGTGCTCGTCACCGGCGGGCTCGATCTCGCGGGTGCACCGACCGCGGACGCCGGCGTCTTCGACCCGACCACCGGTAGCTTCACGGCGCTGAGCATGGCGACGCCGCGCGCCGGGCATGCCGCGACGCGGCTCGGAGACGGCCGCGTGCTCGTCAGCGGCGGTCTCTCGCAGTTCGACCTGGCCGACCTCTTGGGCACGATCACGGCCGTCCTCAACTCGACCGAGTTGTTCGATCCCTCGACAAACACGTTCAGTGCGGGCGCGAACATGCTCGAGGGGCGCGCGTTCCACACCTCGAGCGAGTTGGGCAACGGCGGCGCGTTGATCGCCGGCGGGCTCGCGACGTTGCCGATCATCAACGTCCCCACCGTCTCGAACACCGCCTACGCATACAACCCGAACTCGAACAGCTTCGGCCTGCCGGCGTTGTTCTCGACGGGTCGCTTCCTGCACTCCGCGGTCACGCAGGACGACGGCCGCGTGCTGCTCGTCGGCGGATTGTCGGTCGACCTGACCGCGTACCTCGCCTCGCAGGACCTCGCAGACCTCGTCATCGGCGCGCTCGACGACGTGCAGCGCTATCAGCCCGGCTTCTTCGGGGGCTTCTCGACCGTCGGCACGCTGGGCGCGCCGCGCGCGGGCGCGGGCGTGGTAAAGCTGCCGGGCGGCGGAGCACTCGTCGTCGGCGGATTCGAGCTGACGCTCGGCGGCGGGGCCTTCGGTCTGGCCGGATCGGCGGCGGCGGATCGCGTCGGCGGAAGCGGCGTCACGCCGCTCGCCGACATGGCCGAGACCCGCATCCTGCCGCTCTGCACCCAACTCGACGACGGGACGATTCTGGTCGTCGGCGGCGGAACGACGTCCGCGACGGTCTTCCAACCGTAGACCCAAAGAAGCCCCGAACCGCGTGAACGCTCGACCGCTCCTGGCCCTCCTCGCGCTCGGTCTCGCCCTCGCCGGCGGGGTGCTGTTCCTCGCGACGCGCGGCAGCAGCGCGCGCGGCGGCGGGGAGACCGCTCGCCCCGCCGTGGTGACGGAGCGCAGCGCGCCGCGGAGCGCCGCACGACCGATCGCGCCGGAGGCGCCGCTGGGCGAAGCCCCCGGCGCGGCTCCGCGCCGCCAGGCCACGTCGGGCACGGGGCGCGTCGCAGCGCCGACCGCTTCGGCGGGCGACCCGCCGCCCACCTTCCAAGTCGTCCGCGGAAGCGTCGTCACCCCCGAGCGCCCGTTGCCCGGTGCGCACGTGCTCTTGCTCGAAGGCGAAACGCCCGTGCGTGAAGCCAGCACGGCCGACGACGGTTCCTTCGAACTGCGCGTCCCCACGGTGCTGGAAGCGCCGCGCTTGAAGATCGTCGCGCGCGGCTTCGCGACGCACGTGCGTCAGCTCCCGCCGATGCGGCGCGGCGAACTCCGCCTGCTCGGCAACCTCGGTGTAGAGCCCGCGCGTCTGACGACGGGCGTCGTCTTCCTGCCCAATGGCTCGCCGGCGGCGGGCGCCACCGTGCTGGTCGAGTCGGCGGCGACGGGCCGCGGCCGAAACCACGCCGTCATCGAAGCGACCACCGGCACCGATGGAAAGTTCCTGGCGCGCGACACGATGCCTGGACCCGTGTGGGTCACCGCGCGTTCGGCCGGCTTCGGCGAGGGCCGCGCGCGCGTCGAGGAGGGCGCGAGCGCCACGGTCACGCTGGGAACCGACACGGCCTGGAGCGCCGTGATTCGCGACGAAGCCGGCGATCCGGTCGCGGGCGCGCACCTGGAACTCGCCAGCCTGGGCGGTTCTCCGCCCCAGACCGCCCGCACCGACGCCGATGGTCGCGTCCGCTTTCGTGGGCTGGCCGAGGGCTCGCGGATGCACGTCTCGATCACGCACGAGTCCTTCTGGCCGAAGTCCCTGAACGCGATCGAGCCGGGTGACGAGCTGGAGGTGCGGCTGCGCTCGCTACCCAGCATCGAGGGCACGATCATGCGCTCGGACCGCGAACCCCTCGTGCCCGGCTCGGTCGTGCGCGCCAGGCCGGCCGGATCGCGGACGACCGACGACGGCGCGACGACACCCATCGATCCCGCGACGGGTCGCTACGTCATCACCGGGGTGACCCCCGGGCGCATCGTCGTCGAAGCGCGCGCACCCGGCTTCGCGCCGGCCGTGAGCGAGGCCTTCGTCGTTTCGCCGGAGGGCCGCACGCCCGCTCCGATCGTCACGCTCAGGCGCGGCGCGATCCTGCGCTTCGAAGTGCTGCACGACGTCCGAGCCGTCGCGAACGCGCGGGTCGAGTTGTTCGCGGGACCGCCCGACGACCGGCTGTTGCTGCAACCGGCGTTGCCGGGCGCGCCGCTCCCCGCGCGCGTGGGAGCGTCCGGCGTCGACGGAGAGGTCCTGATGCGCGAGGTACCCGCCGGTTCGTGGTACGCGATCGTGCGCGCGGAAGGCTACGTCGCACGCGTCTTCGGCCCCCTCGTCGCGCGCGAGAACGAGCGCGCCGAAGGCGGCGTTTGCATGCTCGAGCGGGCCGGCGCGATCCATGGCAGCGTGGTCAATTCTGAAGGCGCGGCGCTGCCCGCCACGGTGATCGCCAGGGGCGCAGGCGCGGAGCTGCGGCTCGCGACCGACGACCGCGGACGCTTCGAGTTCGATCGACTACCGCCCGGAACGTGGCTGGTCGAGGCGCACGCTCGCACCGGAGAAAGCTCCGGAGCTCGTCGATCCACGGTCGAGGCGGGCGCCGTGCTCGAACTCGCTTTCGAGCTCTGACGCCACGCCGCTTGGAAAAGCGCGCGCTTGGAGTGCGCTGCGCCCCGAGCTTCCTAAGCTCGGGACCGGATGAACGAGCCGATGCGAGTGGGCCCCGGCTTCGAGGCGGCGGACTGGGGCGCCCAACTGAGCCGCGAACTGGGCGAACCGGTCGAGGTGCGCTTCGGCCGTGCGCGCCGACAGGTGCTCGTCTATCGTCCCGCGCGCCGCGCCGGCGAGCCCAGTCGGCTGCAGATGAACGCGTTCTTCCGCGACGCACCTCCGGACATCCGGCACGCGGTGTCTCGCTGGCTCGCCGTCGGGCGTCGCGCTCGCAAGGCTTCGGCCCAGCTCGATGCCTGGATCGCCGAGCGCTCGCGCGAACTGCCGCCGCGCCGCCTCCCGGCGCCCGAGCCGCGCGGTCAGGTCCACCACCTCGACGAGTTGGTCCGGCACGTCCTGCCCCACTTGCCCGAACTCGACCGCGCTCCGTTGCCCGACATCACCTGGGGCCGCCGTGGCCGCCGTCGGGCGAAGAACAGCCTGCAACTCGGCAGCTTCGACCCCGAAGCGCGCCGCGTGCGCGTCCATCCCGTCCTCGATCAAGCGGCGGTTCCCGCCTGGTTCGTGCGCTTCGTCCTCTTCCACGAACTGCTGCACGCCGCGCTCCCCATCGAGCGCTCGACCAACGGCCGCCTCCTGCACCATGGGCCCACCTTCCGCGCGCGCGAAGCGAGCTACCAGGACGCGGCGCGCGCGCTGCGTTGGGAGCGCTCGAACTTGCCGCGCCTGCTGCGCTCCGCCAGCAGCGGACGCCCGATCGCCGTCATTCGCCCCGTGGGCTGGCTGTTCGGTTAGCGTTCAGCGACCCGAGTCGGGCAGCGAACCGTCGGTCAGACACGTGCCCAGAATGTTGCCGCCCAGGTTCTCGAGGCTCTGGTAGGCCTCTTCCACCAAGGGCTTCGGCGTCGAGCCCAACCGCACGACGAGGATGATCCCGTCGGCCAAACTCCCCAGCACGCTGGGGCTGTTCGTC
The DNA here is from genome assembly GCA_040880665.1 of Planctomycetota bacterium. Classification (GTDB taxonomy): domain Bacteria; phylum Planctomycetota; class UBA1135; order UBA1135; genus JBBDIB01. The sequence continues at coordinate 8,985 of JBBDIB010000072.1, forward strand.
GAGAGCGCGGCGGGCGCGTCGATCAAGACGTAGTCGTAGCGTCGCTTCAGCGCGTTGAGCACCGAACGGATGCGATCGACGTTCAGGATGTCGGCGGGATTCAGCGGCGCCGACCCGGCCCCCATCACGTCCATGCGTTCGATCGCCGTGTTGCGAATCGACTGATCGAGCGGCAAGCGCCCCTGCAGCACCTCGGTCAAACCTTGTCGACGCGGAAGGCCGAGGTAGTTCTCGACCTGCGGCGACAGGTGATCCACGTCCAACACCAAGACGCGCATCTGCGGCAACTCGGCCAGCGCGATCGCGAGGTTCAGCGTCGCGACCGTCTTGCCCTCGCCGCGGATCGAGCTGGTCATCATGACCGTCCGCGAGGCGCCGTCCGAGTTGAGCGCCTGGATCGAGTTGCGCAGGCGACGGAACTGCTCCGCGACCTGGCTGTAGGGATCGCGCACCATCACGATCTCTTCCGAGCGGATGGGGATGTCGACGCCCTCGCCGGGAGGCGCGGGCTCGAGACTCGATTCGGAAGTTTGGCCGAAGAGGCGCATCTGAGAAGGCGGAGGGAACGGCGGATCCTGCCTGGCTGGCGGCGCGTTCCGCGTGATCGCAAGACCTCATCGGCGCGCGCCCGTGAGAACCGTAGAGCTTGGACCGGCTCGAACGGTGACTTTAGCCGACGAAAATGCGGCCGGGGCTCAAAGCTCCCACCTAGGGTCGGCCCGTTCCAGCTCGATCGTGCGCACGCGCGGCGGCAGCGGCCAGCGACCGCGCCAGTGCGGGACCCAGGGCGCCTGGGCGACGCGCATCAGTTCCTCGAGGAAACCGATCACTGGATCGATCTCCACGTCGCGACCGGTCGCGGTGAAACCATCGATCACCCGGTCGAAGGCCGCCATTAGCTCGACGGGCGCCTCCTTGTCACGCTGGGCGCTTTGCGCGAGCCCGAAACGCAAGAGCTCGAGAGCCTTTCCGGCGCGCGGTCCGCGCGCCTCGACGACCAGTCGCGTCAAGAGCTGGAGGTCGAGGTCGGAGGCGCCCAACGCCGGCAAGCGCAGCTCGCGCAGATAGGCCCCGGCCTCCGGTGCCGGAAGGTGGCCAGCGAGAAAGCGCAGGCGCCGCACGCGCACGGAGTCCGCGTCCGCGAGGCGGACGAGCTGGTCCAAGAAGCGCGCGACGAGGGCCGCCTCGTCCCGCCACGCAAGGAGCGCGGGATACAGATCACTGGACCCGGCCAGTGCGAGGTGCCGAACCGCGAGCTCGGCGGCTGGTCCGACGGCGCCGCGCCCGAGTCGCCAGGCGACGAGTGCGACCGGGTCGACGTCCCCTTCGACCGCGGGCGACGGATCGACGCGCGCTGCGACGAGCAACTCGAGACGGCGCGCGTCCCACTCGGCGAGCACCAACTCGGTCGCGTGCGGCGTCAGCTCGAACGCGGCGCGCGACGACCCAGGCTCGCGCGCGGCGAGCGCTGCGAGCACGGGCTCGACGAAGCGCGGGTCGAGCTCGCGGCGCGCGAGCTCGCGGCGCGCGAGTTCCGACGCGCGCTCCGCGCTCGCGGCGCGCGTCCCCCACGCCCCGAGCAGCACCCAACGCGCCCAGCGCGCGGGCTCCGCCAATGCATCCCAGTTCGCGAAGAGCGCGTCGGGCCCGAGCGCCGGCGGGTGTTCGATCAAGGCGTCGAGCCGTCGATGCGCGCGCACGGACTCCACCGGCAGAAGAGCGTCGAGCTCCGCCAGCGTGCGCTCGACGTCGAGCGCCAACACGGGCGCAACGCCGCCCTCCGCCGCGGCGTCCAGCAACACGCCGCGCGCGAGCGGATCGCCCGCCGCCGCGAGCGTTGCGACCCACCGCACCGCCGCCGGCCAACCCGTGGCGAACAGCGCGGCGACGGCGCGCGTGCGGCGAAACGGATCGTCCGCCGACGTGGCTCGGCACCAGTCCACCAACAGGTCCGTCGACGTTCGTGCCGACGCCGCACGCGGGACGATCGCGACCCAGCCGCGGCGCTCGCCAACGGGCACGAACGGATCGACGCCGTACCCCAGGAGGTCGGCGTTGGGCAAGGCGGCGCTCAGGTGCTGAACGACGGGCAGCCAACTGCCGCCCGTCGCCGCGTCCGTGCGCGCGTTCTCCTCCAGCGCCGGATCGAGCGCCAGACCGAAGGGCGTCTCGGCCTGGCGTTGCAGCGCCGCCAGGCTGGACCGGACGTTCGCGCCGGCCCGCACGGCGAACACGGCGCGTTCGCTGCGCGACGCCAGTGCGCCCAGGTCGCGCTCGAGCGCCTGGCCGCCCTTGCCGCGCTCGAGTGGCTCGGGGAGCCAGCGCGCGATCTGGCCGCCGAGCGCCGCCAGCGCGACATCGTCGAGCGGGCCGCCCGTCAGCTCGAGGATCAACGCGAAGTGTTCGTCGCGGACGGCGAGCGCGCGTGCGAGGCGGCGCCGTGGCTCGGCGTCGCGCGCGCTCATGAGCTCCTCGAGGGTCGTGGCCTCGACGCCCTCGAGCGCGCGGACGAGCTCGCGTTCCGCTGCGGCGCGAACGTCCGCCGTCGCGGCCCCCAAACGGTCGAGCGCCCCCGCCAGGTCGGCCTCGGCTCGCAGCGGAGCTACGACGAGGAAGAGCCCGGCGAGGGCGCCCACGAGAGCGTGCGTTCGGATCAAGCTCGCACCATGGAGTCGTCCCGCGGTATCAGCCCTGGAGTCGAACGCGCAACCGAGCGATGAACTCGTTCGCCTGCGTCTCGACGATGGTACCGGGATACTTCTTGGCGAGCTTCTCGGCCTTCGAGATCGCGCTCTCGAGCTGCTTGTCCTTGCGTAGCTCGCCGTTCATGACCTTCGCGAGGGCCGCCTGTCCGCCGAGGATCTGCTTGGCGTCCTTGTCGCTCTTGAAGCGATCCAGCACGGCCTCGACGGCTTGCGCTTGATCGAGTCCCTTCAGGTTGCCGTCGAGCCACTCCGCGATTCGGTTCGCCTCGAGGAAGTCCCCCGCTTGAAGAGCCGCGTTCATCTCGGCGATGTGGGCGTCGAGCATCCCGACGACCGACGTACGGACGTCGGCTGCGCCTTCGACGCCCTTCTCGGCCAGTTTGTCCACCGCGGCGAGCGCCTTCGCGAAGTCGCCTGCGTGCACTTCCTTCGCGACCGACTCGAATTCGGTGGGCCAACCGAACGAGATGTACTTCGCCGCGCCCTTCAGGTGTTCCTCGATCGTGCTCGAGGTGAGGCGGGCCGGATGGCCGGTCCAGACGATGGTGCCCGAGGGATCGATCAGCGCCGCGTGGGGATAGCCCTTCTGCTCGGTCGCCTTCGAGATCGAGTCGTCGTGGAAGTAGCCGTACGTGTACTCGGCGCCGGTCGCCGCGATGAAGGCCTCGGTCTTCGCCTTGTCTTCGGTGTTGCTGGTGATGGCGAGCACGCTCAAGCCCTTCGACTCGTACTCCTCGTGCAGTTTGTTCAGGTGCGGAACCGCACCTCGACACGGGCCTCACCAGTGGGCGAAGAACTCGACCAGGATCGTTCGGCCGCGAAACGCGTCGAGGGTCTTCGCCGCGGGGTGCAACACCTCGACCTGGGCGTCCATCGGGAATGGTTCGCCGACCTGGGCCGCTGTGGGAAGCGCGGACGCCACGAGGGCGATCGAGGCAAATGCGTGAATCGGTTTCATCGGATGGTGGGTCGGAGGTTGTCGGGATCAGCTCGCTCGTACGTCGGAGCCGTACCGCGCAGCGGGCGCGGATGCAGTCATACGCCCCTCGCGCTCGGCCCGGCCCAAGTTTACCGACAACGTACGGGCGGCCCAGCGGTTAGCCTGTTCGCCCATGTTTCACCGCCTCTTGATCGCCAATCGGGGCGAAGTGGCCGTGCGCATCGCGCGCGCCTGTCGCAGCCTCGGTATCGCCCCTATCGGTGTGATTTCGGAGGCCGACCGCGGCGCTTCCTGGACCGAGGTCATGGACGAGGTCGTCTGCGTGGGCCCGGCGGCGCCGTCCACGAGCTATCTCCGCATGCAGCGCATCGTGCAGGCGGCGCACCAGACGCGCGCCAGCGCGGTGCATCCGGGCTGGGGCTTCCTGGCCGAGAACCAACGCTTCGCGGCGCTCGTGCGCCAGCACGGCTTCGCCTTCGTCGGGCCGTCCACGCGCTCGATGCGCGAGATGGGACAGAAGAGTCCGGCGAAGCGCGCGATGCGCGCCGCGGGCCTGGACGTCGTGCCGGGCTCGGACGGGCCGCTGGCCGACGCCGACGCGGCGGTGCGCGTGGCGAACGAGGTCGGCTACCCGGTCTTGCTCAAGGCCGAGTCCGGGGGCGGCGGCCGCGGCATGCGGCGCGTCGATCGAGAAGCCGACGTACACGCGGCGTTCAGCGCCGCTGCGGCCGAAGCGGCCTCCGCGTTCGGCGACGCTTCTGTGTTCCTCGAGAAGCTCATCGAGCACGGGCGCCACATCGAGGTGCAAGTCCTGTGCGACCACTTCGGGAACGGCGTGCACCTCGGCGAGCGCGAGTGTTCGGTGCAGCGCAAGCACCAGAAGCTGCTCGAGGAGAGCCCCAGCCCGGCGCTCTCGCGCGACGTGGCGACGGACCTCGGCGAACGGGCGCTAGCCGCGGCGCTGGCCGTCGGCTACGCCAGCGCCGGCACGATCGAGTTCCTCTTGACGCCCGGCGGCGAGTTCTACTTCCTCGAGATGAACACGCGCCTGCAGGTCGAGCATCCGGTCAGCGAACTCGTCAGCGGCGTCGACATCGCGGCCGAGCAGATTCGGATCGCCGCGAACCATCGGCTGAGCCTGACGCAAGCCGACGTGCGGCTCAGCGGTCACGCCATCGAGCTGCGCATCAATGCCGAGGATCCCGCCGAGGACTTTCGCCCGACGCCCGGCCAGATCGAGCGCTTCGACTTTCCGAGCGACGTCACCGGCGCCACGTTGCGCATCGACACGCACGTGCGCTCGGGCGACACGATCCCGCCCTACTACGACAGCCTCGTCGCCAAGCTCTTGGTCCACGCCGCGGATCGCGCCGCCGCGATCGAGGCGCTCGAACGAGTGCTCGACGCAACGCACATCGAGGGCATCGCGACGACGATTCCGCTGCACCGGGCCGTGCTCGCCGATCCCGGCTTTCGCGCCGGCAACTACGACACCTCTCGCCTTCCCGGTTGGGAACGCGCCTGATCCATGGCCAAGGTCCCGCTGATTCCCGTGGGGCGTCCCCTGGACGCCTTTCTCGACCCGAAACAGCTCGAACGCACGCTCGACGGGCGCCGTGAGCGCGACGCCCTCCTGGCCGAGCGGCGTTCGGTCGTGCGTGCCGGCTGGGGCGAGAAGTACGTCGAGCGCGTGCACGCCAAGGACAAACTGACGACCCGCGAGCGCATCGAGCGCTTGAAGGACGCCGATAGCGAACTGTTCGAGGTCGGCACCTTCGTCAACCACGGCCGCAAGTTCGGCAAGGTCGAATCGCCCGCGGCCGGCGTCATCACCGTGTACGTCAAGATCCACGCTCGTTGGACCATGGTCATCGCCAACGACAACACGGTGGCGAGCGGCGCGTGGTGGCCGCGCACTCCCGAGAAGATCCAACGCGCGCAAGTGATGGCGCTCGAGCTCGAGATTCCGGTCATCTACCTCGTGGACTGCTCGGGGCTCTACCTGCCGGAGCAGGCGCAGTCGTTCCCGGGACAGCGCGGCGCGGGCCACATCTTCAAGAAGAACAGCGAGCTGTCGGCGGCGGGCGTGCCCCAGATCGCGGGCGTCTTCGGCGACTGCATCGCGGGCGGCGGCTACATGCCGATCATCTCCGACCGCGTCTTCATGACCGAGCAGGCCTACATGGTCATCGCGGGCGCGGCGTTGATCAAGGGCGCCAAAAGCCTCAGCCTCTCGAGCCTGGACATCGGCGGGCCCGAGGTACACGTCTCGCAGTCCGGTTGCGCGGACGAACGCGTGCCCGACGACAGCGCCGCGTTGGACCTGATTCGGCGCGAGATCCAAAAGCTGCCGGGGTCAGCCGTCGAGTACTACCGCTTCGGCGCGGAACCGGCGCCGCCACACTTCCCGGCCAGCCAGATCGCCGCGATGGTGCCCGCCGATCACCGCCTGCCGTTCGACGCGGACGAACTCTTGGCGCGACTCGTGGACGAGAGTCTGTTCTGGGAGGTCCTCGCCGATCGCGGCACCGAGATGGTGGTCGGTGTCGGGCGCATCAACGGGCTCTACATGGGCTTCGTCGCCAACCGCCAAGGCCTGGTCGACGATCCCGAGAAGCGCGGCGAGAAGAAGCCCGCGGCGATCCTCTACCGCGAGGGCATCGCCAAGGTCGCCGCGTTCAGTCGTTCGTGCAACCACGACGGCATTCCGATCGTCTGGCTGCAGGACATCTCGGGCTTCGACATCGGAGTCGAGGCCGAGCGCCTGGGACTGCTCGGCTACGGCTCGTCGTTGATCTACACCAACTCGACCAACACGACGCCGATGTTCACGGTCCTCCTGCGCAAGGCGGCGGGCGCCGGCTACTACGCGATGGCCGGCCTGCCCTACGATCCGGTCGTGCAGCTCTCGACGCCGATCACGCGCCAGGCCGTGATGGAAGGCCGCACGCTCGCCATCGCGACGTACAACACGAAGCTCGACGACGACTTCGAGATCCTGACCGACGACGCCGACGAGCGCGCCGAGATCGAAGCCGGCATGCAAGCGGTCGAAGCGCGCATCGAGGGCGACATGGACCCCTACAAGGCGGCGTCCCAGATGGACACCGACGAGATCATCGCCTTCGGCGAGCTGCGCAGTTGGCTCGAGCTGTTCGCCGAGTGCGCGTACCAGTCGATCGGCAACCGGCGCGTCAAGAACCCGCGCATCTGGTCGCTCCACGACATCAGCGTCCTCAACGCGCATCGAGGCTGAACGCCATGCTGAACCTTCGACGCAAACGCGAACTGATCCTCGAGCGCGACGGCGACCGCCTGCGGTTGCGGTGTCCCGGCGTCGGTCTCTTTACGCTGGCGGCGCCGCCCGGATGGCTCTTCTCGCCGGGCGAGCCCGCGGGCGTGATCTACTCGCTCGAAGTCGCGCACCAGCTCGTCGTTCCGGCGGGAGCCATCGGTCGCGTGGTCAACGAGCGCCCGCCGCTCGTGCATCAACCGGTCGGCTACGGTGACGTCCTCTACGAGCTGGCGCCCTTGGCGGGCGACGAGCGGCTCGCCGAAGTGTCCGGGCCGACCGCCGAAGCGGCGTCCGGCGCCTTGGTACTCGCGCCCCACGCCGGACGCTTCTGGCATCGCGCGAGCCCCGACGAGCCCGTCTTCTGCGCGGTCGGGGTGGAACTGGCCGAGGGCCACACGATTGGGTTGATCGAAGTCATGAAGACGTTTACGCATCTTCCCTACCGTCCCGGCGGAGCGCTGCCCCCCAAGGCGCGCATCGTGCGCGTGCTCGTGGACGACGGTGCGGAGATCGCGGCCGAGCAGCCGCTGCTCGAAATCGAGCCGCTCTAGCCCGGTTCCCTCACCACGATTCGATCGGATTCGTCGTAAATCGTTGTCCTGTCGAGGCTTCGCGACTGAAGCGCGCGGAGGCGACCTTTGCGGGTCGTCGAGCACGGTGAGGGAGGGAAGTGTCGGCAGGGCAACGAGATACGGCGAATCCGACGGATCGTGGTGAGGGAACCGGGCTAGGCCCTTTCCGGGGCTCGGCGGGGCCGTTGGCGCTTTCCGGCCCATCGGGTGGGAAAAAGTCTCTAGATTCCGTCCTTCACCGAGACTTCTACCCCGCGTTCAACCGAACCAATCGTCATGCGTCTTGCCATCGCGCTGCTCGTACCTCTCGCCCTCCCCGCTTCCGCCCAAGTCGCCGCCTCCGCCGACGTGCGCGTCGGCTGCACGCTGCCGGGCCCTGCCAATAGTCTGTTCGCCCGGCCCACCACGCCGCGGGTCTACCTGCCGGACGCCGACGGCATGGTGATCATGGAAATGGAGTCGGCTGGAGCGCCAGGCAACTGGTCGTTCGAGACCGCGCTCTCCGGCTACAGCGGCGCGGGCTACCTGCGTTGGGCCGGCCCGAACCTCTTCGGGACGCCCGGCGTCGACACGATCTCGTTCACCTTCGAGGTCGACAACCCCGGCGCGTACGTGATGCGGCTCTGGAGCCAGCACAACCACCCCGACTCGACGCTCGAGAACGACAGCTGGGTCCGCATCGACGGCGGTGGCTGGGAGAAGATCTACAGCTACCAGAACGGCTATTGGAACCCCAACGCCGTGATCGAGGGTCCCAATGACATCCTGCAGATGTTCCTCGGCACCGGGACGCACGTGCTCGAGTTCTCGGGACGCTCGGAGAACTTCAAGATGGACCGCGCGGACATCATCCCCGCCGCCACCTGGTGGGCGGACCCGAACCGCTCCGAGTCCGACGTGCACCGCTCGCGGCCGGTGCTCGGGTCGACGTTCGAGATGCAGGTCGGCGATCCGTCCGGTAGCGCGGGCTTCGGCGCCGGAAGCCTGGCGCTGTTGACGCTCGGAGCTCCGATCAGCGGCTGCGGCGTACCACTCTCCGCCTACGGGGAACTCTTCGTGAACTACCCGATTCACGTCGCTCCCTTCGTGGTGCCGTGGAACGTCGTCGGGCGTAGCGCGCCGTACTCTACTCCCGTTCCGAACGATGCCGCGCTGCTGGGAGCCACGTTCATGTGGCAGGGCGCGCTGGCCGAACCCGGGCGCGTGGTCTTCACCCACGGCTTGCGGGTCGTGCTCGGCAACTTCTAGCCCGGTTCCCTCACCACGATCCGTCGTATTCGCCGTATCTCATTGCCCTG